>NZ_JCASIY010000002.1:0-690476 GCF_059683585.1 Mesorhizobium sp. RCAM 06353 | reverse complement strand
GACGGCAAGTGACTGCCGGTTTCATAAACACCGCCAAGAATCTGGTCTCGCAGCGCCATGTAAATCTGGCGGGCACCCATCGCGTGCTCACGGCCCGAAGAGCCGGGATCTTGAGACTGGACCATTTCAATCATCGCCAACTGGACATTTCATATAAACCAGTTTGAGCGCATTCTGCCGAAAATCCAAGAGGACACCACAGACCGATGACCCGCACGACCGATCAAACTACAATGTATGCTCCGGAGCGGTCGCAGAGCGACGCCGATCTCGGCTTCGCCACCCGTGCAATCCATTTTGGCTACGATCCTGGCGGATTTTCGAACGCAGTCCAGCCTCCGGTCTTTCTGACCTCCACATACGGTTTCGAGAGCGTGGCGGCCAATGAGGCTGCAGCCGCGCTCGGCGGCAGGCTTTATGCACGCGAATACAATCCAACAACTGAGATCCTTGAAAAACGGCTTGCCAATCTCGAGGGAGCTGAAGCCGGGCTGGTCGTGGCATCCGGGATGGCTGCCTTCGGCACGCTGATCCTTTCGCTGCTGTCCCAGGGCGACGAACTCATCGTGCACAAGACCCTTTACGCGAACACTCTCGCCATGGTCGAACAGGCGGTCCCGCGTTTCGGGATCAAGGTCGTCGCGGTCGATCTGTCCGAGCCAAGCAATCTCGATGGCGCGATCACTGACCGGACCCGGCTTGTTTTCTTCGAGACCCCGGTCAACCCGCTGAGCCGCATCCTCGACATCGCGGCAATCGCCGAACGCGCACACGCGCGCGGGGTAAAGGTGGCCGTGGACAGCACCTTTGCCTCGCCCGCGCTCCAGCGGCCGCTGGAACACGGGGCCGATATCGTGCTGCACTCGCTGACCAAATACATCAATGGCCATGGCGATGCCCTCGGCGGCGCAATCCTTGGTGACGCACAGACACTAAATACGCTGCACGAAACCGGCCTGCGCTACATCACTGGCGCAGCGCTGTCACCGCTCTCGGCGTTCCTGATCCTGCGCGGGCTCAAGACGCTCGCGCTCCGCATGGAGCGACACAGCGCAACGGCTCTTTCGACCGCGCAAGCGCTCGAGGCGCATCCCGCGGTGGCATGGGTGAGCTACCCGTTCCTCGGTACGCATCCCGATCAGGCGATTGCCCGAAAGCAGATGTCCGAGGGATCAGGCATGTTGGCTTTCGGCCTCCACGCCGGGTTCGAGGGCGCGCGCCGCATGATGGACCGGCTCAACCTGGTCACCCGAGCGGTCAGCCTCGGTGATGCTGACAGCCTCATCTACCATCCGGCCAGTCTGACACGTGCCCGTAAAAGCATCCGCAAGGACGCTCATCTTGCCGATGGCGTCGGCGAGGACCTCATGCGACTCTCGGTCGGTCTGGAAGACGCCGGCGACTTGATCGCCGATCTGAGGCAGGCGCTGGACCTGCTCTGATAAGCCGGTTCCCATCTCGCTTCCAACACCGGCGCTCATGCAGAAATCTGGAGCAACGCTATGGCATTCCTGAGCGGGCTTTCCGCATTCCCCATCACGCCGAGTGACCGTGACGGCCGCGTCGATACCAAGGCCCTGCGCAAGCTGGTTACACGGCTTTGCGCCGCAAAGGTCGATTCCATCGGCCTTCTTGGCAGCACCGGCACCTATATTTACCTCACGCGCGAGGAGCGGCGACGGGCCCTCGCCGAAGCTTTGGACGAAGCCGGCGGGCAGACGCCGGTCGTGGTGGGCGTGGGCGCGCTGCGCACCGACGAGGCGGTAAGGCTTGCGCAGGACGCCAAGGCCCTCGGCGCTGCCGCGGGGCTGCTTGCGGCTGTCTCGTACACACCCCTCACCGATGACGAGGTGTTCGAGCATTTCTCGACCGTGGCGCGCGAAGGTGGCCTTCCGATTGTCATCTACGACAATCCCGGAACGACGCATTTCCATTTCACTCCAGCACTTGTCGGCCGCTTGGCCAAGGTGCCGGGGATCGTCGCCATCAAGAATCCAACCGACAAGAGCGATGCGATCGAGAGCCATCTGGCCGGGCAGAGGAGGATCGTGCCGGAAGGCTTTTCGATCGGCTACAGCGGCGATTGGAATGCCACTGAGGCCATGATCGCCGGAGCCGACACCTGGTACAGCGTGCTGGCCGGCATCCTGCCCGAGGTCTGCGTGAAGATTGTCAGGGCGTCGCAGGCGGGCGATGCGGCCGAAGCACGTCGCCTCGACGCCGCATTGACGCCAATCTGGGATCTCTTCAAGCGGTTCTCCAGCCTCCGCGTCGTCTATGTGCTCGCTGAATTGCTCGACATTTGCCGCACTGAGCCTCCCCGCCCGATCCTGCCGCTCTCTGCTGTAGCGAAGCGTCAGATCGTCGAGGCGCTGGAACGCCTGCCGGCGGGCATTGGTCGATGAACCGTGAAACCGACCGACAGTGAAGGAACCTTCATGTATGTACCCCCACATTTCGACGAACCCAGCCGAGACGCTCTCCACGATCTGATCGAGACGAGCGCCCTCGGCGTATTGATCACCCATGGCAGGAGCGGGCTCGATGCCAATCACATTCCCTTCGACCTCAATAGGTCGCAAGGTGAAAACGGCACCCTTCATTGCCACGTCGCCCGTAACAACCCGGTCTGGCAGGACGTGGCGAGTGGCGATGAGGTACTCGTCGTGTTCCGCGCGGCCGACGCCTATATCTCGCCGCAGTGGTATCCGAGCAAGCAGGAGTTCCACCGGCAGGTGCCGACCTGGAACTACCTCGTTGCACATGCATACGGACGGATCACGGTCCGTGACGACGAGAGCTATGTCCGTCACAATGTCGCCAGACTGACCCGCAGGCACGAGGCGGCCCAGCCTGTCCCTTGGAAGATGGGTGACGCGCCCAGGGACTTTATCGACACAATGGTCAAGGCGATCGTCGGGCTGGAGATCGAAATCACCCGTCTAGTGGGCAAAGCCAAGCTCAGCCAGAACAAAGAACCGCGCGACATCCGCAATGCCGGCGAAATGCTGAACGCCCAAGGCGACCGGCGCATAGGCGAAGCGATGCTTGCGGCGGCCGCCTCGAAGTCCGAACAGGGCTGAGGAAGTTGCCCGTCACATCGTGGCGGCAGAAACTGTGACCGGTCGTCTTGGCCCATCTTTCGTGAACGAAGCCTACGACTGGTGGGCCTTGGAGGATCACGGCACGCTGAAAAAATAGGTGTTGTTAGCCATTAGATGCTCAGCGCTCAAGGTCCTCTAGTTTTGCCGGTGGAAGCCCAGAAATAGCTTGGCGGACCAAGCGTCCTCGATTTTGTATCAAGTCTATTAAAACCGAGTTTTTCGCTCTATTGGCGCAGTTTGTTACACAACACAAACTGCTTTTTCCAGCTAAGCTGAATCGGAAGGGTAGTTGCTATCTGCGGCTGCCGGTGGCGTCGTGTCGTCGTGGCCTGAATGCGAAGATTGAGGAGCCGGCCGTTATCGATCTCCAGCGCTTCACCGCGAATCTGAAGACAGCATGGAAGAGTGGCGAGACACGACCAGCGCATCGGCGACCGTATCGGCGGACCAAACCCTATCCGAAGAGACCCAGCATGTACGAGCCATTCGAGGCGCAGATCAAGGCATGGCTCGAGGAAGAGCCGGCGCTCTCGGCAGCAAGTGTGTTGCAACGCCTGACAAAGATCGACCCGTCGCGCTTCAAGGAAAAGAACCTGAGAATGGTGCAACGGCTTATGAAGGCATGGCGCATGGAAATGGCTGGGCTGGTCATCCTCGATGGCGGTTGGATGAAGAGTTGGCCGCTATCTCCCTCCGCCGCGACGGAGGGAGATAGCGGCCATGTCGGCCCCCATCGCGCTCGGTAGCATTCCTCGCTGAGGCAATAGGGGGGCAATTTCTTATTTCGCCCGACATTTGTACGTTTAGGTGGCGAAGCACAGGGCTTGCGCTGTCCGCAGGATGCGCTCTGGCGGGATATTTTGTCGTTCCCGGTTTGGCGGGGAGTGTCGATTAATGTCGCCGATCCAGATTGCGAGGCGGACGGCGCCGATGGCGTCGCTGAACGTCAGGCTGGTTTTTCGGTACCACGCTGCTGCGTATGGGGTGGTGGTGCTGGTGAGCAGATCGCAGGCCCATAGCGATACGAGGCTGTAGAGCCCGAGCAATGCCGGGGTGGTTCGTGCAATGGCCTTGTCGGACCATTGCCGCTGGGTCGCAACGCCAAGGTGGACACGGGTCTCGGCGAACGTGACCTCTGCCAGCGGCGGACGAACAGGGCGATGACGTCGGCGGGATCGAGGGGGATGTCCGTGCTGAAGAAGGCTTGAGGGAGGCGTTTGCCATCGGGATCCCGGACCAGCACCCAGCGGATCGGCATTACCGGGGTACCGGGCCTGTACCACAAGGCGGTAACAGACGTGATCTCGAGCGTCTTGCCGTCGACATGGCCATACCAGGCGGACACGATGATCCTGGCCCAAGTCGTGGCGGGGTTGGACAGGAGTGTCTTGAGCTTTGGTAGCGCTGGACCTTTTTGCGTTGGCCGGCCGAGGGTGCGCGTGGTCCGCTTTGGCGGTGGCGCAAACAGGTTGGCATCCAGTCGCAGCCGGCTGATGAGCGTTGCCCTGGCAGTGATGGCATGGGCCAGTTCATGGACGGCAAAGCTGCTGTCGCCTACGAAGATGATGCGGCGCCCTGGCAGCCAGCGACAGAGTTGCAGCGCGCCCTGCCGCGCCCAGTCGGTCAGCAGCTTATGGCGCCGCCCACGTTGATGGTCGGATCGCTTGGATGGGGCAAGCAGGGTCAAGACCGGCAAGGCCTTTACCAGGCTCGTCCATGGCACCGGGGTCAGCACCATGAAGCTCAACCAGCGCAGGGCACTGGCTTTGACGAAATGGCCATGGCTGGAGCGCACCGGCACGAGGCCCAGCAATCGCCTGGCAACGGCACGCGGGCTCCAGCAGGCTCGGTTGAGGATCTGGTGGTAGCTTGCAAAGTTGGCGGCCTCGGCCCGGCCGGTCATGCGCAGGCAAGAGCTGACGGTCCGCTTGCCCGGCGCCAGCAAAGCTCCCATGACCAGAACAAGGACATGTTCCCAACTGGGCGCTGTGAAGCAGGTGCGCAACGCTTGGAGCCACTGGCGCAGGATCTGGGGAACGGCATCGCCGACAGCGACGCTGAGATGGTGCAGCATCCCATGCTTCGAATCCCGGCCAGCACAAGTTGCAAGGCAATGACCGTGCGGCGAAGTGAATCAGGCCTGCCCGAGACCGCGGCCGCTATGACCGCACAATGGAAAAAGACGACATTGCCCTGCGCATCGAGGCGTTCGACGAGGCCAATGGCGGTGGCGTTGGCTGGTACAAGGACAAAGGTGCCTACCACCTCTACCTGCTGGCAACCGAGGTGCCGATCGCCCGTCTCAAGCCGACCGGCAGAAGCGATGAGGTCAGGATCGCCTACTGGTCACACCGACGAAAATGGGAAGACATCGACGATATGGGCGGCTGTGTTCTGCCCCTCGATAAGGCGCTCAGCCACATCGCAACCAACAGCCTATTCTGGACCTGGACCTGACCAAAAACGTACAAAGTCGAGCTGAGATCTCTTGTCGTTCGAGAGGAGAATCTGACAGGATACTGTTGAGATACGTGTCGAACTTACACGTAGACAGCAACTTCATGCGAGTGTAGGTGGCGCTTGCTGCACCTAAGGGACCAGATATAAACATCGATGTTTTTCGTCCTTACATAATGGCAGGAGTACTCATTTCGATAACCGTCTTTTTCTTCGCACTTTGGCGGTTTTCTGGTTCACAAAGGACGCGGGTAAGATCACATTTGCTGACAGCATGCTCAGAACAATAGTTGGCTTCTACATCGGCATCGTCACCAGCCTTTTGGGATTACCGCGGTAGGCCAGTCCCTGCGCGAGCGCCTCGACGTTCCGCCGACCCCTCGATATCGCGGCGAAGAAGATCGCCGCGCGGCTCAATGAAGAAGGCGTGAATGCTTGGTAAAGTGCTCCTCTGGACCCCCTATTTCGCTTCTCCCATTAAAGTTCCACAGCTTAGAATGAGCTGCCGTTCTGAACGCGAGTAAGTCTGAACACGTATGCCGGCAGGAAACTGAGCTCGCTGCCGGGCCGGGTACGCCTTGGGAGGTGGCGTAAGTCAGCGGCTCGCGTGGCGGTGGGACCACTCAGTCCGCGCCTTTTGCTGAACAGCGCGCATGTAGCGTGCCAAGCCAAAAAGGCATTTAACCTGTCAAAATCTCCTGACGCAACCTTCCCAAAGCACTTCAATAACGTAAAACAAACCCCGCCGAAATTCGACGGGGTTTGTCAGCGGTCTGAGGTCAGCCTCGAGGCTGCCCTTTCCATTTGCGTTGCGGGTCAAACTCTAAGAGTGTCCTCCTCGCAAAGATTGATATGCCAGATGGCCTTTTTGCGGCCATCTTCGTACTCAATCAGCACATCGAAGCGGCACAAGCCGCCCGGCCGCTCCACCCTGATCTCGGAGCCTGGATCCAAGTAGGACGAACCCAGAAGATCCGGACCCCAGCGCTCGGCGCGGATGGGCTTTATGTGGAGCTCTTCTACAGCAACGTCACTGTCATTTTCGACATCGATCCAACATTCGTATTTCTCTGACAGCGCAAAGGATGGAAGGGAAGAGGCAATGACAGCCGCCATTGCCAATACGCGAAGTCTGTTTGTCATGTTACTTCTCTGTGTAGTATTGCTTCATCTTCAGCAGGGCGGACAGGCGACCCTGTCGTCGTCGACGATGAGAACCTGGTCCGCCATGCTCGTTTGTCTGCTCCGACTCGAAGCTGTGCAGGCCCGACATGTAGCTTTCCTTCTTCTGTTCGATTCATCGCGGCTGCCCGCGACATGAATGCCGGTCGGCAGCTCTCGCCGCCTCGCACCGAAGGGCTTCAAGACTCGTGCCAACTTGGCCGAGTTGGGCCGAAGTTCTCATTTTATAAGGTCTCCTGATTGGTTGTTCCGATAACACCTTTTTTGCCAGCCCTAGCTGACAGCAGCCTGAAAGCTACCGGCGATTTTGCGCGACGGTGATCCTGCGTGGTGTCGCGAACAAGCGTGAGAAACGTGACGAAGGGGACCTTTTTTTGAACGGTCATTCAGCTTGCTCCTCTAGAAAAACTGGCGCACTGGACTGAGCTGGCGGGAGTACCGCGCTGGGGCCCCGTACCAGGCGCGAGATGATGCCACGCGGCTCCCGATCCATGGGAACGGTCCGGCTCCAGATGTTCCTCACCCGAACGGTATCGATGTGAGGGATGAGGGGACTTTCGAGCGGCTCGATCCGTCCTACCGCGACTGCGGCGCCGGAACCGGCATGGATCACCCACTGCTCATGCCCGGGGTGAAACTCTTGGCAGCCGGAAATGGCCAGTAGCGGGATAAGCGTATGAGTCGCAAATGTGAGTCTCCACGCCACAGACCGGCGTGGCTGAACTGGTTCAGCGTATTGGGTGGACTTGCCTGTTTCCGGCCGACGTGGGCTCTGGCGAAACTTTGAGGAGCCGCTTGGCCACTGACATGCTGATGCGGACCGGTACACGGCAAATGCGCGAGCATCATCTGGCGTGTCGGTATCGGACCCCATCTGCAAAGCGACCTCCGAGGACGGATCTCCGAACCGGACGATGTCCCGCTCTTCAGCGAGGACGACCACCGTCGCCTTTGTCGATCGTTTAGGGCTTCGCGTGTCAACCATGGTCCGGTAGTCGCTTTCTTCCTGGTTTGATGGGCTCTAAGCACGAGGAGCAAGCGGCATGCCATTTCCAATGAAATGCTTCTGCACAAACGCTTTGGCTTCGACGAAGTGTTCGCCAAGGTAGGGTGCGCGCTATGGCCGCCAGGTCATCGCATTGAAACAAAAGTCCTGTGTAGCGCGGAATTTCACGCTTCCGCACCGGCTGGCAAAAGACGGACCAGATAGCGCAAGCCCATGCAATACCGCACACCGGGGGGCATTGCAGCGATTGCACAGTGTCTACCCTAGCGTGTTTTTGTGTATGCAGAGCCGCGACTAGCGCGAACGCACGCCCGTGGCAGCACCCCAATGGCCAGCCGCTCTTCAGCAAGCGCCTTCGATGAGCATCGAATTGGGCTGGGGTGCGAGGTTTACATGCTTGGGGTTCCAATTTGGTCTCGCCGAGCGTGCGTATCGAGACCTTCTTGTGTCCGGAACTGGACTAGAATGTCGCAAGGCCGACCGAAAGGTCGCCAAGAAGCGCCGCTGGCTAGCGGGAAGCGGTGGAACGCCAACGGAGCGCCAACCGGGCACGCAAATTGCTTCCATAATCTTGCCGGTGGGAGCAATTCGGGGGAGATCGGCGCCGTAACGACAAATGATGCAGTCGCATCGTTCTTCACTCAACCGCAAAAAAGGATTCTGCTGTGACCGATATCGATCGCTATGCTTGGCAGGCACTAAATCGGCATTTCAAAACCGATGATTTGAAGGGTCTCGCTAGCTCGCGCCGAAAGTTTGCTGCATATATGCTGCCGGATATTCAAACTGTGATTGAAGAGCAGATTGCAACTCGATCTCCCAAGCTCGTCGGTGTCCACCAGCGGCACGAGTTCGATGCCATGAAGCTGTCGGACATGGTTATTCGCGAGGGGGAAGCGTCGTTGCGCTGACACCCTTGCAATATCAGGACATCGATGTTGGCGAAGATGTGCCCTATATGTCGCTGCACAACGGCCTGTGGTTATTCCATGTCGGCGAAGAACCTGTTGCGATCCTCCTATCGCAGTTTTTTGACCGCTGGGGCGGCCGAACGGTTCAAGTGGAAATCGCTTATCTTCCTGGCGAGCAGGCATGCGCCTTCTCGCGCGGATTTCTGAGCAAAATCCAGGCGGCAGGCGAAAGCTCGCGATACTACCGCAACAAGGTTCTCTCTTTCGAATTCGATGCACGAAACTCCGGGGTGCCGGGAACGATGCGGGTTCATCGCCTTCCTGCCGTACCCCGGAAGGACGTGGTGCTCTCCGGGGCAACTATGGCGCGTCTTGATGCCAACATCTTCGACTTTGATCGACACCGAGAGGGGTTGAAGCGCCTCGGCCAACACGCGCAAAAGGGTATTCTGCTTTATGGTCCCCCTGGTACAGGCAAGACACACGTCATCCGTTACGTTTCTGCCAACCTGCCCGGACGCACTACCATTCTGGTTACGGCTGAGCAGACAACGGGGATCAGCTTCTACATGGCGTTGGCCCGCGCCCTTCAGCCGAGCACCGTCGTGCTTGAAGACGTCGACCTGGTAGGCCGGTCGCGAGAAAATAGTTATGGCCAAAAAGCCGAACGCCTCCTCAACCGTCTGTTGAACGAGATGGATGGTCTTGAACCCAATGCAGATATCCTCTTTATCCTGACGACGAACCGGCCGGAGGATATTGAGGACGCGCTCGCCTCGCGCCCGGGCCGCGTGGACGAAGCTATTGAGATTCCGCTTCCCGACGCCGGCTGCCGCGAGCGGCTGATCGCGCTGTATGGTCGTGCGCTCGTCTTCGAAAACGGAGCGGTGGCGGATGCCGTTGCGCGCTCGGAGAAAAGCAGCGCGGCCTATGTCAAGCCCGACTTGAACAGTTGGAGGTGAACGGATGGCGAACGCTGTCAGTTAAGCTATTGAATTCACTTGCCTTGAATTTCCGGCGCGAAAATGTGTGGTAACAACATTTGTGCTGTTATCGTGGTTCTGTATGGATTTGACGGCATTTATTCGCTAACAACGCTGGCATGTTTGTCGTTGAGAGAGTCGCGCGCGGCCACCGCTATCTCTACCTCGTGGAAAGTGTCCGCGACGGCAAAACCGTTCGCCAGCGCACGATAAAGGCGCTGGGCCGCAAGGATGCGCTGGTTGCCAGCGGCGAACTTGACAGATTGGCGGCCTCGATTGCGCGCCATGGCGAACGCAGCCTCATCCTGTCCGACATTGACGCGGGGCGGATTGCCTCTCGCCGCATTGGCGGTCCGCTGTTGTTCGGGCGGCTGTGGCAGCGGCTCGGGATCGGCGATGTGCTGGAAGAGGTGCTGGAGGGGCGCCAGTTCGGCTTTGCGGTGGAACGGGCGGTGTTCATTGGCACGTTGCATCGGCTGTTCGTGTCCGGCTCGGACCGCGACTGCGCGAACTGGATGGCCGATTATGGTATCGAGGGCGCCGAGGGTCTGGCGCTCCATCACTTTTACCGGGCCATGGCGTGGCTGGGCGAGGAACTCGGCGAAAAGGCGCAAGGCGCGCTGGTGGCGCGCTGCGTGAAAGACGTGATCGAGGAAAAGCTCTTCGCGCGCCGGCAGGACCTGTTCACCGACCTCAGCCTTGTGTTCATGGACACAACCTCGTTGTCCTTCCATGGCGCGGGCGGCGAGACGCTGGGCAAGCGCGGGCATTCCAAGGACTTCCGCCCCGATCTGGCGCAAATGATCCTGGCGCTGGTCGTTGATGCCGAGGGCCGGCCGATCTGCACCGAGATGGTGCCCGGCAACACCGCTGACGTGACCGTCCTGTTGCCGGTGGTCGATCGGCTGCGAACGCGCTTCGGCGTCACACGCGCCTGCGTTGTCGCCGATCGCGGCATGATCAGCGCCGATACCATCGCCGCGCTCGAAAAGCTGGGCATGGAATACATTCTGGGGGCCCGCGAACGCTCGAGCAGCGTGATCCACAACGTCGTGCTCAATGACGCGGCACCGATGGTTCCGCTCGTTCTCGAGCGCCAGCGCGGTGAAACTCAGTTGTGGGTCAAAGAGGTCAAGGTCGGTAAAGACCGCTACATTGTCAGCCGCAATGACGCCGAGGCCGAGAAGGACAAGGCCGACCGCCAGGCGATCATCGCCGGCCTCGAGGCACAGCTCAAGAAGGGCGACAAGGCACTGGTCGGCAACTCGGCCTACCGGCGTTACCTCAAGGCCAGCGGCAAGAACTTCAAGATCGATGTCGGCAAGCTTGCCGAGGAAGCCCGGTACGACGGCCTCACCGTGGTGCGGACCAACGCGAAGGTGACCCCGCTCCAGGCCGTGCTGCGGTATCGCGATTTGCTCGAGGTCGAGAGCCTGTTCCGCGCCGCCAAGGCAACCTTCAATACCCGGCCGATCTTCCACCAATCCGATGCCGCCATCCGCGGGCATGTGTTTTGCTCGTTCCTGGCGCTCGTGCTCAGCAAGGAACTGCGCCGCCTCTGCCGGGCCAAAGGCCTGACGCCCGAATGGCAGCCGCTCCTACGCGATCTCGACCGCCTCCAGGAAGCCACCATAGAAAAGGATGGTCGCATCATCACCACCAGAACCCACGTTACGGGCCAAGTGGGCAACGTCTTCAAGGCATCTGGCATCGCTCTGCCACACAACCTCGACGAACAACTCGCCTGAGATCATCCCCAAAATGTAGTGGTAACACGCGCCGGCGCGCGCCTAACGTGCTGATATAATAACATATTCTTACAGGCGGTGTTTAAGTGGGGTCAAGGAGATGGTCCGTCGTCTGGCTCAACGGAGCCTGGCACGAGATGGCAGTGATGTGGTCTCACGCGAGGATGTGGAGATGGTCTTCGGCGACACCCGAGCATTGTCGAGCCGTCTCAACAGGCGCCTTCTCGGTCTCGGCGAGAAAACCTCAAGAGGGCAAAGAGCCGAAGAAGATGAGAGTGGGTGCTGCGGCTAATGTTCTGCGGCCAGAGTTCGCCTTGTGCTGGTTTTTCAATGCTGAGCTCTTGCACGGCGCCGAAGGTGCCGCATACGTGCGGCCCCTTTCGGGCGTCCTGCCCCCCGCCAGGCCACCTTAGCGATGCGCCCCTCGAGCACGACGCGCTTCCATCTCCAGTCCATTTCGACTCAGGTGGACCGCCCCGGTGATCCGACGGTCTCAATTCCGGCCGGGTGTGCTTGTCACTGGTCACACCGAGGCGCAAGGGCTTGCGCGCGTCGGCTCTGCAGGTCCAGAAGGCACTGAAACCCGATCCTTTGGGACTTCTTTTCTGTTTCGGCGGATCTTGAAGGTCATCTGGCACGGTGGCTAGAGGGGCATGCCGGTTCACCAAAGGGCTGAAGCTGGCCGCGATCACTGAGGCGCCGGTTCTGATCTCCACCGCTCGCCTCGCCTATCCGCTGCTGAGAAACAGGCTGCTGGCAGCCGCCTAACGACCGTAGAAACAGGCGGGGGAACCAAGGGAACGACGCACCTGCACCAAATATGCGGAAGAACCCAGAATTGTCGCGCCACAGGTTGGGAACGTCGCCCGGCTTTGAAGCGCGGCGCTACTGTCGAAGTGCATCTTGGCTGACGCCAGCGTAATGCCGATCTTGTCGGACCTGACGTAGACCGTATGGAGAACCGCTGGAGTGCCATCAAATGAGCCGTACGGGGAGAGCCTCCATTTGAGATCGGCGGCGGTGGCGTGGGAATGTTTGGTAGGCGTGTCTGAGCCCTCCTGACATGAGTTTCTTCGTCTTGCGGGCTGAGCGGGCCCCACCATCGCGCCGATCATCTGACGCCCGTAGCAGGGGGCGGAACAAACACCCAACCAACCTGACTTATGCTGTGAGGTTTGCAACTTGAGGTCAAGTGAGAGCGACACCCCACTCGGTTTATGGCCTGCGACTGGAATCAATGAGGGCGGAAACGTCCGTCTTCTGCCGCAGGGAGCTATGAAGAGCACGTCGGGAAACAAGTGGCTCGGCGATCTTCGACGCAATGCTCCGCTCAGGTGCCGCAAACCAGACGGAAAATGCGGGGTCATCCAACTGCTGGCAAAACCGCAAGCCTGAGGGGCGTCTGGCGAAGGTTTTCATTTGGCACGGCACTTGCGGCCGAGATGGCAGCAGCGTTGGACCGGGGCGCCGCGTGGGAGAAGCCTGGGAAGGGAGGAAGCGCCCGCCCCGACCCGGTCAGGGAGAGAGACAGTGTTAGCTCCAGAGATCCGCAGCGCGAACGCAGGCCCTCATAAACCCCATTTTGCGCGGCTTTACGTGCAGGTGCTTGCCGCAATCGCGCTTGGCGTCGCACTTGGCTATTTCTATCCGGAGATCGGCGAAAGCGTGAAGCCGCTCGGAGATGCATTCATCAAGCTCGTCAAGATGGTCATCGCGCCTGTCATCTTCCTGACAATTGCGACCGGCATCGCCGGCATGAACGATCTTCAGAAGTTGGGCCGGGTCGCCGGGAAGGCGATGTTCTATTTCCTAACCTTCTCGACGCTGGCACTGATCGTCGGCCTCATAGTTGCTAATGTCGTTCAGCCCGGCGCCGGCCTCAACATCGATCCGGCGTCGCTCGATGCCCAGGCGGTGAGCACCTATGCCGCAAAGGCGCACCAGCAGTCGGTGATCGGCTTCCTGATGAACATCATCCCGTCAACGGTCGTCGGTGCCTTCGCGGAGGGCGACATCCTGCAGGTCCTGTTCTTCTCGGTTCTGTTCGGCATCGCTCTGGCAAAGGGCGGAGACACGGGGAAGCCTGTGCTTTCTCTGCTCCAGGCGCTCATCGCGCCGGTGTTCAAGCTGGTCGGCATTCTGATGAAGGCCGCACCGATCGGGGCTTTCGGCGCGATGGCCTTCACCATCGGCAAATATGGAATCGGTTCGATGGTCAACCTCGCCCTGCTGGTCGCGACGTTCTATCTCACCGCGTTCCTATTCGTGTTCGGGGTGCTCGGCGCGGTCTGCCGTTACAACGGCTTCTCCATCTTTTCTCTCATTCGCTACATCAAGGAAGAGCTGCTGCTTGTTCTGGCAACGTCCTCTTCGGAGGCGGCGCTCCCCTCGCTCATGGAGAAGATTGAGCGGGCTGGCGCCAAACGTTCTGTCGTGGGTCTCGTCATCCCGGCAGGATATTCATTCAATTTGGACGGCACCAATATTTATATGACGCTGGCCGCCCTCTTCATAGCACAAGCGACGAACACGGATCTGTCGATCGTCGATCAGGTGCTCCTGCTGCTCGTTGCGATGCTTTCCTCAAAGGGTTCTGCAGGCGTAACAGGTGCGGGCTTCATCACGCTTGCCGCTACGCTCGCCGTAGTACCCAGTGTCCCCGTCGCTGGCCTCGCTCTTATCCTTGGCGTCGACCGCTTCATGTCGGAGTGCCGAGCGCTGACGAACTTGGTCGGCAACGCGGTGGCAGCGCTCGTCATCGCCCGCTGGGAGGGCGAATTGGATAAAGCGCAGTTGGAAGCCGCCTTCTCCGGTCATCAGCTTGCGGAGACATTAAACCGGCCGATCGATCGTGCGCCCATCGCGCCTGCTAAGTGGCCGGGCCCGTGACTAGATCTAACGATCGCCTCGCTGGCCTGAAAAAGCGCTTGGCGCTAAATGCCATCAGGAGCGTTAAAAGCGGTGAGTGCATATTATAAGTGGCCTAAGCAAACCGAATCGTATGCTGATACGCGCTCGCAGTGCTGTCCATCGATAATGATGTCGACCACGGGCATGCCGAGCCCTTCACTTGCAGTCTGGGATCACCGCCTAGGCTGCTCGATCATAGAGCCACACCGCTCATAACCATTCAGATTTGATAATGGCCAAACGTCCCACAATTGTCGATCTTGCCCGCGAAGCCGGGGTCAGTGTTGCAACGGTCGATCGGGTTCTGAACGCCCGCCTTCCTGTGCGCGAGGAGACTGCGCGGCGCGTCCACGAAGCAGCCCACGCGATCGGCTATCATGCTGCCGGTCTCATCACGCACCGCTTGAAGCGGCACCTGCCGCGCTACCGGCTGGGCTTCATCTTGAGAAAACCGGCCCAGCATTTCTACCAAGAGTTCGCGCGCGAGGTCGAGGCCTCGGTAAGTTTGTCCCAATCCTTCCACGGCATTCCGCTCATCGAATTTGCTCCGTCACATTTGCCCGGGGATCTGATCCCGCTCCTTAAGAGCCTTGGGAACCGCTGCGACGCGATCGCCATGGTGGCGCCGGACCACCCGAAGATCACGGCAGCGGTCGAGGAGCTCAAGGCGAAAGGCATCCCGGTTTTCTCGCTGCTTTCTGACTTCGCCTGCGGGGTGCGCGAGGGTTACATCGGTCTTAATAATCGCAAAGTCGGGCGGACGGCCGCTTGGATGTTTTCCAAGGCCGCCAAACGGCCTGGGAAGGTGGCCGTGTTTGTTGGCAGCCACCGTTTCCAGGGGCATGAGCTCCGGGAGGTCGCCTTTCGTTCCTATTTCCGTGAGAACGCACCTACCTTCGAAGTGCTCGATACGCTCGTGAACCTGGAAGAGCGGCAGATCACTTACGAAGCCATGCTGGATCTCATTCAGCGGGAACCTGAGCTCGTGGGCTTCTATATGGCCGGCGGGGGCATGGAGGGCGCTATCTCCGCGCTGCGCGAAGAGGGCAAAGGTGTGGATCTTGTCGCGATCGTGAATGAAATCACGCCCGAGACGCGGGCAGCGCTCGCAGATGAAATCGTCACCATGGCCGTCGCCACTCCACTGCGTCGGCTTTGCCAGGAGCTGATGTTACTCATAGACCGAGGCATCAAGACCGGCACCGCGGAAATGCCGGGCCAGACATTTCTGCCGTTCGACATCTATGTCCCGGAAAACATCTGACATTGATGTGATTCTATCACGGAGCCCAAATTCCTTTCATAAAAGCAAGGAACGCTCGATTGACTGGCTTGCTTCAATCAGGCTTGTGCATCGGCCTGCGCTGGGGGGCGCGGCATAAGCCAGACAGGCAAACTGGCGGCCGCACTTCTGAAAGGAAAGCCAAGCCATGCGCCAGGTATCTCCCCGCTTTGCGGTCAACCACATGGCAGCGCGCCCACTTGACGTCAGTGCATTTTTCGCGCTTGCGCGTGACCAGGGCCTAACCGATGTTCAAATCCGTGACCTTCATTTCAGCAATCCTGTTGCATGCGCCATTCCTGCTGCGGACGTCCGGTCTGCCGCCACCGAAGCTGGCGTAACCATAATCTCGGTCAACGCCTTGCAGCGCTTCAACGACTGGACTCCCACGCGTCAGTCGGCGGCGATCAAGCTCGCCGACTATGCGGCGGCGTGCGGGGCCAAGACGGTCGTGCTGGAACCGGTCAACGACGGCTCGTGGGCGTGCAATGGCGAGCGCCATGACAGTCTGCGCGTCGCTCTAAACGCGCTCAAGCCGATCCTCCAGTCGCGCGGTCTGATAGGTCTCATCGAGCCACTGGGCTTTCGCACCTGCTCGCTTCGATCAAAGAAGCAAGCGGCCGAGGCCATTGCCGCGGTTGACGGCCAGTCAGTGTTCCGCCTCGTGCACGACACGTTCCACCACACCCTGGCCGGGGAGACGTTCTTGTTCTCCGAGCTTACCGGCCTGGTGCACATTTCAGGTGTGAATGACCCGACGTTCTGGATTTACCCGGATCGCTTCCTTGGAGGTTCCGACAATGGCAGCCAGATCCAGGCGCTGCTTGATGGCGGCTATGAGGGACCCTTCTCGTTCGAGCTGATCGAGGTGGTCCGCACGCTGGACGATCTTGCAGGCGCACTTGCTGCCAGCATTGACTTCATTCAGCGCCGGCTATTGACGCCAGATTAAGGAGTGGCAGGGGTACCAAATGTAAGTTCGCCTGGAGCCTCCCGTGGTTTCACAGCGGAGGAGCCATCCGAGATGCCTCCTGCATCATGATCTCCCGCATCCAGATGCTTGCCGGATCGCTGTTGTGGAGTGACGGCCATTGGAGGGTCTCGGTGAATGCGGGAAGCGGCAGCGGAAGTTCGACGATCTGCAGGGGGAACGATTTTTCGAAATGCCTGACCAGCCGGGAGGGGATGGTCGCGATACGGGCCGTGCCGGACACCATCGGCGGGACCATGCTGAAGCCCTGCACGGCGACCTCGACACGTCTCTTGAGGCCATGTTCAAGCAAGAACCATTCCTCGATGGAGGGCTTCAGCAGACGCCCGAACCTGACCGAGACGTGCCTCATCGACATGTATCTCTCGAACGTAAGCTGCCGTGGCAACTGCTTGTTGGTGGGACAGCCTACGCATACGAGTCTCTCCTCAAACAGTGCCACGCTTGAATGCGCGCTCGACGTGAACAAATCCGGAAGAATTAGAAAATCGACGTCACCGCGCTGGAGAAGCTCATCGGGGCCGTCGTCGATAGGCAGCAATTCGAAGCTGACGGCGGGGGCTTCGCGCGCAACACGCTCAACGACTTTCTCAAAAAACACGAGCGTGGCGAAATCGGAAAGAATGATCCTGAAACGGCGGTCGGATTGAGCTGGGTGAAACGTATCCGAGGAAATAATCGAGCACTGGATCTGCAGGAGAGCGTCGCGAACCGCGGGGGCAAGTGCTGCCGCACGCGGGGTCAGAAAACGTTCGCGGCCGCTCGTCGTAAACAGTTCATCGCCGAAATAATCGCGCAGCCGGGCGACGGCCGCACTCATGGCCGGCTGACTGAGGTTGATGCGGCGGGCCGCCGCCGAGAGATTGCGCTCCCCCAGCAGCGCGTCGAGCACAACGAGGAGATTTAGGTCAAGCCCTTTGAAACGCATGTCTTTAGCTATCCATAGCGTGGATGCCGTTGATCAAAACAAACCATTTTATCACTTTTCCGAAATCTCGCATGGACAAAACACCTGACGCACCGATCACCCGCTGCTCTATCGCGTGACCTGTGCCTTATGAACAGCTCGAAAGAGAAAAATTTTCTATTTACTGCGAAGTGGGGTGGGGTTGTGCGGGGAGAATGGCTTGCAACTGGCTAAGCATGTCGAATCCGCCCTTTTCCAAAAAGCCTGTGCAGCGCGAGCGCGGAGGTTCACGCAATTGGCAGCGACTCACGTCCCTCATCATCGGAGCCTCCGCCGTAGCCCGGCCGGAACTCACTGCGGCTTCTATGATTGCTGGGCTCGGTCCGTCGGAAAAGCTTGAGGCGAATTTTCGCGACGCGACGGTCTTCAGGAAAGAGGCGCTCCGACCCGCGGATCAGAGTCCGTCGTCTCTTCACTCCTGACAAGGACGTGAGAGTGGGTGGCCTGACGCTGAGTAAATCCAGGAGCGCCTGGAGCCTCCCTTGGTTTCACAGCGGAGCAGCCATCCGAGATGCCTCCTGCATCATGATCTCCCGCATCCAGATGCTTGCCGGATCGCTGCTGTGGTGAGCCGGCCATTGGACGGCTTCGGTGAACGCGGGAAGCGGCAGCGGAAGTTCGACGATCCGCAAGGGGAACGTTTTTTTGAAATGCCTGACCAGCCGCAAGGGCATGGTCGCGATACGGGCCGTGCCGGACACCATCGGCGGGATCATGCTGAAGCCATGCACGACGACCTCGACACGTCTTTTAATACCATGCTCAAGCAAAAACCATTCCTCAAAAGCCGGCTTCAGCATACGCCCGAACCTGACCGAGACGTGCTTCATCGACATGTATCTCTCGAATGTAAGCTGCCGTGGCAACTGCTTGTTGGTGGGACAGCCTACGCATACGAGTGTCTCATCGAACAGCGCCACGCTTGGATGGGGGCTCGACATGAAGAAATCCGGAAGAATTAGAAAGTCCACGTCACCGCGCTGGAGAAGCTCGTCGGGGTTGTCGTCGAGAGGTAGCAATTCGAAGCTGACGGCGGGGGCTTCGCGTGCAACACGCTCCACGACTTTTTCTAAAAACACGAGCGTGGCGAAATCGGAAATAATGATCCTGAAGCGGCGATCGGATTGAGCTGGGTTAAACGGATCCGAGGAGATAATCGAGCAATGGATGTGCAGGAGAGCGTCGCGGACGGCGGGGGCAAGTGCTGTCGCACGCGGGGTCAGAAAACGTTCGCGGCCGCTTGTCGTAAACAGTTCATCGCCGAAATAATCGCGCAGCCGGGCGACGGCCGCACTCATGGCCGGCTGACTGAGGTTGATGCGGCGGGCCGCCGCCGTGAGGCCGCGCTCCGCCAGCAGCGCGTCGAGCACAACGAGGAGATTTAGGTCAAGCCCTTTGAAACGCATGTCTTCCGTTATCCACATGGCGGATATATTTCGGCGAAACAATCGCAGTTTTGCAGAACGTCGCAAGCGCAACTTTCAAAAGCGCCCTAAACAAAACTTGATGTCTGCGTTGGCTGCGAGCACATTTATCTGACGTATGCCTTCCGGTTTAGGCCGAACAGCCGGGTCGCACGTCGGTTCCTGCTAAGCCCCTCGCTGATCTGCTGGGGGATGTCCCGAAGCTTGTTGAACTTCGACTGAGCGACGTTGCGCGATATCATGTTAGGCAGCCCTCGATGCCGGAGCAACGGGCTTTGCGGCGAGGCGCTGCTGATGGGCGATCAGCGCAGCGCCCAGGACCGGCAACTGCTTGTGAGCCTTGAGCTTGCGGAAGCCCTTGGTGGCCTCGATCATGCCGGCTGCGACCCATCTGAGGGCCATCTTGCTATTGCGCCAGCGCTTCACGTTGCGCGTGACGCGGCGGATCGTGCCCATCATGTTCTCGGCAATGTTGGTGCAGGCGAGCGAGCGGCGAAGCTGCACGGGCAGCTTCAGCCGGACGACGGTGAGGATCTCGTCCAGTCCTTCCAGGATGCTGGCCGCGACGCCTGGCCGATCCTGGTCGAGCCGACGCGCGAGGTTTCGGATGAGCTTCGGCCTTGCCGGCGTCGTCGAGCTCCCAGGCTTGGCGCAGCACCCGGCGCGTCGAGGCGTGAAGCTGCTTGGGCAGCCTATCCATGATGTTGCGCGCCTTGTGAATCTGGCAGCGCTGGATCAGGCTGTCCTTGCCGAAAGTCGCGCGGATCGCCTTGGACAGCGCCTTGGCGCCGTCGACGATGAACAACCGCGCTACCGCCGGATCGAGCCCACGTTCTACGAGATTGTCCAGAAGCGCCTGAACGGTGGCGGCGTTCTCGGTCGCGCCCTCGACCAGCGCAAGAGGATGCTTGCCGCCTTTGCCGTCAATGCCGATCGCGGCGACGAGCACGAGATCGTCGCTCACATGCAGCCCGTCGATCTGGATGACCAGGAGGTCGAGATCAGACAGATCCGCGCTCATGAAGGCGTCGAGCTTCTCCGTCGACAAGGCCACGAAGCGTCGCGACGCAGCCGATTTCGACACGCCGCTGCCATGACCCGCCGCCACATCGCCTTCCGGAAGTCGCACCGCCCGTCCGAACCGCCGCGTCGAGACGTTGATCAGCATCAGGTTCATCGCCCAGCGGCCGAGCCAGTCCTCCGACATCGCGCGATCCCAGCTCGGCAGTGCCATCTCCCGCCCATCGACGGTCCGGATCCGCGGACGCTCGACCGCGACCTTGCCGCCGTGAAACCCGATCCGGCCGCGCGTCGAGCCCAAGCGGTGCGCCTCGCGCTCTTCGACCCGGCCGTGGCGCGGGCCGCAGGCTGCTTCGACGTCCGCCTCCATCATCGCGCCCAGCGCCTCCATTCCGGCCGCAAGGCAGAGCCTCTCGAAGCTCTCTTGAACGTCGGCGAACGCTTCTTCCAAAGCTCCGCGCGCCGCAGCCGTCGGCAATGTGATATTCCTTTTCATGGCGTTGCTCTCCTCAGTGGAATCGACACCCCGAGCCTACAGGCTCGAGGCGACCAACGCCGCCCCTTCAGAATTTCAACAATGACCGGGACATCCCCCTGATCTGCGCAAGCTATATCGCGTCAGCTCGATGTGTGCTTAGGCGCCTACTCAAGGAAACACGAAAAGTTACGAGGTCTTTCCATGCGCAGGGAGTGCGGTGGACGTTGTGCTTATCGTCAGCCTGCGCCTTCTACGAAGCCATTCGAAGCGGCCGTAGTGGGCCCGCGCGAGGCCGCAGGTCCGTAGCCTTGGCAGCGACGAGCACGGCCGTTACATCCACCTGCCACCTGCCCGAAAATTACATGATCGGATTCTCTCATGGGCGTCGAGTTCGCTTTCACAAATGAAAGAAAGCTCGGTTGACTAGCCTCCCTCCTTCCCGTCTGTAGACCAAAGTATGGTTGCGCTCGGGAGGAGCCTGAAACGCGCCACGCCACTTAACGAGAGCGCCTACGCGCCGACGGCGTCACAGGCGCACATGCCGCGAGCATTGATTTCGTGGCGCGAGATCGAGGATGACATGCTAGACTCAGACAATGCTCGTGAATCCGAACATAGTGCCGGGGAGACGCCGTCATGCTGCATATCGCTTCAGGACGCGAAAAGGGCTAGCTCAGAGCCCGAGACGAACAACGCGGTCCCCATTGTGCCGTCGCAGGAGAGCACGCTTACCGGGATCTTCGAAATATCGAAAGCACTCACCGGCCCCTCCCGGCTCGAAGTCACTTTGGTCAAGGTCGTCGATCTTCTGCGATCGTTTGTGCCGATGCGGCACGGCATCATCTCTCTCTTCGACGGTGATGGCGAACTGGACATTACCGTAGGCGCCGGCTGGAGCGAGAGCTGCGATGAGCGCAGCCGGATGTACCTGCCGCGGAAGGCAATCGACCAGATTGTGACGACGGACACGCCCCTCTACGCCGAGAACATAGCGGTGCATTCGGCCTTCAGTGCCGCCGACCTGGATGCGCTCGGGGTCTCCGACAACATGCCAGTGTCCTTCATCGGCGTTCCCATTCGCGTCGATGCGAATATCGTGGGCACGCTGACCATCGACCGCATACTGGACAACAGGTCAAGATCTTGGCTCGATTACAACCTCCGTCTGCTACCCGCGATCGCCAACCTGGTTGGACAGGCAGTGAAGTTGCATCGCTCATTCGCCTGCGACCGCGAGCAACCGATGGCGGAGAAGGAGCGGCTGCAAAGGCAATTCCGCGAGCTCAAGCATCCTGCGCGAGAGCGTAAGAAGGTTCACGTCAAAGGGATGATTGGCGACAGTTCGGCGCTACACGGAATGCTCGAGAAGGTCGCCGGGGTGGCCAAGGCGAAGATTACGGTTCTGTTGCGAGGCGAATCCGGTACCGGGAAGGAGCTGGCCGCCAAGGCTATCCACGAGTTGTCGCCGCGCGCCAAGCGGCCCTTCATCAAGTTCAATTGCGCGGCGCTGACCGAGACAGTCCTGGAATCCGAATTGTTCGGTCATGAGAAGGGTGCATTCACAAGCGCGTTCAACTCGCGCAAGGGGCGCTTTGAGCTCGCCGACAAGGGGACGTTGTTCCTGGACGAGATCGGCGAGATCTCGCCCTCGTTCCAAGCAAAGCTCTTGCGCGTGCTGCAGGAGCAGGAGTTTGAGCGCGTCGGCGGCAACCAGACCATTAAAGTCGATGTTCGCATCATTGCCGCCACGAACAAGAACTTGGAAGAGGCAGTTGCCAGCAATGAGTTTCGTGAGGACCTCTATTACCGCATCAGTGTGGTTGACTTGCTGGTGCCGGCGCTACGCGAAAGGCGCAGTGATATTTCGCTCCTCGCAGCCGAGTTTCTCAAGAATTTCAACGGTGAGAACGGCAGTATGCTGACCTTCGATCCCAGTGCGATTGAAGTGCTGATAAACTGTGATTTTCCCGGCAACATTCGCGAGCTCCAAAACTGCGTGAATCGGACAGCGGTGCTGGCCGCGGGACCATCAATCGGGAGAGACGACTTTGCATGCTACCAGGGCCAATGCTTCGCTGCGGCGCTGCATAAGGCCAAATCTGGCAAACTCGCGCCGCAACCCCGGCCGATCGTGCCGGTGCCAGTGGTTCCGGCGATACCGCCGGCTGCTGCCGGGAGTTCTGCCGCCGTCGCAGTCCCGCCTGAGACCGCAGGGGAGCCGCAGCTGGGCCCTGCCGGCGCAGTGCACTTAAATGGTACGAGAACGACCGATGCCGAACGTGTCATCGCAGCGATGGAAAGATGTGGCTGGGTCCAGGCGAAGGCGGCACGCCTGCTTGGACTGACGCCGCGCCAGATTGGTTACGTGCTGAGGAAATACGGCATCGAGATCAAGCGTCTGTGAAAGGACGACTAAGCCAATAACCAAGACAATTCATGCGCTGGTGTTTCAGTGGGGCCATGCGCCAAATGGAAGAGGCAGGCGCCAACTAGACCAAGAAATTCGCTTGGAGACCAATTGG
This sequence comes from Mesorhizobium sp. RCAM 06353, assembly GCF_059683585.1. Lineage (NCBI taxonomy): Bacteria > Pseudomonadati > Pseudomonadota > Alphaproteobacteria > Hyphomicrobiales > Phyllobacteriaceae > Mesorhizobium > Mesorhizobium sp. RCAM 06353. Next base: position 667,491 of record NZ_JCASIY010000002.1, on the reverse strand, counting down.
TGTCGCAGCGCAGAAGTTTGCATTAGGTCGAAGAGGAGGCTTGTACCCCCGTATCGGATTTCTTTTCGGGAATGTCGTCGAAGGATGAGTAGTTGAGATTGTATAGCTTGGAATAGAGCCCACCCAGGGCCGTTAGTTGGTCGTGGTTTCCGGTCTCAAAGACTTGGCCGTTCTGAAGCACGATGATGCGATCGGCACTGCGGATCGTGGCGAGCCGGTGGGCGATGATGAGGCCAGTGCGGCCTTTAAGCAATTTTGAAAGAGCCTTCTGGATCAGCATTTCCGTGTAGCTGTCGATATTGGCGGTGGCCTCGTCAAGAACGAGAATCTTGGCGTCGGCAACGAGAGCACGCGCGAAACTGACAAGCTGGCGCTGGCCGAGAGAAAGGTTGCCGCCGCGTTCGCCGAGCTGGGTATCGTATCCGTCTGCAAGGCTCATAATGAAGTCATGGGCGCCGACTGCCTTGGCGGCCTCGATCACGTTGTGCCACGTGGCATCCGTCTTGTGGTAGCGAATGTTTTCGAAGACCGTCCCGGTGAACAGGAACGGCTCCTGCAGCACCATGGCGACCTCTCGGCCGAGCGATTTCTGGGTGAGATCTCGCACATCGTATCCGCCGACCAGCACTTGGCCCTGCTGAACATCATAGAAGCGGTGGACGAGGGCCATCGCGCTCGATTTACCAGAACCGGTCGGCCCGACCAAAGCGACCGTCTCGCTGGGCATGACCCTGAAGGAAACGTTTTTCAGCACCGGATGGCCGGGATTGTAGCCGAACGTGACGTTCCTGAACTCGACCGAGCCATCCATTTCCGGCGAAAGCACTCTGGCATTCGGTTTGTCCTGAACATCGATCCTAACGTCCAGCACATCGGTCAGCCGCTTGCCGGAGGCCATGGCGCGCTGCATGACCGAATACTGGAGGGTAAGGGAGCGAATTGGGTCAAAGAAGCGCTGGATATAGAATAGGTAGGCGACCAAAACGCCCAAGTCGATGCAACCATTCATGATCATGGAGCCGCCGGCCACGATGACGATAGCCATGGCGATCCCGGTTAGGCCATCGACGATCGGCACCATCACCTGTGCATACTTGGCAGCGGTCAGGTGAGCACTGAGGTCGGCATGCGCCTTGTCGTCATAAAGCATGAAATTTATCTGCTGGCGGCCCATGCACTGGACGGTGCGCACGCCATGAATGGCTTCCGCCAGCGCGCCATTGACGACCGAATTGGTTTCGTGTGCCGCCATGAAGGCTTCGCGGGCACGCGGCAGCCAGACGATGCGGATGATCAACAGGGCCGGCAAGACCGAGAGTGTCAGGAAGCCGAGGCGGAAGTCGAGGCACAGCATCACGAAAACGATGCCGAAGAGAAGAGCAATGTCTCCTACGGAATAGACTGAGGTCTCGACGAATTCGTGGATCGAGCTAACGTCGCCTTGAAGGCGGGACATCAGGCGTCCCACCTCGGTCTTGTCCATGAAGGAGAGCGAAACTTTCTGCAGATGGGCAAACATTGCGCGGCGGATATCGAACAGGACGTTGTCAGCCATTTTTCCGACTACGGTTTCCTGCGCGTAGGCGGCGCCGAAATTAACCAGAATAGCGAGCGCAAATGCGCCGGCGGCCCTGAGCAGGGCGGAGCGATCAACGCCTGCCGGAGTTATGGCGTGATCGATCGCGCGGCGGATGATCAGGGGGATGAGAAGCTGCGTGCCGACGAAGATCAGCAATGCGGCACTCGAGATGACTACCCTAGCACGGTAGGGACGAACGAAAGTCCAGATGCGTCGAACGATGCTCTTGTCGAAAGCCCTGCCGAACATCTCCTCCTTGATGCGGTGGGAGCCGACCACCGCGTGCGGGGGCGTCCGCCGCCGTCATTAGGTTCGATTTCAAGTTCGGCGGCGTGCCCCTTGGTCATCAGGGCGCGCCTCTGTGCGTGATCGCACTGTCATCTTCCGGGCGCAACTGGAGATAATAAAGGGCCTTATAGCGTCCTCGCTTAGCCAACAGCTCTTGATGGGTGCCGCGTTCCACGATCTCGCCATTGTCAATAAACAGGATCCGGTCGGCGTGCCTGAGCGAACTCAGCCGGTGCGCAATGAGGATCGTCACCCTATCCTTGGCGAATCGCCGTATCGCCGCGCGGATGCGCTGCTCAGTGGCGGCGTCGATCGCGGCCGTTGAGTCGTCGAAAATGACGATTGATGGGCGCAGCATCATTGTGCGAGCTATCGTGAGACGCTGGCGCTGGCCGCCCGAGAGGGTGGCGCCGCGTTCGCCAACGACCGTCTTGTAGCCTGCGGGGAGGCTGAGGATGTAATCGTGCAACTGGGCGGATTCGCTGGCGCGCTCGATTCGCTGTTCCTTCGCCCATGGATCGCCATAAGCGATGTTGTTCTCGATCGTGGTAGTGAACAGGAATGCATCCTGCTGTACGACTGCGACTTCCTTGCGAAGTGTGGCAAGGGTGACCGCGCGGATGTCCTGCCCGTCAAGCGTGATGGTGCCCCCGGTGACGTCATAAAAGCGGGCGATCAGGTGAGCGATTGTCGATTTGCCCGAACCGGGCGGACCGACGATAGCGATCGTTTCGCCTCTACGGGCGCAAAAGCTGATATTCTTCAGAATGGGGCGGTTTCCGGTGCCGGGATATACAAACGAGACATTATTGAAGCTCAGAGTGCCTTCACTGATCTCGAGCGGTTTGGCGCCGGAAGCATCCCTGATCGTGATGTCCTGGTCGAGCAGACCGAAGAGGCGCGAGCCGCAAGTGTAAGCGCGGGCGAAGCCATTGACCATTAGGCCGATCTGCCGGACGGGCATTTGCAGAATGGTCATAAACGCAAGGAACGTGGCGAGCGTTCCGACGCTGATTTGGCCCGCGATGAGCTTGTTGCAACCGATCCAGAGGACCAACCCCATGGCCAAAAAGAATGACAGCGTCATCGCCGACGTGTTGGGCACGTAGACGTCAACCTGCTCGTGGGCGAGGGCGAGCGCGTTCTTCGAGGCGCGGTCGAACTTCACCATCTCATAGGCCTGTGCCGAAAACGCGCGGACAACGCGGATGCCTGCGAGATTCTCCTCCATCACGCGGCCTAGAACCGAAAGCCGCTCCTGCAGGTCGAGCCAGGTGGCGCGTAGCTTTAGCTGTGTGACCGACGAGCGCCAGGCTACGAAAGGGACGAAACTCAGCGCGATCACCCCGAGCACCGGGTCGGTTGATATCATCGTGTAGGCGCCGATGCCCATCAGCATGGTGAGCAGAAGCATACGAACCAGGGCGGTGGAAAAATACATCCGCACGCCGTCGAGATCGAGCATGCCGAGGGTGATTAGATCGCCTGAATGAACCCGGTCGTGAAAAGAAAAGCTGAGACGTTGGATCTTGTCGTAGCAAGCAAGTCGCAGTTCGTACGCGACGTGATGCCCGACGGCCTCCGCAAAATAGTTCTGCGCCATCGTGAACAGGCCGCGTAGCGTACTCGCGGCGAGCAGCAGGAGAGCCGAAGTCCAGAGCGCTTGTTCTGCGGGGATCGCCGCAATACCGCCCCCAATCGCTATCTGAGTCTGGTCGACAGCCCGGCCGAGAAGCTGGGGAATGAGCATCTGGAGGATTGCCGCTACGATCGTCGATCCGAAAGCGAAGGCGACCTGCCACCGGTTCCGCAAACTCATGCGGGTAATGCGCAGCAGCGTGCTGAAGCCACGGCCCCACCCGGCCGCTTGCTCATGCTTGGACGAATTCAGAGGCTTCGTCGCGCCGCCAATTGCATCAGTACCCACGTGTATGTTCCAGACTGAATTCCGACGCTTCCTGAGGCAAGCGAGAGACCCACAACTAACGACGCCGGTTAACGAAAATCTTGGCCACCATCTACAGCAGTGCCCGATCCGACGAGGCGAGCAGCGGCTTCACCTAAGGGCATATCGATGACCGTAATTGCGCTTGCCGCAAGGAAACGGCGTTCGTTCTTGGTCAGTATTGCCGCATCCATCACCGCATAGTGTGGCCCTTTGGAGCGCTTCATGATCTGTCGGGCGAAGGTGCGCAGCATCTGATCGTTGAAACGGCAACCGACGAAGAAAAGGCCTCGATAGGTGCGCCGTTCCTTCACCACATCAGGAATCGGCGTCTGGAGATCGATCTCGGTGAGCACTTCGACATAATCGGAATCCGCGACCAGAAAGTTTGCGGCCGGCCTAATGCTGCCGTGAGGCGTATAGAGAACCGTCTTTGCGGCTGATCCGGGTTCGAGTTCGCTCCCAGACAAGTCGTAGGCTTTCGTCCAAATGTCACCGAATTCGTTCGCCCGCGTGACGCCTTGTATCTCAACGACGTCCGTTCGGCCGGCCTCTGCGAGGGTCGTGCGCATGGCACTGTCGTACCAGCTATCGATGATTAGGGAGAGCGGCAGTCTCGCGAGCCAGGTGTGGAGAACAGTCGGCGCCGCCGGCGCTGCGAATATCTCCGCCATCCATGCCTGAAGCGTCCGGCGATGCCGGCGCTGTTCGATGAACTGCGCGACGGACCACATATTGGTGCGAATCTTTGAAGGGGCTGGCGCCCGGCTATTTAGCGCCGCGGCGACGGCTTCCGGCGTGCACGGTACCGACGGTTCAGCGGAACTGAGGCGGAGAAGGCCCGGACCGAGATATGGGATCATCTCATCGGCCCCGAGCGCGTTGCGCGCAAGGTCAAGCAGCTTTTCGGCAAAACTGCCCTGGATGACGACGAGGTGGCCCAAGTTCAGGATCGTGTTCATGCTCATTGCTCTCGCACCCTCTTCCACCCGCAACATCAGTCCTCGTCGGAGATCTTTCTTGCCTCGACGGTGATCGGCAAACGCGTATCGGGCGGAAGGTCGGGTAGGACGAACTGCCAGCCGTTCCTGAGTGTTATGGCCCCGCCCCACAAATGTTCGTTCTCCAGCTTGATGATGGCCTCTTCGCAATCCTTCTTTGGGAGATACGCCGACAAGCCAGCACCGGTCCTGCGGATCATGACTTTCATCGAGCCGTTCCTTCACGGGCACTGCTTTCGGCACTGCAAGGAGCCTCCGCTTTGTCGAGGCTCATCAGTTCACGCGCTCGCATGCCGACCACCGTGCCGCGATCGATCCATTCGACCGCGTAGATGAAGAACTGCTGGAGAAAGGTGCCAATGTCGCGCACATAACCTTCGTCGCCCTTCCGCACGAGGTTTTCGCCGATCTCCCTGCCAGGATAGGTGCCGTCATTCTTTATGTGTCGTGTGGCACGCACCCGCTCACCCGGCGTAAATCGCGGAGGCTTGCGGATTTCGATGTCCTGTTCGCGTCCGAGCCACATGCGATTCATTCCTTTCGAGTTAGAGCCTCCTTCTGAGGCGACGCGGCCGCGGCGAAGCCGAAACGGAGTCAAGCAGGAACGCAGGTCTTCGGCACCGGACATACCGATACGCATTGCTGCGTGTCGGCGGCCTCCTTGCATTCGGTGCATTTGTTCGGATCGATCACATAGGCCTCGCCCTTGAATTTGATCGCTACAGAGGGACATTCGAACTCGCAGGCGCCGCATTGGGTGCATTGGGACGCGATGATCTTGAAAGCCATTTTAACTCCTGGTGGATTGGAATGAGACGGCTAGGCCGTTGCAGCCAGTGGTCCGATCGCAAACGCGGTGGCGTAAACTGCGCTAATTGCGGTTTCGATGTAGTCATGACCATAAGCGTCCGTTGCTCGGATTCCCGCTTCCGCGAGCTGATCCTTCGGGCAATTTCCGATCTTGGCGCAGAGCACGATGTCTATGCCATCCAGCGCAGCGATGACGCCGTCGAGGGTGGCCTTTTCGCCCCAGCCGCCGACGCAATACTGCTCGACCTTGCGATGCCCAACAAAGCTGATCCCTTTCGGCGAGGCTTCAAAAAGTTGGAATTCCCTTGCATGACCGAAGTGTTCATTGACGCGGCCGCCCCCCTTAGTCGCCACCGCGACGAGAAGGGACTTGCCGGAGCCTGCTGCCTTGACCATTCCGATGGCCGCGCTCCTGGCCGCCACATGATCACGGCGCTCGTGCGCGACCACCTGTCGATAGGCCTCGCGCTTGCTGGAGTCGTAGGTGTCCTTGCCGGCAATCCGGTCGAGCGTGAATTCCTGGCCACGATCCCCGCCGAGCAGGCCGACGGCATCGGCCCGGCACTGCCGGCAGTGGCGCATCAACTTGGCGCCGCCGTCGAGACGATCCTGAAGCGCCTTCAACTCTGTTGCATTTGGACCGCGCTGCCCAGTCAGGCCGTAGTGCGTACCGTGCGCCGGGTCGGAAATCAGCGGCATGACGTTATGCAGGAACGCGCCACGCTCCTTGACCAATTTGTTCACGTCGATCAGATGCTCGTCGTTGACGCCGGGAATCATCACCGAATTGATTTTCGTGAGGATGCCGCGCGCGGTGAGCATCTCCAGGCCCAACATCTGCCGCTCGTGCAGGATTCGGGCGGCCTCGATGCCGGCGTAGCGGCGATGATCGTAAAAGATCCAAGGATAGATCTTTGCGCCGACTTCCGGGTCGACCATGTTGATGGTGATAGTCACGTGATCGACGTTCATGTCGGCGAGCTCGGCGACATGGTCAGGCAGCGCGAGCCCATTGGTTGAGACGCAAAGCTTGATGTCGGGGATCTCTCTGGCGACGCTTTCGAAGGTTGCCCTTGTCTTTTTCCAGTCGTAACAGGCATCGCCCGGTCCGGCGATCCCGAGTACGGAAAGCTGCGGCACCTCGTTGGCGACCGCGATCACCTTGCGCAGCGCCTGGTCGGGTGTCAGTTTTTCCGAAACGACCCCAGGCCGACTTTCGTTGGCGCAGTCATATTTGCGATTGCAGTAGTTGCACTGGACATTGCAGGCCGGTGCGACCGCGACGTGCATGCGCGCGAAAAAGTGATGCGCTTCTTCCGAAAAGCACGGGTGATCCTTGATCTTGTCCCAGACAGCCGGATCCATGTCCTCCGGCTTTCCCGCCACGCCGCAGGTTGACGGCGCGCAGCCACCGGATCTCGCGGACGCCAGCAACTCGTCGAAGACTGTCGTGCTGGTCAGGCCCTGAAGCGAAATTGTCGGTGCGGACATCAAACGGCTCCGTTGCTGGTAACGTCGCAGTTCAAAGCGCAAGAGTTATGCCGGCTCAAAGAGCGGTTCTAGTTCCCGATTGGCTCTCCGTGTCGCATTCTGTCGGTTTGCTCCGGCACAATTTTGTCCGGCTTGTGACAGTGCACAAGCCAATCGGGTCGAGGAGGCACCGCGTCCTGGGCACGCACAGCGTGAGGAAGACACTCCGAACTGACGTTTGAAGTCGCCAGCACGCCTGGCTAGAATTTCTTCACCTCGATACCATACCGGCGCAGAGCGTAGCCGACCTGCCGCGACGTGAGGCCCAGGACACGAGCCGCCTTGGCCTGAACCCAACCGGCCTTCTGCATCGCGTCGGTCAGCCGCTCGCGTTCCGTCAGGTGCCGGCCCTTTGCGGGGCAAGCGGGATCATTGGGATCGCAGGCCTTCACGGGCGAGAACCCTTCCGGGGCCTCGATGCGCCGGATCGGCATCTTCGAGAGCTCGTCCGTGGCATTGCCGCCATGCGAAGGGTCGGCTCCTTTCCAGAGAAGCGAAGAAAGGCATTGGTTGTTCTGGCAAGCGAAATCCGATGGAGTGATCGTCGTCGAACGCGCAAGTGTCGCTGTCCTTTGAACGCAGTTTTCCAACTCGCGGACATTGCCAGGGAAATAGCATTGCGAGATCAGGTCAAGCGCCAGCGGCGCGAAGGCGAGCTCGCGATGGTTTTCCTTGTTGAACCGCTCGAGGAACGCGTTCGCAAGGCGTGGAATATCGCCGGCGCGCTCTCTGAGCGGGGGTAGGATGATTGGCACGACATTGATGCGGTAATAAAGGTCGGCCCTGAACTCCCCATTTAAGACAGCCGTCTCAAGATCCTTGTTGGTGGCGCATATGAGCCGGACATCGACCTGAAGCGTTCTCGTGCCGCCGACTCGCTCTAGTTCGCCTTCCTGCAGGACGCGCAACAGCTTGGCTTGAAAAGCAGGCGAAATCTCGCCGATTTCATCAAGTAGCAGCGTTCCGCCATTTGCCAGTTCGAAGCGGCCGGCGCGCTGCGAGATAGCCCCGGTGAAGGAGCCCTTTTCGTGCCCAAACAACTCTGATTCCAGAACGCTTTCAGACAGTGCTGCGCAGTTTAATTTGACGAAAGCCTTCTTCCCCCGGGCTGAAAGCTTGTGGATGGCTTGGGCAAAGAATTCCTTGCCAGTGCCGCTTTCGCCCCGCAGAAGCACTGTGGAATTGGTTCTCGCCACGACCGAGACGGTTTCGAGTACCCGCTTGAGCGCGAGACTTTCCCCGATGATCCCGTCGATTTTGATATGCCGATGCCGGGCTGCGTCGGCCCTGTTCTCGTCGAACGACTTCTCCGGTCGCCCTTGCTCCTCAATGTATCGCTGACCATCCATACTCAGCATACGATGGAGACGAATGGTGCGGCCGACAAGGTTGGCCACCATGGTCAGGAACCGTACGTCCTCGTCGCCGGAAGAGATGCTCTCGCCCTCACCGACGCGGTCGATCGACAATGTTCCAAGGATCTCGTGCTCGGCTACTAGCGGGATTCCGATGAAGGCAATTGGGATCGTGCCGCCACTCGAAGACGGCTGAACCTCAGCCTGAAATAGTTCGGACTTGCCAACGTCCTGTATTATGAGCGGCGCCTCCGTAGCGACGATCCGGTCTATCGCGGCTTGCGGTATGACGCGGCCAATTTCTGATTGAGATGGGTGGGAACTGCCGACGATTGCGGTAATCCCCGGCGCTGCTTCGGCGTCCAGGACGACGATGGCTCCATGGCGCAATTGCACAAATGAAGAAAGGGTATTCACGACATTGGCGATGGTAATCTCAAGCCGGGTGGGGGCAGTCAGGACCTGCGATATTTCGTAGAATCCCCTGGGGGAGATGTCCGGTTCGTGGATGGAGTTGATCCGTGGTTCAGGCAGGGTGTTCGAAGGTCCTTCTTCTTCGAGCCTATCGCTCGGCATGAGAGCCATGGAAACACCTCAGGGGTCTTCCAGAGTGCTCCTTCCATGCGCCATTTTGGATTCTGAAATTCGAAAGCACAGAATTCATGAGCTCCTCTCAAACTGCGAGATCGGTCTAAAAAATGCTTTGGCGTTTGCTTGCATTTCAGGTGCAGCCGAAACGGTGCGATCGCCGATCACCCGAATTTGAAGAGGACACCGAAGCCGCCGCGCGGGTAGTTCCACTCGATCTCGCCATTGCTCTCGCACAATATCCGGCAAGTGCCGCACTCCATGCAGCCGTCGGCGGTGATCTCCACTTGACCCTTGTCGTTCAACTCATAGCATTTCGCCGGGCAGATGTGGGTAAGCGCGCGCAAGTTCGCGCTCGGGCTCTCGTGCGGTCGCACTTTGATATGCGGCCGGCCAGGATCGACCAGATAGCGGTTCTGGTAAAGCTTGTCCTCGACGCGTAAATTCGTCACTGCGATCGTCATCCTGTCTTCCCTCAGCGCCAGGCCAATGCCAGGCGGACCGCGTCGCTGACCAGCCCCCAGCGAGAACGCACGTTGATAAAGGCGCGCGTGGTGGCCTTTTCCTTTTCAATCTTCGGTGTGCCGTCGACACGCATCAAGTTCTGCGCGGCCAGGGATATCAAGCGCGGATAGGTCGTGAAGAAGTTGCTGGAATTCGTGTGGATCAAGGCCGGCATGTCTTTGTATTTCCGAAGGTCTTTGACCACGAAGGAGTTGTCCAGCATGGTCTTGTAGATGGTGAGGTTTCGTCTGGTCATCGGATTGTTGCGGCGCTTGACCCCGACGATTGCCTCAGCCGCGATCCGGCCGGAGGTCATGGCGAGGTTCGAACCTTCGCGGTGAATCGCGTTGTTTAATTGGGCGGCATCACCGACCACGACCCAGCCGTCGCCAAAGAGCTGCGGAATCGCCTTGTGGCCGCCTTCGGGAATGAGATGCGCGGCATATTCCTTCACCTCAGAGCCGGCGATCAGCGGCCGGATCGATGGGTGGTTTTTGAACGCATCGAGAAGGACGTAAGGGCTCTCCATCGTCGCGGCGAAATCGGAGACGAGGCAGCCTATGCCCAATGAGATTGACTCCTTGTTGGTGTAGAGGAAGCCGAGCCCAGCCATGCTGCGGGAGATCGTCCCCACCGCCTCGATGACGCAGCCTTCATCGCCCTTGACGCCGAACCGCTGCTCAATGACCTCTTCGGGCAGGAAATGCATTTCCTTTACGGCGAGCGCCACGGTTTCTGGTTTCGGCATCTTGCGCAGGCCGGCGCGCGTGCCAAGCAGTCCCGAGACACCTTCTGCGAGAACGACCACGTCCGCGAAGATCGGCCCGCCGGCCCGGTCCGTGCGGACGCCGACCACCTTGTCCTGGGCATCACGGACGAGTTCCGTTACGGTCGTCTCGCACAGAACCGTCGCCCCGGCCTCGCGCACCTTGCGCGAAAACCATTTGTCGAACTGGGCGCGTATGATCGTGTAGCGGTTGGGCTTTGCCTCGTTGAAGTCATCCGACCGATAGTGAATCCCGGTGTGGGAGGTCTCGTCCATCACCCAAAGCCGCTGTTCAACCAGATGCCGCTCAAGAGGCGCATCATCCCGGAAATCGGGGATGATCTTCTCCAGCATGTTCGCGTACATGATGGCGCCCTGAACGTTCTTGGAGCCCGGATATTCACCGCGCTCCAATTGCAGCACGTTCAGGCCGTTGCTTGCCATGATGTAAGCAGCTGCGTTCCCGGACATGCCGGCCCCGACGACGATGGCGTCGAATTTCTCCTCGATCATATCCGTTTCCTTAGCTTGCAAGCTTGTCGCGACTGTGCGGCGACAGCCGCCGGGTAAAGGCTTCCGTAAGTGCGGGCAGGAAGCGGATGGCATCGGTCACGATCCCGAGGTGGGCAAAATCGAAAATCGGCGCGGTCGGGTCGGTGTTGATGGCCACGATGAGATCGGCGCCCTCAACTCCAACCCGGTGCTGAATGGCGCCGGAAATCCCCGCCGCAATGTAAAGCTTCGGCCGGATGGTCTTGCCAGTTTGGCCGATCTGTCGATCAGCCGGCATCCAGCCTTTCTGGACCAGTGGGCGCGAACAGCCATGTTCGGCGCCAATTGCTCGAGCGAGATTCTTCACAAGCTGCAGGTTCTCCGCCGCGCCGAGGCCAAGGCCTCCCGCAACCACGACGTCGGCATAGGCGAGATTTGCCTTTGCCGACTGGCTATCAGGCAGGAAGCCGAGGACTTTGGTCACGATCTCGTCCTCGGCCAGAGATACCTTGTGCTGGATGATACGCCCGACGGGCTTATCCCTGCGCTGCGGCATGGGCATGACCCTCGCTCGCACTGTCGCCATCTGCGGCCGGTAGTTGAGCGTGTAGATCGTGCATAACAAGGAACCGCCGAAAGTCGGACGGGTAGCCGCGAGCGAACCGTCGGTATCCACGTCAAGTTCGGTGCAGTCGGCCGTGAGCCCGGTCTGCAAGGTCGTCGCCACGGACCCGGCAAGATCCCTGCCGAGCGTGGTCGCTCCGAGAAGAAGGATCTCGGGTTTGTGGGTATCGACCAGATCCGTCATCGCCTTGGTAAACGGCTCATTTCGATAATCGGCGAGCAGCGGTACCTCGGCGACGTAGACAAGGTCGGCGCCATAAGCGAACGCCTCGGCAACGGCATACCAGGTGGCTTCTCCTGGCGGTCCGAGCACGACGCCCGCAAGCTGGACGCCAAGCTTGTCGGCCAGCTTGCGGCCTTCGCCGAGCAGTTCGAAAGACACGGGATGGACTTGGCCACGTTCGAGTTCGATGAAGACCCAGACGTGCCGGTAGTCCTTGAAACGGTCAGGCAGTTCTTTCTTTATGCCGGCACGGCCGGCGGCAGGGCGAGCGGGTTCTCGATTCGCTGTCGACATTGTCTACTCCTGGCCGTCACGCGCCGTTGTTGAAGGCGAGTTCATGTTCCAGCGGCGGCTGACGGGTGAAGATTGCGGCGATGAGTTCGTCAGCGGCATCGCGCAAGGTCTTCTCCGCGGTCTCGATTTGCTCCGCTTTTTCCGCCCGCGCAGTCGGGGCAAAAACGCGCTTGACGACCGTCGGCGAGCCGCGCAGCCCACATCTGGTAAGGTCCTCAATGCCAGCGGCGACCGCAGTCCACTTGACGATCTGACTACGCGCGGCGCACAGCGCGTCCTCGAACGAGCCCCGCCGGATCTCGTTTGTGCCTTCCAGCACGGTGATGAGGCAAGGCAGCCTGCTCTTCAGCATCTGCGTGCCGCCTTCGCAGCGGCGCTCGACCTCGATCTCGCGGGCAGCAAGGTCAATGCAGCCGATTTTCGCGACGTAGGTGAGTTGTTGGAGGTCGAGGCGCTTGGCTATGCCAGGCCCGACCTGGGCGGTGTCGCCATCGATCGTCTGCTTGCCGGTAAACACGATGTCGGGCGGGCCAAACGTTTCGCCAATCTTCGCTATTGCTTGGGAAAGAGCGAAGGAGGTCGCCAGCGTGTCCGAGCCGGCAAAATAACGGTCGGTCAAGAGCACCGCCCGATCGGCTCCGTAACCGAGCGCCTTGCGTAGCGAGTCTTCTGCCATGGGCGGACCCATGCTGAGCACGGTGACCTCGCCACCATAAGCGTCGCGCAGTCTGAGTGCTTCTTCCAGGGCAAACAAGTCATAAGGGTTGATGATGGTCGGAACACCCTGGCGCATGATCGTGTTCGTCACCGGATGGACCCGGATTTGTGCCGAGTCCGGCACCTGCTTGATGCAGATTACGATGTGCATTGGCGGTTTCTCTAGGCTCCTATCGGGATACGGGCTTGGCAGTTCATCTTCTCCCCCGCATCATTCGTGCCAATTGTTTTGCATGCCCATATTCCTGGAAGTTCGGTTGGTTGCGCTGAGGGCGCCGTCGTGATGACCGAATTTGTCGGCTTCTCGACAATGACGCGTCGCAATCGTGTCGCGCTCATTCCTTTTCGAACCGCTTCAATGCGGCGTCGAACGGGACGAAGGTGCGGCCCGGCATGGCAGGTTTGTTCGGATCGTGGTCCTTAAGCACCTTAAAGACACGGTGCGTGAGCGGCGAGGAAGCAGCGAAGTCCTCGTAGGCCCGTTCCAGCTTGGTGCGCACCCGCGCGGCGATCACCTGGTCAGGCAGACCGGAGAAATCTTCTTCGGCAAGGTATTCCCCCACGCGCTTCATAATATGGAGCCGTGAGACGTCGAGCACCTTCGGGTCATAGGAAGCGCCAAGGACCGCGAAGAACTCCTCCGCAGCCGAAAGGCCCTTCAGTCGCGCGAGAATGTCCGTCACGTCGACGGTATGGCCATCAGCAGAACAAGTCATTGCACTCTCCCTGGGTCGGAAACTGTGGTGTCAGGTGCGTTCGTCGCACCGGCTAATCTGCAGTCGCGAATGGGATGCCGTCATCGGGCAGGTGACGTCGAGATCGAAGCGGCCATTCAAACGCGGCAACGCCGACCAGCGTCACGCGAGGCGGGACGTTCTCCATCAGCGCATGGGCGCCGACCCGGCGGTCGCGCGCCTTCACATCGGCGATGACCTTATGGACCATCAGGGCTAGCCGAGCGGCTTTACGCCGCCCCGCGCGGCTACCAATCCGGAGGAAATGGTCGAGGATGAATGACATCGCCACCTACTCGATTCCAAGGTCTCGGCCGGCTGCCTCGCTGCGCAGTGTGTCGTAGAGCTCGACCAGTTGAGTTGCGGTGACGGTCGATTTGGTCTCGGTCGCCTTGCGGCGGACGCGGGCAACCATCGCGGCTGCCAGATCCGGGTCGAGATCGCGGCCACTATCGCCCAGCACATAGGCGATCGCGGTCGCACCGGAATGCTTGCCAATGATGATTCGCCGGCAGCGGCCCACGAGAGCCGGATCGAGCCCCTGATAGGTACGCGGGTCCTTCAGCAGCCCCGCGACGTGAATGCCGGACTCGTGGCTGAAAACATCGGCGCCGACGATCGGCTTCATGGCCGCGGTCTGCCGGCAGGCGGCCCAAGCCACCTGGGCGGCGAGGTCCGGCAATGCGGTCAGCTCGATGCCTGTATCCGCGCCGTCGAGAACGGCCATCGCGGTGGCCACCTCTTCCAGCGCGGCATTGCCCGCCCGCTCTCCGAGCCCCAGGACGGTGACGGAGGCATGACGGGCGCCGGCGCGGATTGCTGCCAGCGTGTTGGCGACCGCAAGGCCGAGATCGTTGTGTGCATGGAATTCGAGGTCGATGGGAGACAGCGCCGCGAGCTGAGCGACAATCTCGAAGGTCGAAAAAGGGTCGAGAACGCCGACCGTATCGGCCAGCCTGACGCGGCTTGCGCCGGCGCGCGCGGCCGTCTCAATGACGCGGGCCAGATGATCCCGATCGGCTCGCGAGGCATCCTCGCAGCCGACGGCAACGAAAAAGCCGTGGGCGGCTGCGCGCCCGACCATCTGCGCGATGATCTGGAGCGCTGCCCCCTGATCGAGGCCGAGTTTGGCGGCCAATTGGATGTCCGATGCAGGCAGCGACAGATTGACGGCGGTGACGCCGCTCTCGATCGCCGCCTCGAGATCCCGCGACGTCATCCGGCACCAGGCCGTGAGCCGCACCGGGAGACTCCTGGCGACCGCGGCGCGAATTGTTTCGATCTCGTCGCCGCCCATGCTCGGCGTCCCGATCTCGATCTCTGGGATGCCGGCTGCCGCGAGAGACTCGGCGAGCTCCAGCTTTTCCGCAATGGTGAAGGAGACGCCGGGTGCCTGCTCGCCATCGCGCATGGTGGTATCGTTGAGGAAGACATCACGGTTCATGAAAGGAAGTCTATTCTGCTGCCGCTCTGGACTAGACCCGATTGATGATCTTCATTACCTCGCCTCGCCGGCCCAGGACTGGGTGAGCCACGCACCTTCTCCACGATCGGCGGCAAGACCTCGAGCACTCGGTCGATGTCCGCTTCGCCGTTGTCGCGCGCGAGGGAGAAGCGGACTGCGCCGTGCGGCGTTTTCATGGCCCTCAGAACGTGGCTCGATTCCAATGAGCCGGAGGTGCACGCGGAGCCGGAGGAACACGCAATTCCGGCGCGGCTGAGGAGAACTGGGATTCTATCGCCTTCGACATGTGCAAAGCCAATGTTTGCGGTGTTTGGCAACCGCTCCAGCGGATCGCCATTGACGAAGGTGTTTGGGACGCGCTCGAGTATCCCGTCTTCAAGGCGGTCGCGCAGCGACTTTACCCGTGTGGTCGCGTCGTCCACGAATTTCAAGGCGAGTTGGGCCGCCATGCCCAGCCCGGCTATGCCAGGCGTATTCTCGGTGCCCCCACGCCGATCGTGCTCTTGGTGCCCGCCTTTGATCATCGAGCGGAAGGGCACGCCACGTTTTACAAAAAGCGCTCCAATCCCTTTCGGGCCATGCAGCTTGTGGCCGGACAGCGACAGCATGTCGATTGCGGTCGATTTCAGGTCCATGGGAACTTTGCCGACCGCCTGCACAGCATCAGTATGGAAGAGGGCGCCGGCTTCCTTGGCCAACTCAGCAAGCTGGCCAACAGGGAAGATCGTGCCGGTCTCGTTGTTTGCCCACATGATCGAGACGATTGCCACGCGTGGGCTCAGGGCGGACCTGTAGGCGTCGAGGTCGAGCCGGCCCTGGCGATCCACCGGGATCCTGTGCACCGTGACGGCCCGCGTCTTCTCAAGATGCGTGCAGAGTGTCAGCACCGCAGGATGCTCGACCGCGGAAATCAGGATCTCTGTCCGGCTGGGCAACACCTCCAGCGCCGAAAGAATCGCTGCATTGTCGCTTTCCGTCCCGCCCGATGTGAAGATGATCTCATGGTCGAGCTCGGCGCCGATCAGCGCTTGCAGCTGCAGGCGCGCCTTATTCACCGCCGCAAAGGCCGAGGCGCCGAAATCATGCGTCGACGAAGGGTTGCCGAATCGATCCCTAAAGAACGGCAACATCGTTTGAACGACCTCAGGATCGACCCGTGTCGTGGCGTTGTTGTCGAGATAGACAGGTCTCATGCTGTGATCCCTCAGTTGACCAGAACGAAGCGACGCGGGAGATCGGTCGCATGGAGCTCTGGCGCAGGCCCTTGGTGGGTGATGGAGACTGTCGGCCGGTGCAGGCGTCCGAAAGTCTGACGTCGACATGGTCGCCGTCGATATCGTCAAGTTCGCCTCCCCGGCGAGGGCCTCCGGTTAACTCCCGACAGCGTCTACTATCAGTCGAGTTTGCTGCAGCGCCGTCACTGGGCGGCCGGCAACTTCGGGCCCTCCAGGAGCTGAACTGTTTCGGGCGGGGACGTTCCGCGCATCCCACCTGAAGCAATCGCCGGTCCCGAGACGGGCTTCGACCTTGCCTCCTTGTTGAAGGCGCGGGCGTCTGTTTTGGCGGGCGTCTAGACCGGCTCTGCCGCAATAGACCCCGCCGCAGGCATTTCTCCCTGGACCAGTACAAGCACTTCCACGATGGCTGCCAGGCATCCCGGGGCAGCCTTTGTGTAGCAACTGATCTGCTCCATGGCGGTTTGCCGATGGTGAGTTCGATAGCCACCGACAATGAGGCGACCGCGGCGCGGCCGCTGAAGGTCTGGCGCTCGGCGGCAGTGATCCTTGACGTCCCCCGGTCGATGCCGTTGACAGATTCAAACATGTCGCCGTAGCGGATGGTCCCGAGCTTACCTCCTGAATTGGCTGTTTCCAGAACGTCGGCATGCGTCCGGTTGAAGTGTTCCTTGGCCTTCCCGCTAAAGTTCCACATGCGGCTTCTCGGGCGATCAGCCGAAGGACTTGCCGCAAGCGCACTTCTCCCGCGCGTTGGGATTATCGAAGACGAAGCCGGAGGACTCCAACCCCGTGACAAAGTCGACGGTCATGCCTGCTACATGGGGTTGTGACCCTACGTCCACGAATACCTTGACCCCATCTGCCTCAATGATCGCATCGCCCTCGCGCAAGACGCTCTCGGGGCCCATCGAGTATTTGAAGCCGGCGCAGCCGCCGGTCTGGACCATGATACGAAAGCCTTCCGCCGGCTCGCTGGCGCGGGAAAGGACGGTCTTGACGGCAGCAACTGCGGTGTGGGTGAGCGTAATCATGGCTCGAATTTCTCCTCAATCCGTTACGCATTTGCGGACGACAGTGCACGTGTCATGCCAAAGTAAAACGTTTTTAAAACAAAAGCTTGGCTCTTCAGCCCTGTGTCGGATGTGCGACATTGTCGGAAGTGCGTACGTCGCTCGTCACGTGAATTGCGCCGTAGCAATCCCGTCCTCGTTCCTGGAAGACGGCTGGGCGACACAACTGATGGTTTGTCTAACCCGCGACACAGTGGTCTCGGCGTGGGTCGTGCCACTCCTGCCTAAACCCTTGACCCGTATGCGAACGTCTTTCCGAGGTCGCTTCTGCGCAATTGGCACGACTTTTGAAGCCCCGCTTTGGAAGGCGGCACAACTGCCGACCGACACTGATTCGCGGGTGGCCTCGCGATCAGTGGAACGATGTAAGGGAAGCAAGATGTCAGGTTTTGACCAGATCCGCTTTCTGAAGGAAAGCAGCCCGGCCCGTCCACCCCCAAACGCGGGATCGGTCGGTTGGCGTCGACCTCTACAATGGCTCGCTACCAGCCAGTCGCCGGCGACCGCTTGATGGGAGACCGACATCTCGCTGTCAGTCTCGTTGCGCCGTCGTACAGGAGCCAGCGCCTTTCGAGCCGGTGGTCCTGGCCGAGCAAAAGATCGGCATCGAGCACACGGGCGGGCTCGATTGGAACAGGACAGCTGATCCTCAACAATTATGTAGAAGCAGGGGTAAGACATGGACCAGCGCGAGAAACCCTCTCCGGACCAAATCCGGCGGGCACAGGAAGACAGTCCGAAAATCCGCGAGCATGATCTCGCCGCCAAATTGAGCATTTCGGAAGCGGAGCTGGTCGCGGCGCATTGCGGTTCCGGCGCGGCGCGCATCGAGCCGCGCGTCAATGATCTGCTGATAGGCCTCGAAGCCGTGGGCGAGGTGAGGGCGGTGACCCGAAATCAAAGTGCCGTGCACGAGAAGATTGGCTTGTACAACAAGGTCGTAACCGGCAGCCACCATGCCATGGTTCTCGGCGACGACATCAACCTGCGCATCTTCCCGAAGGGTTGGGCGCATGGCTTTGCCGTTGAAAAGCGCGACGACGGCAACATCCGCCGCAGCCTGCAATTCTTCGACGCTGCCGGCGCAGCAGTGCATCAGGTGGATGTCAGGCCGGCCTCCAACCTCTACGCCTATCAAAAGCTGGTGGCGGAGCTCGCATCCTCGAACCAGGAGCCGATCTTGTGGGTTAAGGCAAACGGAGCCGACTCTGACGCAGAGGTTCCGGACCAAGCCGCCATGGTCACGGAGCTGCGCGAGCACTGGAGCCGGCTGACAGACGTGCATCAGTTCTTCGACATGCTGAAGACGCTGAAGCTCAGTCGCTGCCGGGCGCTGCGCATGGTTGGCCAGGATTACGCCTGGCAACTCGACAATGCCGCCGTTGGCGCCATGTTCCAATGCGCGAGCGAAGACGAGATGCCGATCATGTGCTTCGTCGGCAACCGTGGCTGCATCCAGATCCATTCCGGCCCGATCAAGTCGGTCAAGCCCATCGGGCCGCGGATCAATGTGCTGGACGAAACCTTCCGCCTGCATCTCACAACCCACCACATCCGCGAGGTTTGGGCCGTGCGCAAGCCGACCAGGGACGGTCACCTCACCTCACTCGAAGCCTATGGCGCCGACGGCAGAATGATCATCCAGTTCTTCGGCGAACGCCGCGAAGGCGAATGCGAGCGCGGCGACTGGCGGCTCCTGGCCGAGACCCTGCCGCGTATTCCAACCCCGACGGACCCAATGAGGTAAGACCGATGCATGGTGATTTCCGTTTTCGCTCGGTGCCCGCGCCGGTAATGTGGGTTCTGCTGGCTACCGCTCTGCCTGCCGCTGCCACCGAGGGCGCAGCTGTCTTTTCGGATCCGCCGCGGATCGCCTCGATTGGGGGTTCCATCGCCGAGATTGCCTATGCCGTTGGAGAGTATGGTCATCATAGCTCCCGTTTTGACGACCCGAACGCCGCGCTGAAGCTATGGCTCAGCTGCCCCGCGCAGGGGGGTCTGTCGCTCCAGGGTCCAACATTCTCGCCTTGCTCGACGGAGGGCAAGTGATGGACGTGAAATCGATTGGTCCCATTATCACTATGCCAGAGCACGGCCTCCACAAAGGCATACTCGAAAGATCCGCGTCGCCGGCAAGGCGCGGTCGACGCCAGGGCCAGGAAGTCCTGTGCCGACAGGGCATAGGCCGAAAAGCAGACGGCCTCGATCAAAGGACGCGGAAAGGCCGCGAACGCTTGGTCTATGCAGCCGCACGCAAGGTATTCATTGCGCCATTCCTTGCTTGTGACCTGTACAACCTCTGGAGGCGCAACATCTAGCTACAGACAAAATCCAGTGTTTTCAGCATTGATGGTAGTGCTGGATGTACAGCAGGTCGGCATGCCATGGGCGGCCGGGCCGGGGTTGGCGGGACCAGATGAGCTGGAGGCGGTCCTCTCCTTCGACCTGGACGGCAGCCGGGAAGCTCGAGTCGTTGATGTCGCGACGCCGCGCCAAAAAAGGCCCGGCATTCAGCATCGGCACCAATCCCGCTCATCGCGTAAACTGCAATTTGTCGCCGGGAGGAGCCATGGGTAGACAAGCTGTTCATCTGTGAGATCAAGCCGTCCGAAACTGGCAACCAGAATAACGCGATCCGGGGAGACGTCGCTCCTCGAGCGTGTCGCCGCCATTGCGAGAGACGGAAACGAGTCGACGCTTCTAGAACCGCGCCTAGTCACCATCAGCTGCCAAGCGCGATCGGCGCTCGCCCGGGCTGCGTAACCCTGACCAACTCCGCCCGGGCGGACGCCGACCGCTCCCCGTAGGCGCGGAGGTGGGCCGGTGAGGGCGCTGGCGCTTGTCCATGCCCGATCTGAAGCCGACGTTGAAGTGACAGTAGCCGCGATCCAGGCGGCTGATGCGATTGCATCTCTCAGCGCGCTGAGCTGAAGGCATTGCCTGTCGGGCCGTCTAGGTTGCGCGCTTCGGGCCAAGCAGGAAAACTGTGAGGGCGGCGAGGAACGTGGCAACCGCGCTGTAGGCAAAGACACTGTTAACGCCGGCATATTTCACCAGTAGTCCGCCGAAAATCGCGCCGGCCGCGATGGCCACTTGGAACGTTGCGGCCATCAGCACACCAGCGCTTTCGGCCTGCCCGGGAACGGCGCGCAGCACCATCCACGTCTGTAATCCCACCGGCACCGCACCGAAGGCAAAGCTCCACACGGCAATTGCTACCACCGAGGCGGAGGCCGATGCTCCCACCATCAGCAGCGAGGTAGCGGCTATTGCTATGAGCAAGGGTGGCAGGGCCGCGACTGCCTTGAGGCTATGTTTGGCCAGGAATGCCCCGGTTAAATTCCCGAAGAAGCCGCCTATGCCGGAAGCGAGCAATACCAGCGGGATTGTCTTGCTATCGAGCGCGGGAATCCTCTCAAGGAAGGCGCGGATGTAGGTGAAGCTGGCGAAGTGCCCAGAAGCGACCAGCAGGACGACCAAAAGCGCCATCTTGATCATCGGCTTATTGGCCAAATCCAGCAGACTGCGGAATCCAGCTATTTCCACCGGAGGCAGCATCGGAATCGTTACGAGTTGCACCAGCAGTGTAACGGCATTAACGACTGCGGCGATCGTGAAGGCGGCTCGCCATCCCCAGATGTCGCCGACATAGGCGCCCATTGGAGGCGCGCAAACGATAGCGACGGAAACGCCGGTGAGGATGATTGACATGGCACGCGGCAGGAGGTGATTTGGAACGAGCCGCATTGCCACCGATGCCGAAATCGACCAGAAGCCTCCGAGCGCGATGCCGAGCACGACGCGCGCCGCCAGGAAAACCGACAGCGACCACGCGACTTCCGCTAGAACGTTGGACAGGATCTGCAGCAGCATCATCGCCCACAGTACGATCCTGCGGTCCAGGCGCTTTGTGATGATGGCCATCGTCGGCGCCGAGATCGCCCCAGCAATCGCGGTCGCTGTCATCGCCTGTCCAGCCGCACCCTCGGTGATGCCGAGATCGTGCGCGAGCGGCGTCAGCACGCTGGCCGGCAGAAACTCTGCCGTCACCAGCCCGAAGGTGCCCAAGGCAAGCGAAATGACCGCACCCCATGCGGGACGCGACCGTTCATCTGGCTTTTTTGGGTCGTGCGGAACAGCCTCCAGGAAGCCTGTCGCGGATTCGGTCATCGATAAGCTCGCCAGTTTGGATGCTGCAAAATGGATTGGCTGCGTTGACGCATTAAAGCCAGAAGCGCCGCTGTTCCCGGCGTTCCACGGAAGATGTTCATCGCTGCCGGACATGTTGTGATAGTGCCGCGTGCAATATCGGTGCCGGCTTCTCTGAGCTGGACGAGGGTGTCATTGTTGGAAGGCACTCCATCGGGCGATTCTATGGCTACCATCACCTTCGGTCTCGGGCCGGCCATGCGCAAAGCAGCTAGCGAGGACGGAAGTCTGAAGGAAACGATGTCCCGCGGCGGGAACGGGGGCACGCTCTCCTCAGCGCTCCTACAGAGCTTCGCGTCTCGGCCATGGTTCTGCTTGTAGCTTTCTTCGTGCCATGATGGGCTTTAACGATGAGAGCAAGCGCCATACCGTTTTACTTGGAGGCACCCGATCGATTTTTTGCAGCGACCCTTTTTGGCTTTAGCAGGAGCCCTTCGCCGAGACCGGGCACGCCGCACATTTGCCGGAACGAATGACTGCTCAGCAATCTGAGCGAGCTTCCGAGTGACAAAGCAGCTCCCACCTGTTATGTTCGACAAAACACACGCCTTGGCTAACAGCGTCGGAGATGGCGATATGACGAAGACGCTGGGAATGCGGTCGTTATCGACTGCTCCGCAACAGCGCCTCGTTGCGAAAAAGAAGCGCAAGCGGAGTCTGATCCGTAAGGACGCCAACAAGGACATGCCGGGCGAGCAGAAGTTTGTCGTTCGGCAGACGCTTCGTGCTGCCATTCGCAAAGGCCTGATCGGCTCTAAAGACGAGCGGATCACAGCACGCTTGAGCCATGCCCTGATTGAGCAGGCTAAGCGCCAGACGGGCATTAAGGGTGACACCGAGCTGCTTGAATTCGCTCTTGCGAATGTCGCGCTCGAGGACAATTTCCCCGCGACCATGGACAAGCTCGCGGGAACCATCGATCCAGACATCAAGCTCGGCTTCTGATTGAGGTTTGAGTGTCAGAATTTGATGTTGAAGCAGCCCTTCGCTCGCTTCGTGGCTTTCCAACCAAAACACTTGCTCGCCGACCTGATGATCAGCTGCCCTTCGTGAACGAGGGCGAGCTCGGCGGGCAAGCGCTATTGCTCGACACCTGTGTGTACATCGACAGGCTCCAAGGCAAAGCGCCTGCGTTGGTGAAGCAGATTATGGACGGTCGGCACAACAACCATTCAGCCATCTGCATCCAGGAGTTGGCCCACACGCTTGGTGTCCTGAAGCCCGACGATCCCCGCACCGGGGGCGTCCATAAGGCTGTGTCCGAGGTAATCCGATCCATGCCCGGACACCGGATCCTAATGCCCGATGCTGACGTCCTTGGCCGCGCTGCTGTTCTGAATGGCGTGCTCTGTCGCCTGCAGGGCTACCAGGATGACCAGAAGCTGCGCTGCCTGCATGACTGCACTCTGTATCTGCAGGCATCGAAATCGGGGCTTGTCCTGTTGACTCGGAACATCGCCGACTACGACTTCTGCCGACAACTCACTCCTGGGGGCAAAGTGCTTTTCTACAGGTAGCGCCACTCTCAATGGATTGAGGAGGAAGGTTTATTCTTTGACACCGACATGCCTATCAAAACAATCTGCACGTCGGGAAGCACGTCTTTAGACAACACCAAAATCGGTCGGGGCGACGGTTTAGAAATGCCGCATAGCAGCTGTTCCGCACGGCTGCGTCCAGCCTCCGTCCGCCACCCTCTGAGACGTTGAAAATAGCCATTCGCTATCAACGGGTTGAATAATGAATGGTGGCTTTTGCTACCTCTTGCCGCACATTCGCTTGGTCACCCGGACCGAGCGATGGTGCTGTATGGTTAGGGTAAATCTGCACTTCCGCACCGGCTCGGGAAAGAGGTAAGCCGTTCCGGACGGGCCGGCCGATGCATTGTCGCACACTGGCTGGCACTGTGTGTCGACCGCGTAAGGAGCGCTGTCTCTAGATCGTGCGCAGTCGCGAACACACGCTGTGGCAGCATCCACGACGCGCACTGTTGCTATTCCCGCTCTGTCGAGGGGGCTTTGACATCCTCCAGCTCTTCAGCAAGCGCGCCACTCCGGAAGTGGTGAGGACCAAATTCGGCTCGGGTCGCGGCGTTTGCATGCTTGAGGGTCCTTTCATTTGCTCCTTCGCGTGTCCGAAGCTGAACAAGAATGTCGCAATCCGACCAAAAGGCCGCCAAGACCGGGCCACCGGTTCGGGCCAACTGGTGCAACGCAAACGGTGCGCTAATCGGCACGCAACTTGCCCCGACAAGTTTAGTCAGGGGACGTCAGCACTGCTTGATGGAGTTCAGCGGTGACGGCCAACCTTTACGGCGCCTGAGCCAGGACGTGCCGAACGCTGGTAATCGACGTGTGACCAGCCGTGGGATCCCGATCGAGCGCCAGAACGCCTGACATTGAGGAGAAGCCAAATGGCGATTAACTGGGTTCCAGATCACATCCCGCCCGAAATGGTGAGGGACTTCAGCCTGTTTACGTCGCCAGGCATGCTGCCGGCGCCCAACGGGGACCCGCACGCAGCGGTCGCTTGCGTCCATGCCGGGCCGCCGATCTTCTATTCTCCCTACAACACGCGCGATGGCCGCGGGACCTGGGTCATCACTCGCGCCAGCGACCAGCGCCGGGTGCTGCAGGACGCTGAAACCTTTTCGAGCCATCGCAGCATCTTCGCATCCGCGCTGGGCGAAAACTGGCCGATGATCCCGCTCGAACTTGACCCACCGGCCCATGGCGTTTTTCGCTCACTGCTCAATCCGCTGCTTTCGCCAAAGCGGGCCATGGTATTGGAGCCGGCTATCCGCGAGCGAGCGGTCGCGCTGATCGATAGGATTGCCGCAGCGGGCACAAGCTGCGACGTCATGAAGGAGTTCGCCTTTCCTTTCACGGCCAACATCTTCCTTCGCTTTCTAGGGTTGCCGGATCACCGGCTCGATACATTTGTCGGCTGGACGAAAGATCTCATCCACGGCGACCATCTGAAACGACCGGCCGCTGCCCAGACAATTGTTGCCTTTATCGACGAGCTTGCGACCAAGCGCCGCAAGGACCCGGTCGACGATTTTATGACCTTCATAGTGCAGGCACAGGTCGAGGGCCGCCAGCTAAGCGACGTGGAAGTCCGTGGCATCGGCGTGCTTGTGTTCGTCGCGGGGCTCGACACGGTGGCAGCTGCTATAGGCTTTGACTTGGCGTATCTCGCCCGCAACCTCAAAGATCAGGAACTGCTGCGGAGCGAACCGGACCGGATCGCGCTCGCAGCTGAAGAATTGCTGCGCGCCTATCCGACCGTTCAGATGATCCGAGTGGCAACCAAGGACATCGACTTCGAAGGCGCGCCGATCCGTAAGGGGGATTACGTTTCCTGCGCCACGATGATTGCCAATCGTGACCCGGCAGAATTCGAATGCCCCAACACGATCGATCTGGCGCGAGAGAACAACCGCCACGCCGCCTTTGGCTATGGTCCCCACCGCTGTCTTGGCTCACACCTTGCCCGGCGAGAGATTGTCATTGGCCTGGAGGAGTGGCTGGCGCGCATTCCGGCCTTCCGGATCAAGAAAGGTACGGCACCCATCACCTCTGGCGGCCATGTATTCGGGATCAAAAATCTGATCCTGCATTGGTCCTGATGAAGCCCAGCCCCGAGCGGGCACGGAAATTGAAGGTAGCGGTATGCGCATCATCGTCCATAAACCCAAATGCCAGGGTCACGCGCGATGCTCGGCGCAAGCGCCCGATATCTTCAAGCTCGATGACGAGGGCTACATCCTGCCTGGTGACATTGAGGTTGCGGAGGGGAAGCACCTACTTGCGTCACGAGGCACGCGATCTTGCCCCGAACGTGCACTGGAACTCGACGCTACACCCGCTGCGCGGGCTGAATCGGATGTCATTAAACCGAGAGGCCGGCGGGTTTGATTGCGGGTCGACCATGTGGCCGCACACTGGAAAGAACGGCATGCGGCGCGCCGCCGTCCTGGGCCAACGGTGCAGGGGCATCTCCGGAAACGAGGTGCTCCCATGGTGTGAAAAAACTTGGGCGGTTTAGCGAACCTCTTCCGATCACAGGATTTGCGACAAAGACGATGGACCAGGGAAAAATTACCGAACTACTCGACCGTGAAGCGATCCGCGACTGCCTCTATCGGTACTGCCGCGGGATAGACCGCGCGGACGAGGCGGCGTTGCGCAGCGCGTACTGGCTCGATGCGCATGACAATCACGGCGCCTATTGCGGCTCGGCAGAGGGCTTCATCCGGTTTGCGCTCGGGGTCTTCCAGACCGGGCCTCGCAACATCCATCAGATCACGAACATCCTGATCGAATTCATCACCCCGACAGAAGCCGCGGTCGAGAGCTATTTCACCGCGCTGCAACGCGGACCGGACAAACACGGAGAAGTACGCCAGACGCTCCTCTGCGGGCGCTACTGCGATCTGTTTCAGAAAAGGGAAGGGGAGTGGCGGATTGCCGAACGGACGGTGGTCTACGATTGGCTCGAGGAGCAGATCCCAGCAGCGATCCCTGAGGCAGAACGGTTCGGGTCGCGGCAGCCTATCGGCGCACCTCATCCGGATGACCCAGTCTACGCGCTTGAGAAGCATCGCATCCTCCTCGCCATCAGGCCTGCAGAGGTTCCGAACGGAGACAAAAGCTATGATGATTTTGCAATGGCACAGCGATCCCGGTGAGAGCCTGCCCGGTAAAGACGTAGCCGAGAGGATTGTCTTTCTGCCCCGTAGCGGCGTGACCGCAACAGCGGTCTGCTCTGTCGCTGATAAATTTGCTGACGCAAGAACGGGACTCTATTGCGCGGCAGTCTCCGACCCCCAAGCTCAGACCGCAGGACCGGTTCGCAGAGGCAAGTGGCTTACCTGGATCCAGATCGCCTCTCATCAAAGGGTCCGTCGCCAGCTTCGCCGGCCAACTGGCCATCACCAGGACGTGCTGCTTTGCCGCAACGGATCATTTGGCCGCCCAATATTGATGGGGTGACATCGCTGAGGCTCGGCGCGGAGAAGTTCTTATGAAGCGGGCGGGACGCATCGTGATCATTACAGGCGCTGCGGGCGGGATCGGCCGGGCCCTGGTCGATATCCTTGCCGGGGGTGGAGACACTGTTGTTGCGGTGGACCTTCCGGGCAGCGGCGTGGTTGAACTGGCCCGTGGCCTCGGCGACCCGCATCTTGGCCTCGAATGCGACGTCTCGCGAGACGTGGAAGTCCTCGCCCTTTATGGCCGGGTCGAAGCGCAGTTCGCTCAGATCGACGTTCTCATCAACAACGCGGCCATCGGACCGACCATGACTGCGACTGTCGACACGGCAGCCGATGCCTTCCGGCGCGGCTTGGCAGTAAACCTGATTGGGCCGTTTGTCATGGCCCGCGAAGCGGCGAGGCGGATGAAGCCGGACGGCGCCATCGTCAACGTCGCTTCGCTGGCGGGGATGGTCGGCAGTCCCAGGCGCAATGCCTACGCAGCCTCGAAAGCGGGCCTGATCTCGTTGACGAAGTCGCTTGCATGCGAATGGGCTTCGCGCGGGATACGCGTGACGGCGGTTGCGCCAGGCTATGTGCGCACGCCGATGGTCGCAGAACTGGAACGCGCGGGTAAAATGGACCTTGCGGCGATACGCCGCCGCGTGCCGATGGGGCGCATGGCTCGGCCCGACGAGATCGCCCGGGCCGTGCGTTTTCTGACCAGCGTTGAGGCGCGCTACATCACCGGATCAGTGCTGGTGGTCGACGGCGGCTGGACGTCATTCAACCTGCCGGGGGACGCGCACCCGGCGGTGGAAGGGACGCCCAGAGCCGAGCTCTCTTCTGAGAGCGAACGAACCGATGCGCGAATCGTGCTCGTCACGGGTGGCGCGAACGGCATAGGCGCCGCCATAGTTCGCCGTTTTGCAGCGACCGGCGATACCGTCGTGATTGCTGATAAAGATCGCGCTGCCGCCACTGTACTCGCTGGATCGCTCGGCGGAAAGAACCTGGCGAAACTCGTGGATGTGGCCATCGAGAGCGAGGTGGTGGCGCTGTTCGAGGAGATGAGGGGACGCTTCGGGCGCATCGACATCCTCGTCAACGGTGCTGCTATTGCCGACACTTTTGTGGCGGGCATCGAACAAATGCCGGCAGAAATCGACCAGGTCCTGGATGTCAACCTCACCGGCGCCTTCACTTGCGCGCGTGAGGCGGCCAAAGCGATGCGCCCCGGCGGCGTGATCCTCAATCTCGGATCGATCAACAGCTTTCTGCCCTTTGCGCCGCGCCATGCCTACGGCGCCTCGAAAGCGGGGTTGGACATGCTGACCCGATGCATGGCGGCCGAACTCGGGCCGGTCGGCATTCGGACAGCCACCGTCGCTCCCGGTTACATCCGCACGCCTGCACTTGCTCAGTTGGTGAAGGCCGGCCGCATCGACTCAACAGCGATCGCACGACGAATCCCGATGGGCATGATGGGACGGCCGGAAGACGTCGCAGACGCGGCGTTTTTCCTCGCTTCGTCTGACGCCTCATACATCAACGGCTCGATCCTCTATGTGGACGGCGGCTGGACCTCGTTCGGCGATGCGGGAAATGCCAGCGAATTCTATGACGAATATTCTGCGGAGGACGCGGGTTGATTATCGCCATTCGCCATTCGACGGCTGCGGCTCGTCGAAGCCGACGACATCCAAGGCTTCAAGCTCGCCCGCGCCGCGCCCGCAGCGCTGTCTACGATCGAAGATGTTCGGCGGCGACGAACACGTCCGCGTCGCGGTCGAAGCAGTTCCAACCGCTCGCGGGCGCGCGTGCAACCGCAGAATGCGAGCGGTTTGCCGCAAGACTATGCCGCCGCCAAGGCATCGGATCCACACCGTGGCCAAAGCCTTCTGTGCGCATGCCGATCGCATTCCCTGATCTACCAATTCCCTCTGGAGACATGAAAGACCATGGAATTCGCAACCTTCATCCTGGCCGCCCAGCGCGGCTATCATCAATCTTCCGACAGCGTCATCCGCAACTCAATCGAACAAGCCGTTCTTTCGGAGCAGGCTGGCTTCAACACCGCTTGGTTCGCCGAGCACCACTTCAACAATTACAGCCTTGTTCCGTCGCCCTTGATGATGGTAGCGCACTGCGCCGGCCTGACAAGCACCATTCGCCTCGGCACTGCCGTCTGCGTGTTGCCGCTCTATCACCCGCAGCGACTGCTTTCCGAGATCGGCTTCGCCGACGTCGTGGCGAACGGCCGTCTCGAGCTCGGAGTCGGCGTGGGATACCAGCAATTCGAGTTCGAACGCTTCGGCGTCAACATCGATGAGGCGCCGGCCATCTTTTCGGAATATCTGGACATCCTTCTGAAGGGCCTCAACCAAAATATCTTCGAGCACGATGGCCGGTATGAGAAGATACCCCCGACGGCGATTTCGGTGCCCACCGTCCAGAAGCCGACCCCGCCGATCTGGATCGCCGGCGGTCCCCCGCGCATGAGCCGGGCCTATCGCGAGGGACACAATTTCTTTGTCACAGCATTCCACAACGGCTTAGAGACTTTGAGCACGCTGCGCGAATCGATCGAGGAGGCGGCGGCTTCCGAAGGTAAGAATGTCACGGACGCCAAGATATCGCTGCTGCGTTGCTGCTATGCCAGCGACGACCAGGCAGAGATAAACAGCTATCTCGACAATGCCCGCTTCCAGCGCCGGCTGTCTGAAGCACTGCATCAGCGCCGCCAGCAGAGCCTGGACGGCTATTTGCTGCAGGAAACGCCGACGCAGCAGGATCTGTCATTGGAGACTATGCGCGAGAACCTGCCGATCGGCAGCGTGAATCGCGTGATTGATCGCCTACTGGAAGAGATGGATATCCTGAAACCGGACCAGATCGCAATTCAGACCCAATTGGGGGATTTCGACCAAAAGACAATGCTGCGCCAGATCGAGCTCTGGGGAGATAAGATCATCCCGGCGGTCAACAAGTCCCTCCCTCAGGCGAGGGTTTGAAATCCGCAACGGCTTGAGCTTCCACCTCATCTGCTTGTCGTCTCGAAAGGGCAGAAGCGCGCGCACAAGGTAGGACGGAATCTCCAGGTCGCTTGTCGTGATGGGGTTGGGGGTAACCTATGTCGAAGATCAGTCAAACCAGTGCCTTGCCAGGCTATCCATCGCTGTGGCTCCGGTCTGCGGCCCGGAAGCGGTGTCACTACGCCGCTCGCATAGTGAGGATGCAGCTTCCGCATGCCCGCGGTACCCCGGGCGCTCAGCAGCTGCAAGAAAGCTCCATGCATTGGGGAACTCCCGATGAGCGCTTTCGTCACCCGCGACGCCTCCAGATGGGTGCCGCGATATCTGACCACTCTCGACGGCACGACCTGCATCGGCTTCGGCGCTGCTTCAAGGTCTGCTCGCGCGGGCGGTGCACCTCCATAGCGTCGATCAGCGAGTGAACCCCTCGGTGCCGGCGAGGGCGAACACCTCGACGCCGAGCTCAACCGCATGATCATCCTCGTCGACCAGGCCGGCCGCTGCATTGGCTGCGGAGCCCGCGTTTACCCAAAGAACTGCCAGACGCATGTTGCGGCCGACAAGGTCGCGGCAGACGACCAGGAGAACGGCACCATGTTCGCTCATCACTATGGTTGGCTCTGCGCCCGCCAATGGCCGCGGATCGAGTTGAAGAGGGGGTTCGATCAGCATGTGCTTGCCTGTGTGCTTTCGTGTGCACTCGAGGAGGTCGAGGCCGGCGAGGCGACGGCGACGGAGTCGACTGGCCTTTCGCGCGCAGAGCTGCGCGACGTGCTGACCCACAGTTTCCCCGCTACCGCGATAAACGCCTTCGCCTTGGACGAGCTATGCGACCCCAAGCCGGAAATGGAAGAAGAACTTCTGCACAGCCTGCTGCTGGCGCATGCCCGGCCGGGCGACCCGGCGAGCGCCTGCTTCGCTAAGATCGTCGCCCGGCGTGCCATGCGCAACAACCATCTCTGGCAGGATCTTGGCCTTCTCAATCGGGCCGAGCTCAGCCGCCTGCTTTCCACGCATTTTCCGACCTTGGCAGCCGGCAACACCCAAAACATGAAATGGAAGAAGTTCTTCTACCGCAAACTCTGCGAGGCCGAAGGTTTTTCGCTATGCACCGCGCCCACTTGCCGGGAATGCAATGATTTCGAAAGCTGCTTCGGCCCCGAGCAAGGCGAAAGCCGCCTCGCACACATCAAGAACGGGATCGCTTTGGATTAAGCGCCGCTTTCGTCAGCGCTGCTAGGCCGCGGAGCCTTGATCGCCCTCTAGCCATAAGCGCTTTTCCCGTCGCCGTTGCACAGAGGAGGGGATGTTCATCGCTTCGCGATATTTTGTGACGGTGCGGCGTGCAACAGCGATGCCGGTTTCCTTGAGCCGGGCAGCGATATCATCGTCGGAAAGCACGTCAGCAAGCGATTCTCCGGCGACTATCGCTTTGATCCGATGACGCACAGCTTCGGCGGAGTGCGCGTCGCCGCCTTCGCAGGAGGCGATCGCGACAGTGAAAAAGTACTTCAGCTCGAAAACACCGCGTGGGGTAAGCATGTACTTGTTGGATGTCACCCGGCTTACCGTCGACTCGTGCACGTTGATCGCTTCAGCGACAGTCCTGAGATTGAGAGGCTTCAGGTGGGAGACGCCATGTTCCAAAAAGGCCTCCTGCTGGCGCACGATTTCAGTCGCAACCTTAAGAATCGTGTTGGCGCGCTGATCGAGGCTGCGGATTAACCAGTTCGCGTTTTGCAAGCATTCGTGGAGAAATGCTTGATCTTTCGAATTTTGGACGGCCGCGCGCGAGACTTCGGCGAAGTAGGTATGGTTGATCAGCAGCTTGGGTAGCGTGTTCGGATCAAGTTCGATTTGCCACCCACCGCCAGGCGAGGGCATGACCCAGACTTCGGGCATGACGCATTCCGGCCCTCCGGTGTGGAACTGATTTCCAGGCTTGGGGTCGAGAGCACGGATTTCATGCAACATGTCTAGAAGGTCTTCTTCATCGACGCCGCAATGCTGCTTCAATGCCTGAAAATCGCGTCGCGCAAGCATCTCAAGGTTGGCAACCAACGCTGCCATCGCCGGGTCGAACCGGTCTCGCTGGCGCAACTGGATCTCAAGGCATTCGCTGAGCGTTCGCGCAAAAAGTCCCGGTGGATCAAAGTGCTGCAAGATTCCGAGCACCCGTTCCACATCGTCCGCCCGGACGTTTAGGCTGCTGGCCAGTTCCACAAGGCTTACCTGAAGATAGCCAGTATCTTCCAGGTGAGTGGCAAGCTGGCCAGCAATCAGCCTCTCCTGCGATGTGAACGCAGTGAGGGCGATCTGACGCGCGACGTGGTCGTGCAATGTTTCGGCGGAGCCGGAAAAATTGTCGACTGCATTGCCCGCGCCCGGCGGGGCGTTGGCTGTGTTGCCGGTCGATTTCGATTGCATGAACCTTTCCGGGGCCTCGGCACTGATCGGCTTGTCAAAGTCCTTTTCACGTACGCCGATGTCGGGAACCACTTCCGGAATCGACCAATCATCTCCAGACGGCCCTTCCTCGCTTGGCGCCAACTCCAAAAGCGGGTTCTTTGCGATTTCCTGCCCCACGTACTGATGCAGCTCGGTATGCGCCAGTTGCAGCAATCGGATCGACTCAATCAGTTGAGGCGACGCAATCATAGATTGCTTCTGACGTTGAAGCAGGCTTGCTGAGGATTGCATGGTGGGCGCGACTCCTGTCGAGCGTTGCTCTGGCGGTGGCCAATGGGATCTGCGAGGCTTTGACGCTGCTAGGTCATGCGGCAGCCTTGAGGGTTTCAAGAACGTTCTGCGGGGATGATACGCCATAGGGGTCGGCCTCGCAGTTGTCGGAGAAACCATCCTCCTCAAACCACTGCTCCACCACGCCATTGTTGATAAGGGCGGCGTAGCGCCAAGAGCGCATACCGAAGCCGAGATTGTCCTTGGCAACCAGCATGCCCATTTTGCGCGTAAACTCGCCCGATCCATCCGGGATGAGCCGTACCTTCTGCAGGCCCAAGGATTTCCCCCACGCATTCATGACGAAGGCATCGTTGACGGAAAGGCAGTAGATGGCTTCAATTCCCTCCTTCTCAAACTCGTCATAGAGGTCTTCGAATTTGGGCAGTTGGTAGGTCGAGCAGGTCGGCGTGAAGGCGCCAGGTAGCGAGAACAGGATGACGCGCTTGCCGGCAAAGTAGTCGTCGGATGTCTTTTCTTCCCAGCGATATGGATTGGGCCCCTGAACTGACTCATCGCGCACACGCGTGAGAAAGGTGACGAAGGGAACCCTCTTGTGGACGGTCATCAGCTTGCTCCTTTAAATGAAAACTTGTGCACGCCTTCTGGGCGTGCCGACATTTGTCGGCCTCGGCGCCCCAGGCACCAGATAAGGCCTTGCGGTTCCCGACCCGCTTTGATTCTCGTGGGATGGGAGCATCTTGGCTTCTGGTCTTCATCACCCGAACGACGTCGACATAGGTGATCTTGGTGGCTTCGGGCGGCGCCGACAGCCTTTTGCGGCGATCGCCTGAAGGGGACATCGACGACCCGCTGCTCGTCATCGAGGAAACAGGCGTGGTGATTAGAAGGGTCAGTTACGAAATAGGGCTGTGACGCGCCAACTGTTGGGTTGCGAGAGAGCCCCGATTTCGGAGTACCGAAGGTGGTTGGCAGTGACGCGCCGACGTCAGCTTGGGCATCCCTTTTTGGGAGTTCTTTGACACTCACACATTGATCAGGACCGGCCAGCAATTGGGGGAGCGCCATGAATTGGCGCGTCGGTCCCAGAACAGCCATGCGCAAGACAGCTACCGAGCACGGAGGTCTGGATGAGATGATACTTCGATGTATAGCCGGAATGGGCATAGATTCCTCAGGCGCTTGCATGCAGCTTCGCGTATAGGCCATGGTTCGTTCGTGGCTTTCATATGTGCTGGATGCCTTCTAGGGACTACATCGCAAGCGCCATGCCATTTGACTTGAAGCAGGGGTTCACTGCTTCGCAGGCAACCGTTCGGCGCGAGCAGGAGCGGGGCGCGCCTTTAGTCGTTTACTCGCCCCTCAGCAAAGGTACTGGGCTCGACCAGGTCACCGTATCAGCGTTCCCTGGATCGAAGTGGTATCGATCGGCTATGTCGTAAAGCTCTTAAATCCGCGGGCTCGCAAGACAGGCAGTTTGCGGTGGGCGTCCAATCACACCCCGAAGGTCGCACAACGGGCGCGTACTGTCAGGCGGTCACAACTTCCGCTCTGGCTCAGGTGGCTGCCGCGTTCGTTCAGGGCAGGTCGGTCCGTTTGCGCGACTGAGGTGGGGTGAGGTGAGGTATCTACGAGCAAACCATGTTGTGTCTGAGACTGGACGAGAATGTCGAAAGCCCGACGAAATCGTGACCTGGCCGGGCCGCGCGCACGGAGAAGTGGTGCAGCATCATCGGCGCAAGTCCGGCACGCAACTTGCTTCGATAATTCTGCCTGTCGGCCGCGCGTCGCGGAGGGCCCAAGCTGCTTGAATTCGCGACCGATCTCATCCGCGCTTGTGGCGGGTGGACTGCCTCCGCAACAGCCGCCTCCGGCGGGACTGTACAACCTACTGGTGACCGACTGTGTGATCAGCAGTGCGATCTCAATCCGGTGCATGAACACTGACCTCCGAGATAAACCAGATGGCGACCAGAACGGTTTCAGCCATGTTGGGTTCGAAGTAGCGATGGACCCTAACCTGTTTATGTCGCCAGGCATGCCACCGACGCGCAGGAACGCAGCTGGTCGCCAGCGTCCCTGCCCGCCGCCGCCCGTCGCCTTTTTTTGTTCGCCGTATAACACGCGCCATCGTCGGGGTGACTAGATCATCACTTGCTCTAAAGAGACCAGCGCGGGGTGCTGCAGAACACCGAAACCCATCTTCGCCTCCGCATCCGCCGGATCCTCCCTGCTCATCCGCCGCTGCCGCGGCATTGGTAAGCAGAAAGGCGAACGCGACATCAAGATATCCATCCCGTAAATGTGCGCCATCCAACCAATCGATTTTCCAAAGCTCCGCCGAGAAATATATGAAGGCGCTTGGTTTTGGTGGGCCGTATCAAAAGTAGTATTGGGATAACAATGGTATTCGGGTAGCTCAAGTTCCGAAACCCTCGGCAGCGAGGGTCACGACGTGCTCTTGGATTTTCAAGAGCAATGTCTGGAACGACGTTTAGTCGAGGCGATGACGCCACCTTGGCTTGCGAGGGCAAGGATCAATCGGTCGCGAACAAGGCTGGGACGCACTCTCCCGTGACAGCGGCCGCGACAAACCGCGTAGTTTCTGTGAGGAGAATGAGAAGTTCTACGATCCCGGCGAAAAGTCCCCTACGCTGGTGACGGCTGCCGTGGGCGCCATGTTCCAGTTCCACGATCGAATGTCGAAGCACTTTTGCCTCTGCCGCCGCGAATAGCGAGAACAATTCGCAAGATTGTACGCAACCCTAGATGGGGTACCGCCGCGAGTTATTGGTGTGCCACCAAGTTCAGGTCTGCTCAATGTCAATCTGTAATCGGTTAGCCTAAATCAGCGCGGTTGCGGGGTCGAAGCCGCCAGTCTGCTTCATGGAGGGAAGCCAAGGCTTGCGCCAGGCGTCGCCCCGCACTTGACCACATGCGTCGCCCTATTGGCGATCAGGGGCCTGCTAGGACAGCCGCAATCGGAAACATCAGTTCGCATTAAGGAGCAAAAACAATATGCATCGTCGTAATCTGATTAAAGGGTTCGTCGCCCTCGGAGCATGCCCGGTTTGCGTTCAAGCCGCGCATGCGGCCAGCACTCATTGGGGATATACAGGCCCGGACGGACCGGAGCACTGGGCCGATTTGGACAAGAAAAATTTCGCCTGCTCGGCAGGCACGCAGCAATCACCGATCAATATCAAGAGCGCAGTCAAGGCCGAGATTCCACATATCGCCATCGGTTGGGGAAAAGGCGGCGGCAAGATGGTGAACAACGGCCACACCATCCAAATCAATATGCCGGAAGGCAGCACGCTGACTCGCGGGGATCGTGTCTACGAACTGGTACAGTTCCATTTTCATGCGCCGAGCGAACACCAGATGGCGGGCAAGACCTTCCCGATGGAAGCGCATTTCGTTCATAAGGACACACAGAGCGGTGGTCTGGGTGTGCTGGGTGTCTTTTTGAGGCCGGGCGCGACAAATGTCAGCTTTGCCGGCCTTGCCGCGGCCTTTCCCGGAAAGTCAGGCGAGGAGATCGCGGTCGACGAGGTCGATCCCAACGGGCTCCTGCCGGCGTCGCTTGGCTACTGGACCTACGAGGGGTCATTGACGACACCGCCATGCACCGAAAACGTCGAGTGGATGGTGGCAATGGAGCCGGTCGACGTCGACCCCGCAGACATCGAGCGATTTACCTCACTCTACCCGTTGAACGCGCGGCCTATCCATTCACCTAATCGGCGCTTCATTCTAGGCCTCGGTTGAGTCGGCTCTGTTGCGGTTCCATCCAGCAAAGCTCAGCAAATGGCACGAGCTTTGAAACTTAAGTGCGAGTCGGCGAGAGCTGCCGACCCGCATCACTTCCAACCAGGAGAACGGCCTTGCCCTTTGGAACTTTTTATCGCGTCTGACGCGTCACTGGTCCTATGCAGTAACGCTCTAATTGTCTCGTCCAGCATTCCATCCGCAACAGTCTGCACAACGCTGCGGTTTCGGGCGGCGCATATTCAGCTGGTCGTTTACCCACCCTTTCACCGTTCACGATTATGACCGCACCCTCAAACTGGCAGGCTTCAAAAGTCGCTTTCTCGATTGACCGGATATCGTGAACGTGAGGCAAAATCACTTTTGCTGTGAGATCGCCTGGCGGGCAACACTAATGATCTGCTTATCGGGGAATCGTTCTCTAAACATTTTGGCCGTTGCAACTTGGTCTGAGTCTGCCGTGAGCAGATACCCGACCCGATCACGAACCTGCTGCCCGTTGGTTTGACATAATTTCCTTCTGGCACGTTCGATGCAGGGGACATTCAGAACGCCCCAGCGGATGTCCTCCTATGATCAGCCTCATCGAAAAATACTGTCGCTGCATTCAACACCGCAGCCTTGACGGTCACCAAGCCGGTCGAAGGTCGGCGCATCATGGCCAAGGCGGGCGACTGCGCCGATTAGATACGGGAGGCTTGGAAGCATGTCGCTGACGGCGACGTGGCGGACATACGACAATCCGCCCAAGCGCGACATGTCGCCGGCATGAGTTGTTGATCTTATCACTGGGCTGGATCCACAGGCTTCACACCCGACAACACGAACGCGAGGACAAACTGCTGCAAATCCAGCGGCACCAAGGTCGGGAATCCCTGCTGGAGGGTAAGCCCAACAGCTATGGCCGATACTTGCCGCGAACATCCCTTATTGGGAAACGCTATAGGAGCAAGACAAGTGGAGCACTCTTGCATTGGGGTCGGTGCTGGCCCGTCTAATTTGAGCCTTGCGTGTCAGTTACACGAGGAAATCGGGCAAGGGGCACTGTTCCTGGATCGGCAAGTCGACTTCCGCTGGCATCCAGGCAGCGCATTCGATTCCTCGGAGCTCCAGGTCAGCCACTTCAAGGATCTGGTCACGCTGGTGAATCCGCGATCGGCCTACACTTTCGTAAACTACCTGCACGAGAACGGGC
Organism: Mesorhizobium sp. RCAM 06353; assembly: GCF_059683585.1. Classification (NCBI taxonomy): domain Bacteria; kingdom Pseudomonadati; phylum Pseudomonadota; class Alphaproteobacteria; order Hyphomicrobiales; family Phyllobacteriaceae; genus Mesorhizobium; species Mesorhizobium sp. RCAM 06353. The sequence continues at coordinate 630,380 of NZ_JCASIY010000002.1, read as the reverse complement.
GTCTGTACCACTTCCTGAACGCACAGTTCGAGGCCGTGCTCAGAGCTGAGTTCGAGCAGTACCTGAACTGGGCTTTCCAAAAAAATCCGCTTGTCCGCGGCGGAAAGACGGTGCGCGAAATCCGCTTTGACGGCGAGTTTCGGGTGCGGACGGACGACGCGGTTCTTGGCGCCAGAAACGTGGTGGTCGGCATTGGCAAGCAGGCGCAAATTCCGCCTCAGTTTCAGGGCTGGACTGGGGCCAACCTGTTCCACTCATCTGATGTACTGCACATCCATCCAGAAGTGCGGAAAAAGGATGTCTGCGTGGTTGGCGGGGGACAGTCGGGAGCCGAGGTGCTGTTGCATCTTGTCAGCCGGCCGAACGAACAGCGGCCTGCCTCGATCACTTGGGTCTCACAGCGCGAAAACTACCTGCCCATCGACAACAGCCCGTTCACAAACGAGTTGTTCATGCCCTGCTTTTCGGATCGTTTCGCGGCGATGAGCGAGTCGCAGCGGAAGCTCTTCCTTCGGCGTTTTGTGCTTGCCTCGGACGGCATTTCGGAAAGCACGCTGCGCGCTGTGTATCAGGCGCTGTACCGCCACGAATTTCTCGAGCCAAACCGATGCGAAATCACACTGCGGCCGGGTTGCAACGTCTCGCGCTGCATCAACGCCGGCGCGGGTCACAGGCTGACCCTGCAGCGCGGCATTGACGATATCGAAGAAGTCACGGCCGACATCGTCATCCTGGCCACCGGTTACGAGAACGCGGTGCCAGGCTTCTTGGAACCGATCGCGGACCGGCTGGAACAGATCGACAAAGAGATGGTTATTGGCGAGGACTTTTCGGTGTCCTGGGACGGACCGCGTGACAGACGCATCTTCGTACAGAACGTGAACCTCGGGCAGCGCGGGCTGGCCGATCCGAATCTTAGGCTGCTGGCCTGGCGCGCACGTCGCATCCTCAACAGCCTTCTTGGGCGCTCGCCATACGCGAACCCCGAGCATCCTGGATTCATCAGTCGTACCTCCGTCGACAGCTGGTCCGACACCGCAGGCGAAGAAATGGGCAGCGGGATATGACTCGCCGACTACTGATCATCGGCGGTGGCATCAAAGGAATGATGTCCGCGTCGGTTGCGGCCAAGGCCGGCGCCTGCTCAAAAATGACCGTGACGGAACGAGGCCTTGGACCCATCGGCGCATCGCACTGTTCCGGGAGGGTGTATTTCTCGCGGGTTCAACCCGCTCGCCTCGAACCGGATCTGGCGCCTGACCGAATCGACATGGTTTACCCCCCGGACCACGTACTCACCTCGGTGATCTGGCTCTTGAGCGCGCCCGTCCGTCCGTCGAACAGGTGCTCGTGCCCGTCGCGCTCGGACACCCAGATGATCTCCTTCCCGTCATCGACATCGTGACGAAAGGTTTTTCCGGTACCTTCCTGATCCCGCCGCCAGCGGCCGGTAATCGACGGAGGTCTCACTGGTTTCATCGATCAGGCAGCGCGCGCGGCAGTGGTGGCGTCTACCTCGACGAGCCTATAGAGCTGATGCCCGCGCTGGTTATATTCGAAAGTGAAGCCGCGGCCTTCCTCCCACCATTGGAGAGAGGAAACTTCGAAAGGGTTCGAGAACAGGGCGTTGTCAATCGCGACCTGGCGCTGGCTGGCAATGTCGAACAGGTCCGGCTGGGGCAGCGGAAGGACATGCCCGGCTTGGGATAGACCATCGTTGAATATTCGCGCTGCAACTGGTCCGTCGACGAATTGAGGAAAGGGATCTCCCGCTTGTAGCCGGGGCGAACGCGGTAAGCCGCGAGGTGGCGCGAGTCCGGCGACCAGCTCAGTGTCGAAAAGACGTAGTAATTGCCCTCGGATCCGTCCCGGCTCAGCGCAACATCCTGCAATCGATAGAGGCGATCCATTTGCCGCCGGGCGAGACGCTCCTCTGGTCGGGGTGGTATTCTCAGCCGGTGGCGTGTAGTCATGGCTGAGCTGCGTGTCCGGGGCCTCCACATCCCATGTTGTGCTGGTGCAGGCATAGGTCGCATATCCGACAGCTCGGACAACCTGGGTGGACGGCTGGTTGACAAAAGTGGACCGGCGGGCCGACGGCAAAAGGGCGCACGAGGCGCCCTTAATGTCAGATCGGCTGTCGGAGAGCCACCTTCGCCTTCCGTATCAGAAGCGGTAAGTGACACCTGCGCCTATCAACCATGGATCGAGCTCGGCCTTGCCCGTCAGCTTCGCCCCGGCCACGGTGACGTCGAAGTCTGGCTTCAGGAAAAGCTTCTTCACGTCGAAGTTGACGCCCCAGTGTTGATCCACCATGTAGTCGAACCCGACCTGCAGCGCGGTGCCGAACGTGTTCTTAACCTTGAGAGCATCGGCGCTGCCGGCATGCTGGTTATAGAAGATCGTGTAGTTCACGCCGGCACCGACATAGGGCTTGAAGGCGCCGAAATCGGTAAAATGATACTGCACTGTGAGCGTGGGCGGCAGCAGCCAAACCTTGCCGATATTGCCCAGCCCGCCGAGCGTTCCTTGGCCGTCGATGTTGGCATAGGTGGTGCCGAGGATCAGTTCGGCGGCGATGTTGTCCGTGAAGAAATACGAGATATCGAGTTCCGGGATCACGGTGTCCGAATAGGAAAGCCCGGAGCCGGGCACTCCGTTGACGTAGCCCGAATCCTCAGTGATGACCCCCAACCCACGCAGGCGGATCTGCCAAGGGCTTGGCGCTTCCGTGACCGAGACCCCTGCCTGCGGGACGCTTGCGGCTACCGGAGGCTCCGCCGCGACGGCCTGCTGTCCCACCATCATCAGAACGCCGGCCGCTGTTACTCCCCGCGCCACGCCCATTCGCTTTCTCGCCATGATATTCTTTCCTTTGCCTTCAGAAATGATGAACTGCACTACTAAGAGTCTCCTCGGATTAACTTATATTGATGGAGCCTCATGCTCATTCTGCATGAGACTATGCCGACATTATTTGCACGCTTCCGCAATCATCGACATGTGCTAACTTTATTTGAAACGTAGTCATCCTCTGGGTTGCGCCTACCTATCGACCGCTATCGGCTTGCCAACCGATCGCACTGCGAAGGAAATTGTTGCCCAGGGCAATGAATGCGGCCCGCTCGCGATTGTCCTTGCCGTAGCCGTGCCCGCCCGCGCTGGGCTCGTAAAAGTAAGCGGGATATCCAAGAGCCTGCAGCTTTGCAGCCATCTTGCGGGCGTGGCCTGGGTGGACGCGGTCGTCGCGTTTCGTGGTGGCGAGTAGGATAGGCGGATAGGGCTCTCCGGGTATCGCCGCGTGATAGGCGGAGATTTCTTTCAGGAAAGTCCAATCGTCCGGCTTGTCGGGATCGCCATATTCGTCAATCCAGCTCGCGCCCGCCAAAAGCTTGGTGTAGCGGCGCATGTCGATAAGCGGGATTGTGCAGAACAGCGCGCCGAAATGCTCAGGATAGCGGGTAAGCATGTTGGCGATCAGGAGGCCGCCATTTGAGGCGCCCTCGGCGGCAATCCGCCACGGCCGCGTAATGCCCCTTCGCACCAGGTCGGCGGCAACGGCGGCGAAATCGTCGTGGGTGAGGCGCTTGCCCTCCCTGCGCCCCGCCTCGTGCCAGCGGGTGCCGAACTCGCCGCCGCCCCGTATGTTCGCCACCACGCACGTGCCGCCGCGTTCGAGCCACAGCTTGCCGATCGAGGAGTTGTAGTGGGGCAGGCGCGATATGCCGAACCCGCCATAGGCGGTAAGGTGAACCGGGGCATCCCCGTTTCCGTTCGCCGGGCCGACCTGCGTATAGGGGATCATCTCACCATCGATCGAGACCGCCTCGTGGCGCGTGACCACCAGTGCGGATGCGTCGAAATTCTCCGGGTTGCGCTTCAGGATTAGTGAAGCGCTGAGAGGCGGCGCGGCATTGAGATCGAATAGGGAAAGCTGCGGCGGCGTAATCGGATCCTGAGTCCAGACCAAGACCTCTCCATTGGTTTCGTGACCTTCTGCGTCGAGTGACCAGAGTTGGACATTGTTCGCGCCGGGCACGGTGTCCAGGGTTCGGCGCGTCCATTCCTGGGGACCGGGGGTGAACATCTCGAATCGCGGAACGAGGTTGCTGAAGTAGGAGCTGACGAGTTTCCCCTCATTCCAGAAGAATGACTGCAGGGAACGCCTTTCGGCTGGTTCAAACAGGGTACTAAATCCGCGCTCGCCGGCCAGAAAGGAGGAAAGCGAGATGCCAATCAGCGCGTCGGCGTCATAGGTCGTCCCGGCAACCGTCCATGCTCTGCGCGGCTTTACCGCCAGCCAGTCGCCGAAGCCATCCCACCAGGCGTCCCGAGGAAGGTCGATTTCAATCTTCGGCCCGCTCTTGTCGCCGGTTCGGACTATCTGCTCGAAGAAGCCAGTATTCTCAATGAACCAAAGGCGCTCGCTCTCGGTGGTGCGGTCCAGATAGCCAGACACGCCGAGGGTTTCGGAACCGGTCTCGAAGATTACCGGCGCGGTGAGGGGATCCGCGCCACGCTTCCACAGCCGCACGGTGCGCGCGTAGCCGGAGCGGGTGGCCATGCCATCACCAAGCGCACTGGAAAGCAGAAGCGTGTCAGGGTCGAGCCAATCAATGGAGCCCTTGGCCTCCGGGAGATTGAAACCGTCAGCGACAATGCTCAGAGACATCAGGTCGAATTCGCGATGTACGACCGCGTCGCTGCCACCGCGCGACAGGCGCAGAACGGCCTTTTCGCGTCTCTGCGGCTCGATCGACGCGCCGCCCCAGACCCAGTCTTCTCCGTCGCTAGCCGCGAGGGCATCCAGATCGAGCAGTAGCTCCCACTGGGGATCCGCCTTCATGTAGGCGGCAAGGGTGGTCCGGCGCCACAGTCCGCGCGGATTTCCGGCATCTTGCCAGAAATTGTAGAGGTACTGACCGCGGCGCGTAATCAGGGGAATCTTGTCGGGACGGTCGAAAATCGCTGTCAGGGCCGCGCGGTCGCGCTCGAACCGCGTTCCCCCGCAGTGCTTCAGCGTCCTTGCCGACTGGCTGGCGGTCCAGTCAAGGGCCCGTTCGCCTTCCACATCTTCGAGCCAAAGGTAGGGATCATCGTCGGGAGCGTTCAGTGTGGGGCGGAAATCGAATTCGGTCATGTCGGGATAACCAGAGGAATGAAGGCGCAATGGCTTTCGTGGGCTCGGGAACGCTCAGTGTTCGCGGCGGCGACCGCATGTTCGAAAAGCGTAATCATCAGGTGGGTTCTTCTCTGTCGGTGCGGCGCGGCAGTGCCATTGCGGATAGGACTGCATGTGTCGTGCCAACTAGAAACATCGTTTCAGAACAATGCGATCACGCTGATGGCGCTGTGTCTCATGTCCGACATCGTCGGAAATCCGACAACGACTGCATCCGTAAGCGCCTGATCGGTCTCCTGCGCGCGCTCGTTGGGCATTGCGGAAGACTCAAGCAGTGAGGCTCATCGTGAACTTGGTTGGACGCGACGTCTTGGTTTAAGACGAGCAACTCATCGTCAACTGCATTGCCCACGCCGTCATCCCCGCCGGCATGGCTGGTGACCGCTGACACCGCCAGCGTACCATCCAGAACTCCAGCACGATCGCCTGGCGCGGCTCGTCGGCTGCCGCTCCTGTCTCAAACCTTGATTATGAGCTACCTATGCTCTACGCTGCCCTATTCAGCCGCACGGCGATCCAGGTTTGGCGCCGGAGATCGTCGCGAGTTCATTGAGCCCGATCCGCTTGCCATTACCTTTGATCCGGCAATCGGGTCATGCTGGTTCCCCCCGGACAACCACACCTTGATCAAGCCATCGCTTTGTCCGGGCAGTATATCGGCACGGCCGTCATGCGCGTCCCTGCCACGCGGTATTCGGATGGGGTAGGTGCTTCCTTGGAGCTGAAGCCCGACCTGGCGGACGCCTGCGCCAACATCCGTATGGCATGGAGCTTTCGGCAAGGCTACGGCATCAACACAGATGGTACGGCAATACGATCGATGAGGCCTCGACGGGAAAAGACGGCGGAGGGAGCAACGAGGCGATGATAGGCAGCCGTTGCGGTCGACATGCGCGACGAATTCTTGAAGGGGGCGCCGAGATCTGTCTCGTACGATCCGCTTATGAGGGAGCCATGCGCAGCACTTGCCCATTTGAGACCCGCGGCCGAGAAGGCGCAAAGGGCTAAGGCGGGCTAGCTGAAGGGCGTAGCGCCGAGACGCAGCTATCTCGCGAACTGCCCTGTGTCGGTCCTAACTATTCAAAAAGGAAGAACAGGTCGACCGCGAGGGATCGGTGCGCGATTTCTGTGGGTGTTTTAAACCGCCCGGCCAGAATCTGGCACGGTGGTGCCAAAGGAGAACTGAAGCACGGCTCCGGCGCCAAGGTTTCGCTTTGCCCAGCAGCAACTCTCTGCCTAAATCCGATTGAGACGAGGCTTGGCTCTGCCGCCGCGAAGACACGATGGAACCCAGATATTATCCCTCTGCTGATCTGGACGCAGACGGAAAGCCGCCGCCTATCGGGGATCGTGGGGTTTCAATTTACCCGCGGTCCCTGGACAGCCTTCTCAACGGGAAGGCGAGAGCCAGCGATTGGAACGTGCGGATGGACGAGTCCCGCCTGCTCGGCCTCGCGGCGCAGGTTCTGGCGCGGGCGCGGGCCGATCTGCTGGATCACCAATCCGGCCGCCAGTGAGCCAAGATCGCCGCAGGTCTTGAGGTCGCGTCCTTGCGTGTAGCCATGCAGGAAACCGGCGGCATAGAGGTCGCCGGCGCCTGTCGTGTCGACCAGTTCCTTGATCGCCGTCGCCTGGATGACCACGATCTCGTCGCCGCGCACGATGACCGAGCCCTTTTCCGAGCGGGTGACGGCGGCGATCTTGCAATCCTTGCGGATCTGCGCCAGCGCCTCGTCGAACGACGATGTCTGGTAGAGCGACTTGATCTCGTGGCTGTTGGCAAAAACGATATCGACGGTGCCCGAACGCATCAGGTCGAGGAACTCGTCGCGGTAGCGGTCGACGCAGAACGAATCCGAAAGCGTCATCGACACCTCGCGGCCCGCCGCGTGCGCCAGCCTCGCTGTCTGCCGGATCGCTTCCTTGGCGCGTGGCGGATCCCACAGATAGCCCTCGAAATAGGTGACCTTGGCGCCGGAAGCCTTGTCGGCCTCGACATCTTCCGGCCCTAGCTCGACGCAGGCGCCGAGATAGGTGTTCATAGAGCGTTCGCCGTCGGGGGTGACGAAGATCATCGAGCGCGCCGTCGGCGGCAGGCCCTTGAGCGGCCTGGTGTCGAAGGCGACGCCCTGCGCATGGATGTCGTGGGCGTAGATTTCGCCGAGCGGATCATTCGACACCTTGCCGAAGAAGGCGGCGCGACCGCCGAAGCTGGCGACACCCGCCGCCGTGTTGCCGGCGCTGCCGCCGGAGGCCTCGATCGCCGGCCCCATGCGGCTGTAGAGCAATTCGGCGCGCTGGGTGTCGATGAGGTTCATCGCGCCCTTGATGATGCCGTTGGTCTCGAGGAATTCCTCGTCGCACTGGGCGATGATGTCGACAATGGCATTGCCGATGCAAAGCACGTCATATTCCGGCATCAAAGTCTCCGCTCAACGGTCCGCTGGCCTTCTGCCATGCCGGCCGGGCGCGGGTCTCGGGAGTTGGAATGGGTTGCCGCATGTAGCTGGATCCAACATCGGCGCCTCACGCAGCTGCCGGTCCTGCCTCACGCAGCAAGTCGTCAGCTCTGTCCGTCTTCTCCCATGTGAACTCAGGCTCTTCACGGCCGAAGTGTCCGTATGTCGCGGTCTTGCGGTAAATCGGGCGCAAGAGATCAAGCATCTTGATGATGCCTTTCGGTCGGAGATCGAAAAGATCGAGAATAAGGTGCTCGATCTTTTTTCCTCGATCTTTGCGGTCCCGAAAGTGTTGACGAGGATAGACACCGGGGCAGCCACGCCGATTGCGTAGGCAAGCTGAACCTCGCAGACCTCCGCAAGGCCGCTGGCAACGACATTCTTTGCGACGTACCGCGCGGCATAGGCGGCCGAGCGGTCAACCTTGGATGGGTCCTTGCCCGAGAAGGCGCCGCCGCCGTGACGACCCATCCCACCGTAGGAATCGACGATGATCTTGCGTCCGGTGAGCCCGCAGTCGCCGCGTGGCCCACCGACCACGAACCGGCCGGTTGGATTGACCAGGAACCTGATCCCCGTCGTGTCCAAGTTGGGAGGCAGGACCGGCTTTATGATCTCCTCGATGACGCCTTCGCGGACCGTTTCTTGTGAGACTTCCTCCGCATGCTGCGTCGACAGGACTATGGTATCCAGCGCCACCGGGCGCAAACCTTCATAGCGGACGGACACTTGAGATTTTACGTCCGGGCGCAGCCAGCCAAGCTGTCCCGCCTTCCGCACCTCCGCCTGCCTTTTCGTCAGACTGTGGGCGAGTTGGATCGGCAAAGGCATGAGTGTATCGGTCTCGCTGCATGCGAAGCCAAACATGAGGCCCTGGTCCCCCGCTCCCTGGTCGAGATCCTGCCCTCGTCCCTCGTCAACGCCCTGGCTAATGTCGGGCGACTGCTCGGTGAGAGCCAGAACGACGGCGCAACGGCGACCATCAAAGCCGATGGCATCGTCATCGTATCCAATATCGAGTATCGTCTCGCGGGCAACTTGGCTGTAATCGACCTGCGCATCGCTAGTGATCTCGCCAGCCAGAACGACCATCCCTGTTTTCACCAACGCTTCGCACGCGACGCGCGCCTTCGGATCGGTGCGGAGGATCGCATCCAGGATGGCATCCGAGATGTTGTCGGCCATCTTATCCGGGTGTCCCGCGCCGACGGATTCGGAAGAGAATACGAACTGCCTAGTCATTGAATGTCCTCGCTTCAGATGTTGGAGTTAGGTGGCAACCTTCGATTTGCCCGCCTTACCTGTCGGTGATGCCAGGGACCTCGAACGCAGCGCAGAAGTCGGCGACCTCTCTCCGCACCCTGGCATGGACATCCGGATCATTGGGCTGGCGGCAGACCAGGTCGATGAAGGCGGCAATCTGCACCATTTCCGCCTCGCGCATGCCCATGGACGTCATTGCTGGCGACCCCAGGCGAATTCCGCTTGTGACCGCCGGATGGCGCGGGTCGCCCGGCACCATGTTAAAATTCGTAATGATGCCTGCCTTTGCCAATCGCTCCGCATAGGCTTTGCCTGACAGTGGTCGATCGCGCATATCAAGGATCAGCATGTGATTGTCAGTCCCCCCGGTGACCAGGTCATACCCTCGCTCCAGAAGCGCCTGGGCCAGCGCCTTGGCATTCTTGACGATCTGCTGACCGTAGACACGGAAGGACGGGTTCGCGGCTTCCTGCAAAGTGACAGCTAGAGCGGCGATGATATTCATATGCGGTCCGCCCTGCAGGAGAGGGAACACCGCACGGTCTATACGTTTGGCGAGATTGTGTTTGCTTTTCGGATGATAGAGCGCCTGGTAGCGATCTTCATTCCTTGACAAAATGAAGCCCCCGCGGGGACCGCGGATTGACTTGTGAGACGTGCTGCTGACGACGTCGCAATGGCCGACGGGGTTCGGGTGCGCTCCTGCGACAATCAGGCCACTGATGTGTGCGATGTCGGCCACCAGATAGGAGTTCACCTCCGAAGCGATTTCGGCCATTGCCGCATAGTCAAAAACACGCGGATAAGCCGTTCCGCCGACCCAAATGAGTTTCGGCCGTTCCCGCTTGGCCGTCTCGCGCAAGCGGTGATAGTCAATCTGCTGCGTCTTTTCGTGCAGCCCATAGGGGACGCGTTTGTAATCAGCGCCGGAGAAGTTGACGGCCCATCCATGTGTCAGATGACCCCCACCGGGGAGAGACAAGCCCATCACCTTGTCGCCCGGGCTCAAAAGCGCGCGATAGACAGCCTGATTGGCCGGCGAGCCGGAATAAGGCTGGACGTTGGCGTGTTCGCTGCCAAATAGTGTTTTCAAGCGCTCAATGGCGAGGTTCTCAAGCTCATCGACGATCTCGTTTCCCGCGTAGTAGCGCGCACCGGGGTATCCCTCGGCGTACTTGTTCGTGAAAATCGAGCCGGCCGCTTCCAGCACGGCCGAAGAGGCGAAGTTCTCAGAAGCGATCAGTTTGAGCGTCGTGCGCTCCTGCCGCTCCTGTCTTAGAAGCAGTTCGTGAACGCGGCAATCGACCGCGGCCAAGGGAGACCGTCCGTAGGTGTCGGGCTGCGCGATGGCGCCGTCGGCGGAGTTGTCCATGATAGTTTCGCGCTCCGCTTTTTTGGGTTGGTCTGTCTCGACGATTAAGCAGGAGGTCCCCTTCGCCCGAGCGTCTTGCATCGTCGCTTCGAGGCGTTGTAGGTCTCGTTTATGATGGCCATGGTTGGGGGGCAGGAGATCGACCAAGAATTGAACCAGCCCGCCGTCCTTGCCTCCTGCTTTCAGATAGTAGGAGCGACGTTGATCGTCGCACCAAAGAAAATCGGCTCTGGCGAGCAGCCTAAGGTGTCGCAGAACGTGTTCGCGACGCAGACCCATAATCTCGGCCAGCTGGCAGACAGTTAGGTCTGCATGCGCGCAAAGGCCCAGGATTCGAAGGCGATCAAGATGCGCTGCCGTCCGCAGACGTCTGACCAGTGTCATCATCGGTCAGCACCAATCCGGGTAGCATAAGCAAACATTGCCACTTCCATCTCCTTCAACCAGGATGAGATCTCTTCTTGGCATTCGCTCAATCGAAGACTAAATGCTGCGCGGCGGCCGGACATATGAAACAAGTCAGGGTTTTTCCGCCAGGGACTTGGATGTTGTGGCGAGCGTATCATTGCAGACAATTTTTTTGCGCTAAGTCTCTGTGAATTTCGTTGAAGGATATATTTCAACCCCAGAAAATGGACATTGCGATATGCTGGTCAGGCAGTGAGGCCGGCGAACTGCTTGGCCAGGCAGGTATGCGGAATCAAACGTCTACCTCGTCTGTCGTTTTTGCACGACTGGATCAGTGTTTTTGGAAGCGTCGGCCGGTAAACCTTTCGATGCCGTCCTCAGCCCGGCCAGTAGGGGGCGCCGCGCTGTTTGCGAAACGTCCTGTCACGTTGAGGGAGTGTCTGTTGGGATTGGTGACAATGTGACACGGTTTCGCCACAATTTAGCCGCGCCGATGCCCCAATGTTTGACGAGATACGCGGCGTTGCCTGAGACGGTTCGGTCCGGCACCGGCTCGTAGCCCCCCGCCCACGGGTCAGCGTCGGATCGAACCTCGGCTTTCCTGGAAAATGAAACTACTCCCCAGAATAGCCCTCCCGAAATTGCAGAGGCTTCTTCTGGAGATAATTCGGTCAAACCGTAAGCTGACATATCCGCCCTCATTGTTGTCTCCTTTCTAGAGCTCAAATAGGACGATGAATCCGTGATGCCGGTCCGCGGCAGGTGCCGCCGCACAATGAGAACCTCAAGAGTCATGCCAACCCGCGCAGGAAGCGCCTCAGAACAACCGTTCCGAATGTCTATTCAATGGCTCAACTGAGAGTGCGGCGGCACGCCGACTGAAACATCACCCTGTTTGGGACGCGACAAACCCGACAACACGGAGCGCGAGGTGCGAGAACGGCAACGAGTAAATTGTGCAATCGGGCGAGCCGCTGACGCTTGTGCTGAACCGCGCGGCCCGCGAAGTCAGTCTGTCGTCCGGATGCTCGACCGCAGTTGCCCCCGCCCAGAGGGCCAAATCACCGCGGCCCTCATTGGCCTTCGACGACCTTCGACTCGTCGGCTTCTCGAAAGCGCCAGTTGTCAGAGCAATGAGGAAATTCATGGCAGGGTGGCAATTTGCGAGCCTTGATCAACCAGAGGGGCCATAACAGTGTCGGCTGTGAGTCCTGCCGGAACGCACACGCCAGACAGTGACCCACGCAGGGCTGCCGGATCCGCTCCCCCGGAGTGCGCCACCGAACCGGCGGATCTCGGTTCCGGCGGCGACAGGCGTGCCGATCTCGACGGCCGCCACCTCGTTGGCCTCAAGCCCCCCATCTGACCTGCGGCAAAGGATTGATCCCGCCTCGCCCATTCCGGCGCCGCTGCAACGGTGCACCCGACTTTAACATGACCGCTCATCATGGGATGAGGCTCGGCTGCCGTTGGTCGATCCGGCGGACGAACTTCCGGCACCACTTCCAGGTCCGCCGCGCGATTCGGATGGCGGCTACCACCACGCGACAAGCGCCCCCGCCATGGAAGAGATCGTCTCGACATCAGGTGCAGTTCCGGCATCCCGCTCGAACACATGCGGTGCTCGCCTCAGCGCCATCGCTCTCTCGCGTGCACGCCTCGTGAGGCTAGCAAAGGGGATGGAATGTGCCCGACGGCTCGGCCGCAGCATGCAGGATCAGGAACGACCATGGCTGCCGCGCCCGCGATCGTGCCAGTGCACTCCGCTCGACTTCCCGGAGTGCAACGTCTCTGTTTCGAGAGCTTGCCAAGATAGCGCTTGTGCCGCGCCATGTCGCATCATAGATGCGCCCCGCATAACCACCAGGGCGGGGACGCCGCAGCAGATTGCCGCTTCGATGCAAGAGCCGCCGCCCCGCGCTGCAATACCGTCTCAAATACTTTGTCGATCATCGCCTGCTCAGTCGTCGAATGTACTCGATCCGGAACTTCCTGACCCAACGACGGATTGTCTCGTAGGGGACCACAATGCCGCGCTCCAGCAGCATTTCGTCAACCAGACCCAAGCTCAGCGGAAATCGGAATAAAGCCGGACCGCGTGAGCAATGACCTCGGGCGGCCGTGGCGATGTAGCTAACGGGCGAACCGTTCATACCGTCGCCCTATGCTCCAAAAGCTGACCGCCAGTTAACGTAATACCGCCTGCATACCTGCTGTGTCTGCTTGTGTAGGTCCAATGCCGTCACAGCTCGCGTACAGCGCTCCCGCTATGCCTCTATCGCGATGGTGCCAACGCACTCCGTTTGGACTTCCCGTCAAACGCTAGCGACAGGTCGAGATTATGGTGCAACATCTGATTCTCTGGCTCTGCTTCGAGAGCTTGGCGGTATAGCGCTTGTGCCGCGTCATGCCGCCCCTCGTTATCCAAGACAACTCCCTTCGCATTCAATGCACGCAAATTTCCTGGGACGGCAACTAAGACGCTGTCGAGTACCTGAAGCGCCTCATGCGCGCGTTCCTGCGCCAGCAAGGCCTTCGTAAGACGGATTGCCGCATCGACATTGTCCGGATGCTGCTTCAGATCATCCCGCAAAGCTTGCACTTGAGAATCCTGACTGACTGCGCGCCAAATGCGTTCGCGCATAGCCGGATCGATGTTATTGGCGCCCAGCAACTCTGGTGGCGATGTCTCCTTCACTGAAAGACCCGGCTTATTCCAGCTAGTGCAACCCGCGAGAGGCAGAATGGCGAGCACTGCGAAGAGAACTGAGTACGGCGCAGCGACTGCATTCTCATGTGAATTCATGCTTGGTTTTCCCTATCATCGAGCGCTTTGGCTGTCAGTTGGCGGCAACGCCGATATTGCGCGGTTTCCGTGACGTTCCAATATTGGTTCCAGTCGGAGCTTGATCGATCCGGCGGGCTGAATCGTGAAGTCGGAGGCGAGGTCCTGATAAGACAGAACAGCAAGATCGATCCCGTTTCGGCTTAGAAAACCGCGGACGAAACGCCGGACATCCATTGAAGTCAATACGACAGGGAGGGTCTGACCCGGTGCTGCGTTGGAAAGGATTTGACGCACCTGTGATAGCAGCGCTTCGCTTTGCCGATCCTCTAACACGAGATATGGGCCTGCAGCCGAATCCCGAACGGCGCTGCGCATGAAATCCTCAGTCTCACGTTCGATAACGAAGGCGGGCACGATTCCGTGTGTGGCATAGCGGTGACAGATCTGCCGCTTCATGCCAGAACGGACGTATTCCGTGAGCAGTGCGACGTTTTGCTCACGTTCGCTCCATTCGGCCAATGCCTCCAAGACGAGTCGGGTATTGCGGATGGGGATACCTTCATCCAGCAGGCGGCGCAGCACTTCGGCAATCCGAGGGATTGGCGTGGTGCGCAGCACCTCCTTCACCAGATCAGCGTATTCCTGCTCCATGCGACCCAGCAAATGGCGGGTTTCTTGGATGCCCACCAATCGCGGTGCATAGCGGGTCAAGGTCGCATGGATACGCAACGCGAGGCGTTCGCTGGGACGGTGATGCCCGATGCCGGCGGCATTGAGAGCCGGCGCATGGCTTTGTTCAACCCAGATTTTGTCCATTTCTGGATCATGCCGAAATGGGATGCCGCTCGATTCAATGCTCGCCAGATCGTCTGTGAGGGTGAGCTGTGTCGGATTAATCAAATCCTGTTCGACTGGCACGCCCTCGACATCTATCCTGAATTGCGACTCGGGCAGCTGCTGGTCGACCGCGACTGGGATGCGCGGAACGACAATGCCGAGATCGGCTGAGACTAGTTGCGAAACGCGTGCAATGTGCTGTTGCAATTCAACTTGGTCGATCGCATGCGTAAGGCTCGGCGCAAGGAAGAAGGCGATCGGACATGCCTCTGCAGGGACGGTTTCCTTCTCTACTGGCGCTGCAGTTGCAGCATCGACCTTGCCGGCGCCCGGCACATCACCCTTGACAAGGCTTGCCGCGGCGAAGACTGCGGCCAAGATCAGAAAGACGGGCAGGGGGAAACCAGGAACGAACCCCATCACAACCAAGACGCAGGCCGCCAGCCGCAATGCTCGCTTACTGGCGGTGAGTTGCTTGACTATGTCCGTACCAAGGTTGGAACTTGCAGCCCCAGTTACGCGAGTGACGATGGTCGCCGCCGTAATTGAGAGCAGCAGGGCCGGAATCTGCGAGATCAACGCATCACCTATCGTCAGCAGAGTATAGTGATGCAGCACCTCGCCGAACGACATGCCCTTCGAGAGCAGGCCGATCGAAATCCCACCCAGCATGTTGATGAAGATAACCACCAGCCCGGCAATGGCGTCGCCCTTCACAAATTTCATCGCGCCATCCATCGCGCCATAAAGTTGGCTTTCCCTCTCCAATGTGGCGCGCCGCCTGCGCGATTCGTTGGCATCGATGTGGCCGTTGCGTAACTCTGCGTCGACCGCCATTTGCTTGCCCGGCAGAGCGTCGAGCGTGAAGCGCGCCGCCACTTCTGCGACACGTTCGGCGCCCTTCGCGAGGACCATGAATTGCACCATGGTCACGACCAGAAATATGACAAAACCTACGACGATATTGCCTGAGATTACGAAATCGCCGAAGGTGTGGATGATGCTACCTGCCTCCCCCTCGGCCAGGATCAGTCGCGTCGTTGCGATGGTGAGCGCCAGACGGAATACCGTGGATATCAAAATGACGCCGGGCAACGACGAAAAATCGAGTGGCGTGCTGACATACAGGGCGACCAATAACAGCAGTATGGCCAATCCCATATTGAATCCGATCAGCGTGTCGATCACCATGATCGGGATTGGCATGACCATCATAGCTACGGCTAGAAGCAGCATCAACGCGACCATTAAGTCCGGGTTGGCCGGCGCACGCTCGATGAAGTTACGCAAAACGTTGGCCATCCGAGGCCCCTCTATGATGGTTTGAGAATTGCTCTGCTGCTACGCAGCTTTCGAAGACCCATCAGAGGGCATCGCTTGCGCTTGAGAACGAGAGGCAGGCACGAGGACGGCTTGCCAGGAGGTGTACCCAGTCTGTCCAGAACCGTAAGGGCCTCACCGCCGATGACCTTCGAGATGAACGCATACGCGAAAAGCCGCAGCAGCTGAATATCCCGAGAACTACCGTGGGCAGCGAGCCACAACCGGAGCAGCTAGCCTTTGATCAAGCTGCTCCGGTTCTGCCGGAGCAGCACAATTCACCGTAACTCGTCCCTCGGGACGACGATGCCTTCACGCAGCGCACGATAGCGAGGCGACAGGATAGGTGGGGCAGCTTGACCATGGCGTTCTCCTTAATATGGCCTGCGAACTTGGAAATCATTAATACGGGAGAGCAGCAAGGCGGCCATTTCGGCTCAGCAGCACACGACGGTCCTCGATCCGATCGACCATCCACCCATCATCCAAAATGGCGCCGACAAAATACTTCTCACCAGCGATTACAACATACGGCAGGGGCCCACGCCAAACAGCTTCAACGGCGATTGCGGATGGCGCCTTCTCCTCTTTGATGACCACTCCATTGACCAGTGTTAGAGCGCCCTTCGTGCGATGATCGAACCACTGCTGAACCTTCTGCCAACGGATGACCGATGCAGACGTGACGGTCCCTTCAGCGGTCACAACACCCTTGGCGGAGCCGATCTTAATATTGAGCAGGCCCGCTTTGTCGACTTCCTGTTGCAGGTCTTTGGCCGCTGCCACGTTAGTCTGATCGTCAGCGCGGTTATTGCTAAGCTTGGACTCAAGGTCGGCACCAGGTGAATTGGCGCTCAATGCCCCAGCGTTGCCGTAGTAGGAGAAAATGGCCGAGAGCGCGCCGATCCCGAGAGAGCCGAGTAACACCAAGGCAAGCACGGAGATGGAAAGACGTGGTATGCCGATCGCACTGGCTGGCGCAGCATCCTGCACTGACCAGAGAATGGACATCGCGCCTGCATGAATGACGACCGGAAGGGGCACCACAACGCACTCCCCTGCCGCAATATTCCTGTTGTCTTCCATCCTGAGGCCGGCTGCAAGCGCCTCGACCTCGATCGAATTGCCAAGAAGAGTGATACGAAAATGATGCGGCGCGAGTCCTTGCTCGACGAAGATTATATCCGCATCGAGGCCACTGCCGATCAAGCCCGTTTCTAGAGCCGCCTTACCGGTCAGTCCGCAATAGAGCCCCGACAGAACTTCGAAATGAAGGGAAACGGCGTCATTCAAGGATGATCTCCCGAACAAGAAGATAAGCCGCACGGCAATTGCCATGCGGCTTATCTTGGTTCCACATCGCGCCACTTGGGGACACGTTCGGGGCCACTCTAGAGCCCCGCTTCCGACACTACTGAACGCGCTCGTCGGCCGCCTTCTTGATTGTGTTGAGGTTGGTCGTAAGAGTGCGCAGCTGTATACTCCTAGCCGTAGCCTCCAAGCTAACCGCCGTTAGCTCCGCGAGTTGCGCCTGGAACGCGGCAGCCCCAGCAGCTTTGGTAGCTACGTCTACAGCACCTGAGGCGGCAGTTCCAGCCGCACTAGTAGCAGTACCTACTTTACTCATGTTGTTTTCCTTTCTGTTCAAACCGTGCCGTCACCAACAGCACGCACGTCCTGACGCGGACCATCCAACGTCAGGCATCCTCTTCAGTTTCTGCCATAGCATCCTCCGCTTCATCCATGGCATCGCTCGCAATTTGCAGCGCAACCGCACGAAGAGTGCTTTCGAACTCGCTTTGAACTGCAGCTTGGTCAGAAATGGTTGGACGATCCGCCGGTTCGCTCCCGCCAACCGGCCTGCTCTGACCAGAAGACGCGGTGGATCCTTGATGCGGCTGTCCATTCGAATGTCCATGGCCCTTTTGGGCCAAGGAAACACCGATGTTGCCACCTCCACTACCAATTGCTGCGACCATCAGTTACTCCGGCATCTGTTTCCATTGGCGGCGACGCGTAACGAGCTCAATCTCCTCAAGCTATGAGCGTGAGCTTTCGAGAAGCTGACGAGTCTCAACAAAATGCCGCGCTACCGCAAAATAAATGGTCGTGCACGATCTGGCCTTCGTGCGCGGCAAGGTCATGATGTGGACAGTCGGTTCTAGCGCGGCAGTTGTAGTGACGCGAATGATGTTGTCGCCTTAAGAACGCGCAAAGAAAGCCAGGACATGTCAGGCCGTGACTGAGCGCCCACCGTCGGTGCGGTCCTCCTCACAGGTGACGCCGGTTGCCGCCTGCCATCAGGCTGTGCTGTGGCCGTACTCCTGCTCTCCGCTCTCTCTTAGTCACCGATTGCACGCACGCGACGCCTGTTTGTGCCGGTATTAAACGTCTGCGATCCGTGCGTCGGCCGCCCAACCTACGGCGCTACTGCGTGCGCATCACCTGGATATCCATTCGGTCGTCCTACGCTTCCGGCGCGTCCAGGCTGCGCCACCGCGCTATCAATATCCGCTGCCGGTCAGTGACCCGCCGGCCTGAGCGCGTCTGTGCTCCCCGCCTTCGATGCGAAGTTTTTTCAGCGGGCCACCAACGCAGCTTCGGGGAACTAAACGCGGTGTCCACTGGATCATTGCCATCCTTCTTGCGCGAGAGCGTTGACATCAAGCAGGGCGCCACGCCGGAATCGACGTGGCACGAAGGCGGCGGTTGCGTTCATTTGGGCCAGGCAGCGCTCGACGACCAAGCGTCTAAGGATCACCGACAACGCTGAACGTATCTCCCCTGCATCGGAGCTAGACCATGACTGGTATTGGCCGAACCGGGAAATCGCCCATTTGGGAACCTGCAGCCGACCGCATCAGGGGAGGGCACGGCTCTCGCGCTGATCTTGTGAGGAGGCGCTGGGGTAGACGCACGTTCATGGGTTGTGGCGGGCTGTCGAGCAGGACTGATATGTTCTCGACGGGAACGTCCAGGATCGCCGCAGTACCAAGGCCGCTAGGCGCCTGCTCACCGTCTGTTGAACAACAGCCCTGGCACCAACGCGCATCATTACCGACAGCTGCGCTCCTACAGAGCGACGAAACGGCAGGTCATCCCGGATGTCGAGCACCGCGCACAGGGGCCCTAACATTGGGCCAAGAATTCCCACGAGCCGCTGCGAAAGCGCACGAGCAAGGCTTCCGTTCGCTGGAAAACCTGCAGCACTTCTTCGATCTTCTCAACCTTCCGTAATCTGTTCGCGCAGCCGGCTCAAAGAGCTCCATCGCGTCAACGCTATCGCGGAACGGAAAGTTATGGCCCGAGCCTCCGCCTGACATTTTCGTCTGCGCTCCCTTCACGTCCAACTAAGATACCCCAATCGCTAACGCATGAGCCAGGTCGGTTTTTGCGTCCCGAGGAGCCCTTCGTCAGCTAATCGTCAGCTAGGCGGTCTAGACCTGCCACGCCAAGCCAGCCTGAACTCAATGCGAAACATAGGAGTGCGAATCGTCATGTATGGTCAATTGGTGGCTCGTCCGATGTGCACTACCCCACTTTGGCTAAGCTGACCTTGGTAACCGCCCGGCGATCGGACGCAGAAGCCAAAGGCTTGCAGACATGGCTGCCCGGATGCGCTTAGCCGGAGCAGGTGCCAGCGGCAGCTCATTTTCGGCGTAAGTGGGCGAACAACCGTGCCGGTGAAAGGCAGCAAGCAAGCCTCCACTAGTCTCGGCAGAGGACAGAGAGCAGTGGTACAGGGCGCACCAAGCTCCCGCAGGTCAGGGCCTAGATCCACTACGGCTGAGCGACATCAGCCCCAACACAATGGGCGCATTCTTGCCGATATCGGAGATGTAATATGACGGGCATTGGTCGACCTGGCAGATCGCGCATAGGGAATGCTGGAGCCGACAGCACGTTGGGGGCGAGCAGTTCGCGCTCGCAATCCAGTGTTGCTCTTGGGGAAGGCAGTCAATCGTTCAGATCCGTTGTCGAGCGGATCCGCTCTGGGGCTCAAGATAGAGGGACGTCCTCCGCGCGCGGTGCCGATGATGCCCTGGGCGACGGGTCTTCCGGCCACTCCGTTGGCGCACATCGAACCCTGACTGCTGCGCAACGTGAAGCCGCTGCGCCACCTGCAGCGATTGCGCGGCAAAGCGATTTTCCCTCAGTCTCGGAGGGTGGAGCAACGGCGTCCGAGGGCGGAGCTACGGCGCCGGTCGCCAGCCAGCCTCCAAGCTCGAGTGTGGCAGTTCCCATTTCCTTGACAGGCGAAGAAATCAACGCGGCAAAGATACGAATGCTCGGCCTGCTTAACGAGCTTGACGGTTGCCGTAATGCGGCGCTGCGCGGACACGATTCGTTGGAGGAGGCGCAAGATCAGATGGATCGGTTCATCAATGCAGGCTCGACAGTTCTGAACTACTACGCAAGCCTGCCCCCGGCAGTGGCGCGTAGCATTCTGTCCGACGATCGGGCGCGTGAATTCCGCGACGAAACGCTCAATCGGGCGAAGCACTGCAACCTGTTGGCCACCAATATACTCTACGCCTTGCGCGAAAAAAGGGAGGCTGCGGACGCGGTACTCCACAAGTTGCGCGCATCCAACACTCCCCGCGACCCGCTGAGCCGAGCAGTTTCCAGTGTGGCGAAGCACTATGTGGCCCTCATGGAGTGGTGGGAAAAGAAGCTGCGGCGCTGCGAACGAATGCGGTCCGTCTGCGCCGCCACTGCCAACTTACCGAGCGCAACGGCCGAGATGCGAGAGGGCGAACAGGCCGCACTGCGCCTGCACACCGGCTGGGCAGCGAATTTGAAGGTCATGGTGCTGCAATCGCGGGTCGCTCTCGCGCAGATCAAGATTGAACCGCTGGCGAGCACGTTCGAAGCAGCCGTGAGGGAAATCCTCATAGGTGAGGACCGGAAGGTGCGTCTGCTGGGGACCTTCATCAGCGACGTTTTTCCGGCATTCCACTCCACCGGCGACGCTGTGATGTCCAGCGAAGGGCGCCCACTCGACGCAGAGCACTGCGCCGTGCTGGAAGGAGTCATGGAGCGGCTTTCGGAATTTGGATTGGCGTTGCACGACATGCTTGCCAAGTTAGGCGATGACCGAACAGGTGCGGGCCTCCCATTGGAACTGTTGGGCCAGATCGTGGACGACGCATGGATCACTGCGGACGAGGTCATGCACTTCCTGGAACTGCAGCCGAAGTCGCCAGCCATCATTGCATCGCCGGCAGCCGCTGGTGCTGCAAAACCGGCCGGCACTGCCGGCACGGCTACAATCGCCGAAACCTTGGCACAACAACTGCAGACCAAAGCCATCATTGCACCGCCGGCCGACGCTCGCGCTGCGATACCGGCCGACACTGCCAGCGAGGCTGCAGGGGCCCAAGGCACTGCGGTGGGCAAGAAACGGAAAGCGAACGGGAAAGGGAAAGACAAGCAGGCCGCTGGCGCCGGCACTTCGGCCGCCGGTGCTAGCTCTTCGGCCGCCGGCCAGCCGGAGCCGCAAGTCGCTGCAAACGACGGCGATCCGGCGCCAGCAGCCAAGGTTGTCGTGCTTTCCGATCTAGGTACGAAAAAGCTCGTGAGTGCGGAGGAGGCGCCGGATGCGAGTGCGTCGGTGGCGGCTGCACGCTTGGCGATCTGGCAGGCCCCGGCTTCGGAGCAGATGCTGGCACGGTTGGCCGAACTCCTGAAGTTCGATCTGGCTGGTCAGCAAAAGGCCGTCTCGCAAGCGCGCCAGATGAAACCCGAGAACGCCGAACACGTCGTGGACACCGTGGTCGAGCGTCTGCAGACCCAGGCCGCCGAGATGCAGGCCTGTCTGGCCGCGTTTAAGCAGCATGATAGTCTCCTCCGACTCTCGCCTTCGCAAGTACCCAAAGTGCACGAAGACACAGAACAGCTCAAGAGAATGTTGGGCCAGGCGCAAGGACTGGCCAAGGCTTTGAAAGAACAAAAGGCCACGATTACGATCGAATGCATGAAGACCTACGCATTTCCGTCGCAGAAGTACCTTGAACACTTGCGGCAGGCCAAGGAGTTGACGCCTGCGGATCCACCGCAGCCGTTGAGGGGGGAGCCAGGGACGCTATTCGAAATCCGGCTGCAGCCCAAGGCGCTGCGCAATGGTGCAATGCCGAAACCGATGTGGGTGCACATCCATACGAAGGAGTCGGTACATGCGGGGCAGTTGGCGACGCTGAATGACGCCGACTTCGTCGCTTGCCACGTCAAATCCAATGAACAGCGCGGCCACAATCGCCAGTGGCAGGACGCCCGGGCTGCGATCGGTCACGAGAACGTCGTAATCCACCGCGGCAAGCTCACCCCTGCGTTCTGCAAGTCCCTGTTGACCGGAGGGCTCAGCGGCCACCCACGCCATCCGCTTGCCGCGGTGGAGCACCGGTCGACACCGGCTGCTCGACACGCGATATAGTCGGGGGCTCGCAGTTAAGTGCCGCTTGTGGTGACACCATGAGTCATACCTCCGAAATCTGGAGGCCAGAGGGTCGTTGGTCCAGATGCTGGCAGTTGAGCCTCTCTGGTCTTGAGCCAAACAGCGTATGCCGCGAACTGCACGGGTTGCCGGCCCCGCACCTCAACTATCGCAAAAAGGGCGAGCGGCGCTGGTGCGCGGAACACCCCGGCCAAAACTTGCCTGAAGCGGACGCCCGATTTGAGCTGTCGCGTCGAAGGAATTGCAGATGACGCTTCATGACGTTGCGCTCGACGACAAATTCGACCTTTCCAAGGAGCGCATCTTCCTGTCGGGCGCGCAAGCGGTCGTGCGTATGCTCCTCATGCAGCGCGAGCGCGATCGCCGCGCGGGGCTTAACACCGCCGGCTTCGTTTCGGGCTATCGCGGCTCGCCGCTCGGCGGTCTCGACCTCCAGCTCTGGAAAGCCAAACGGCAGCTTGCCGACGCCAGCATCGTTTTCCAGCCCGGGCTGAACGAGGAACTGGCCGCTACGGCCTGCTGGGGTACGCAGCAGACGGAACTGCTCGGCGAAGGCAAATATGACGGCGTTTTTTCGATCTGGTACGGCAAGGGTCCGGGCGTCGACCGCTCCGGCGACGTTTTTCGCCACGCCAATCTCGCCGGATCGTCCAGGTATGGCGGTGTGCTCGCCCTGATGGGCGACGACCACATGGCGGAATCATCCAGCAACGCGCACGCCACCGAGTTCGTGTTCGTCGATACCATGATCCCAATCCTCAATCCGGCGGGCGTGCAGGAACTGATCGAATACGGCCTTTACGGCTACGCCATGTCGCGCTTCGCCGGCACCTGGGCGGCGATCAAATGCGTCAAGGACAATATCGAATCGACGGCTTCGGTGGATGCGTCGCTCGACCGGCTGAACATCATCATCCCCGAGTTCGACATGCCGCCCAGCGGTTTGAATATCCGCCACGAGCTCGACCAGCTCGGCCAGGAAGCGCGTCTGCACGAACACAAGCGTGCCGCAGCGGCGGCCTTCATCAAGGCCAATGATCTCAATCGAATCGTCTATTCGGGCGGCCGAAATCCGAAGATCGGCATCATCACCATCGGCAAGAGCTATCTTGACGTACGCCAGGCGCTGGAGGATATCGGCGTCGACGAAGCCCGTGCCAACCAGCTCGGCGTGCGGCTGTTCAAGATAGGCTGCCCGTGGCCGCTCGACTTCGAGCACATTGCGGATTTCGTGCGTGGCCTGGAGAAGGTGATCGTCGTCGAGGAGAAGCGCTCGCTGATCGAAGTCCAGCTGCGCGAGAGCCTCTACAACACGGCCATGCAGCCCATGGTGATTGGCAAGAAGGACGAGCGCGGCGGCTGGCTTTTCCCGGCCAAGGGTTCCCTCGACCCGAATGATATCGCGATCGCGCTCGGCGAGCGCATCGTCGAGACGATCGGACCGTCGGAGGAGATTTCTGCACGGGTCGCTCGGCTAAAGCAGTTCCAGGCGATGCTTGCCGACAAGAAGGACATTGGCGCGCGCACGCCATTCTTCTGCTCCGGCTGCCCGCACAATTCCTCGACCAAAGTGCCCGAAGGCTCGATCGCCACCGCCGGCATCGGCTGCCACTTCATGGCGCTGTGGATGGACCGCTCCACGGTCGGCTTCACCGCGATGGGCGGGGAGGGCGCGCAATGGGTCGGCCAGGCGCCGTTCTCGACGCGCGAGCACATCTTCCAGAACCTCGGCGACGGCACCTATAACCATTCCGGCTCGCTGGCGCTGCGCTTCGCGCTCGCCTCGGGCGCGAACATCACCTATAAGATCCTCTACAACGACGCCGTCGCTATGACTGGTGGCCAGCCGCTCGAAGGCAATCTGACCGTCGACATGATCGCGAGCCAGGTGCACGCCGAGGGCGTCGAGCGCATCGCCATCGTCACCGACGAACCCCGCAAGTATGCCGACGCAGGGATAGGGTTTCCCGCCGGTTCCACCATCCACCATCGCGATGATCTCGACCTGGTGCAGCGGCAGTTGCGCGAGGTGAAGGGCGTGTCCGTGCTGCTTTATGACCAGACCTGCGCGGCCGAAAAGCGCCGCCGCCGCAAGCGCGGAACCTTCCCGGACCCCGACAAGCGCGTCATCATCAATGAGCTCGTCTGCGAAGGCTGCGGCGATTGCGGCGTCCAATCCAACTGCGCCTCGATCCAACCCGTCGAAACTGAGTTCGGCCGCAAGCGCCGCATTGACCAGTCGAGCTGCAATAAGGATTTCTCCTGCGTCAACGGCTTTTGCCCGTCCTTCGTCACCGTGCATGGCGCGAAGATTCGCAAGGCCGAAGGCATGGCAGGAAAATCCGATCCGCTCGAAGGCGTGCTGGAACCACAGCTTTTTGCGCTCAATGGCGACGGCTGGTCATCGATCATCGATGGTGTCGGCGGCACCGGCGTCGTCACAGTCGGCGCCATCCTCGGCATGGCGGCGCATCTGGAGGGCAAGGGCTGCGGCATGATCGACATGGCGGGCCTGGCGCAGAAGGGCGGGGCGGTTTTTTCACATGTCCGCATCGCAAAAACCCCTGAGGATATCCACGCCATCCGCGTCTCGGCGGGCAAGGCCGACCTCGTTCTCGGCTGCGACCTGGTCGTGTCGGGCAACAAGAAGGTGCTGGCGGCGGTGCGCGAGGGCCATACGATCTTCGTCGCCAACACCGCCGAGATCATGCCGGGCGACTTCGCGCGCTCGGCCGATTTTTCGCTGCCCGTGGAGCGGTTGAAGGAGGCCATTCGCGAGGCTGCCGGCGAAAAGGCGCATTTCTTCGACGCCACGCGCACTGCGTCGGCGCTGTTCGGCAATTCGCTCGGGGCCAACATGTTCATGCTGGGCTTTGCCTACCAGCATGGCGGGCTGCCGCTGCCGGCGGAGGCGATCGAACGCGCCATCGAACTCAATGGCGAGTCGGTCGCCATGAATATCGCAGCTTTCCGCTGGGGACGGCGCGCGGCGCATCAGCCGGATTTCGTCAAAGGAATGCTCGGCCGGCCTGGCCAGGCGGCGGAGCCCGGTATCGCACAGACGCTTGACGAGATCGTCGCGCGTCGAGTGGAGTTCCTGACCGCCTATCAGAACGCCGCCTATGCGAAGCGTTACGCCGATCGTGTCGCGGCCGTCCGCAAGGCCGAGCAGGCAGTCTTGCCGGGCTCCGCCCCGGTCGCCGAGGCCGTGGCGAGAAACCTATTCAAACTGATGGCTATCAAGGACGAGTATGAAGTCGCCCGCCTCTACACGGACGGATCGTTCCAGCGCCAACTGGCGGCGCAATTCCAGGAATACGACCGGCTGGAATTCCACCTCGCGCCCCCGATCATGGGCCGGCGCGGCACGGACGGAAAGCCAAAGAAATCAAGTTTCGGGCCGGGGATGATGAAGGCATTCAGCCTGCTTGCGTCGCTGAAGGGCCTGCGCGGATCAGCGCTCGATCTGTTCGGCTATTCCGCCGAGCGGCGGACGGAGCGCGGCCTGCTCGCAAGCTACGAGGCCGATGTCGACCGCATCGCCCGCATCCTGACGCCAGCGAAGTTAGAGGCGGCTGCTGCCTTGGCGTCAGTCCCGGCTCTCATTCGCGGCTACGGCCACGTCAAGCAGGCCAGCGTGGAAAAGGCTGCGGGAGAGCGGGCCCGGCTTCTGGCGCGCCTTGAAAGCGCAGAGGCAAAACCGGAGCCGGAACGGCGGAACAAGCCGCTTCCTGTGGCAAGTATATCCCTGTGCAATCCGACCTTAACGTAAAGATTGCCCTGGTAGGCGCATGATCCTCTTTTAGGCGATTGTGGCAAAGCTCGGCTCCCGGCGAGCTCGAACAATTTGCGGCGCGCATGCGCCCTGCTTCGAGTACCGGCGGCGCGTGGCGTTCGCCATAGCCGCCATAGGCGTCGGCCTGCGGGATCGCGGACCAGGTGCCAAGATGGACCCGTGGATGTTCGCCACGCCGGTAGCGCGAATAATGAAACAGCCCGGCGGGCGGATCGACACCGCCGAACGCGGACATAGACCCGCAGCCTGCCAGTATCGGTCTTGCCCTTGGCGAGGACCGGCACGTTTGTATCGCCGCCGTGCCATCGGTGGGCGAGGAGGACATGAGGCTCGATCGACGATGGATGGGCACGAGCGCGAATGTGGCCGCGCCAACCTGGTCGGCGAGCGTCGGCAGGCTCAGCGGCACTCCTTCACGCGCAAAACACCCGGTCCTGGCGGTCTAATGGCTAAGGCCTCTCAAGTCGCCGCGATCGAGGTCGATCCGGTGATACGCCCTCCTGCATCCGTCTGCTTGGTGGCACTACGCGTGCAGGGATATCGGACTAGCTACCAATTCGACCATACGAGGCGGTCGCCTACTACGCCAGCTTCGGCTACAAGGCGAAAGCCTTCGCGAGGATTGCCGCATCCTTGGGCTCAAGCCCATCCGCATCAAACCTACACGCCAAGACCAACGCAAGGCCGGGCGCTTCATCAAGCGTGGTCTTGGGGAATAGGCCTATGCCGTCCCATGCCCGACTTCCCATGATCGCGCCGTCGAGCTGCCTGCCTGGCTTAATGGCTAGAATAGTGGAACAGACCGCAGCCTAATCCCACAACGCCAATCAGCAGACTCGGCTTCACCGAGGACAGCCTGTTGAGGCGCCACATCTAGGCCCCACTTAAACACCGCCTGTAAGAATATGTTATTATATCAGCACGTTAGGCGCGCGCCGGCGCGTGTTACCACTACATTTTGGGGATGATCTCAGGCGAGTTGTTCGTCGAGGTTGTGTGGCAGAGCGATGCCAGATGCCTTGAAGACGTTGCCCACTTGGCCCGTAACGTGAGTTCTGGTTGTGACGATGCGACCATCCTTTTCGATGGTGGCTTCCTGGAGGCGGTCGAGATCGCGTAGGAGCGGCTGCCATTCGGGCGTCAGGCCTTTGGCCCGGCAGAGGCGGCGCAGTTCCTTGCTGAGCACGAGCGCCAGGAACGAGCAAAACACATGCCCGCGGATGGCGGCATCGGATTGGTGGAAGATCGGCCGGGTATTGAAGGTTGCCTTGGCGGCGCGGAACAGGCTCTCGACCTCGAGCAAATCGCGATACCGCAGCACGGCCTGGAGCGGGGTCACCTTCGCGTTGGTCCGCACCACGGTGAGGCCGTCGTACCGGGCTTCCTCGGCAAGCTTGCCGACATCGATCTTGAAGTTCTTGCCGCTGGCCTTGAGGTAACGCCGGTAGGCCGAGTTGCCGACCAGTGCCTTGTCGCCCTTCTTGAGCTGTGCCTCGAGGCCGGCGATGATCGCCTGGCGGTCGGCCTTGTCCTTCTCGGCCTCGGCGTCATTGCGGCTGACAATGTAGCGGTCTTTACCGACCTTGACCTCTTTGACCCACAACTGAGTTTCACCGCGCTGGCGCTCGAGAACGAGCGGAACCATCGGTGCCGCGTCATTGAGCACGACGTTGAGGATCACGCTGCTCGAGCGTTCGCGGGCCCCCAGAATGTATTCCATGCCCAGCTTTTCGAGCGCGGCGATGGTATCGGCGCTGATCATGCCGCGATCGGCGACAACGCAGGCGCGTGTGACGCCGAAGCGCGTTCGCAGCCGATCGACCACCGGCAACAGGACGGTCACGTCAGCGGTGTTGCCGGGCACCATCTCGGTGCAGATCGGCCGGCCCTCGGCATCAACGACCAGCGCCAGGATCATTTGCGCCAGATCGGGGCGGAAGTCCTTGGAATGCCCGCGCTTGCCCAGCGTCTCGCCGCCCGCGCCATGGAAGGACAACGAGGTTGTGTCCATGAACACAAGGCTGAGGTCGGTGAACAGGTCCTGCCGGCGCGCGAAGAGCTTTTCCTCGATCACGTCTTTCACGCAGCGCGCCACCAGCGCGCCTTGCGCCTTTTCGCCGAGTTCCTCGCCCAGCCACGCCATGGCCCGGTAAAAGTGATGGAGCGCCAGACCCTCGGCGCCCTCGATACCATAATCGGCCATCCAGTTCGCGCAGTCGCGGTCCGAGCCGGACACGAACAGCCGATGCAACGTGCCAATGAACACCGCCCGTTCCACCGCAAAGCCGAACTGGCGCCCCTCCAGCACCTCTTCCAGCACATCGCCGATCCCGAGCCGCTGCCACAGCCGCCCGAACAACAGCGGACCGCCAATGCGGCGAGAGGCAATCCGCCCCGCGTCAATGTCGGACAGGATGAGGCTGCGTTCGCCATGGCGCGCAATCGAGGCCGCCAATCTGTCAAGTTCGCCGCTGGCAACCAGCGCATCCTTGCGGCCCAGCGCCTTTATCGTGCGCTGGCGAACGGTTTTGCCGTCGCGGACACTTTCCACGAGGTAGAGATAGCGGTGGCCGCGCGCGACTCTCTCAACGACAAACATGCCAGCGTTGTTAGCGAATAAATGCCGTCAAATCCATACAGAACCACGATAACAGCACAAATGTTGTTACCACACATTTTCGCGCCGGAAATTCAAGGCAAGTGAATTCAATAGCTTAACTGACAGCGTTCGCCATCCGTTCACCTCCAACTGTTCAAGTCGGGCTAGGCTAAGCCTGCGGCGAAGAGTGCTCTCGCGACGGGCTCGAAATGTTGCCTGGGAACGG
This sequence comes from Mesorhizobium sp. RCAM 06353, assembly GCF_059683585.1. NCBI lineage: Bacteria > Pseudomonadati > Pseudomonadota > Alphaproteobacteria > Hyphomicrobiales > Phyllobacteriaceae > Mesorhizobium > Mesorhizobium sp. RCAM 06353. The sequence goes on along the minus strand of NZ_JCASIY010000002.1, from coordinate 601,676 downwards.
CGTTGCCCAGTTTCGTTGCGCTGATGAGCTGATGCGCTAGGACATGATCATCGACAATAGTGAGATGTAGCGCCTGCGCCTCATAGAACATGTGCGAAGCGGCCTCGCCCTCGGCGCGGCAAACTAGGACCGGCACCCCGGTCTCACCACGAATGTAGCGAAGACCGACCAGTATCGCCTTTCCTCTGAAGATCAACGTGGCGCGATTCAACCCAAGCGGAGGCTCGCCAGCTGTCTCGTCGCGGATGCGACGCCGTTCACTCTTCAACTCTGGCGTCCCCTGCTGTTCCTTCAACTCGCGCGTCACTTCGGTCTTGGTCATGCGCATTTCGCGCAGAAACAACGAACGCTGCAACAGGAGATCGATCAGCCCGCCCACCAGAAGTGCACCGGCGCCAATCCCCATCAGCAGTTTCGCCTCCGTAAAGACCAAGCCGAGACAGCCCATGCCGCAGACTGGCAGATAGATCACCGTCTTCCACATGCCGAAAAGCAAGATAAGAAAGGTGGTGCTGAGGACCACTACCTTAAACAGTGTCTTCCCAAGCTCGACTGCTGAACGCGCAGACACCATGCGTTTCAGCCCTTGAAAAGGGTCAATCTTCTCAAACTTGGGCTTCATAGGCTCGAGAGAGAAGACAAATCCACCATTGGCTATCAATCCCGCCAAAATTACCGCGGCGACGAGAGCTCCAAGCAGCGGGCCAACGGCCCCCAGGGTGAGTTCGATCAGCAGGACCAATGCCTGCCGGACCGCGATATCGAAAGGAAGGTTCTGCAGCTTGTCGACCAATAATAGCGCTTCCTGGCATTTGTCTTCGATTACGCTCCCTCTCAGCCAAAGGTAGCCGAACCCAGCGCAAGTGCCGGCCGCGCGGACGAAATCGGCGCTACGCGGTATCTGCCCGTTTTTGCGCGCTTCCCTTAGCTTCGTCGGGGTGGCGGCGAGATTCTTTTCTTCACTCGTGTCGCTCATTTCAGCAACTTGCCGAACCACTCAAGCGCATTCGCTTGTGCAAACTCCAGTTTCATGCCCTCGACCAGATAGGCGGTGTAGGTAACCATGATAATCGGAAAGCCGATATTCTTGAGCGTGGGGGACAGTTGGCTCGACTTGAATTGCGGCGCAAAGCGACGGAGTATCATCATTGATACATCCACCAGCAGCAGGAAGATCACGACAGGGCCGGAGACCAATAATGTCGTGCGCATAATGTGGTCGAGGAGCCCTAATAGCTCCATTGCTCCTTGCGGGCTCAATGTGGGGTGAAACCGAAAAACGGGCCAGATCAGGTAGCTGCCATAAAGAGCACTGATGACAGCCTCCATACCTCCTGATGCGACGAAGATCGTGATTGCAGTGATCCCGAGAAAAACGCCCATAGCGGAAGCCTGGCTGTTCGTCGCGGGGTCGGTCGGAGCGGACGGGCTGGTGATGCCACGTTGGTTATCGATAAACTCACCAGCCGCCTGAAGGCCCCATAGGGGGATGCCGAGCAAAGTGCCAAGTAGCACGCCGACAAAAACCTCCTTCAAACCGAGCAGAGTTACATGGATTAGAACCGTTTCAGGATCCAGCGCGCGCAGCCCGTCGCTCACCTGTGCCAAGCACGGCAGTCCGAAGGCAACAGCCAGGCAGCTGCGGATCAGCCCACCGACCTGAGATCGTGTAAATACAGGAAGTACCAGCATAATGCCTGTCGCGCGGGCTGCGCCAAGACTGGCCGCAACGACGAGCTCGAGAGCCGCATGGATCAGGATTTGAATCTCGCCCGATGACGCATACATGGCGGAGGCTAGTAGCTTGGTGTCATTGCGGGAAACTCAGTAAAGATCTGGTCGGCTAGCTCTATGAGCGGAGCGCTCAGCACAGGGGCAAACAGGCCAATTACCGCGACAACGACCAGAAGCTTCACCGTGAGCGGCAAGCTTTCATCCTGAATCTGCGTTGCCGCCTGGATGATGCCAATGCCCAGGCCAACAACCACCGATGCAATAAGCGGCGGCAGAATCCAGATCATGAAAACCATCAAAGATTGGCTCATAAGTGTGACAATAGTCGATTCAGTGATAGTTAACCTCCCGGTATCGTGTAACTCAACACAAGTCCGTGCATCAATCTCGACCAGCCATCAATAGCGACAAACAAAAATAGTTTGAAAGGTACAGATATAACCGTCGGGGATACCATTGACATGCCCATCGCCATCAAGATTGTCGTTACGATAAGATCGATGACGATAAAGGGCAGATAAAGTAGAAAGCCGATTTCGAATGCACGCTTGAGTTCTGAAATTAGAAAAGATGGTACGAGAATGGCAAAATCATCAGGTGTGGCTTTGGCGCGCATTTCCTCTGGCCAGACTTTTTCAGTCGAGGAAAGGAAAAATCGCCGCTGCTCTTCGTTCGTGAACTTCTTGAGATGATCGCGCAAGGGTTCACTTCCTTCGTGAGCGGCGCTTATCCAGTCATCGATCGTCTGATAACGCAGTTTCGGATCTGTGAGGCGATCATAGGTCTGTTCAATAACAGGCGCGCTAACGAACATGGTGAGGATCAATGCCGCGGCGTATAGTACCACGTTCGGTGGTATCGTCTGGGTCCCGAGCGCATTGCGGACGAGGAATAGAACAACCGATACCTTTACGAACGCCGTGGTCGTGGCGACTGCTAAAACCAGCAGCCCAAGTCCGGCGGTAACCGCAAGAAGCGTCAGGACGGCCGGCTGAATCTCAGTCATTGCATGCCAATCTGCCGCAGAGTCTGATGCCCAGCTCATCTCCGATGCGCACAATGTCGCCACGCCCGATACGCCGACCATTAGCAACTATGTCGACTGGACCATCGATCGGCCGACCAAGTTCGAAAACATGCCCTTCGCCGGCACTCCTCAATTCTCCTAGAGGGATAGGCCAGCGGCCGCATTCAAAGACAAGCATGATCTCGATTTCGTCGAGATCGGCTTCCGACGGCCCTAGTTGAGATTCGGGTTGTTTCATATGCGCATTCTCCAACGGGCACGATCGCGGGCGGAAAGGCGCCCGCAGGATTAGGTGGTCGCCCTCAAGATCTGCCTCGGTCCATAACTGCCCCACTGATAGGGTGATCTGGCCACGGCCGAACGGCGCTATGTCTGGTATCAGAGCATCACCGGCACATGCTCTTCGAAGAAGCGCCGCCGGAACGCGAAGCGTGCCGATCTCTCCTGCAACTATGACCGGAAGCTCTGTGGAAAGCCCGCGCGGCTGTCGCGGCAACTGCCCAATCAGTACGCCCAAAGCGCGGAACGCAGACGGCACCAAGCCATCAAGAGGCGAGAACAGGGACAGACGACCCTTGCCACTGACGGGACCGAAGTCGATATCCAGCTCGAGATAAGGTGCCGGTGTCATGGCTTCACGCACGCAAAGGAGGCGCACGCTCCGCTGTGTCCTATGCTCCAGGCGAGCTATCAGCGGCTCGAGTGCAAGTTCGAGAATGAGCGAAGCAGTTGGCTCGGAAGGGAAAGCAAGGCCACTCTGCACTGTCGAGACGAGCGCCTCTACAAGCGGTCGGGACAGCGACAAGACGACCGTTTCACCTCCCACCCGCCAAATGCAGTCAAGCATCGGAATGGCAGTAGGTTCCTGCTGCCACACAACTCCGCCCATCCGCAGCGATAGCGACTTGTCGCCGATCCGGCTCTGAAACGGCGTGCGGGAAGTCGCTATATCATTGAGCCACGAGGCGACCTCGTGCGACAGTGTTAGCGCTGGTTCGAGTATAGCGGGTCTGACCACAGTGGTTACCAAAGCGGCTCTAAACTGTACGAGCGCGTCATTCACAGAACCTGCGGTTATCGGATCTGGTTGCGGGACATCTGGGCGAGAGAAACCCGCCCATACCGAAGCAACATTTCATCGTCGGCCTCTATCTCGCCTGCGGCATCCGACTGAATATCGACGGCGCGCCTGACGTCATCGTCGATTTGTTGCCATTTGTGCGTTGCCGCCGAACATCTGACCCATAGCTCCCTCTTCTCAGATGCCGCTATCTCGGCCTTTTCTTGAGCAAGGCGTGCATCATCAAGCATCTGGCGTTTGAAAGCGATCTCAGCCGCAAGCCGGTCAATACAAAGGTCGTGACGGTCGAGTGCTGCGCTGGACAAGCTGTCGAGCGTCATCAGCTCTTGGTAGAGCGCTGCTTCGGCCGAAGCGCAATGTTGCTGCGCGATTGCAAGCCCCTGCGAGGCATTGTGTACGGCTAAGGTGGCCATATGGCGCTCGGTTTCCTTCCTGGACAGCTCCCTACGGGCACCACGCTCTTGCATTTCCTTCAGGAGCCGTAACCTCGAGGCCTGAACACGATTCACGCGGTCAGACGCGACATCCATGCGACCGTCTCCTCGAAATGCGATGCCTCGCCTTCGGTCTGGCACAAAAATTCCCTCAGCTCGCCAATCGACGCGACAGCCCGGTCAGTTAGGGGGTCGCCGCCTTGCTTGTATTCGCCGACATTGATCAAAAACTCGTTCTCGGCATAGCGCGACAGGAGATCGCGGAAGAAGGATGCTGCCTTGCGATGTGTCCCAGAAACGACCGCATCCATCACGCGGCTGCGACTCTGCAGCACATCGATAGCGGGGAAATGCGATCGCGCCGCGATAGCGCGTGAGAGGACGACATGGCCATCGAGAATGCCGCGCGATTCCTCGGCGATTGGATCACCTGTGCCATCACCTTCGACAAGCACAGTGTAGAAGGCCGTGATCGAGCCGTGCTCACCCATGCCGGCCCGCTCCAGCAGGCCTGGCAGCATGCCAAAGACGGAAGGAGGAAAGCCCCGTCGGGTCGGCGGCTCACCAGCAGCGAGGCCTATTTCTCGCATGGCGCGGCAGAAGCGCGTCAGCGAGTCCATCATGAGAGCGACGCGTAGTCCCTGTTCGCGAAAATATTCGGCGAGCGCAGTCGCCATAGGAGCACATTGCGCCCGCTCCACTGCTGAGCGGTCGGACGTTTCAACGACAACGACCGTACGGCGCAGGCCGGCCACCCCAAGATGCCGCTCGATGAATTCACGAACTTCACGTCCGCGTTCGCCTATGAGGGCGACTATGACAACGTCAGCGGCGGCACCTTTTACGATCTGCGACAATAACGTCGACTTGCCACAACCAGGCTCGCCATAGATCCCGATTCGCTGGCCCTCGCCGCATGTTAGGAGACCATCCAGGGCACGGACTCCGAGCGGGAATGGCCGCTCAACAATGCGCCTTGTCATCGGATTGGGTGCCCTGCCGCGCAGCGGACGAGTTTCGGCCGTTTTAATTTCGCCTTTGCCGTCAAGTGGACGGCAACGGCTGTCAATCACGCGGCCGAGCAAATCGGGGCCGACTGGCACTTCACGCATTCGTCCGGTGGCCACGACTTCTGTGCGGCTGGACAGGCCGACCAAGTCGCCGATCGGCGTAAGCAACACCCCATCATCCAACAGGCCGATCACCTCGGCTTCCAGCGACAGTCCGGTTCGCGGATCCTGTAGGAGACAAATTTCCCCAATACGAGTGTCCGGCAAGACAGCATGGACCAGTGTACCGATAGCCCGCGTGATCCGTCCGCGCACCACACGCGTGTCGATTTGCTTTGCTGCAGACCTCAAAGACGAGATCGCCGGATCGGGAGCCCGGATGCCAGCGAAATTATTATGCTCTGGTACCGGCGTGGTCACGGTTCGCCTTCCTCAGACAGCAACCCGAAGCCGAGACGCAGCGCGCGCATCTGTGCGTCAAGTCCCAGATCGACATTGCCATACTCGCTCCACAGCACGCACTGTTGAAGCGACAACGTCGGATCCGGATCGATCCGAACCCTCGGCCGACCCTCCCTTCCGTCGCATCCAGCAAACTCGCGCGCGAGCATATCGACTTGCATGGGGCATACATGAAGGCAAACTTCCGCGCCGCTGTATTTGCGCTCAATGGCGTGACGAACAGCCCTCACCAACAGCTCACCCGGGTCGAAAGCGCCCAGAATATCGCTTAGGACCTCCATCACGAGCTGTGGCAGTTCCTGCTCCAGAACCGCCTTTCGTTGCGCCACTTCGGAGACTGTCCCCGCAATCAGCCGTGCCAATTCCTCCGCGCCTGCATTCAAACCCTCGATTTGGCCGCGCGCCCGCTCACGCTGATAAGCGGCGCGTGCCCAACTGCGAACCCGCTGCTGATGCCGTTCTGCCGCAGCGCGCGCTTCTGCGGCGCACTGCCAGATTTCGAGCTCACTTGCCGGTATCAGTGGCCCAACTGGGCGCATTTGCGGTGCGACGGGCGCCGCGGAAACATCGGCTGTCATGGCGCCGGGATCTCCGTCTCAAAATGGGCTAGCACGAGCGAAAACAACTGGCCTGAGGCATTGCCGTGCTCGGGCGCTGGATTCTCGGCGGCTGTCCCGAGGGGCAACCGTAGAAGCACTCGGTTACGCTCAAGCACTGGACTCTGATCGAGCCAAGCACCAAGGCAGGCATGTCCATCGTGTTCAATTTGGAGCGCGAGTTTTTTCGGATCAGCGATCAAACTGCCTGTGATCGCATACGCCAGATGTCGGATGCCAAAAGCGTGCGCATCAGCGCCGATATGTTCAACTAGCACCGTGAGGTGACGTTGTGAAACAAGCTTCAGCAGCGAACGAGCATGCCAAACACTGCCCGCAAAGAGGGCAGCCCGACGCGGGTCATGCCCCTGCAGAAGATCCGGCCCCCAGCAGCATCCGTTCGAATCCGTGTCATTGTCAAGCAGCAATTCTGCCAATTTTGGCTGCAGCCTGGCACAGGTCTGCAACTGCACCACTGTCGCAGCCGATAACGTCGGATCCAGACAGGCGGCAAGACGAGTCGGATGGGCCGAAGCAGCAAGCTCGCTCCAGTACACGGAACGTAATTGCGGCGAATGATCGCGATCGCTAGTCTGCATCGAAATGGGCATTGAGAATATCCTCTATGCCGCACGGCCAATGATTTTTTTTCGAATGGCCTCGACAGCGGAAACACCCGAGCGGCCCCCGATCTTGGATAATTCGCCCGATGATTGCCTGCGCCGATGCCGAAGAACACTTGCTAAGAGATAGCACGCCACAGCGAACACAGCTGCGGCAACACCCATCACGATCGCCAGAAGTGGCGCGGGAAAGGATTTAGACGCTTGGGCCAACGCAGTCGCCGGTACGGAGGGTTGCTCATGTACGGACCGCTCCACTGGCACCAAAACCACTTCGACCTTTTCGTAGGACAAGCCTTCGATGCTGTCGGCGACGAGCATCTTTATTTTCGGCAGCAGAACGGAAAGATTTGCTTTGGCGTCGTGCCGAATAAAGACCGAGGCCGAGGATGGCGTGCCGCCCGCTCGTAACAGGTCGTTATTCGGCAGAACGACATGAACACGTACTGAGAAGACGCCATCGATATCGCTGATCGTGCGCGACAACTCTTCGCTCAGAGCATAAACGTAACGGGCGCGCTCCTCGGTCGGCGAGGCAATCAGTCCTGATCCTTCGAATATCTCGCCGATGTTCTTGAAAGACTGGCGCGGCAGCCCCTTGGCATTCAAGAGGTTGATTGAGAAGGCAAGCCGCTTTTCGTCAACCTGGATCGTGCTGGTCCCGTCCTTAGCGGCAACCCGGACCGCGTCAACTCCGTTGTCTATCAGAAGCGCGAGCATCTCATTCGCCTCGCGCTCCTGCAATTGCGCGTAGAGATCGACCTTGCAACCACTCAAGGCGAAGAGAAGTGGCAGCACGACAAAATGAACCGATCGCCGACCAGACGAGCGACTACGCATGATTTCGCCATGGGCTAAGCCAATCATTCGCGCCGTTCATCCTTCTTTTATTAGTTTGTTCACCGATGAGGTGATGCCGCTGACACCTTTGGAAACAAGGGCAACCTGGGTAACGCCGTTGTAGAGATCCCGCAGACCAGCAACCATCGCTTCGAAGTCACCCCCTGCTCGCGGAACGTCCGACGTCCCCGTTGCCCCACCTTCGACCGGAAGCCTCTCAGCCGCACCCGGTAGAGCGCCCTTCGGAAGGACTACCTGATGGTCGGGCGCGGCAGAGGTAACTGCATTGTCCCCGTGCATCGAAGAAATCGCCTGCAGCACGCGGTGTCCCAGTGGACTTGTCTGCGCGGTCGCACGTTGAACATCCAAGGGCGGAGGAACAGGCGCCGCAGCAGCGGTATCGTTTTTCATCGAGGCAGCCGCCTGGGCTAGAGCGTGGTCAAACTGGGCCTGCTCGCCGAATGACGGTGAGCCAACCCTGGAGAGACTGTCAGTAACACTGGCAGGGATCGACGTGACAGGCATCATCATACAAGGACTCGATTGCTTCTCTTTAACGTGTGATGAGTCCAGCCGGTTCATCGCCCGCTGTTGAGTCAATCCCTTAGGGAGGCGAGCTGACGACAAGCTGACGGGAGCGTCGGTTGGTCACTTAAAGTCACTTTGACGACTTTGGTGACTTGTGAAAATTCCATCCTTTGGTTTATCAGGGCGAGATGCCAAGAACGTTCATACGATCCACCATCCTGCACAGCGTGAAAAGACTTCTCTGTGTCGGGTTGTTTCTCTCCGCCGGCATCCAAACAACTGTCGGCGCCCCCCTATCGCTTCCCTCGACACCCTATAGGTATACGGTTCTAGATCAGGATCTCACTGCCGCGTTGCAGGAATTCGGCAACAACCTGAACATCAGGGTCAATATCAGCGCCGAGGTGAAGGGGCGGATTCGCGGGCGTATGCCGGATTTACCACCGCGCGAGTTCCTGGACCGCTTGACCAACCTGTACCATCTCCAATGGTACTATGATGGGCTTGTGCTCTATGTGTCCGCTGCAAAAGAAGCGCAAACTCGGATGCTTGTGCTCACTTCGGTTCGTTTCGATGCCTTCAACGGCGCCCTCGATAGGCTTGGCATCTCCGATGACCGCTATGTAGTGAGACCCACGCCCGGAAATGGCCTCGTCCTTGTTTCCGGCCCACCGCGCTTCATCGCGCTCGTGGAGCAGACGTTCAACGGCCTTGTGGCCGAGGCGCAGGCGCAGCCTCACGTCGCTGAGACGCCGCCAAGGGAATCGGTACTGATATTGTTTCGGGGTTCCTCCACCACGGTCGTCCGTAACGGACAACCGGAAGTCTCTTATTCTTCTGACGTGCCGCAACCGGATAGCGTTGCAGGGAAGCCTGAGCTGAGCCAGAGATGACATCTAAGGAGACGCCGCAGCTTCTGGAGAAATCATCACGTCGGCCGCTCATGATTGGGAATTCTTCTGAAATTCGTCAGTTTCTCGAAAGCTAAGCCGCTCATGATGGGAATCGGAAGCCCCATGTCGCTGGCTTTTGGCTGGAATTGACCTTGGGGCTAACAACGAGCGGAGCAATTAAAGGCACTGCTAGGGGCCATTTTGGCGACCGGCCAACGCTCGGAACGTTCGTGAAACATTGGCTTGCATGAGGCCTTTGTTGGGATTTCAACGTCACGTCTGAGGATGCACAATGTCGGCCAGCAACCTTTCATCATCCATCACCTCGAATCTCCCACAGCCCGTACAGGCATGGTCGGGCCTAAAGCCTTCTGCCGCGGTATTGCAGACTCAGCAAAGCGCATCGTCCTTCGAGGCAATGCTGTCCACCTACTTGCTCGGAGACATGACCAATCCTGGCGCGCTCCGGGGTCCGCTGGCGCCGGATGTCGAATCGACGTTGGAAGATTTGCGGCAGCACCCATTGGACCTGCTGCCGTCGCATATGAAGGCGGCAATCGAATCGATGGATCAGGCCCCGCAGCCTCCTACGATCGCCTCCGATTTCATATCGCCGGCTCCCGTGCCAAGCTCGAGAATCACGTGGAACGGCGGCTCGCTAACCAAGGCCGAGTTGCAGATCGTGGCAGTGCTGAACCGTCACAAGGACCAATGCCCACTCAGTTGGGAGTCGCTTGGCGATAAAGCCAATGATCCCTCTACGCCGCCGGATCTGAAAGCGGCGATCGAAGGACTGCAGCAGGATCCCGAACTCTTTTACGCGATCGGATCGCAGGGCGATGGTCGCTGTGGAGGCAAGATCACGGCGAACGATTTGTCTGGATTTTCCCACCATCACTCACAAGTTGCCGAATTTCAGGACCAGCAGGCGCAAAGCTACCAGCAGAACTACATTCCATCCGACAGCGCCGGAAATGCTCAGCCTTCGGTCATGACCTTGAGCGATGCATTGCGCGAGCTTTACCGGTACTCCGACGACCTGCCTAAGGATCTAAGCCTGGCTGATTTCAAGCGGATCGTCGACGGCCAAGCGAAAACCGGCAAATGTCCGCCTCAGGTCATTGCGGCTGCTCAACACTTCCTAAATCACCCGGATGCCTGGAAGCAGCTGTGCGGTGGTTCAGATACGGTCCATAAAGACGAGTTCCTCAAAGCCGCTACATCGTCAATGAGCCTCACGCACACCGAGCTGAACACGCTCAAGATGATTAACAGCAATCAGCGCGCCTTCTTTGGGAGCGGTGACCTGACTCGTGACAGGCTGGCGAGCATGGCAGACGACAAGAGCCTCGATCCGAAGGTACGCCAAACGGCCTCGCAGTTACTCTCCGATCCGCTTTTGTTCGGTTTGCTGAACAATTCAATTACGGGCTATAAGACCCACAATGAGTTCTTCGACTTCGGCGGCGGGCATACGGTCGATTCCGGTAACATCAGCAAAAAAGACTTCGCGCAATTCTACGGCAACATGTCTGTTGCGAACAGCACCGTTCAGAAAACGAAAACCCATGTGCCTGAAGCCGCTGCAGAGCAGGAGGCCGTCGCGGACATGATGATGGGTGCGGCGGACCAGCCCGATATCAAGTCTTCCAAAAAGAACGGCGGGGCCTTCATCCACACAGTCGGCGACGTGCTCAAGGTGTACTCGACAGTGGTTGATTGGACTGCGACGGCGGTTGGTCTACTCAGCTTCATTCCGGCCGTGGGCCAAGTGGCCGATCTCGCATCGATGGCGCTTGCGTGCGAGGCGCAAGCGTTGAATGTTGTCCGTACAGCTATTACCGGAGGCAATATGAAGCAGGCGCTGCTAGAAGCTGGCCTCGGTGTCGCAGCGCAGGCGGTCAGTCTTGTCGCCGGCCCCCAGGTCAAACTCGCGATTCGCAACGGGCTCATCAGGAAGGCAATGGAAGAGGCTGCGACGGCCGGCATCAATCTGCCGCTTTCAACGGCGCAAACCTATGCAGAAGAGTATTTGAACAATCTGCAGGCACGCCTGAATGCGGAACCGATCCCCGCCGCAGGTATTCCTAGCCCGATCAGCACGCCGCAATTATCTCAGAACGTGGCCTGATAAACGGATTGCGCTTCCTCGGCGCGATCCCCCATCCTGCCAATCAGCGGCCGCGTAAACTTTGCTGCCGCGGCGCTATCGATCTGACCGGCGCGCCTGGAAGATCGCCAGATCGCCATCTATTCCAAAGTGTCTAGAGCAGGTCCGGCTTGATCCAGCTGACCTGCGCCTTTGAAGTGGTGTCACACCGGGCGGGTGAGAAGGAGAGCTCGACAAAAGAACCCGGCAGAGGGGATTGTGCGCGCCAAAGCAGAGCGATCATCAAGGCCCAATGCGACTTGGGTTTGACAACGCGTTCTCGATTGCGGCAGAAAATTAAGCGTGGCGCCGGCCAGCTCGGGCGCGCCGACGCACGGCGCCATCAAGCTGAGGCGCAGCGCCCGCTGAAGAAAGTGATCCTCCGGCGGCCATGGGGCACCGCCGGCCCCGCAACACTCGCCGCCTGGAGCACGGCGCCGCGCCATCTTGTTCGACACGAACCGGCCAATATTTGGGCGCCTGGCCATTGATCCAAGCGGTGGCACTTCAGGTACGCGAAGCTTAAAACGCCAACAAAGAGTCCGCTCAGTGCGCATGCCATCGTCTTGCCTCAAAAGGTGCCTTGGAGCGGATCCTCTCAACTCCGTTCACACCATCAGCGTGACAGTAGCGGCTGTCTCACCAAGGAAAGTCGCGAGCCTGCAACGTCCACTCAAGTGCGCCCTAGTGTGGTAAGGGGGCAGCTGTTTTCCATCCGGATCGTCGCAGGTCAACGACCTCGATGAGGCGATGATCGTGCGCCAAATCCGATGGGTCCGCGCGTAGGTGCTGGAGCAGCTGCCAGGGTGTACCAGGTAGAGACGAGACGACTTGACATCAGCCGTCATTGCCCTTCGCGAAGGTCCTGTATCTGGCTACTGGTACAGCCGCACGATCACCATCGCTTGGTTTGACAGCCTTGTTGTCGAGCAAATCGCGCGGATCGCTGACCATTGCCGCCAGGTTATGGCGTATCGAACAGCCAAGCGTCTGGTCGAAGGACTTGTCATTGAGTAAAGGGCCGGAATACGAAGGACAAACAGGAGGGCGGGCACGATAGACAATCGCCTCTATTCGCACTGCGCCGCCGTTGGTTTGGTCGAGCAAATGGATGTTGTAGGCGCCGATGCCCATCTGCCTGGCCTCATGGACGGCCTCTGCGCTGAGCCCGAACGCCCCGCTGATAAGGAGGTGAAGGGCATCGCGCCGGCCGTGACTTGCCGTTTCAAGGAAAACGCGCAAACGCCGCCGTTCGGAAGCGCGAAGGCTGTGTAACGTTAGTACGGTGGTCTCCTGCCCGATAAGGATCGGTGCCAATGGCTCGACAATCGGCGCGGTGCTTGTGCAGCCACTTACGCTTACCGTCAGAGTGACCACCAGACTTATGATCCGCAACGTCATTCGTAGACCGCTATTCAATGATAAAGCCGAGGCCGCCCTTAGCGCCTGACGCACCAGTGCGGGGACTAGGGCGCTGGTCTCCTGGCGGACTTGCCAACGAATTCGTCAGAGTGGCCCCCTGGTCCAAAGGCGACCCCATCCGGTCCGTCGGTGCGCTCATCTGGTTGGGGTTCGATCCTGGCCTTACGATGTAAGGCGTCACCAGAATAACCAGTTCCGTCTCTTGCTTTTGAAATGAGGACGAACGAAACAGGGCGCCAAGGATCGGCAACTCGCCCAGCCAAGGAAAAACACTGATATCAGTGTTGACGCTCCGCCTGATGAGTCCACCAATCGCGAAGCTCTGCCCGCTGGCGAGTTCGACGACCGTGTCGGCACGGCGGGTGGAAATTGCCGGCACGGAGATGCCGTTGATTTGAACAGCCCCTTGAGACGATAGTTCGCTGACTTCCGGCTTTACGCGAATATTGATTTGGTCGTTGTTGAGAACGGTTGGCACGAATTCTAGGCTGACGCCGAAGTGACGGAATTCAACCGAGACTTGCCCCTTTTCCTGCAAGACAGGGATGGGAAATTCGCCCCCGGCCAGGAAGCTGGCAGTTTCACCTGACATAGCGGTGAGGTTTGGCTCGGCCAACACGGAAGCGATGTGCTCCTCGGCGAGCGCATCGAGAACCGCGCCGACGTTCACAGCACCATTGTCGAATCCGATTTCTGCTGTACCGCCCCCATTCGCCGCACCAGCGCCAGCACCTTTGCCGCTTAATAGACCCACTTTGAAATTGCCGACTTGACCGAAGGCGGACAGGTTAATGCCGAGTGCCTTCATCGCGCTACGGGAGACCTCCGCTACGCGGACACTGAGGTTAACCTGCAAGGATCCAGCGACCTTGATGTTATTGACGACCTGCGCACCGTCCCCGAGAAATTGCTCAGTAACTCTTTTCGCCGTGTCGACGGTCTCGGCATCGGGCGCTGTACCGCTTAAGATGGCACCGCGCGGCGTATAGCTGACTCGGATCGGATAGTCGCCGACCTGGTCCCTCAACATGGCGCGCAGTTCCCCGATCGGTTGCGTGACGACGATACGAAACTCAGCGAGAGCCTCGCCGTTTTCGTCCAGGGCGAATAGGCTCGTTTGCCCGGATTTCTTGCCAAATACGAAGATGGTTTTACTTGAGGGTGCCTGATAATCGGCGATCGCCGGGTCGGCAACAAAGATAGTCGCGGCTGCCGCGGGCAAATGAACTGTCTTGCCGAGCGAAGAGGAAAGGTTCAGCGTGGCGTTGATGCTGTTGGAAGCGGCACGCGGTGCCGCTTGAACCTGCTTGTTCTGGGCAGTGGCGGGAAGGGGAGAAAACAAAATGAGCGCGCAGAGGACATGGCTCAAGTAGCGCGAAAAAATAGGTCTCTGGCCGACGATGAGCGGCGGCCGCGGATCAGTGCCCGCATGACCAGTTGGAATGATTTTCAAGGCAGTCTTTTCTTTCAATTCGACCAACTATGCGGATGTCGCGCTAGTCGGACATTCGAGAATGTAACCAATGCCGCGCACGGTCTTGATCCGTGGCGTTGCACCTGACCTATTGAGATGTCCGCGTAAGCGATAGATTCCGACTTCAAGCGCGTTGGCAGATACTTCATCGTTGAACGAATAGAGGTGATCTTCCAAGTGCGCACGCGGCACGATGCGGCCTGCACGGTTGAGCAGATGCTCTAGAATACATAGTTCACGGCGTGCGGCCATCAGCGGATGACCAGCAACGGAAACCTGACGGCCGATCGGATCGAAGTGGAGATTGCCAAATACGATGATCGGGTCGGTCATCTGTGTCGACCGGCGCAGAACAGCTCGCATTCTGGCGATGAGTTCGTCCGTAAACACCGGCTTGACCAGAAAGTCGTCCGCGCCACCATTGAAAACCGCAATTCGCTGCTCAAGATGGTCGATGTTGCTCATCACGACGGCAGGAACTGAATGTCCGTCGCTCCTTAGCCGCCTCAGCCAATCCAGACCATCGCCATCCGGCAGAACCAACTCCAGCAGAAGAATTTCATAGCTCGCGCAACAAAATGCACTCGACGCCTGTTCCAGTGTACCAACGACGTCAACGGCGAAACCGCTATCGCCGAGCGCAACTCGCACGGCGCGCGTAAGATCCGCATGATGGTCAACGAGCAGCGTTCGCATTTCATCTCCTATCAAGGTAGGACAGGTGACCGACCGCTATGGGATGGTGCGACAGCAGAAGTCGCGCAACTCGTCGCAGTATTCGTAACCCTCTCTCCGACGGGTAATCGCAGGAGCGTGGAAGCCGCACTCCTGCAATAGGCGGGGATGGAACATGTGAAGACGAGTTGACGGGCCGAAATGCCGCTTGGTCAACCCAAAATGCCACAACTCCGCCTGCAATTTCTCTGTGCATCGTCCACCTACGTGCGGCCCCTGCATTCGTTAGGCCGAGGTCGCCCTCGAGAACCCCATGATTCCGTGGCTACGAAGGGTTAGCTTTCGAGAAGTGACTTGAACAATCGAATGTTCGGATCGTAGGTATACACATAATGGATGCATTCGCATTTCAGCCAGGCGGCGAGTCGCACGCTGCCCTGCCGGTGGCATGATGTGTTCGCACCGAAGGGCGGGCCCGATCAAGCCCATCTAGGGTGACGCGCCGCGGCCAGAGGCTGATGCTCGTGCCGCGGCCGGGAGCTTGCGCTTGGGTCATCAGAGCGTCGAGAGCGGCGATCACTGACCAGGCTGCCGCCCCATCTGAGCGCGGAGAAACCGGCTCTGGTGGTTTCAAGGCGACCTCGGTGACCGTTTCTGACCAGATATCGAGAGGCCCGCCTGCCTTGGTACACCATCTATCCGACTGTGCCGGAGTTCTCCGCGGCGGTCAGTGCCAGGGCTCATGGTGAATGGCTGAGGGACCTGCCGGCTCAGTGTCGCTCTATCTCCACATTCCGTTCTGCCGATCGGTGTGCTGGTATTGCGGCTTCCCTACCACCATCACCCGCCAAGATACGGCGGTGGTGCGTGACGAGATGCGTTTGGCCTCTGAGCAAACACCGCAGCCGCTGCCCGTGAGCGACGTCCATTTCGGCGGCGGAACGCCGACCCTCATCGGGCCAGCGGAGTTCTTGGCTATCCATGTAGTGAGGTCTGCAACAGTTACCGTCCCCTGCTGATAACTGTCATCCTTGCCGCTGCGCCCCCCTGTGTCTTTGCGCGTTCCGCTTTGGCCGCGGAATCTGTATTTTTCGACGGCTCATCAGGCGGGCGGCCCCGCATGGCCCAGCAGCGGAACGCTCGTGATTGCGGCCTCTTTGTGGTGGACGGCACGCGGGCGCTGGTTCGGCGATTGCAGAGCTGGCAGCCAGACCTGCTGGACCTCCACAACCTGGTCGTCAATCATTCGCACGAGAGACAATGATAGAACGGCGCCTTCCTCATTACCTTCCCCAAGATGGCTGCTGCTCGTTGACCGCAGCGACCGGGAAAGGCCGGTTGCTTATCATTGCGACTCAAACGGGGGATACAATGACAAGCCTGCAGCAGAGCTCGCAGCAAGGCGGGCGCCGCCTGGCGCTATGGCTGCCGCGGCGACTAAGATCCGTAGCACTGGCATCGTTCACTGGCACGAACAGGAACGCGGCTGTGTCGTTACCGTCTGATTATGGGCGATGCGCTGGAATGCGCGTAGCGGCTTCTCTGGCCAGCCGATTGTCTCCTACGGCGCGCTGTGCTGCGCAGCGGCCTCCCGAACGGGACGGGCCTCCACGCCGACCGCGTCTTCCGGTTGAGCAGCAAGGGCAAATTCTCACCTGAGTATCGCGCGCAGCAGGAACTTCTGAATGAACCAGTACAGCACCGGTCGTCAAGATCGTGCTGCAAAGCAACCAGAGCAACACGGGGTTTTAGAATTCCTGGGACTGAGCTGTCGCACTATCGGCTGAGATCCCGCAATTTCGAGTTCCTCATGACCCTGCTAACACTCGCTTTCGCTCACACGGACGCGGCAATAGGTCCGCTCAATAGGACACCGAGATGCAGCTTTTCAGTCCGTTAGAATGAGTATTGGAAACGGACGATGCCGCCGACGCTGTTCTTTTTGTCGGCGTTAGTCCAATTCACGTTGGAAGGGTCGACCATGCCGACGCCGAAATTGCCGTAGTGATAATGGTCGACTTCGACCGTCGCTGTAAAACCTGGCACGACCGTATAGGCGACGTTGGCAGCCAGACCATAGTTCTTGAACTGATCGCCCGATAGTCGAAGGTTCAACGACGTCTTCTCGTTTAGCAAATAGGCGCCGCCGACCCAGAAGGCCCAGGTGCCCCCCCACTGCTTGTAGAAACCACGACCGTGGGCGTCGATGAGGTTAGTGGAGTCATCGTTGAGCTTGCCGTTGGAACCGTAGCCGACCATTCCGAATAGGGAAAGTTCGCTGGTGACATTCACGTCAAGGCGGACCTTGCTGGCCACCGACCCGTAATTGCTATCATAAGCGACAACGCCAGTGATCGCGCCCCAGCCTTGCGTATACCGCATGCCGCCGACGACGTGCGGAACATAGCTGTCGATAGTACCGACTGCGCTCGAGCCTTCCTCGAGTGAAACTAAAGTCGAAACGCCATTGCTGGCGTCGAAGTAGTACTGAATTACGTTGGTGTCAGCGTCGCCGTAAGGAGCAAGCTTGCCATTGAGAACGTTGCCGGCGTGGCCAATAAAGGTGTCGAAGGCCGACCAGTCCTTACCAACTCGCAGGCCACCAAGCTGAACCCAGGCGAAAGTCAACATGACCTCACTGTTGATGGCATAGTTCTGAGGACTATCCGGACCCGGATAAAAGTTGCGGTTGCCGAAGTTGAAAAGGGTTTCGGAATAGGTCTTAAAAGTGCCGAGGTCGGTCTCCTGGCCCGTCCAGGTTTTTAATGCCAAGCGCGTGTTGTTCCGCCATGTTCCCCGATCCTCGCCAGTTCTCACAGCTGAAATTCTTGCGCCGTCATTCGAGCCGAGGTCGCCGGCGCCGATGTCATGACGAACATAGCCGCCAATGCGCAGGCAGGTCTCGGTGCCGGGAATGTAGAAGTAGCCAGCGCCGTAGACGTCGCAGATCTTGACGTGTTCAGCGGGTCCCAGCTCGGCGTCGGCGCCGCGCGCACCGGAAATTGCGGTCAGGGCCGCAGCGGAGCCGACAAGAAGGCTATTGATATTCATTCTTGATCTCCATTCAAAGATTAAAAGGGGGCGGGCGACCAAGAATGAGCCCTTCACCAGGCCCATGATCGAAGGAGAATGGCATAGCGCTGCTTCTCCGCCATTATCCGTCACACTGATCTGGGTCGGCGCCCTGCGCTCGACGCTACTCGTCAGCCAAAATTGTTAGTTGGCCCGTGGAATCGCATTTCTGAGCCATGGCCATAGTCATCTCCGCTATTATCGGCAGACCGTCACAACCGCTTTCAGAGTCGATTGTGCAAGTCACGTGCCACGCTGAAGACGTGAGCTGCGCGCTGACCCTCAAATTGGCCAGTCTCATTCGCGTCGCGTTTCTTGTTTTTGGGCGTCAGGCTGAGCACGAAGGGCAAATGTTTGGAATCTGGTTTGTTTGTTCGATATGCGACAGTTTCGTTCAATGGTGACAGCATTTGTTCGGCTTGGAACCTCGGGAGACATCATTCGGCGGAACCGCTCGATGATCAGACGAGACCCCAACGGACCCTGACACAATCCACGAGAAAGGGCGGGCACGCGATTGTCGAAGGACGGCCGGGCCGGTTGGGGCGGAGGACCGCGCCTAGTCAGTATGAAGCCGGCCATGATCGCGTGGAAACCAGTCCGGACAAGGTGGTTTCGCAGGTCTGGGAAGACCGACGCGAACCGTTGTAAACCGACTCTGGATCGCTGGCCGGGATGGCCCGTTCGGTTTTTGCAGCAGCATGCGAATTCTCGGTGCGATTGTTCAGACCGTGTGAGAACGATGTTCGACTTGCGGCACCACCTGGCGCTTTGCCGATGCATCGATCATCGTGCGCCTTGGGCGCGGTCCTTTTATCGGCAATCAGGTAAGCAGGTGCGTGGCAGTTTCGGCATTGCGGCGGCCTCGATAATCCCGTCGCATTCCCGTCCTGATCAACGCGTGACCACGAGCTCATCGAGATGTCAGATGGTCTTTATAAGCCTCAACCAGCAGCCGGCGAGCAAAGTCTCGTACTTCGTCAGGATTCGGCAATGCCGCGCTCCAGCAACGTTACATTTAGGCGCCCGGCTGAAAATGAGAGCGGAAGTACAGCCGAACGGTGTGGGCGATGGTCTCGGGCGGAAGCGACAGCGCCGTAGCTAACCGGCTAGCCGCCTTGATGCACGGCGATCGGCTTTCGGCGGCCTGCCTCGGCGATCTGGCCGCCCTCGGGGTGCATTTTGACAAGCCTCGTCGGGCGCCGGCGATGATCCGTCGTGAAGGCAGGCGGGGTTTGCAGGTTGCGGTCGGCGGGTTCGTTTCGGGGCGCCTGCGCCCCATCGTTATGTC
The DNA here is from genome assembly GCF_059683585.1 of Mesorhizobium sp. RCAM 06353. Taxonomy (NCBI): domain Bacteria; kingdom Pseudomonadati; phylum Pseudomonadota; class Alphaproteobacteria; order Hyphomicrobiales; family Phyllobacteriaceae; genus Mesorhizobium; species Mesorhizobium sp. RCAM 06353. Next base: position 582,365 of record NZ_JCASIY010000002.1, on the reverse strand, counting down.
GCGAGTTGGGGATGCGATCGAGGACGATGCGCAGAATACGCTGGTCGGGGCAGGATGTCGGCAGGTGCAGGCGGATTTGCGTTTTCATCTCGACCACCCGCGCGGCGATTTTGATGAGGCGCAATCGCAGCGTGTCGAATTGGGCGACGGCAAAGCTCGAGCGTTTCGGCATCGCAGCGCGCAGGCCCCACATTAGCCAGTAGGCGCCGGCATGCAGGAAGAGCCGGAACTGGTTGGCCGTCGCTCTTGTGCAGGATGTGCGGTCGGCGGCAAGATGCGTCTTCCAGGACTTGATGTGGTTCTCGGCCGCGCCGCGCCGGCAGTAGAGGTCCTCGTAGAGCGCCTTGGCCTTGCCACTGGCCAGATTGGTGACGATGAAGCGGGTGTCGGCTCCTTTGGCGCCGACCAGCGTTGGTGCATGGATCCTTTGTCAACGGTTTGGCGATAGGCAGGCAGGATCGAAATCAGCTTGATGCGAGTGCCATGCCGTACAAACACAACGCAGATCGTCGTCATCACGTCGGAAAGATGAAATTCAGGGTGACGAATTGGCGTGACTACGAAGCAGGTCTGCGCCGGCGTGGTAGCCTGACCTTATGGGTAACGCCGGAGGCACTGGCGGGATGGCGCGCTCCGCGACGCAAGACCCGCGGCGGCCAAGCCCGGTATTCCGATCTCGCCATTGAGACAGCGCTGACGCTGGGTTGCGTCTTCGCAATGCGGCTGCGCCAGACCGAGGGATTGCTCCACTCGCTGCTGGATCTCATGGGGCTGAAAGTCCCAGTTCCAGATCATACGACGCTGAGCCGTCGGGCACAGAAGTGGGAGCCATCAGCCCGACGAAACCCGCCGCTGCCGGACGGCCCGCTGCATGTGCTTGTCGATAGCACGGGATTGAAAGTCTACGGCGCCGGGCAATGGCTGGAGCAGAAACATGGCGCCAGATCACGTCGCAACTGGCGCAAGCTGCATCTGGCAGTGGATGCCAAAAGTGGCGCGATCATTGCCCAAAGGCTGACAGATCAGGACACGGATGATCCTTCCCAGGTGGCACCGCTGCTCGATCAGATCGACGGCGAGATCGACCAGTTCACAGCCGACGGAGCCTATGACGGCAAGCCAACCTATCGGTCTATCCTGCAGCACAGCGCAACCGCGAACATCGTCATTCCACCGCGTTCCACGGCGGTGGAAAGCGGTGATACCGGACCGCCGGGTCAAAGGGACAAGCACATTGCCGCAATCGCAAGCGACGGTCGGCTGAAATGGCAGGCAGCCACCGGCTACGGCAAGCGGGCGCTGAGCGAAACAGCCATCGGACGATACAAGGGGCTGATCGGACGGCGCCTGCGAGCACGCTCTCTTCCGGCTCCACAGACCGAGGTTGCCATCGGTTGCATCGTTCTCAACCGCATGCTGGCATGGGCACGCCCGGAGTCTATCCGGCGTCAAGTCACGCAGGCATAACCAACTACATTAAAGATCGAAATGCGTTCGATTTCATATCCGCGGACCAACGCCGATGGCGGACAATTCACAAACGAGCACAAGGAAATCCTTACATGAGATCCTCACCGAAAGAGACCGCCACCGCGGCCATCCCGATTCATCGAGTGCATCCCCCGTCTTTCTGGAAGGGGATGATCCTTGCTGCGACCGTGATCGTCCTCGTACCGAGTAGTCAGGTTTCGGCTGAGGACAAGGGGCAAACCGTTCACCACATACATCAGGCAGCCTCAGTTGGTTGGGAGAGGAAGAAGATGGAAGAACTTCCGGCGGGAACAAAGTTCAACCACGCTAATAGGGATGGGGTGTGGGGCGGTTCGGGGCAAAGCGGGCACACGGGCGAAGCAATTTGGATGACCTCAGAAAACGATGTAAACGCGGCACGCGGCTATGCAGGTAGTTCTGGAAAGTACTTTGTTATCGAGGCGCAAGAGCCCCTCAAATTAGCCGTCATGGACGAGCAGGGTGATCAAGTGGAACCTGATGAACTAGGCGCATGGGCTACCTTGGCGCAGAGATACGGCTTGGATGGAGTGAAGACGGAATATGGAAGCTCGTACGAGGTGATTTTATTTGACAGAAGCAAGATTGCACCTGTGGAAGAACGTGGTTTCGATTAGCACAGACGCCAGCGCACGACGCCATCGAGATAGGTGCCGTCCTCGTTGAGGCGGATGAAGTTTGCGAGTTCGGTCATGGTCTGAGTCCTGAGTGTGTGTTTCCCGAAGGGAAAGCCCTTTCGGGCGAAGCCTCCCCGGTCTTTCCGGGGGAATGGCGAAAGCCCGCCCCACGGCGGCGGGCGGGACTGTCAAGTGGCGTGGTGCGGAAGGTGGGGGATCTTCTCGGGTCCGCTCGCGGACTGGCGCGGAAGATTTTCCACCTTCACGGGCCGCTTGACCGGCCTGGCCGGCGATGTCATGGCGCGGAAACAAGCAATGTGGCCCGGAGCGGGCCTCAGTGCCGGGTGCGCAAGCAGCCGCTGGACAAGCGATCGTTACCGGGATCGGCGGAGACGGGCGCAGGCCGGCTCCGTGCCCTCGGCATAGAGAGCGGCCACCGGAACGGGCGGTGGCCTTCTCCTGATTCAGTGCCCGTGGAGGACAGTGTCATTCCGCGGCGTTGGTGCACGGATCTTTTATTGGTGTGGTTTAGGGTAAGCGCTCATTTCCATGCGCGTTGACGCGGCCCGTTTGACGGGGTCGCTGTCAGACAGCTGCATCGGATCATGCAGCGGCGGTTTTGGCGAAGTTGAAGGGCAGCAGGTCGGTGATGTCGGCGTCTGTGGCGCGCTGCGGCAATTCGCTGAGGACGTGGCGCAAGTAGGCCAAGGGCTCGACGCCACAGGCGCGGCAGGTCAGCATCAGGCTGTATATGACGGCGCTGGCCCTGGCTCCATCCACGGTATCGCTGAACAGCCAGGATTTTCTGCCGGTGGTCATCGCAGGGTCATTCTGCCCATGTCGGGCAGATGGTAGAGTTTCATTATCGCTGGCATCCATATTATGGCGGCCGTTTTCGGCATGAAGGTCGGGAGGATCGGGCTAACGGTTCGATCATTCGGGTCGAGATTAGGCCGGGTGAGATCATTCAGGTCGCAGAGTGGATGCTGGATCGGGCGTTTTGCGCCGACATGGAGATGGGCGAACCGCGCGTTGCGGTGATTGGACTTGTAGAGCTTCATAGACTGCTTACCGAGCGCGGTTTCAGGCAGACTTCGACGGATGGACTCACGGCCATCCAGGAGGCGCGCCATGAAGGCACTACCACGACCCTCGTCGCCACCGATGCTGACCCAGCAGATGAGCATGCCGCTCGATACGCCGCAGATGCGAGGCCTGAGCGACCCGGAACGAAGCGTTGTTGTCGCCAGGCTGGCGACCCTCCTGATGGCCGCGGCCGGCGTCGCGACGAAGGAGACGAGCGATGACGGGCAATGATCTCCTTCCAGCGACGGTGCTGAAGCGCAAAGCTGTGGTCTACGTTCGACAGTCGACCCCCGGTCAGGTCCAGAACAACCTGGAAAGCCAGCGGCGACAATATGAACTTGTGGATGTTGCGCGCCGCTGGGGATTCCATGATGTCGAGGTGATCGACGATGACCTTGGTCGGACCGCCAGCGGCGCTGTCGACCGCCCTGGTTTCGAGCGACTGGTGAGCGGCCTGTGCACAGGCAAAGTTGGCGCAGTGCTCTGCCTCGACGCATCGCGCCTTTCCCGTAACGGGCGGGATTGGCACCACCTCCTGGAACTGTGCGGCCTGGTTGAAGCGCGCGTCATAGATCTCGACGGGGTGTACAATCCTTGTCGGCCTAACGATCGATTGTTGTTGGGCATGAAGGGCAGCATCAGCGAGTTTGAGCTCGGCATATTGCGAACGCGCATGCTTGACGCGGCTCGCGCCAAAGCGCGGCGGGGGGAACTGCGCCTCAGTGTTCCGATCGGCTATATCTGGCATCGTGAATACGGTCTGGGGCTTGATCCTGATCTTCGGATCTTCGGGTACAGCAGGGCGTTGGTGCATGGGTTCGGACTTGAGCGGATGTCGATCTTTGAAGCGGCAGACTATGCCGTGGCCGCCTTGCGGCGGGCGGATTTCGGGCGTGCGCAGGCAAGCATGCGGTTGAGGACGGCGCAGCCGATGGCGACTTCGGTCTGCTGAACGGGAAGCGACCGTGCCCGCAAACGCCGCCCGATGGTGGACTTGTATCGCCCTATGGCGGTCTCGACCAGCGAGCGTTTGCCATAACCGTTGGAGACCTGCCATTTCATCCGGCCGTCTCTGCCGATTGCGGCGATATGCTGGTCCCTTTGGCCGGCAGGTCTATCGTCGAATGGTTCGACCGCGTTGACGCGAGGCGGAATGACGATTGCGGCGGCAGCGCTATGATCGATGACTGCGTCGTAAGTCGGTTTTCTGTCATAGGCGCCGTCAGCAGTAAACTGTCCGATCGGACCGCCAATCTGGTCGAGTAGTGGCTCAACTTGAGAGACATCGCCAGTGTCCTGATCAGTCAGGGTATGGGCAATGATCTTGCCGCTGTCGGCATCCAGTGCCAGATGCAGCTTGCGCCAACTGCGACGGGATCTGGCGCGGTGCTTCTCCTCCAGCCACTGACCCGCGCCGTAGACCTGCAGGCCGGTGCTGTCGACAAGAACATGCACTGGTCCCTCCGGCGGAACCTGGCGATCATGCCGTTTGTTGGGCGATTGCCATGTCCGCGCCCGACGGCTCAGGGTGGTATGATCGGGGACAGCGAGCGCCAGCCCCATCAGTTGCAGAACCGATTCCAGCAAGCCTTCTGCCTGGCGCAGCCGCAGGCCAAACACAAGGCCCAGCGTCAGGGTGGTCTCGATCGCCAGATCAGAATAGCGGTGCTGGCCGCCACGTGTCTTGCGTCTTGGCGCTTGCCACCTGGACAGGGCTTCCGGCGTCACCCACAGGGTCAAACTGCCGCGATGACGAAGTCCTGCCTCATATTCTGGCCAGTTCGTCACCCTGAACTTCATCTTCTCAATACGATGGCGGCGGCTGGTATTGTGTTTGAAAGGCATGGCTACGCTACAAAGGCTATTGCGGTTACCGCTTGCCTAAACCCACACCAATAAAAGATCCGTGCACCAACGCCATCAGCCATCAGCCATCAGCCATCAGAAAACCTGTGCTTGACGTAACGTAAGGTCCCGTGTTTTTCGCTGTGCATGGAGCGACTTCCAGGCTCGGTCCAGGGTGACTAAAATGAGGGGCAGCGATGGTGGCTGGGGAACCAAACGACGTGCGTGTCAAACGTTGCGGTGGGGGATGGGTCGTTCATGTTGTTGAGGACGGCAAACTGACAGTTCATCGGTTCAAGGCGCAGTCGCCTGCTGAGAATTTCGCCGATGGCCAACGCGCCAGGCTCGGCCTTGCCAGCAGGCCACCAATTGACGAACGCTGATGTCACATGTGCGGCGGGTGTCACGCCCCGGAGACCAGCGCAGGAATAGCCAAAGCCTCATCAGTCTCGTCAAGGATCGAGAAGGTGTAGCGGCCATCTGCGTCAAGATCGACGGAGTAGCTTAGGCGGTCGAGTATGTTGTTGTCCTGGTCGAACGTGACAATCCGCGGCTTCAGTGAGGTAATGTGCGCTTCGTCCAGATAGATGGAGTTGCATACAATGATCTGGTCGTCGGGCTGGCAGGTGCGGGCGGCCGCTCCGTTGAGGATGCAGCATCGTGAGCCGCGTTCGCCGAGAATGACATAGGTCGAGATTCGCGCGCCGGAATTCTTGTTCCATATCTCCACGAATTCCATCGGCAGGATTCCGGCTGCCTCGCAGTGGTCAGGGTCCAGCGTTATCGAACCATGGTAGTTGAGGTTCGCTTCGGTAACGTAGATGCCGTGCAGCTTGCCGGCGAGTACTTTTCGCATTGGTCTGTTGTCCTATCCATCATGAATGACCAGCCCCTGCCGCCCTCGGAGCGCCCAGTTATTCGGCTAAATTCCGACGACGAGCGCGCCGCCGCTGAGACCGGCACCTGCGGCTGCGAGCAGGATTTTCTGGCCCGGCCAAAACGGCTCCGTCTGATGGGCCAGCGACCGCGAGAGTGGGATCGTCGCGGCGGAAGAGTTGCCGTAGTCGGCTATCGTCTTGACGATTGCTTGATCTGCAATGCCGAGGTTTCGCCCGACAGCATCGAAAATGCGGGCATTGGCCTGATGCGGCACGAACCGGTCGATGTCCTGTGGCCGCATTCGGGCAGCAGTGAGCGCGTCCTGCGAGCAGGCAGTCATCATCTCGACCGCCTTGGCGAACACTTCACGGCCGTCGGTGATCGTCATTCGAGTCTGCTCGAGGTCGAGGTCGCCGTGGAACGGCTTATTGCTTCCTCCAGCAGGAATCTGGATCAGCCCGTAGCGCGAGCCATCCGAATCCACCGAGGCACCGAGAATGCCGCGATCGGGGTCCTCGCACGGACCGATCACCAGGGCGCCCGCGGCATCGGCAAACAGGACCGAGCTCGCGCGCTCAGCCGGATTGATGCGGCGGCTGAGGATGTTGGCGGCGATGACCAGCGCCGGTTTGCCATGCAGGCGGGTGAACCCGTCGGCGAACATCAGCGCATAGATGAAGCCGGCACAGGCGCCGGTCAGGTCGACCGCGCCTGCGCGGCCAAGGCCGAGCTTGTTTGCGACCAGCGGCGCGCTGGGCGGCAGAAGGTGGTCGGGCGTCGAGGTGGCAAGCAACAGCAGCCCGATGTCGCTGCGGTCAATACCGGCATTCGCCAGCGCCATGTCGCCGGCAGAGGCGGCAAGGCTCGACAGCGTGTCTTCGTCCGTTGCCCAGAAGCGCGAACGGATTCCGGTACGCCTTTCGATCCAGCCCGGGTCGAGCCCGAGATTGCTCTCGATCTCGGCATTCGCCACTTTGCGCCCAGGCGCATGATGACCGAACCCGAGAATGCGCGACGAACGGCTCATGGCTTTGAGCCGAAGCGTTCGCCGGCTTCCTCGATGGCGTCATAGAGCCCATCCAGTTCCTCGCCGGTGGTGCAATAGGGCGGAAGAAGATAGAGGACATTGCCGAGCGGACGGACAAGCAGGCCGCGCTCGAGGAAGAAAGCGCGCAGCTTCGGCCCGATTTCGGCCAGATAGCCGGCGGAGCCAGTGCGCAGATCGAGGGCGGCGATCGTGCCGGTCGCCCGGCTGTCGGTGAAGTAGGGATTGTGACGAAAGCGTTGAAGTCCGGCATCCTGCATAGCGCTCAACGCCGCGACCCGCTCGGCCACCGGCTCGTCGCGCCAGATCTCGACATTGGCGAGCGCTGCGGCGCAGGCAATCGGATTGGCGGTGTAGGAGCTCGAATGAAAAAAGGTCTTCTTCCGGTCCGTCGAATAGTGGGCCTGGAAAATGGCATCGGTGGTGAGCGTGGCGGCCAGTGGGATCACGCCGCCGGTCAGGCCCTTCGAGGTGCAAAGGATATCCGGTGAGATAGACGCCTGCTCGCAGGCGAACATAGTTCCGGTGCGGCCCCAGCCGGTCATTACTTCATCGGCGATCAGCAGCGTGCCCGATGCCTCGGCGATCTTCTTCAATTCGGCCAGGACCCAGGCCGGATACATCAGCATGCCGCCGGCGCCAAGCACCAGCGGCTCGACGATCAGCGCGGCGGGGTGCCGGTCACGGGAAACTGCCTCGAACCGATCCAGTGTTTCCTGCTCGCGCCCGGCGGCCGGGAAGGGGATGGTGTCGACCTCGAACAGCAAGGGTTCGTAGGCGGCGTTGAACACGCCGCGGGCGCCGACACTCATCGTGCCGATCGTGTCGCCGTGATAGCTGTGCTCCATCACGACGATGCGCGAGCGCGGCGCGCCGATGTTGCGGAAATAGCCGAGCGCCATCTTCAGTGCGACTTCGACGCAGGTCGAGCCGCTGTCTGAATAGAACACCCAGTCGAGACCGGACGGTGCGAGGCCGACAAGCGCCTTGCCCAGGCGTTCGGCCGGCTCGTGGGTGAAACCTGCGAAGATGATCTGGTCGAGGCTCGACGCGGTCGCCTCAATAGCCTTCATGATGCGGGGATGGCGGTGGCCATGGGTGACGACCCACCAGGAGGAAATGGCGTCCAGGATGCGCGTACCGTCGGCGTTGTGGAGATAGGCGCCTTCGGTCAGCACGATTTCAGGAATCGCCGGCTCGAGCGCGTGCTGGGTGAATGGATGCCACACACGGGACTGCGACATCAGTGATCTCCCGTAATCGAGGCGAAGGCGAAGCCGGCAATCATTGCGTCTCTCAGCGTCTTTTCCGTCAGCGGGTCGAGATACGGCAGCCTGCCAAGCTGCGGCACCCCGCCGAATTCCACGATTGTCCGTTGCGTATCGGCCATTTCATCGCCGATGAAGGCGATGCCGGCCAGCGGGATGGAGCGGGCGCGCAGGGCCTCGATCGACAGCAGCGTGTGGTTGATGGTGCCGAGCGTGGTGCGGGCGCACAGAATGACCGGCAGCCGCCATTCAGCGAAGATGTCGATGAACCTTGTCTTTCGATTGAGCGGCACCATCAGGCCGCCCGCGCCCTCGATCACGAGCGGCGCCGGCAGGACGGGAAAAGTAAGATCGGCAGCCTTGATCGCGACGCCGTCGATCTCGGCCGAACGATGCGGCGACAGCGGGCTCTTCAAGCGGTAGGCTTCCGGCAGCACGCGCTCCGAGGGCAAGCCGGCGAGCCGCGCAACCACCTCGCTGTCGGTCTCGCCGCCGAGGCCCGATTGCACCGGCTTCCAGTAGAAGCCGTCGAGCAGGCCGGCGAGCCCAGCCGCAAACACGGTCTTGCCAATTCCGGTGTCGGTTCCGGTGATGACGATGCGTTGGGTCATGCCGCTCCGGTCATGTTTGGGCCAACACCTCAACGAGCGCGTCGACCATGGCCGAGATGGCAGCTTCGTCGACGTTGAGCGTCAGCGAAATGCGCAGGCGCGATGTGCCCTCTGGCACGGTCGGCGGGCGGATGCCGCGGATGTCGAAGCCGCGGGCCTGCAGTGCCGCCGCCACCACCATGGTGCGCCCGACATCGCCGATGGCAAAGGGCTGTATCTGCGAGCCGCTCGGCTTAACGCCGCAGCGCTCGGCCAATTGACGGCCGGCGAAGGCAAGGCGATCCTGCAGCTGAACGCGGCGCATGGGCTCGTCGGATAGCATGGCGAGCGCTTCGCGCACTGCCACCGCCATCAGCGGCGATGGCGCGGTGGCGTAGATGAATGGCCGGCACCGATTGATGAGATAGTCGCACAGCGTTCGCGGTCCGGTGACCAGTGCGCCGGACGCGCCGAGCGCCTTGCCGCATGTGTGGAGCGCGACGATGTTGTCGCGGCCCTCAAACTCGGCAGCTAGGCCGCGGCCGTTCGGTCCCCAGACACCGGTGGCATGCGCTTCGTCGACGACAATGAATGCCTCGTGCCTATCGGCAAGCGCGACAAGACTTTTTAGCGGCGCGCGGTCGCCATCCATGCTATAGAGGCTTTCGATCGCGATCCAGACGCGTCCCATGCCGCCTTCGGCGCGCCAGCGCGTGATCGCGTCCTCGGCAGCATCGACGTCGTTGTGCGCAACCAGCTTGAACTCGGCGCGTCCTGCCCGCGCCCCCTCATGCATGCTGGCATGGGCGAGTTCGTCGAGGACCAGCAGGTCGCCCTTCTGTGGCAGCGCGGTCAGGAGAGCGAAGTTGGCGATGTAGCCGCTGCCAAAGAACAGCGCGCGTTCGGTGCCGAAGAACGCCGCGGCGTCTGCCTCCAGTTGCTCATGCTCCGGCGCGTTGCCGCGCAACAGCCGCGACCCGGTTGCGCCAACCGGCGTACCCCGCGCAATGGCAGCCGCAACCGCGTCGCCAAGTCTCCTGGAGGCGGCCAGCCCGAGATAGTCGTTCGACGAGAAGTCGAGCCCGGCGCGTGGCGCAAGTGTGCGCAACCGGTCCCTGCGCGCCAGTCCCTGCAAGGTTGCCTCGTAGCGGGCAAGCGGTGCCCCGTTCATTGCGCCTCGACTGCCATCGGCTCGATGCCAAGGCGCCGGAAGAGCAAAAGATCCTTGTCCTCGCCAGGATTTTCTGCCGTCAGCAGCGTGTCCCCAACGAATATGGAATTGGCGCCGGCGAAAAAGCACAGTGCCTGCATTTCGTCGCTCATCGCCGTCCTGCCGGCGGACAGCCTTACAAAGGACTTGGGCATCATGACGCGAGCGAGCGCAATTGTACGCACGAAGTCGATCGGGTCGAGGGGGCCGGCCTCGGCAAGCGGCGTGCCCTTGATGGGGATCAGAAGGTTGATCGGCACGCTTTCGGGCGGCTCAGGCAGGTTGGCCAGCGTGACCAGCATGTCGATGCGGTCGGCCTTTTCCTCGCCCATCCCGAAAATGCCACCGCAGCAGACCTTTATGCCAGCCTCGCGCACGTGGCCAAGCGTTTGCAGCCGGTCGGCAAAGGTGTGGGTGGAGACAACCTCTGGGTAGTAGCGCTCGGAGGTGTCGATGTTGTGGTTATAGTAGTCGAGGCCGGCCGCCTTTAAGCGGTGCGCCTGGCCAAGTTCGAGCATGCCGAGCGTCATGCAGGTCTCCATGCCGAGTGCCTTTATGCTCTCGACCATGGCGATCAGGGCGTTCATGTCACGCTCCTTCGGGTGGCGCCAGGCCGCGCCCATGCAATAACGGGTGGCGCCGGCGTCACGCGCCTTGGTCGCCTCAGTGATGACCCGCTCGACCTCCATCAGCTTCGTGGCCATCAAGCCGGTCTTGTGATGTGCAGACTGGCTGCAATAACCGCAATCCTCCGGGCATCCGCCGGTCTTGATGCTGAGCAGCCGCGACAACTGCACCCGGTTGCGATCGAAGTTCTGGCGGTGAACCGTCTGAGCCAGGAAGAGCAGGTCATTGAACGGCATGCCGTGGATCGCCTCCGCCTCCTTGCTGCTCCATCGGGGTAGCGCTACGTCGATGGTGTCCACAACCTGGTTCACATCGGTTTCCGCGTTCATTTCAATCGTCATCTTCAAAAGCCTTTGTTGCTGGTCGGCGAGCGCGTGCAGGGGTCAATCGACCGGCGGGGCTCGCAGCGCTATGACCGTCGTCAGCGCAATGCGCCTCGAATCTCACGTCGTTGAACGGTAACAGGCTCGCTTCGAGCACCTTTTCGCTGCGTGCAGGTCCGAGGGGTACTGCTCTTCATTTTGTCTCCATCAGTTCAAGCGGGTGCCGATGTTTCCCAGGGCTGGCATGTCCAGGCCGATATCGAGGATCGGCGCGCTGTGGGTCAGCCAGCCCATGGAAATGAGATCGACACCGGTGGCTGCGATTGCGGGAGCCGTTTTCGGTGTCACCCGACCTGAGGCCTCGGTGATTGTGCGGCCGCCGACCGTTGCCACGGCGCGGGCAAGGTCCTCGACTGACATATTGTCCAGCAGCACCGCGTCGACTCCAACTGTAAGCGCGATATCCAGCTGTTCCAGCGTGTCGACCTCAACCTCGATCTTCACCATGTGGCCTGCGGCGGCGCGCGCCCGCTCTATAGCTGTGCGCATGTCACCGGCGATCGCTATGTGGTTGTCCTTGATAAGCACGCCGTCGTCGAGCCCGAAGCGGTGATTGGCGCCGCCGCCGACGCGCACGGCGTATTTCTCCAGCGCGCGCAGGCCGGGAGTCGTCTTTCGAGTGCATACGATCCTCGCCTTGTGGCCACGCACGGACTCCACCATCGCCGCTGTGGCTGTGGCAATGCCGCTGAGGCGACACAGGAAATTGAGCGCTGTGCGCTCGGCTGCGAGCAGGCCGCGCGCCGGTCCACACAGCTTCGCGATGGTTTCACCCGCCCCGACATCACTGCCGTCAGGACGCCAAATGTGAATGTCGATCGCGGGCTCCACGAGCAGGAAGGCGTACGCGACCAGATCGAGCCCGGCAACGATGCCCGCCTGTCGCGATTTGAGCACCAAGGTGGCAATGCAATCGTGGGGGATCACTGCATCGCTGGTCAGGTCGCCGCATCTGCCAAGGTCTTCGAGAAGGGCACCGCGCACGATCGGTTCGATCAGTGTCGAGGGGAGGGGTGAGAATGAAACCATATCACGTGCTCCGTATCGGTGCCCGGCAACTGAGTGCGGCGGCGGCCTGCATTGCGCTGTTCAGCGTCAGCCGTGACGTACACGCGTCTGCATCGCGCCGGGGGAAATCGGATCGACAGTGCGCGCCGCGGCTCTCTTCTCGCCGTAGGGCTGCAACGGCCAGCATCAGTGAGACCAAAGCCGGGCCGGACTTGGGGCCGTCGTGACCTGCCATCGGCAGCAGGGTCGCCACCGCTTCGCGCATCGTCTGGCCATCGCGGATGATGCCGAGTGCGGCGGAGACGACCGCCCTGATGCCTGAAGCGTCTGGCCGTGGAGGCACCAACGTGGAACATACACGCCGTCGCCGGGTATACGATGCGCCGGCAACGCTTTCAGCAACCCAGCTCGCGGTGACCGCCGCTTCGGTGAGCGAGTTGCTTGCGAGACGATTGGCGCCGTGCAGGCCAGTACAAGCAACCTCGCCGCACGCCCACAATCCCTCGACGGAGCTGCGGCCGCCGGCGTCTACGGCAACGCCGCCCATGTGATAATGCGCCGCTGGGCGCACCGGAATCGGGTCGGTCGCAGGATCTACGCCTGCCTCGCGGCAGAAACCGGCAATGCCTGGGAAGCGCTTTTCAAAACTAGGGCCGAGACATCGCCGCGCGTCCAGGAACACGCGGCCCCCGGCAGCAAGCTGATGCCAAACGGCGCGCGCCACCACGTCGCGAGGCGCAAGCTCGCCGCCAGGCGTTTCAGCGAGGAAGCGCTCTCCTCGCTCGTCAATGAGCATCGCGCCTTCGCCGCGCACTGCTTCGCTCACCAGCGGCATCGGCCGACGCGGGGTGTCGAGGGCGGTCGGATGGAACTGCACGAATTCCAGGTCGGCGAGCTCTGCCCCGGCCCAGGCAGCGAGTGCCAGCCCGTGTCCCCATGAGCCAGGCGGGTTTGTCGTGTCGCAAAACAGGCCGCCGATGCCGCCGGTTGCCAGCACCGCGCGGCGCGTGGGCAAAGCGACCGCACCCGCGTACCCGACCGCGACCACGGCGATGACCGACCCGTCTTCCACGATCAGGCGGCGGACCTCCACGTCTTCGAGAATAGTGATCGAGGCTGTCCGGCGCGCTGCGGCGATGAGTGCGCGGACCAGCTCCCGACCCGTGGCGTCGCCGCCGGCATGCACGATCCGCCGTTGCGAATGTGCTGCCTCAAGCCCGAGCCGCAAAGCGCCTTTAGGGTAGCGGTCGAAGGCGACGCCGAACCGGTCCAGGGTCTTGATCGCATTGGTTGCAGCCCGGACCACTCGCCGCACCGTCGCCTCGTCTCAGAGGCCGTCGCCGGCTGCAATTGTGTCGCAAAGATGAAGTTCGGGGTCGTCGTCGCCGCCGAGACTTGCCGCAAGACCACCCTGAGCGAGCTCGCTGCAGACTCCGGTTCCAAGCGGCGCATTGGACAGAAGCACGACCGGTTCCGGCGCTAGATGAAGTGCCGTCATCAGGCCGGCAATGCCGGCGCCGATGACGACCGGCGCTCCGGCGATGTCGAGGACATCAAGGTTCATATTGAAAGCATGCGCTCGACCGCGCGGCGGGCGGGGTCGGCTATCCCGGGATCGATCCGGATCTCGTACCGGTTCTCCTCGAGCGCGGCGCGAATGTTGGCGAGCGTGATGCGCTTCATGTGTGGGCAAAGATTGCAGGGGCGAACGAACTCGACGTCGGGATGCGCGACCGCGACGTTGTCGCTCATCGAACATTCCGTCATCAACACGACCCGTGCCGGTTTCTCCCGCTCGACATAATCCGACATGGCGGCCGTCGACCCCGAGAAATCCGCCTCTCTTACAACGTCGGGCGGACATTCGGGATGGGCGAGTACGACCACGCCCGCGTGTGCAGCGCGCAGCTCGCGGATATCGGCCGGGGTGAAGCGCTCATGCACCTCGCAATGACCCTTCCAGGCGATGATCTCGACCTTCGTCTGGGCGGCGATGTTCTTCGCAAGAAATTCATCGGGCAGCATGATCACTCGCGGCACGCCGAGCGATTCCACTACCGCCTTGGCGTTGCCCGAGGTGCAGCAGATGTCGGATTGGGCCTTCACAGCTGCGGACGTATTGACATAGGTGACAACCGGGACCTCCGGATAGCGCTGTCGCATCAGCTGCACATCTTGTGCCGTGATCGAATCCGCCAGTGAGCAACCGGCGCCCATGTCCGGGATGAGCACAGTCGTGTTCGGATTTAGCAGCTTTGCGGTCTCGGCCATGAAATGCACGCCGGCAACCACGATGATGTCGGCATCCACCGCCATTGCTTTACGGGCCAGTGCGAGGCTGTCGCCGACGACGTCTGCGACGCAATGGAAGATCTCAGGCGTCTGATAATTGTGCGCGAGGATGATGGCGTTGCGCTCCCGCTTCACGCGAGGATGGCATCAATGTCGTTTGCAAAGGTCGACCATTCGACTGGCGGGACCACGCGCCGGACGCGCTCGTACAAGGACGCGGCAGTAGGTAACGCCCCAGTCATCAGCGCCTCCGATTATATTCGATCTGATAATAAGGGATATGTCTACCTTGACTATAAGGTTGTCAAGCCCGCGTCAGCGGCAATTTCGTCCCCGCGACAGCCCTTTCATCGAGGACCCCACGGCGGAAACGATAGAGCTTTGCTGGTCGCCCCCCGTATCAACGGAAGTCTCGCCAGTTTCCTCGACCAGCTCCTGCTGCTCAACAAGCCTGCGGAAGTTCGGCTTGTTGATGAGCCTGCCAGCTAAGGCTTCCACCGTTCGCTGCAGCTGCAGCAGTGTGAAAGTCGGCTGCATAAGCTCGAAGACGACCGGCCGGTATTTGATTTTGGAGCGCAGCCGCGCAATGCCGGTCGCCATGATGCGGCGATGATCGGCGACCATGGACTCGCTGGGCACCAGGGGAAGCGGGGTCGCGTCCGTTCCGCTTCCGGCCTCCTGAACCAGGCCTGCTTCGTAAAGCAACTCATAGCGTTGAAGCGCGAGTTCCTCGTTCCAATGGCGATCATCGAAGCCGAACGCTATCGCCGACCGCTGACGGCGTTCGCGTCGCGTGGCTGCGTCGCTTGCGCCATCCGCCCACTCGATCAAGCGCGGTCGCACAAAATCCAGCATCACCGGCGGCGTGCCGGAGCGGTGATCCTCCCATGGAAAATATTCGTACCAACTTCGCCAGCCGCACTCGGTCGAGCTCTGTTCCTTGCGGGTCAGTGCGAGATAGCTGATGGAGATGGCGCGCTCGCGCTCGGCGCCGATGCGGTCCCGATCCGCGAACGTGTAGAGTTGCTCGGTGTACCCAAGCGGATGGCCGGTCTGATGCTCGACCCACCCCCTCAGGCCGGATTGCAGCGATCGGTGCTCGAGCGCAAACGGTCCGGAGGGAAGGGTGTTCATCCGGCCGATTGTTAGGACACAGGGTTCACTGTCATTGACGGCGACGACAACGGCGATCAAATCGACTTTGACTTGGCCGGCCTTGATGGCGGCTCTGTCTTTCCTGGTTCCTGTTTTCTTGTGGTCCATGTCCGCGAAGTGGTTGGCCCAGAGCTAGGGGCGCCTTAATCGATTTAGTGTAAGCGTGGAGGTTTGCGCGTCAACACCGCAGATCCGCAAGTCCGCCTTTTTAGCTCTTCGCATTTGCACAAAAATATGCCAAACGCGACACCCGCAGCGGGTAACGCAAGGGAAGGAGGCGCGGGTTGAGCGCAGCTGGCTGTCGATGGTGTGGCGACGGTCGTGGCCAAGCTCTTTCCGCAGACCGGCGCTGACTTCGCGTTTTTTGGCGAGAAGGATTTCCAGCAGTTTCAGACTGTCAGACGCATGGTGAGGGACCTTGATATTGCGCAACGTCCGGCTCTCGCCAGCGGAACGCGTCATCGCCGCAAAGCTGGCATCGGTCCTCTTCGATACGGCCGAGCGGCTTGAGCGCGGCTCTCCCGTCAGCCAACGCTTGATGGAGCGCGTGCAACAATTCTGGCCGCCGGCTATCGCGAGGTCGAATACCTGGAACTTCGCGCGGAAACAGATCTGCGAGCTTTGGCAAGCCTTGACCGACCGGCACGGCTGCTTGTCGCGGCTTGGCTGGGCGACACACGGCTCATCGACAATGTGTCAACGTCACCGCCTGGCAATTGGTCAGGTTCGCGGCGTTGTCTTCAAGCAGAGGCAGGAAAGTAATGGGAGCGATGATGGGGACGAGATCCTGCGCGTCGCTTCGATTCGCGATCGTTTAGCCCGAGCCCCGCGCCTGGCATCGAGGAACATCCGCGGAGTTTACGCAAAACCAGATGCATCGGCTATTTGAAACATTCATCGAGCAACTTTCAGCAAGCGTCGATGCTGCGGATCTCCACGAGGCAATGGCCTCGGCCGCCGCCGGCTTGGAATTTCCGCTCTTCGCTTACTTCACTTACCCGCCAGCCTCCAGCGACACGCCGTTAGTGATCTCGAATTATCCTTCTTCCTGGACCTCCAATTATCTGCGACTGCGCTACCACAGCGTCGATCTGGTGATCCTGCGCGGGCTGCGAGGCTGGGATACTTTCCACTGGGGGCTGGATCGAGATCATCGGTATTTGCCAGCCTCGCAGCAAGAAGTTTTGGAAAACGCAGCTCAGTTTGGCATTCGGTGCGGCTTGACCATGTCCATGCATGATCATCGCGGCCGCTTTGCTGGCTGACCTTTGCTTCAGATGAGGCGCGTCCGCCTGTCTTGCGGTCGCTGGAATGCTACGAAAAAGCCTTGCAGTTGGTAGCGATCAACTTCCACATTCATGTCCGGCGCAGGCTCGCCGGCAATTGCGTGGTGGATGGCGCAAAGACGCGGGAGTTCGAAGCTCTGAAATGGGCGGCGCGGCGTTGGGATATCAGCCAGATCCTCGGCCTCTCGAAACGCACCGTGACCTTCCATCTGGAAAACGCCAACGCAAAGCTTGGCGTGCGAACCGTCAATCAGGCTGTAGCAAGGATGGCCGCTTCCGGTCACGCCACAACCTGATCGTCTCGTTCGCCTCTATCTGAAGCGAGCATCGTGCGCCCCAGTCTCCTTAATTCCGGCAGTGAAGGCGCCCGGGGGGCATGCATCCATCAATTGGATGGGGCCGCATAAACAAAATCGATTTGCACAATAGCGCGAGGAGACGTTAGTCCGCCGTCCATTGAGTTTTGGTGCCGATTTTTGGAACGGACTACGCAGCATCGAAATGGATCCTCATGCTTCGAAATCACATCAGGACACCTGGCACAGGATGTTTCTTGGTTCGGCGGGTCAATAGCAGAGAACGCCTTAACCCGAATGCCGCATCCGAAAAAGTCATTGTCCCAGCGAAGGAGGCCGGCGTCGATGACATGGCCGTCAACGTCCGGAGAGCTTTGCGGGCGAGCAGAAGGAGAGTGGCTGCCAAGGGCTGCGGGTTCCGACGTCAGCCCAACCTGTGTGCTGCCGACACTCGCCGTGACCTGTGAACAGAGGACTTTTTCAATGACATACAGGCGTGATATCGATGGCCTTCGGGCCCTTGCGGTGCTGCCGGTCGTACTGTTCCATTTCGGAATCTCGGCAATTCCCGGCGGTTTTACCGGCGTGGACATCTTCTTCGTCATATCTGGCTACCTGATCACCGGAAGCCTTCTGGACGACCTTGAACGCGGCGAGTTTTCGATCGTCAGCTTCTACTGGCGCCGTGCCCGACGCATTCTGCCGGCCCTGATCTTTGTCACTCTCCTCACCTGCATCGCGGCATTGTTCATTCTTCTGCCGTCAGATCTGCATGACTTCAGTCTCAGCGTCATAGCGGCATCGACTTTCTGGTCAAACATCTATTTTTGGAAAACGTCAAATTACTTCTCCATCGATGCCGAGCTCCGACCGCTGTTGCACACGTGGTCGCTTTCGGTCGAGGAGCAGTACTATATCTTTGCCCCAATCCTGATGTTCCTGATCCGTCACTATTTTGCGAAGCGCTGGCTGACAGCACTCCTACCGATCATTCTCGGCAGCTTCGTGCTCGCGGTCATGGCGACATGGCTGGCGCCAAGCGCTGGATTCTACCTGCTGCCGACACGAGTTTGGGAACTCATGCTGGGCGCCGTGCTCATGCTGAAACGGCCCCCGCCGTTGAACAATCGATTTCTTATGGAAATGGTGGGGCTGGCCGGATTTGGCCTTCTCGCCATCGGGTTCTTCGCGATTTCGGAGAGCGATCCGTTCCCGGGCTACAACGCGCTGTATCCGTGCCTCGGAACGGCCCTCCTTATCTATGTCGGCCAAAATAGCCCCTCGACGATAGCTAGCCGCATACTCAAAGTCCGGCCGCTGGTCTTGATCGGCCTCATCTCCTATTCGCTGTATCTTGTTCACTGGCCGATCAATGCGTTCGCGCGCTATCTTTCGTTACAAACTCTCGACCCGTCGATGACCATTGCGATGACGGTTGCAAGCTTCGCATTGGCTGCATTCTCCTGGAAGTATATCGAGCAGCCGTTTCGGCAGAAAAGGTCCTTCACCGCCCCGTTGCCGATCTTCGCCTTTTCAGTGGGCGCAATCGCTCTTGTTTGCGTTGGCGGGGCGGCCGGGGCGCTCGGCAACGGCTTTCCGCAACGGTTCCCGGAGTATGCCCAGCAGCGGATTCCTGTCGGGGACTGGCTCGAGGGGACCTGTTTCAACGAGGGCTCAAGCCGGATCGAAAGCTGGAACATCGAGGACTGCACACGCACTCGCGGCTTCGCTACGACCGTTTTGTTGTGGGGCGACTCCTTCGCCGCCCACTATGTTTCAGGGCTGGAGGCCAACAAAAAGAAAATTCAAGCCAACGTCGTGGAATATACTTACGCAGGCTGTCCACCGATTCTCTCTTACTTCTCGTATGCACGCCCGGATTGCATACGGTTCAATCAGAAGGCCCTGGAGATCATCCGGGACGCAGGCATCAAGACGGTTGTCCTCAGCGGGCGGTGGACCGACTACGAGGCGAGAAGTTTCGACGGTCTGCAGCAAACGATCGATACGCTTCGTGGCCGGGGTGTGCGCGTGTTCGTCATCGGCCAGTCTCCGCAATTCATAACCGACGTTCGGAAAATCGCATTCTTCGCAAAGCGCAGAAATTCGGATGATACATACTGGCCAATGGCCATGGATCCCGACATCAACAATCGTGTGCGCTCATTTACCAAAGGCGCCACTTTCATCGATCCGCTGAAATTCCTCTGTAGCGCAGGACGCTGCCCCTACGCCGACGCAGGCGAGTTTCTCTATTTCGACTACGGTCATTTTTCTTCCGTCGGCGCCATTCTGGCAATTTCGAAATACTGGCCGGTTCTAGCCACAGACAATGCCCTTGCTGTGACGAAATAAGCCCGCGGGCGGCTGGCAAAGCACGAGTGCGAGGCGCATTCGCGCGCGTAGCAAAGCTCACACATGTGTTGTGGCAAGTTTGGAGGCACTGTCGTCTATTAGGCTTCGTGGACAAAGCTTGACGCTAGAGTCGGTCGCTGATTCAAGGCTGTCTTTTGGAGGCAGCGTTGGGCGCGCGGATTGGGGTATCGGACGAGGAATGGGCACGGATCGGGCCGCTGCTGCCAGCAGAGCGGGGTCGAGGGTGCCGTCCGGCGCAGGATAATCGGCGCTATTTCGAAGGCAGGATGTGGATGGCCCGAACCGGGGCGCAATGGCCTCATCTGCCTGATGCCTGATGAATATGGCAAGTGGAACAGCGTCTTCCGCCGATACCGGCGATGGGTCGCGACGGGGGTGTTCAAGCAAGAACCATTCCTCGATGGAGGGCTTCAGAATACGCCCGAACCTGACCGAGACGTGCCTCATCGACATGTATCTCTCGAACGTAAGCTGCCGGACAGCTGCTTGTGGTGGACAGCCATAATCGAGCACTGGATGTGCAGAGATCGTCGCGAACCGCGGGGGCAGGTGCTGCCGCACGCGGGGTCACAAAACGTTCGCGGCCGCTCGTCGTAAACAGTTCATCGCTGAAAAAATCGCGCAGCGGGGGCGACGGCCGCACTTATGGCCGGCTGACTGAGGTTGATGGGGCGGGCCGCCGCCGAGAGGCTGCGCTCCACCAGCAGCGCGTCGAGCACAACGAGGAGATTTAGGTCAATCCCTTTGAAACGCATGTCTTTAGCTATCCATAGCGTGGATGCCGTTAATCGAAACAAACGATTTTACCGATTCTGGAGAACGTCGCATAGGGAGAATTCAAGGAAGCACTAAAGGAAAATCGTCGATGTTTGCGTTAGCTCCAAGGAGCATCTTCTGGTGTACGCCTTCCGGCATACGCCGAAACATAAATCAACTCGCATGTCGGTTGCGGCTTGGTTCTTCGGTGATCCGCGCAAGGTCCATCGCGTCAGCTCGACGCGACAAGCTCTCCATGCGTAGGCGCTTATCTCAAATACAGCAATCAAAAGATGAGGTATTTCCATGGGCTCTGACGTACGGTGGAAGTTGTGCTGGGAAAATGAGTTGCAACTGGCCGACCATGTCGAACTCTCCGATTTCTTTCTAAAGACTTATGGACGGCATGGGGCCTTCCTCGCAAAGCCATTCGAAGGCGGCCGTAGCTGGGCCGGTGCAAGGCCGGAATTCCGCGCAATCGGTTACGACGCGCACGGCATAGCGGCTCATATTGGCATACTGCGCCGCTTCATCAAAGTTGGCGAGGTCGATCTACTGGTGGCCGAAATTGGCTTATACGGGGTCCGTCCGGATCTTGAGGGACTCGGAATCAGCTTTTCACTGAGCGTTGTGTACCCATTGCTGCAGCGGATGGGGGTTCCATTTGTGTTCGGCACGGTTCGGCAGGCAATGCGGAACCACGTTGAGAGGTTCTGCCGCGGCGGTCTGGCGAGCATTGTGTCGGGGGTTGAGGTACGGTCCACCCTCGCAAATATACATCCCGACCTGCCGCCCACCCGCGTCGAGGACGTGATCGTCTTCGTTGCGCCAATTGGACGCTCGATGGACGAGTGGCCGTCCGGCACCCTGATCGACCGAAACGGTCCAGAATTGTAAGCAGGACTACACATGTGAGTGCCGGGTGATGCGCTGACGCCGACCTTTGAGGACTGGCCCAACCCACATTGCATACCGCAGATCCGTCATGTGCTGGCGCCACATCGAGTGCCGGCGACCTTCTTCGTCATCAGAGCCTACGCCGCAGATCGGCCGGAACTCAGCCCGCCCTTATGAGCATGAGCTTTGTCGGTGGCTATTTTTGCAACGCGGCCCGTAGGAGTTGAGCCGCGTCCACGTCAAACCAGCTGAAATCGAAAGGAACAGACAGAATGGCTGATCAACTCGCAACGGAAATCATTACCATAATCAAGAAACGCGTCGAATCTGAGAACTTTGCGGGAGCGTTTCGACCCATAGTCGGCGAAATAACGACGGAGACGGAAGTGACCGCGCTCGGCATCGATTCGCTGGGACTGGCGGACGTGCTCTGGGACCTCGAGCAAGCCTATGGCATTAAGATCGAAATGAACACATCGGAGGCGTGGTCGGATCTCCAGAATGTTGGCGACATCGTGAAAGCCATCCGCGGCTTGCTCGCTGAGGCAGCTTGAATGGACAGGCGGGTCGTTATCACCGGAATAGGCGGGCTGTGCGGGCTGGGCACCGATGCCCCCTCCATCTGGAAAGAGATGCGCGAAGGTCGCTCAGCAATCGGCCCGATTGTCACTTCAGAGCTTCATGGGTTGACCGGCACGATCGGTGCCGAGATCAAGACGCTCCCTGAGCACGACATCGACCGCAAGCAGCTCGTCACCATGGATCGCTTCAGCCTGCTTGCCGTGATTGCAGCGCGGGAAGCCATGCGACAGGCCGGACTTTCCTGCGATGAACGAAATGCCTATCGCTTCGGTGCGATAGTGGGCGTCGGCGGCAGCGGCTGGGAAGCGATCGAGGCAAGCTACCGCGCTCTCCTTTTGAACGGCGCGCGCCGTGCTGGCGTCATGGACGTACCCAAGGCGATGCCGAGTGCCGCTGCCGGCCAAGTCAGCATGAGCCTCGGCCTGCGCGGGCCGGTCTTCGGCGTCACCTCCGCCTGCGCCTCTGCCAACCATGCGATTGCCTCAGCCGTAGACCAGATCAGGTGCGGCCGGGCCGACGTGATGCTTGCCGGAGGCAGCGACGCGCCATTCGTATTTTGTGTGGTGAAAGCGTGGGAAGCAATGCGCGTGATTGCGCCAGATACCTGCAGGCCGTTCTCCTCCGACAGGAGGGGCTTGGTGCTGGGCGAGGGTGCGGGGATGGCAGTGCTGGAAAGCTATGAACATGCCACTGCTCGCGGCGCAACGATTATTGCCGAGATCGCCGGCATCGGCCTTTCTGCTGATGCCTTCAACCTCGTCGCGCCGGCTGTCGAGGGGCCGGAGGCGGCGATGCGCGCCTGCCTTGCCGATGCCGGGCTGAATGCCCAGGATGTCGACTACATCAATGCGCACGGCACCGGCACCAAGGCCAATGATCGGATGGAGACGGAGGCGATCAAGCGAGTCTTCGGTGGCCACGCCAACTCGATGTCCATCTCTTCCACCAAGTCCATGCACGCGCATTGCCTCGGCGCCGCGAGCGCGCTTGAAATGATCGCCTGCGTGATGGCAATCCAAGAGGGTGTCGTGCCGCCGACCGCCAATTATCGCGAGCCAGACCCCGATTGCGATCTCGATGTCACGCCCAACGTCGCGCGCGAGCGCAAGGTCCGCGTGGCACTGAGCAACGCCTTCGCCATGGCCGGCATGAACGCAGTTCTGGCATTCAGGCAGGTGTAGGACGACATGCCGGCAAGGTCACCTTCTGTATCCCGATGTTTGCGGAATCCCCGATCGGTCCGTAGCGGCCTCCTTGCTCAGGTGGGCTGAAGGGTTGGAGTGCAAGTACTTGCAGTAGCCCAGTGAAGCAGCAGATTGAGGTGATCACGTCGGTCATCCGGCGCCTGGAATTATCGTGGCCGAGACCTCTGCGCTGCGCGAGTTCGCGGCGAGGAAGCTGCCACGAACCGAGACTTCTGGCGCGGCGATGCTGCAGCATTTGAAAAGAGCATAATAAATGTTGGAACTGACTGGCCGCAAGGCACTCGTCACCGGCGCATCCGGGGGCATCGGCGAGGCGATCGCCAGGATGCTGCATGCGCAGGGCGCCATCGTCGGCCTGCACGGCACGCGTGTCGAGAAACTGGAGACGCTGGCCGCCGAGCTTGGCGACCGGGTCAAGCTGTTCCCGGCCAATTTGTCGAACCGCGACGAGGTCAAGGCGCTCGGCCAGAAGGCGGAGGCCGATCTCGAAGGTGTCGACATACTGGTCAACAATGCCGGCATCACCAAGGACGGGCTGTTCGTGCGCATGTCGGACGCCGACTGGGACACCGTGCTCGAGGTCAATCTGACCGCTGTCTTCAGGCTGACCCGTGAACTCACCCATCCGATGATGCGCCGCCGCCACGGCCGCATCATCAACATCACCTCGGTGGTCGGCGTCACCGGCAATCCCGGCCAGACCAACTACTGCGCCTCCAAGGCCGGCATGATCGGCTTTTCCAAATCGCTGGCGCAGGAGATCGCCACCCGCAACATCACCGTCAACTGCGTCGCCCCGGGCTTCATCGAATCGGCAATGACCGAGAAGCTCAACGACAAGCAGAAAGAGGCGATCATGGCGGCGATCCCGACGCGCCGTATGGGCACCAGCGTTGAAGTCGCGTCCGCCGTTGCCTATCTCGCCTCCAACGAAGCCGCCTACGTCACCGGCCAGACCATCCATGTGAATGGCGGCATGGCTATGATCTGAGCACGGGTTGACCGGAGCTTACCTGTTCCAAAACGCCCTTGCGTCACGGTCCGCGACCTGCGCAACCAGCTATCTGCCACGAAGATCTGGGATTCATCCAGCATCACCGAAGGGGCAGCAATATGCGTGATTGAGCAGATAGCCCAGCAGAGCAGCGTGATCACCCTTGGCCGTCGGCCGCCCCGATGGCCAAGAGCCACAGGTAGTGGCGGCCGAGATTACGCGGGAGATGGCCACCGTGCGGGTAGGCATCACGCGAGAGGTCGCCACTCTAACGAACTTAAGGGCGAGTGCTTCCGCACGCGGTATTAGAATACGTTCGCGGCTGTTCATGGCAATATTTCATCGTGGAAAGAATCGTGCAGCCGCACGACGACATGGCCGGTTGGCTTAGAGCATTTTGATAGAAGCATGCCCACGAGGGTTTGCGAGGTAGTTTGCGCATTCGGTGGATGTGGTTGTGTGGATGAGCTGGCCCATCTCAACCCCTCGCGCCTGAGAAACTGCCAAACCGCATTACGGGACACTAAGATACCGCGTGCGGCCAGCTTCTGCCGATGCAGCGTCAGATTCGAGGTCTGCTCGATCCGCTCGATGATGATGAAGGCCCGATGCTCCAGAACGCTGTGGCGATGGCCACCCCAGGCCGAGCGCTACCCGTAGCTCGATAGCGCTGGACCACACAATGCGACGCCAAAGCGCGCCGCAAGCTGGCGGGCTAGTCCCGAAGATTGTTCGAAAGGGCTCGTGTCATCCGATGCTTCGGCTTGCCGCGGCAGTGAGGCCGCGCCCGGCGAGCGCGCGTCGTACACCACGAGGAGATTTACATCGAGCCGTTTGAAAACGCATGTCATCAGCTATCCAAAGGGTGGATGCATCTGATCGAAACAAACGATTTTACCGATTTTGCAGAACGTCGCATAGGGAGAATTCAAGGAAGTCCTAAAGGAACGTTGTCGATGTTTGCGTTAGCTCGGAGGAGCATTTTCTGGTGTACGCCTTCCGGCATACGCCCAACATCAATCAAGTCGCATGTCGATTGCGGCTTGGTTCTTCGGTGACCCGTGCAAGGTCCATCGCGTCGACACGACGCGACCATCTCTCCATTCCATCCGGCACGGTTCGGCAGGCGATGCCGAACCATGTTGCGCCAATTCGATGCTCGATGGGCGAGTGGCCGCCCGGCACCCTAATCGATCGGAGCGTTCCGAACCTATGAAAAATGTGGACTACATGTGCGAAGTGCCCAGTGACTGCGCTGACGGCACTCAAGATCGCAGCGTCTATTTGACGTTTGACGATGGGCCCAATCCAGTTTGCACACCGCAGATCCTCGATTTGTTGGCGCAACATCGGGTGCCGGCGACGTTCTTCGTTATCGGTGCCCACGCAGCAGACCAGCCGGAACTCATCCGACGAATGATTGCAGAAGGGCACGAGGTAGCCAATCACACGATGACTCATCCGGACCTGTCCAGATGCGGACCCGGCGAAGTCGAACGTGAAATAGTCGAGGCAAGCAACGCCATCAGGATGGCGTGTCCCCAGGCCACGGTGCGGCGCATGCGCGCGCCGTATGGGGTCTGGACCGAGGACGTGCTCACTACGTCGGCGCGCGCTGGATTGGCATGCGTCCATTGGTCAGTTGACCCGCGAGACTGGGCTCGCCCTGGCGTCGACGCGATTGTCGATGAGGTGCTCACCGGTGTTGGGCCGGGCGCAATTGTGCTCTTGCACGACGGGTGGCCCGAGGAGTTGAAATCGGCCACTTGCGCCAGTCTGCGTGACCAGACTGTCACCGCGCTATCCCGCCTGATTCCAGCGCTGCATCACCGCGGTTTTGTAATCCGCCCGCTCCCTCAACATCACTGAACATACGAGATCCCATGGACCTGCTTACCACGACCAGTACTGTCGCCGTCGCGTGCTATGCACTGCTCTCGACTGTTTATAAGGGCATGCAGGCGGTCTATTCCCTGCCGCCAACCGTTGCACCGGCGTCGGAAAACCTGGTCGGCTCCGACCTCTGGCCGAGCGTGGATGTCATCATCCCCTGCTACAACGAAGGCCCGCTTACGCTCTCGGCGTGCCTAGATTCCATTGCAAACCAGGAATACGCCGGAAAGCTACGTGTCTACGTGGTTGATGACGGTTCTGGAAATCGCGACGCCGTCATTCCCGTTCACGACAATTACGCCGGCGACCCGCGATTCGACTTCATTCTGCTCCCAGAGAATGTCGGCAAGCGCAAAGCGCAGATCGCCGCGATACGTCGCTCATCTGGAGATTTGGTGCTCAACGTCGACTCGGACACGACACTTGCGTCCGACGTCATCAGGAAGCTTGCACGGAAGATGCAGGATCCAGCAATCGGCGCTGCCATGGGCCAGTTGACGGCAAGCAACCGGAGCGACACTTGGCTGACCCAATTGATCGATATGGAGTACTGGCTGGCCTGCAACGAGGAGAGGGCGGCGCAAGCCCGCTTCGGGGCCGTCATGTGCTGTTGCGGCCCCTGTGCTATGTACCGCCGATCTTCGCTGCTTTCGCTGCTAGACCAGTACGAGACGCAGATGTTTCGGGGCAAGCCAAGCGACTTCGGTGAGGATCGCCATCTTACGATCCTCATGCTGGAGGCAGGCTTTCGAACCGAGTACGTTCCGGACGCTATTGCTGTAACGGTGGTTCCCGATAGGTTAGGACCTTATCTGCGCCAACAACTGCGCTGGGCACGGAGCACTTTCCGGGACACGCTGCTTGCGCTGCGCCTGTTGCCCGGCCTCGATCGCTATCTTACATTGGACGTCGTCGGACAGAATCTTGGCCCGCTACTTCTTGCCCTGTCGGTAATAGCCGGGATTGCGCAGTTTGCACTGACAGCCACGCTGCCTTGGACGGCAATCCTGGTTATTGCAGCAATGACCATCATTCGGTGCACCGTGACAGCATGTCGAGCTCGGCAAGTTCGATTTATCGGCTTTTCTCTGCACACTTTTATCAACATCTTTCTGTTACTCCCCTTGAAAGCCTATGCTTTGTGCACCTTGAGCAATAGTGATTGGCTTTCACGCAAGACTGCCACCCTGCCCAACGCCGACAAAAAGCAGATCATCGTCGCAAACCCGATTGCCGGAGTTGGTACAGGCAGTTCGGGAAGTGCTGAGGCAATTCGAAGAACGGATCTTCCGCGCGATTCTTCAAAGTTGGTGAACGCGGACAGCGTTTGCAGCGCTGAGTGATCGAGTGCGTTGGCTGGATGGACACGTCGTGAGCCTGGGCAACATCCATCAATTGTCAGCAACGGCGATCGATTGCATCTCGACGCTAATCCGTCCGGTGAGAGCGACACACGCTTGCTTCGGCTGTGACTATCCAAAGGGGCCGTCACAATGCGATGGCCGGTTCTGCCAAGAAATATTCGCAAATTAGCTACCGGCCGGCTGATCGGCCTCTTAAGACTGAGATAGACACATGTCCAAAGTAGCAATCGACCTTGCTGGCGTGAAGAAGTCCTTCGGCGACAAGCTTGTTGTGAACGGGCTGTCGTTCACCGTTGCGTCGGGAGAGTGCTTCGGCTTGCTGGGGCCGAACGGTGCGGGCAAGAGCACGATTGCGCGTATGCTCCTCGGCATGACAGTGCCTGATGCGGGCAAGATCACGGTTCTTGGAGAGCCAGTGGGTGCGCGGAGTCGCTTGGCACGCAAGAGCATCGGCGTGGTTCCGCAGTTCGACAACCTTGACCAGGAATTCACCGTACGAGAGAACCTGTTGGTGTTCGGGCGCTACTTCGGCATGAGCACACGCAAGATCAAAGAGGTCATCCCGTCGCTCCTCGAGTTCGCCCGTCTTGAGAGCAAGGCGGATGCACGTGTCGGCGAACTATCCGGCGGCATGAAACGGCGTTTGACACTGGCACGTGCGCTGATCAACGACCCCCAGCTACTCGTGATGGATGAACCGACGACCGGCCTCGACCCGCACGCGCGACACCTGATTTGGGAGCGTCTGCGTTTCTTGCTGGGGCGCGGTAAGACGATCATTTTGACTACCCATTTTATGGAAGAGGCCGAGCGTTTATGCGATCGGCTGTGCGTTCTGGAGCATGGACGCAAACTCGCCGAAGGCAGCCCTCATGCCCTGATTGAGGAACACATCGGGTGCCAGGTGATCGAGATCTTCGGCGGGAATCCCCAGGAGTTGGTTTCGCTGATCAGGCCATACGTGCAGCGCGTCGAGGTGAGCGGCGAGACGCTCTTTTGCTATACGGCCGATCCGGAGCAGGTTCGCGTACAACTGCGCGGGCGCGCGGGTCTGCGCCTTCTGGAGCGTCCACCCAGTCTGGAGGACGTTTTCTTGCGGCTGACCGGACGCGAGATGGAGAAGTGAACGATGGGTAAAGGTTTTTCAGCGGCTCTACCCGCCAACGCTTGGAACTGGATTGCGGTATGGCGCCGCAACTATCTGGCATGGACGAAGGTCGCGCTCGCGTCGATACTCGGTAACCTCGCCGATCCTATGATCTACCTGTTCGGACTCGGCACTGGTCTCGGAATGATGGTAGGTCGCGTTGAAGACGCGTCGTACCCTGCTTTTTTGGCAGCCGGCATGGTTGCGACAAGTGCGATGACCGCGTCCACCTTCGAAACAATTTATGCGACTTTCCCTCGCATGAACGAACAGCGGACCTGGGAAGCGATCCTGCACACACAACTTACCCTCGGCGACATCGTTCTCGGTGAGTTGGTGTGGGCAACCACAAGGGCCTTTCTGGCCGGTACGGCAATTGCGATGGTGGCCGTCATAGCGGGCTACTCAGCATGGTCGTCCGTCCTCTATGTGCTACCAGTCATCGCTCTCACTGGATTGGCCTTTGCGAGCCTGGCGATGATCGTAATCGCGCTTGCGCCCAGTTACCACTACTTCATATTCTACCAGACGCTCTTCCTCACACCCATGTTGTTCCTGTCCGGCGCTGTCTTCCCGGTCACTCAACTGCCAAGCACCTTTCAGCACATAGCGGGCATCTTACCGCTGGCGCATTCGATCGACCTAATTCGTCCGGGCATGCTTGATCGCCCGGCTGGGGACATCGCCCTGCACATTGGTGCGCTTTGCATATACGCGGTAGTGCCTTTCTTCCTCTCGATGGTGCTGCTTCGCCGGCGCCTGCTGCGTTGATGCTACTTTCGAAACACAAGAAGGAGAACGAGAGTCAGCATCGCGAACGGCTACAGCCGCGAGCGTGCTTGGCCCAGCTGGGACAGCAGAAC
The DNA here is from genome assembly GCF_059683585.1 of Mesorhizobium sp. RCAM 06353. Lineage (NCBI taxonomy): Bacteria > Pseudomonadati > Pseudomonadota > Alphaproteobacteria > Hyphomicrobiales > Phyllobacteriaceae > Mesorhizobium > Mesorhizobium sp. RCAM 06353. The sequence continues at coordinate 553,192 of NZ_JCASIY010000002.1, read as the reverse complement.
ACACAAGCTGAGGCGCACACGCGACCGGACGCAGCCGTGCACGCCGGCCTGCGATACCACAAACCTCATGGCGCGATCCGGCTGCATGAGCGCGGATTGCATCCGTCCGTCTCAAGAGATCACATCCAGTATTCTTGTCCTGGGCGCCCCTGAACCGTCGAAACTATCATCAGCTGGAACACACACTATGACCCACATTTCACCGACACCTGAGCCTTTTGCCATCCTTGCTATGCCAAGGACCGGGACACACTACCTGGAAGTATTGCTAAACGAGCATCCGAACATATTGAGTAACGGTGAGTTACTCAACGAGTACGACACCAACTGGCCCGATAAGGATCGCTTGCTGCTCGGCGATCGCGAGCTCCTAGAGCTTGCTTACGTGCGCTGTCCCACTTGGAGCGACAAGACGGTGACGCATGTTGGCTGCAAGGTCAACGAACCTCAGTTTCACGATCATCCGGGCTTTTTTGCGGAACTGGCCCGTTGGCCAGGACTCAAGATCATCCTCGTGGTCCGGAGAAACATACTGGAATCGCTAAGGTCGCTGGTGCAGGCACGGCAAAGCGGCCAATGGCTGAAGTTCAGTTCGGACAAGGATGCGGCTCCGCCACCACGGGTCAGATTGCCAATCGCCAACTGCGAGGCGTACTTCAAAACCGCCGACGCTTTCTACGCTCGAGTTGCGCACGCCTTCGCGCCGTCCAACGTGCTGGTAATCGAATATGAGAGCCTTCTTCAAGAACCCGCCACATGTTTGGGAGCGGTTTGGGATTTCTTGGGGGTTCCGGGGCTTCAGCTTTCCGGTCGCGCCATCCTTCAGCGCCAGGAAGCGCGACCGCTCGACGAAACGGTAGAGAACTTCGAAGAGTTGCGGCTTCACTTCGCAAACGGACCTTATGCGAGGTTCTTTGACGTCGCTGCCGTGTGACTGGCCTTCGCAGCCAGTAGCGGGCTTGCTCCACGACGGGGCTGCCACTTGGCCGCGATTGGCATCAACTAAGGGCGTTCTTGTTGCAGACTTGCCAAGAAGGGCATGACCGCCAACGTACTTCCTCCCGACCTGATCGACAGGCAGGATCAAGAACGTTCCCACCATCAAACCAAGCTGACCAAATCAGGTCGGTTTTGACGTCCTCCTGGAGCGATTGCGCATGTTCATTCCTGTTCCCGAGACCCACGGCAGATCCATAGCCAAGGCTGTCAGTTGGCGCATCACAGGCAGTGTCGATACGTTCGCGCTGAGCTGGCTCATAACTGGAAACGTCGTTTCCGCGGGATCGATCGCCAGTGCTGAAGTTATTACAAAAATCGTGCTGTACTATCTCCACGAACGGGCATGGTCGTTCATTCCGTTTGGCCGGCGCATGATATTGCCGGCTGATTGAACAGCACACCATTGGGGCAATCTCTCGGATGTCTCAGATCGTCGCGATGACGAAAGCTGTGATCATATGGTTTCAGCAAGCGTCGAACGTCCGGCGCACATTCGCGCTTGCAAGGGCCCGCTTCGGGGATGACTGGCAGTTCTGCCCGGGGCGGCGCTTTAAGCGCCGTCAAAGGCTGGATTAGAAAGTGCCGACATGAATGTCCCTTTGACGCACCTGCAACGTCTGGAGGCCGAGTCCATCCACATCTTCCGCGAGGTTGCGGCCTCGTTCGCCAAACCGGTCATGCTCTACTCCGTCGGCAAGGATTCGTCCGTGCTGATGCATCTGGCGATGAAGGCGTTTTATCCCGCCAAGCCGCCATTCCCCTTCCTTCACGTCGACACCACCTGGAAGTTCCGCGAGATGATCGCCTTTCGCGATCAGATGGCGCAGAAACGCGGCTTCGATCTCCTCGTTCATGTCAACGAAGATGGCGTGCGCGACAACATCAATCCGTTCGATCATGGTTCGAACACCCACACCCATGTGATGAAGACCGTGGCGCTGCGCCAGGCGCTCGACAAATACGGTTTCGACGCTGCCTTTGGCGGCGCCCGTCGCGACGAGGAGAAATCGCGCGCCAAGGAGCGCATATTCTCCTTCCGCAACGCGCAGCATGTCTGGGACCCGAAGAACCAACGGCCCGAGATGTGGAAGATATTCAATACCCGCATCGCATCGGGCGAATCGATCCGCGTCTTTCCGCTGTCGAATTGGACCGAGCTCGACATCTGGCAGTACATTCTGCAGGAAAACATCCCGATCGTGCCGCTCTATTTCGCCAAGCAACGGCCCGTCGTCGAGCGCGACGGCATGCTGATCCTGCGGGATGACGAGCGCATGAAACTGCGCCCCGGCGAGACTGTGGAGGACCGCCTTGTGCGGTTCCGCACGCTCGGCTGCTATCCGCTGACCGGCGCCATCGAATCGGATGCCGACACGCTGGAAGCCATCGTCGGCGAAATGCTGACGGCGCGTACCTCCGAACGGCAGGGTCGCCTGATCGACCGCGATGAAGCCGGCTCGATGGAAAAGAAGAAGCGCGAGGGGTATTTCTGACCATGCGCCACATCATGGCAAAGAGCCTCGCACCCACCGACGGCGTCCGCGACTATCTGGCGGCGCAGGAGAAGAAGTCGCTGCTGCGCTTCCTCACCTGCGGCTCCGTCGATGATGGCAAGTCGACGCTGATCGGGCGCCTGCTTTCCGACACCAAGCAGATTTTCGAGGACCAACTCGCCGCGCTCGAACGCGATTCGCGCAAGCACGGCACGACCGGCGACGACATCGATTTCGCGCTTCTGGTCGATGGCCTCGAGGCCGAGCGCGAGCAAGGCATCACCATCGACGTCGCCTATCGCTTCTTTGCCACGCCGAAGCGCAAGTTTATCGTTGCCGACACGCCCGGCCACGAACAGTACACTCGCAACATGGCGACAGGCGCGTCGACCGCCGACCTGGCCATCGTGCTGATCGATGCCCGGCAAGGGGTGCTGCGCCAGACCAGGCGCCATTCGATCATCGCTTCGCTACTCGGCATCCGGCACATCGTGCTGGCCGTCAACAAGATCGATCTTGTCGGGTTCGACCAGGCGGTCTTCGAACGCATCACCGAGTCCTACCGGCAATTCTCGCGTGATCTCGGCTTCCAGACCATCGTGCCGATCCCGATGTCCGCCCGTTACGGCGACAACGTCACCAGCCGCTCGGAAAGCATGGAATGGTATTCCGGCCCGACGCTGATCGAGCATCTCGAAACCGTATCGGTCGACGAAGCGGTGGTCGAGCTGCCGTTCCGGTTCCCGGTCCAATATGTCAACCGCCCCAATCTCGACTTTCGCGGCTTTGCTGGCACGGTCGCCTCCGGCTCGGTTGCACCCGGTGACGAGGTCGTCGTCGCCAAGTCCGGCAAATCCTCGCGCGTCAAGCGCATCGTCTCCTATGGCGGCGACCTGGCCCAGGCGGCAGCCGGCCAGGCTGTCACACTCGTCCTTGACGACGAGGTCGAGATCTCACGCGGCAACATGCTGGTTTCGCCGGCTGCCCGGCCGCAGGTCGCCGACCAGTTTGCCGCCAACATCGTCTGGTTCGACGAGCACGCTTTGCTGCCCGGCCGGTCCTACATTCTGCGCACCGAGACCGACCAGACCAGCGCCACCGTCACCGACCTGAAATACCGGATCAACGTCAACGACTTTGCCCATGAGGCGGCCAAGTCGCTCGAGATGAACGAAGTCGGCATCTGCAACATCTCGACCCGAACGCCGATCGCCTTCGATCCTTTCGGCGAGAACCGCACCACTGGCGCCTTCATCCTGATTGACCGCATCTCCAATGCCACGGTCGGCGCCGGCATGATCCTGCACTCGCTGCGCCGCGCCGAAAACATCCATTGGCAGTCGCTCGATGTCGGCAAGCACGTCCGTGCCGACATGAAGAACCAGCGGCCCGCCGTGTTCTGGTTCACCGGGCTGTCGGGCTCCGGCAAGTCGACCATCGCCAACCTGTTCGAAAAGAAGCTGTTTGCCACCGGTCGCCACACCTACATCCTGGATGGCGACAATGTCCGTCACGGTCTCAACCGCGATCTTGGTTTCACCGACGCCGATCGCGTAGAAAACATCCGTCGCGTCGCCGAAGTGGCGCGTTTGATGGCCGATGCCGGGCTGATCGTCATCGTTTCGTTCATCTCGCCGTTCAGCGCCGAGCGGCGCATGGCGCGCGAATTGCTGGCGGACGGTGAATTCATCGAGGTGTTTGTCGATACGCCCTTCGAGGAATGCGCCAGGCGCGATCCGAAGGGCCTCTATGCCCGCGCGCTGAATGGCGAGATCAAGAATTTCACCGGTGTCGATTCACCTTATGAAGTACCGGAAAAACCGGAAATCCATCTGAAGACCCTCGGCAAATCGGCCGAAGAGATGGTAGAGGCCTTGGAACTCTGGCTGATCGAGCGCGACATTGCGCAACCACCTCCTGCCGACAATGGTGGATCCATCTGATGACAAGGCAGTCGTTGCCCTGTTCGAAGGGTCGGCACTGGCCGCGAGTGGCGCCATCGGCTGTCTTTGATTTAGCCATGAGAGGAAGGCGGACGCCTCGCCCCCACCCGCAGGGATTGTTGAGCCGGGGTCGCACACAACAGTTCGATGTCGGTTGCAAACTCAAAAACAACGCAACAGCCGGAGACCACCCACCTGATCACGCAGCATCGCCCTGAACTATGCGCTTCCCGACCAGATGGATGGAGCTCGTGGGTTGCTGCCGACATCGTCAATTTTTCCGGTATGTGGCAATCGGCCATGGTTTGTGCCACAGGCTGACATAAATCCGATAGGCCGAATTCAGATCCAACAAGTGCATTGCATTACGATATCGGACCGGGAACCGTAGACTGTGTTCGAGGCTGATGCGGACGCATAAAAACGAGGAAGAAGGATGGGAGCTGGAGCCTTGACCAGGGATGTTGAACCCAAGAATGCCGAGCGCCAGCGATGGCTGGCCTTGGCGGAAAAGGCGTTGGCCGGCGCATCCTTCGAGGAAACGCTGGTCTCGCATACCGACGACAACATCCGCATCGAACCGCTCTACGACCGCAGCATCGCGGCGGAACCGCTCGTGCGCGCAAACCCGAAATCGCCCTGGATCGTCAGCCAGCGCGTCGACGATCCGGATATCGACCGCGCCAGAGCCCAGGCTCTGGAGGACGTAGCGCAAGGCGCGACGGGATTGTCGCTTGTCTTCGAAGGGGCGCCGAACGCATTCGGCTACGGCCTGCCGAGAACGGCGCAGGCGCTGGAGACGGTGCTGGACGGCGTACCGCTCAATCGCATCCAGATCCGCATCGATGCGCATCCCTGGAGCCGCGCCGTGGCCGACTGGCTGGTGGCGTTCCTGAGCAAGCGCCGTTCAGACCCGGCAAAGCTGAACCTCTCCTTCGGCATCGATCCGGCGGCGATCTTTGCCGGAACCGGCCGGCTGCGCATGTCAATCGAGGCGCTGCAGGCCTCGATGCCGCAATCGCTGGCGCATTTCTTCTCGATGGGTGTTCCAGGCGTGCTGCTGGAGGCGGACGGGCGTGTGTTCCACAATGCCGGCGCCACGGAAGCGCAAGAGCTTGGCATCATGCTGGCTTCAGCGGTCTCCTATCTCAGAATGTTCGAGACGGCGCGGCAGCCGCTTGTCTATGCCGCACCGCATATCGGCTTTGCGCTCAGCGTCGACCAGGACCAATTCCTGTCGGTGGCCAAGGTTCGGGCACTGCGCAGGCTCTGGGCACGGCTGCAGGAAGCCTGTTCGATCCCCAATTCCACCGCCAATATCCACGCCGAGACGTCGTTTCGCATGATGACGGCATTGGACCCCGAAACCAACATCCTGCGCACCACGATTGCCTGCTTTGCGGCAGCATCAGGCGGCGCCGATTCGATCTCAATCCTGCCGCACACGATCGCGCATGGCTTACCGGCGGGTTTTGCCCGCCGCGTTGCCCGCAACGCGCAACTGATCATGGCCAATGAAAGCCATATCGATCATGTCGCCGATCCTGCCTACGGATCCGGCGCGGTCGAAGCGCTGACCGCGGAACTGTGCGAGACAGCCTGGACGGAATTGCAGACGATCGAGGCCGAGGGCGGCGTCTTGTCCAGCCTCCAGGGCGGGCATATCCAGGCACGCGTTCATACCGCGGCAGCGCGGCGCAACGCAGCCTATCAGGCAGGCGAGCGAGCCATCATCGGCACCACGCTCTATCCGCTGAAAAGCGAACGTCCGGTCGAGACGCTGGCAGCGGAACGACGGCCCGCCTTCACCGAAGGCGTTGCCGTCTGCGAGCCCCTGTTTCCGGTCCGCATCGACCAATCAATCGGAGCCGCCTCTTGATCCCGGATTTCAGCCAGATCGGCTGGGTGCCGCCACGCCGCGCACCCATCGAGGTCAAAGGCCAGCGGATGACGCCGGAAGGCCTTGTCAGCATTGATGCTGTCTCCACGACGCAGGCTCCGGTCAGGCGAATCTTGACCGTGTCGTTCGCTAGAGCACATCCGGGGATCGATGAATCGATTGTGATGTGACGAGGGCGTTGGCGGTGTGATTCAACATCCACTTTCATGAGGTGGATGATGGGAAGAGCATTGAGCGAAGATCTTCGGTCTCGGGTTCTGCAGGCCTCGGACGCCGGCATGTCGGCCCGGCGGGCTGCGGCGCGGTTCGGGGTTGGTATATCGAGTGCGATCCGTTGGATCGCTCGGGCAAAGATCGGCGAACTGGGGCCGAGGCGACAAGGCCGCCGACGCGGGTCCAGCCTCGATACGCATGAAGCCTTCCTCGTTGGGCTGATCGATGAACGCAAGGACATCACGCTTAATGAGATGGTGGAACGGCTGGCGGTCGAACGATCGGCTCGGATCAGTCGCAGTGCCTTAAGCGCCTGGCTTGGCCAGCACGGCTGGACGTTCAAAAAAGTCCGCACATGCACTGGAGCAGGATCGTCCCGACATCCTGAAGCGTCGTCGCGCGTGGTTCGACGGCCAACTCGATCTCGATCCGGCAAAGCTGGTGTTCATCGATGAAACTGGATTATCGACCAAGATGGCCCGGCTGCGGGGCCGTGCGCCATGCGGTGAGCGCTGCCGGGCAGGCGTGCCGCACGGCCATTGGAAAACCACCACTTTCACCGGCGCACTGCGGCTGACGGGCATGACCGCCCCATTCGTCTACGACGGCGCCATGAACGGCAACGTGTTCCTGGCCTATGTCGAGCAGGTGCTGGTCCCGACCCTGTCGGAGGGCGACATCGTCGTGATGGACAACCTGCCCGCCCACAAGGCGGCCGGCATTCGGGACGCGATCGAGACCGCCGGCGCAAGGCTCATGTTCCTGCCGCCCTTCTCTATTCGGCGTGTTGAGGTCAAGCACTTTCGAGTATTCTACTCTGCCGGCTTGTGATGTCTCTCGCGGGCTCTTGCTTCTCTCCGGGATCGGCGCGCGTCTCGGCCCTCCCAATATGGGATTAGAAGGACAAGACGGAACAATCTACAGCGCGTCCTGATCGCAATATGCGGTCGGAACCAGGGCGGCAACGAACTCATCTCATCCATCGTCCCGCGAAGGACGTCTTTCCGCCGGCTGGCGGAATGTTATTCTCCTTCCCGAAGACCCGTCAAGCAACTGCCGGCATACTTTCCCTCGTCCAGCGGAATTCGGTCCCGTTGCTCCACATGCGATGCATGATCACTGCCAGTCGCCGCGCCAACGCGACGACGGCCTTCTGACGACCCCGTCGTTTGGCGACATTCATCGCCCAGGCTTTCAACCAAGACCATTTCGTCACACGCGTCAGCAGGCATTGGGCGGCTTCATAGAGGAGCGTGCGCATCATGCCGTCGCCGCATAGTGAGACGCGGCCGACGCGACGACTTTCGCCGGACTGATTGAGTACCGGCGTCAGACCCAACGCTGGACCAACGGCCTTCGAGCTGCTGAAGCGGGCCGGAACATCGATTGTGGAACTGAAGGCCAGAGAGACGACAGGTCCGACGCCGGGGATCGTCATCAAGCGCCTGCAAACCTCGTCACCTCGGACGATCGACAGCAGCTTCCGATGGAGTTTCGCGAACTCTTCGCGCAGTTTCCGCCGGGCGGCCAGCAACGGCTCGATGATGTCGCCGATCTCAGGCTCGTCCTCGACGAGTTCGCGAATTCGCTCTTCAAAATTGACTGCACCGACGGTGCCGACCTTGAGCCCAAAGTTGCGCAACAAACCGCGGATGTCGTTCTCGAAGGCAACTGCCTTCTCCTGCAGCAACTTACGGGCGCTCAAAAGGACACGGCGTTTCTGGCTGGTCAGCGTCTTGACGTGCACCGGCCGGAACAGATTGACCCGCATCATCTGTGCAATGCCGCGGGCATCATTGCGATCGCTCTTATTGACCTGCGCCTTTAGAAACGCCTTCGTGTGCCGTGTCTCAATACAGATCGCCGGCAAGCCGGCTGCCGCCAGTCCGCTGAACAGCCATTGCGACAATGGCCCAGCCTCAAGCCCTACGCGCGCCAGTTGCCAGGTTGGGTCCTGCAGAGCCCGGATAAGGTCATCCGGGTGGCTCGGGACCTTCACTTCACGGCAAACCTTGCCTGTTTCGTCGATGATGCATACTGACGTCTCTTTCACCGAAACGTCTAACCCCGCATAATGGTCCATGCCGCGCTTCCTTTCCTGATGCTTGTGGCTGTTCCTGAACAGACCACGTCTATCATCAACTCGAAGCGCAGCGCCTCTCCACACGAAGCCTTGAAGAGAGGGCGCTAAGCCGAATACCCCATCTATAGCCCCGACTTTAATCCCATCGAGAATGCCTTCTCAAAACTCAAGGCGCTCCTACGCGCCAAGGCCGAGAGAACCATCACCGCTCTGTGGGATGCGGTCGGCTCACTCCTTGATCAGTTCACGCCAGCCGAATGCGCCAACTACTTCCAGGCCGCCGGATATGACCCAAATTAAACAGGACGTGCTCTAGCAAGCTGTAAAGGTCTATAGGCTGCATCAATGACGGCTTTGCCCTTCGATGGCGGAAACACATCCCGCATGGAGGCGACGCATGCGCCAACGACGTCCTGCTGACCCGAGCAGGGATGCAGCACGTGCTGCTGCGACAGGATTGCCAGAGTTTGCAGATCGCCGTTTCCGGCGCCTCCGTGCTCCGCCCGTTGCGGCTATGCGTCGACGCCATCGTGCCTACGCGGCGTCTGAAGTACCATCTTGCTGCCCTCCGGTGGCTGAATACGGCGGCAGCCGCCCGATGGCCAGTGCCTCGCCAGCCGGTCGCTGTCACGGCCGATGGTGATCACTGTCGATGTTCAAGCAGGCGATCAAGGACACGGTTGCCACCAGGGTGTCGCCAGACACGCTGCCCCACGACTGCAGCATCTGCTTCCGAAATTGAACGACCTCCATTTTCGACGATTTCGTTTCGCCCGCACGGCCAGCGAGCCGCGGCCGATAGAGAGTGCGTTCGCTTACCGCTGCCTCCATTGGGCGAGGAACGAACCCACCGGTAACAGCTTATCGCGGACAAAGATCCTAAGCCGCGCGATGATGACCGGCTTGGACAGTTTGATGCTGCGCGGTTCCATATCCGCAGCGCTGATGGTCCGTATCAATACAATCGATTTGCCCTATTTTTCGAAATGCTGGAAAGCATCGCTCTTTCACTCCTATCTGGTACCACCTAAGGACCGGGCAATGCCTTACGAAGCTATTTTTAGCCTTGGATCTGACTGCACTCCTGCGACGCAAATCAGACGCTATTTCAAACGGCGCCCGAGCAGCTGTTTTGATTGGATTGTGACACCTATAGCCTCCATCGAAGAAATATTGGCAGATGATGGAGCGCGATTTGGGCTTCGTGTATCAGCCTGCTTCAATGGGACGTCAGCTTTTTGCGAGAATTACGGGGTAGTTTACCACCATGAATTCGATCGGACCACGTCCAACGCAGTGATATTCACGCCGGAAGCGTTACGGTCCTGCCGAGAGAAGCTGATTTACAAATACAATAAGATGCTCGACATCGCTCGGACACGAAAAACGTTGTTTGTGCGTTATGTCTCGGCGACGGATGCTCCGGGGGATCAGCAGATGGGAAAGACGTTTGGCGTAGACGATCTGCAGGAGATGGTCACTCTACTTGAGAAAAAATTGGGACACTCAAGGTTCCATGTGGCCTATTTCCGCGCCATCGGGAATGCATATGATAGGTCGAAGTTCACAGGGCCAGTCCCGGAGCGCTGCAGTATCCATCAGGAGAACCATGTTCCTGATCAACTGGGCGAGGTTGAGGTATGGAACGTGTTCTTCTCGAAAATGGGACTTTCGCCAGACCGTCCACCGCTGTTGTAATCTTCAAGAGTTGACCAGAAGCGTCCTTCGCGGCCATCCAAGAGAGATAGTCGGCGCGTCGATGTGGACGGATCCTCGATCCTCGCCGAAACGATCGGTTTTCGATCCACATGAAATATTGCGCATGCTGGGCGAAGATTTCGAGTACAGGATCAAGCCCCCAAGCCCCACTATCGCAAACCCGTCCTATTGACGTTGGCGGGCGCCCGCGCGCCTCATGACGCGCGCGGGCTCTCGTGAACCCGGCCCGCTTCATTCGCTCTGCTCACGGCGGTCTCGGCCCCTCGGGCTTTGATCCCTGGCCATAACGACCCTTCGGTTGTCCAGCGGAGCCGCTTTCGTGTCACTGCGAGCAACACCGAGCCAAGCCCGACTTGAACAGTTGGAGGTGAACGGATGGCGAACGCTGTCAGTTAAGCTATTGAATTCACTTGCCTTGAATTTCCGGCGCGAAAATGTGTGGTAACAACATTTGTGCTGTTATCGTGGTTCTGTATGGATTTGACGGCATTTATTCGCTAACAACGCTGGCATGTTTGTCGTTGAGAGAGTCGCGCGCGGCCACCGCTATCTCTACCTCGTGGAAAGTGTCCGCGACGGCAAAACCGTTCGCCAGCGCACGATAAAGGCGCTGGGCCGCAAGGATGCGCTGGTTGCCAGCGGCGAACTTGACAGATTGGCGGCCTCGATTGCGCGCCATGGCGAACGCAGCCTCATCCTGTCCGACATTGACGCGGGGCGGATTGCCTCTCGCCGCATTGGCGGTCCGCTGTTGTTCGGGCGGCTGTGGCAGCGGCTCGGGATCGGCGATGTGCTGGAAGAGGTGCTGGAGGGGCGCCAGTTCGGCTTTGCGGTGGAACGGGCGGTGTTCATTGGCACGTTGCATCGGCTGTTCGTGTCCGGCTCGGACCGCGACTGCGCGAACTGGATGGCCGATTATGGTATCGAGGGCGCCGAGGGTCTGGCGCTCCATCACTTTTACCGGGCCATGGCGTGGCTGGGCGAGGAACTCGGCGAAAAGGCGCAAGGCGCGCTGGTGGCGCGCTGCGTGAAAGACGTGATCGAGGAAAAGCTCTTCGCGCGCCGGCAGGACCTGTTCACCGACCTCAGCCTTGTGTTCATGGACACAACCTCGTTGTCCTTCCATGGCGCGGGCGGCGAGACGCTGGGCAAGCGCGGGCATTCCAAGGACTTCCGCCCCGATCTGGCGCAAATGATCCTGGCGCTGGTCGTTGATGCCGAGGGCCGGCCGATCTGCACCGAGATGGTGCCCGGCAACACCGCTGACGTGACCGTCCTGTTGCCGGTGGTCGATCGGCTGCGAACGCGCTTCGGCGTCACACGCGCCTGCGTTGTCGCCGATCGCGGCATGATCAGCGCCGATACCATCGCCGCGCTCGAAAAGCTGGGCATGGAATACATTCTGGGGGCCCGCGAACGCTCGAGCAGCGTGATCCACAACGTCGTGCTCAATGACGCGGCACCGATGGTTCCGCTCGTTCTCGAGCGCCAGCGCGGTGAAACTCAGTTGTGGGTCAAAGAGGTCAAGGTCGGTAAAGACCGCTACATTGTCAGCCGCAATGACGCCGAGGCCGAGAAGGACAAGGCCGACCGCCAGGCGATCATCGCCGGCCTCGAGGCACAGCTCAAGAAGGGCGACAAGGCACTGGTCGGCAACTCGGCCTACCGGCGTTACCTCAAGGCCAGCGGCAAGAACTTCAAGATCGATGTCGGCAAGCTTGCCGAGGAAGCCCGGTACGACGGCCTCACCGTGGTGCGGACCAACGCGAAGGTGACCCCGCTCCAGGCCGTGCTGCGGTATCGCGATTTGCTCGAGGTCGAGAGCCTGTTCCGCGCCGCCAAGGCAACCTTCAATACCCGGCCGATCTTCCACCAATCCGATGCCGCCATCCGCGGGCATGTGTTTTGCTCGTTCCTGGCGCTCGTGCTCAGCAAGGAACTGCGCCGCCTCTGCCGGGCCAAAGGCCTGACGCCCGAATGGCAGCCGCTCCTACGCGATCTCGACCGCCTCCAGGAAGCCACCATAGAAAAGGATGGTCGCATCATCACCACCAGAACCCACGTTACGGGCCAAGTGGGCAACGTCTTCAAGGCATCTGGCATCGCTCTGCCACACAACCTCGACGAACAACTCGCCTGAGATCATCCCCAAAATGTAGTGGTAACACGCGCCGGCGCGCGCCTAACGTGCTGATATAATAACATATTCTTACAGGCGGTGTTTAAGTGGGGCCAAGGCAGGTTGACCGTACGATCGCGGACGCGGGCGGCGCAGGCACGCAGGCGGCAGTAGCTGCTCGTGCAGGGTCTCGCGAGTGAAGAGCAGGACCGGATAGTATATCGCGCCAACATGATTTCGATCCTGCGTCAGCGTGAGCTGAACCGTGTTGTCGGTCAGCTTTCGCAGGAACTTGGGCTCTCGTATGCCGAAGCCCGGGCATGAGATCGAATAGAGGGTATGCTGCGCCGATCGGTTGAGCTCGCCTGCGGCAAATATGCCGCGATCGAGAGGTCGCGCGAGCTCACGCTGGTGCCCATGGCGGCCCGTGCTCCAGCGGCACATCGGCAAGGAGGTTTCTGGCGTGGTTCAGCGCGAGGGTATCTCCTCGAACATCGGTCGGCAAAGGGGTGGGCCCAGCTTTACATGACGACGCAGCAGTGATGCTTCATCAACGCCCGATCGACCCGTCGCGCCGCGAAGCGCAGCGGGTTTTTCTCTTGAGCACTTGTTTTTGGTCGCGGGACGTTTGCTGCCGTAGTGTCCAGCCTGTTGCAATAGCGCCCAACTATCGATTGTGCTCGACGAAGCCTGCAGCGAAGGGGGGTCTCATGCCGATTTCGTCGAAATGCTCGCGCAATCCGGCGTCTTCAATCCCTCCGATCTGGCGTTGCTGGGGCGCGTCTTCGATCATTAGACATTGAGGGCCAATCTGCGCAATCTGCGTGAGGCGCTCGCGTCCCGGATCGTTCAGGAGGCCCGTATCGCCGAGATTAGCTGTCTCGCCGCCGGATGATCGAGGACGTCGCCCAAACGCGTCCTAGCCCCATCCACTGGGTGGATGACAGTTATCCCAATAATCGATTTTACCAGTCGTACCGAATTCCCCTAGGAGGCTCTGAATAGAAACGGCCGGGCGGGTGTCCTTCCGGTCGACCCAGGCTGCCGGGAGAAATCGGAGACGAGCATGTGCGGGATTGTTGGCATCGTTAGGCAACAGCCAGTGTCGGAGCGGTTGGTCGACGCGCTGAAGCGACTGGAATATCGCGGCTATGACTCAGCCGGCGGTGCGACGATCACCGAGGGCGCCTTGCACCGCCGGCGCGCCGAGGGCAAGCTCGTCAATCTCGAGACGAGACTGAAGGAAGAGCCGCTGAGCGGCAACATCGGCATCGCCCACACGCGCCGGGCAACTCATGGGGCACTGACTGAACGCAACGCGCATCCGCACTTTAGCGATGGTGTGGCCGTCGTCCATAACGGCATTATCGAGAATTTCGCCGAGTTGAAGGACGAATTGGCGGCTGCGGGGGCTGCCGGCAGTCGACGAGATAGTTGCGCCGATGATTTTCTCGCTGCCGATACAGCTTCTTGCCTACCACACGGCGCTCGTCATGGGCACAGATGTCGACTAGCCGCGCCATCTCGCAAAATCGGTCACCGTCGAATGATTGTGGGAGCTGACATGGCTGACCGGTCCGGCGCCCTCTATGTCAAATTCGAGGATGAGCGAACGCGGCCGGCGCGCGAATTCGACGCCCACGTGAGAGCCGCAGCGCCTGCGCGTGCGACGGACTGAAACATGCATCGCGTCATCATCAGCGGCATCGGCGTTGAAGTCCCTGAAGCCAAGATCACCAATGAAGAACTGGTCGCCAGCTTCAATGCCTGGGTCGACATGGAGAATGCGCGCCGCCAGGGCACCGGCGAGCCGCAGCTGCCGAAATCGGACAGCGACTTCATCGTCCACGCCTCGGGCGTGCGCACCCGCCATGTGATCGAGCGCGAGGGCATTCTCGACCCGACCCGCATGGCGCCGCGCATTCCGGCGCGGCCCGACGACGCGCTGTCGCTCGAGGCAGAGTTCGGCATCGCTTCGGCAAGGAAAGCTCTCGACCATGCCGGGCTGAGGCCGTCCGACATCGATCTGGTGATCTGCTCGGCCTCGCATCATCAGCGGCCCTATCCGGCGATCGCCATCGAAATGCAGGAGGCGCTGGGCACAAAGGGCGCCGGCTTCGACATGGGACTTGGCTGCTCTTCGGCGGCTGCGGCACTGCACATTGCTGTCAATTTGGTGCGGTCGGGCGCGCACAAGCGCATCCTGGTGACGACGCCCGAGATCATCACCGGCCATCTCAACTTCCGCGACCGGCAGACGCATTTCATCTTCGGCGACGCCTCGGTGTCGATGGTGGTCGAAGGGCTGGCGCAGGGCGAGAAGCGGCCGGGACGATTCGAGGTGCTCGACACGCGCATCTGGACGCAGATGTCGAACAACATCCGCACCAATCTGGGCTACCACACCCGCACCGCCCAGGATGATCCCGACATGATCAATCTGGAAGGTAATCTGATCAAGCAGGTCGGCAACAAGGTGTTCAAGGAAGTCACCGTTGCCGGGCACAAATTCATCGTCGAGTTCCTCGCCGAGCATGGGCTGACGCCGCAGGCTGTCAGGCGCTTCTGGTTGCATCAGGCCAATGCCCGCATGAATGCCATGATCCTGAAGCTGTCGTTCGGCCACGAGGTCGACCATGACCGCGCGCCGATGGTGCTGGAAAAGCTTGGCAACACGGCGGGCGCCGGCGCCATCATCGCGCTGTCGGAGAACCACGCCGACATGAAGCCCGGCGAGTTCGGCCTGATCTGCGCGTTTGGCGCGGGGTATTCGATAGGCGGCGCGCTGCTGAGGATGCTCTAGAATCGGCGGTTTCAGGCTGGTGCGAACGGCACCAGCATGGGCACCGCTCCTGCAGTCTTGCCTTCATGCAGCTTGCGGATCGCCAGATCCTCGACTGTCGTCTTTGCATCATGTGGATCATCTCGATCCCGTCCAGCGTGCCGATCGCGCTGGCGCGTGATTGAAACCGAGCATGGGCCGTACACGACACTTGATGCGCCGATGGTCCTGCTCGATCGATTGTTGAGGTATTGGCACTGCGGATCTGGATCGGCGTCAGTCTGCGCCGCGAACGGTCCCGGAGGGGGTTGGTGGTGTTGTAGGAAACAATGGGCCGCCCGATTGGTCCGCATGCCATTTGCCGGTCACGGCACGCTTGCGCCCATTGAAGCGTTTCAGCAGCAAGGGCGAGAAGCGAACGACCCAGCGATAGATCGTCGAATGATCGATGGCCTGATGCCACGCTCGGGCCATCATTTCCTTCAAATTGCCAGGGCTCAAGCCGTAGGCCAGATACCAGCGAACGCGAAGCAGGATGGCGGACTGGTCGAAATGGCGACCGTTGAACATCTGAACTCTCCGGCGAAACACCGGAGGCCATGCCATGCCTCTGGTCGCCGAAAACTTAGCAACCCCATCCGTCTTGACGGGAACGTTGTCGTCGTCAGGTTCTCGACAGCTTCCCTGTGTCAAATCCAAGCCCAGCGTCAAACGGCTTATATTGCTGAAAGTGAGAACCGATGGACTTCACCTCGACCAAGCGGGTGCGTGGACAATCGAACAGGGCTAGCCCGCAAGAGAGCTCACCCGCGGCTCCGTCCGCAGGTGCGGCGGCCTTTGAGCGGCAACTGAGCGAGGTCGCCAATACAGGTGGAGGTGGTGGAGCAATGCCGGCCGGCTCGGCGCCGCAGCCGGCTCAGTCAACTCAGTTTTTGAAAAGGGTCAGCAAGCGCCCTCTTCATCTCAGGGATCAAGACTTTATTTTCAGTCTTGAGGAGGCCCTCATCAAAGGCGGGGCCTCCGAGCCCACCGCCAAGAATAATGTAGGTACTCTTCTCCGCTATGGCCACTGGCTCTTCGCAAATAACAAAGATCCCGTGAAGGATCGGCTCGACAAGCAGTCGCTGATCGATGATGCGCGCGAATTCATCGGAAAGCGTGATCCCGCGAGGCTGCTTACGGCAATAAGTCATCTCCGGACCTCGCAGTCGACGGGGGGAATCGTGCCGATCGCCGGCCGCGCTGAGTTGACTCCTCACCCCGAGGATGTGGCCCTCATCAAAGAGTTCAGAAAGGAAGCAGGGACAAACACCGGCAGTACGAATGCAACTGCTCTTAAGAGCTTCAGTGACTACCTACGTCAAAGCAACAAAAAGGGCATTGCTGGTCGGCTTTCCGGCAAGGCGTTGGATGGAGATGTCAAGGGCTATAAGCAGGACGCCGGTGGTCATCGGAACATCGGTGCCGCACTGGCTCATCTTCGACAATCGCACGCCGGCGCTAAGGAGCTCGAGCGCCGTGTTTCCCCCGTTCCTGATCGCGACGACGCGGCACTGATGGAACCGAGGCGGGTCGGCGACGCCGCTGCGCAGCACAGCGCGTGGCAGGAAGCTGGCAGTTGGCCAAAGGAGCTTCCTGCGGAAAGCCACGATCGGCTGATGGACGAATCTGGCCCGTCATCCTGGGCGCCACAGCCGGCTCAGTCAACTCAGTTTTTGAAAAGGGTCAGCAAGCGCCCTCTTCATTTCAGGGATCAATACTTTATTTTCAGCCTTGAGGAGGCCCTCGTCAAAGGCGGGGCCGCCGAGCAGACCGCCAAGAACAATGTAAGTGCTCTTCTCGGCTTCGGCCACTGGCTCTTCGCAAATAACAAAGATCCCGTGAAGGATCGGCTCGACAAGCAGTCGCTGACCGATGATGCGCGCGAATTCATCGGAAAGGGTGATCCCTCGAGGCTGCTTACGGCAATAAGTCATCTCCGGACCTCGCAGTCGACGGGGGAATCGTGCCGATCGCAGGCCGCGCTGAGTTGACTCCGTATCCGGAGGACGCGGCTCTCATCAAAGAGTACAGAAAGGAAGCAGCGACAAATATCGGCAGTACCAATGCAACTGATCTTAGGAGCTTCAGTGACTACCTACGTCAAAACAACAAGAAGGGCATTGCTGGTCGGCTTTCCGGCAAGGCATTGGATGGAGATGTCAAGGGCTTCAAGGAGGACACCGGTGGTCATCGGAACATCGGTTTCGCACTGGCTCATCTCCGAAAATCGGAGGCCGGCGCTAAAGCGATGGAGCTCGAGCGCCGTGTTCCCACCGGTCCCGATCTCGACGACGCGGCACTCATGGAGCCGAGGCGGGTCGGCGACGCCGCTGCGCAGCAAAGCGCGTGGCCGGAAGCTGGCAGTTGGCCAGAGGAGCTTCAAGGACAGCAGGAAAATCAACCAGCCCCGTCATTTTTCATTGCTCCAGGGAAGTTGCCCGCTGGACTGGATAACCTCAACAGCATAGGGGCGGGCGCTTTTGGAGCAGCCGGCTCTCGGCAGTCTGCGGTTCAGGCTGCCACCCGGCCGTTGTTAGCGGTCAGCGAACAGCAGATTCGGCGCTCGCCTGGCGCGATTGGCAGGGGCAACCTCCTGCCAACCGAGTGGGTCATCATCAACAATGAACATTCCACAGCGCTGTTGAGGCCAGCGAAGCGGCAGAGGACCCTGAATGCGCCGTCAACCGTCGCCATTCAGCAGCAGCTGAGCGAGATCGGCAATTCAGGCGGCCGCATGCCGATGCAGCCCTCCACCTACCAGGTGGGCGCATTGCCATTGGAAGGGCAGCCCGTTATGCGGGAGAGAGAGGGCGAATACATCCCAAGGCTGCATGCGGAAACTAGCGGGATCGGAGGCGCCACTGCGCAGCACAGTACCCCGCATGAAGCCATCGCTTTGCCACCCATGGAAGATTACGATCAGGATCTGCTTTGGGGGGATTGGATAAGGCCGGCCCACAGCCATTTCTCGGGCCAAGCGCGAGCCATCATCAGCCGCCGGATTCCGCAGAAGCCGTTCATCCTTTGAACTGGCGCAACGACCACCAGTCGGCCGCGGACGAGTTGGCCGGGAGCAACGTTCTGCCAAGCCGGCAGGACGGCGGGTTTGAGGCAACAGTTCATCAGAACCCGCCCACATCATTCGAGCTTAACGCTTGGGTTCCATCGCCTGCCTTTCCGCCGCTGTTTACCGGGCCAGTACCGGGTCGTTACCAGGGCGCTCGACAGCCCGGCTCGCCGCAGGAGCTTTCTCTTGTGCCAGCCTCCTCGGACGATGAAGCTTTGGCGTGGTTGAGCGAGGAGTTGGTGCGGCGGCGGATGCAAGAACCGGCGTCGCCATCAACTGCCAGAGCTCAGGATCTCTATCCTGGCTTTGAAGCATTGGTTGATCCAGATCCGGCTGAGTTGGGTTACAATGCTCACTTTGCGCCGGCGCCTTCTGCCAGAGCTCCTTCAGACATCTACGGCGATCTTGATTCTCTAGTTGATTTGCCGTCCACACCGGTCGACTTGCGCGACGATGCTCATTCTGCACCGGTGCGTCCGCGCGGGCAGATGGTCGAGACGGAGTGGCAGCAGATGATGCAAGGGACAGGGTCCGCCGCCGTATTGAGGCGAGGAGGCCCCGATGACGTTCAGCTCATCCATCACACTCGACCTCGGCCCATGAGTGAAGCTGCGCCAGCGGCACCGGCAAGGGCTCCAGGACCCGGCTGGCCAGTCACCGCCAAGCTGCCAGACACCTACCGCGGTCTTCCAGTGGTTGATCTGACTACGTCCACGACCACCTCCTCCGATGCCCAGATCGGGGCGTTGGATCCGACAGCCTCGTCCAATGTCACCAACGGGTCGGTGCTCGGCGCCACCGAGTGGCTGAGCGACGCCCATGTGCAGAGGGATTACGATTTCGTAGAGCAGCAGCTGCAGGGGATCAATCCGATGCTCGCCGCCCGGACACGGCTAGTCAGTCCGTCGGTATCCCATCTACTGCGCCACATGGAGCCGCAAAACGCGCGAGGCACATTGCAGTCCATCTATAATCAAAACGACGCCCCAGCCGACTTCCTGTTCCTGCCATTGAACAATGGCACTCCCAATAGCCCCGGCACCCATTGGTCGCTGCTGCTCGTTGATCGCCGCAACCCGGAAAGGCGGTTCGCCTATCACTACGACTCCCTCCAGCGAGAGGGATACAACGACGTGCCTGCAACACAGCTCGCAAGACTGCTGAACGCCACCTTGACGCCAGCCCGCATGCCGCGACAGCCGAATGATTATGATTGCGGCGTCTTTGTGCTGGAAGGCACATGGGCACTGCTTCAACGATTGGTGGATGGGAAGCGGCCGGATCACGAGCCGCTGCACCTCGACAACCTCATCGCCGATCGGCAGGCGCTGCAAAACCGACTCAGGGGGCTCATACCGCATGAGGAGGAGCCGCGCCAGCTATTGGATGATGAACCCGCCTCCCCACCGATGATGGCATTCGAGCCAAGGGAACTCCGGCAGCTGTTGGATGATGAACCCGCCTCCCCACCAATGATGGCATTCGACCCAGGGGAACTCCGGCTACTGTTGGATGATGAGCCTGCCTCCTCTACGCCAAGAGTTAATTCGACCCCGCATGCGCGAACGGACGGTGTTCATCAGTCAACCCAGGCGCCCTGGCTCCCTGAACGCAAAAGATCAGCATGAAGTCGAATTTGAAACGTTTTGCCCAAGCAACTGCGATCGCCTCGCTCCGGACGGTAACCGCTACGTCGGCGAAAAAAGGGATGTGGATCACAGGGCAGGCAAACCCTTCCTGTAGAAGCGCAGGCCCGGTCCGAAATGAACTGTGGTGGCAAGCAGCAAGAACACGTACAGCGCCTGCTGCCCGACATTGCCGGGAAGATGTGGTCTGTGGTTGGACCGCTCCCAAGCTGATCAACCTCGCCGCATCGGCAAAGACGCCGACACGATTTACGCCGCGACTGAAGGAGGCCTGTCGGTCAGTAGGAACGGAGGCCTGATCTGGGAAACGGTCGTCGATGGCGCGCCCGTCAATCTCGGAGCTGACGGCCGACGGTTCCGTCTAGGCCCTCCGTGCCCTTTATCGCCGATGATATAATGGAGACCTTCGAGCACGTCCGATCCGAGGAGGTCTTCAAACTGTTTGGTGACATGGCATGTGCCGGTCAGGTGATCTACCTGACGCATCACCGACACCTGTGCGAGATCGCCAAGGCAGCTATTCCCAGCGTGACGATCCATGAGCTCGGACAGTTGTGCTCGGTTTCCGTTGGTGCAAATGACCGCCTTGGGGTCAATCCAAGCGTATCAGCAGAAATGGCAGCCAAGCCTACAGTAACAGTTGTGACGTCTGATGCGAAGAAGCAAACCTCGCGATCGAGAAGACAAAGGCTGAACCGCGCGGGATCAAAAGCAGCCTGGAGCGATACACAGCTACGCGTGGACCGAAGTCTCTGCAGCAGGTCTCTCGACCAAAGTCGCCTTAACTCGCTGCTCCAACTTGCTCCGGACACCGAGGTCAACCTGTAGCGGTCTCGAGCGGCGCCATCCGATCTTTCTGTCGCCTTTGTCGCGTCTGCTACACGGGCTTGTTCCGACGAGCACTGTTTGCCCTCAGGCTAAATAGCTGAAAAGCAACATCAAAATTTTTCTTGTGTTCGATCAAGCCAATTGGCACGCATCTTGAGACCCTTTGGGTGTGAGGCGGCGAGAGCTGCCGACCGGCATGTCGCGGGCAGCCGCGATGGATGGAACGAAGGAAGGAAAGCTACATGTCAGGTCTGCGTCAGATCGCATTCTACGGCAAGGGGGGCATAGGCAAGTCCACCACCTCCCAAAATACGCTCGCCGCACTTGTCGACCTTGGGCAGAAGATCCTCATCGTCGGCTGCGACCCCAAAGCCGACTCCACGCGCCTGATCCTGAACTCGAAGGCGCAGGATACGGTCCTGCACCTCGCGGCAGAGGAAGGTTCGGTCGAAGACCTCGAGCTCCAGGACGTGCTCAAGGTCGGCTATAAAGGCATCAAGTGCGTGGAATCCGGCGGTCCCGAGCCGGGTGTCGGCTGCGCCGGGCGCGGCGTCATCACCTCGATCAACTTCCTCGAGGAGAACGGCGCCTATGACGATGTCGACTATGTCTCCTACGACGTGCTCGGGGACGTGGTGTGCGGCGGCTTCGCGATGCCGATCCGCGAGGGCAAGGCCCAGGAAATCTACATTGTCATGTCCGGCGAGATGATGGCGCTCTATGCCGCCAACAACATCGCCAAGGGCATCCTGAAATATGCCCATTCGGGCGGCGTGCGGCTCGGCGGCCTGATTTGCAACGAGCGTCAAACCGACCGCGAGCTCGACCTCGCCGAAGCACTGGCTTCCAGGCTCAATTCCAAGCTAATCCATTTCGTGCCGCGCGACAACATCGTCCAGCACGCCGAGCTCAGGAAGATGTCGGTTATCCAGTATGCGCCGGACTCCAAGCAGGCGGGGGAATACCGCGCGCTGGCCGAGAAGATCCATGGCAATTCGGGGCAGGGCACCGTGCCGACTCCGATCACCATGGAGGAGCTCGAGGACATGCTGCTCGACTTCGGCATCATGAAGACCGACGAGCAGATGCTTGCCGAGCTTCAGGCCAAGGAAACGACGAAAGCGGCCGCCCAGTAGAGCGCTGCCGCCACGAGGCGCCGCGTTGAGCTGACGCGCCTTTCAAAGAACGGCGCCTCATCGGTGAGGCGTCACTCGAACCTTTAAAGGGGTCCCATGAGCCTGGATTACGAGAATGACGGCACTCTCCATGCGAAGCTTATCGAGGAGGTGCTGTCGCAATATCCCGACAAGGCGGCGAAGCGTCGCAAAAAGCACCTCAGCGTCGCAAAGAGCGGGGACGAGGCTGGCGAGGAAGGCGAGGTCGTCTCCGAATGCGACGTCAAATCGAACATCAAGTCCATTCCGGGCGTGATGACGATTCGTGGCTGCGCTTATGCCGGCTCTAAGGGCGTGGTGTGGGGTCCAATCAAGGATATGGTCCATATCTCGCACGGCCCGGTCGGCTGCGGGCAATATTCCTGGTCGCAGCGCCGCAACTACTATGTAGGCACGACGGGCATCGACACGTTCGGGACAATGCAGTTCACCTCCGATTTCCAGGAGAAGGACATTGTTTTCGGCGGTGACAAGAAGCTGGAACAGATCATCGACGAGATTGAGGGACTGTTTCCCCTCAACAACGGCATGAGCGTGCAATCCGAATGCCCGATCGGCCTGATTGGCGACGACACCGAAGCAGTATCCCGCAACAAGGCCAAGGAGCACGGAAAGACGATCGTGCCGGTGCGCTGCGAGGGCTTCCGCGGCGTCTCGCAATCGCTCGGCCACCACATCGCCAACGACGCGATCCGCGACTGGGTCTTCGAGAAGAAGGACGTGGAGTTCGAGGCCGGCCCGTACGACGTCAACGTGATCGGTGACTACAATATCGGCGGCGACGCCTGGGCCTCGCGCATCCTGCTCGAGGAGATAGGGCTGCGCGTGGTCGGCAACTGGTCGGGCGACGCCACGCTCGCCGAGATAGAGCGCGCGCCGAAGGCCAAGCTCAATCTCATCCATTGCTACAGGTCGATGAACTACATCTGCCGGCACATGGAGGAAAAGTATGGCGTCGCCTGGATGGAGTACAATTTCTTCGGCCCCTCCCAGATCGAAGCCTCCCTGCGCAAGATAGCCAGGCATTTTGGGCCTGAAATCGAAGAGAAGACGGAGAAGATTATCGCCAAGTACAGACCGCTTGTTGATGCGGTCATCGCCAAGTACCGGCCGCGCCTCGAAGGCAATACTGTCATGCTCTACGTCGGCGGCCTGCGCCCCCGCCACGTCATCACAGCCTACGAGGACCTCGGCATGGTGATCGTCGGCACAGGCTACGAGTTCGCCCACAACGACGACTATCAGCGCACAGGCCATTACGTAAGGAACGGCACGCTGATCTATGATGACGTGACCGGTTACGAGTTGGAGAAGTTCATCGAGGGGGTTCGCCCTAATCTCGTTGGCTCGGGCATCAAGGAAAAATACCCCGTGCAGAAGATGGGCATACCGTTTCGTCAGATGCACTCCTGGGATTATTCGGGACCGTATCACGGCTATGACGGCTTTGCCATTTTCGCCCGCGACGTGGATCTTGCCATCAACAACCCGGTCTGGGGCCTTTACGACGCGCCTTGGAAAAAAAGTCCGAGCCGTGGGCGGGCGATGGCTGCCGAATAACACCCGGCCTTAGCCTGGTCTCCCCAAGGGAGACGATGAACGCCCGCGGCCCCGTGGCCCGCGGGGACACCTGAAACGTCTCGACGTCCCTGAGCTGCCTTATGGGGCAGCCAGATGAAAAGAGGTAATCACCAATGCCGCAGTCGGCTGAAAAAATTCTCGACCACGCTCCCCTGTTCCGCGAGCCGGAATACAGGCAGATGCTCGCCGAGAAGAAGCTGAATTTCGAATGTCCGTACCCGGATCAGATCGTTACCGATCAACGCGAATTCACCAAGACGTGGGAATACCGCGAAAAGAACCTCGCCCGCGAAGCGCTTGTCGTGAACCCCGCCAAGGCCTGCCAGCCGCTCGGCGCGGTGTTCGCGGCCGCCGGCTTTGAACGAACCATGTCCTTCGTCCACGGCAGCCAGGGCTGCGTGGCCTATTACCGCTCACACCTGTCGCGCCATTTCAAGGAGCCTGCTTCGGCGGTTTCCTCCTCGATGACCGAGGATGCGGCAGTATTCGGCGGCCTGAAGAACATGGTCGACGGGCTCGCCAACACCTACCAGCTCTACGATCCGAAGATGATCGCCGTCTCGACGACTTGCATGGCGGAGGTCATTGGTGACGACCTGCACAGCTTCATCGAGAACGCCAAGGACGAAAACTCGGTCCCGCGCGATTTCGACGTGCCCTTCGCCCACACGCCCGCCTTCGTCGGCAGCCATGTCGATGGCTATGACGTAATGGTCAAGGGCATTTTGGAGCACTTCTGGAAAGGCCAGGAGCGCACGGAAGCCGGGGGAACCATCAACGTCATTCCCGGTTTCGACGGCTTCTGCGTTGGAAACAACCGGGAACTCAAGCGCCTGCTCGATCTGATGAGCGTATCCTACACCTTCATCCAGGACGCCTCCGACCAGTTCGACACGCCATCGGACGGTGAATACCGCATGTATGATGGCGGTACGAAGATCGAAGACGTGAAGGAGGCACTCAACGCCGAGGCGACACTTTCGCTGCAGTATTACAACACCCGAAAAACGCTGGACTACTGCGAGCAAGTCGGGCAGGCGACGGCCTCGTTCCATTATCCGCTCGGCGTCCAGGCGACGGACGAATTCCTGATGAAGGTCTCGGCGCTTTCCGGCAAGGAGATCCCCGAGACAATCCGCCTTGAGCGCGGCCGACTGGTTGATGCCATGGCCGACAGCCAGTCCTGGCTGCACGGCAAGAAATACGCGATCTACGGCGATCCGGACTTCGTCTACGCCATGGCCCGCTTCGTCATGGAGACCGGCGGCGAGCCGACCCATTGCCTCGCCACCAACGGCAGCTCGGCATGGGCAGCCGAGATGAAGGAACTGCTTGCATCCTCGCCCTTCGGCAAGGACGCCCAGGTCTGGGCGGGCAAGGACCTTTGGGCGATGCGCTCGCTGCTCTTCACCGAGCCGGTGGACCTATTGATCGGCAATTCCTATGGCAAGTATCTGGAGCGCGACACCGGCACGCCGCTGATCCGGCTGATGTTCCCGATCTTCGACCGGCACCATCACCATCGCTTTGCGCTCATGGGCTACCAAGGCGGGCTGCGCGTCCTGACGACGATCCTCGACAAGATCTTCGACAAGCTCGATCGCGAGACCAGCGAGACGGGTGTGACGGACTATTCTTATGACCTCACCCGCTAGTAGCGGCGGCCGGTCTTTCGCCGAGGCTGGCCGCCTTCCAATGCACTTTTGGAGACCGACGCAATGTCCTCGCTCAGCGCCAAAATCCAGGATGTCTTCAACGAGCCCGCCTGCGATAGAAACCGCGGCAAGGATGCCAAGGCGCGCAAACAAGGCTGCTCGAAGCCGCTGACCCCTGGGGCGGCAGCCGGTGGCTGCGCCTTTGACGGCGCCAAGATCGTGCTGCAGCCGATCACCGACGTCGCGCACCTGGTCCATGCGCCGCTGGCCTGCGAGGGCAATTCCTGGGACAACCGCGGAGCGGCTTCGTCCGGGGCAACGCTTTGGCGCACAAGCTTCACAACCGATCTGACCGAACTCGACGTGGTGATGGGGCAGGGTGAGCGCAAGCTTTTCAAGGCGATCCGCGAGATTAGGGAAGCATATGCGCCGCCAGCGATCTTCGTCTATGCGACCTGCGTGACGGCGTTGATCGGCGACGACATCGAGGCCGTGTGCAAGCGTGCGGGGGAAAAATTCGGCTTGGCCGTGGTGCCGGTCAATGCGCCGGGCTTGGCCGGCTCCAAGAACCTCGGCAACAAGCTCGCCGCCGAGGCGTTGCTCGATCACGTCATCGGCACAGTAGAACCCGATGACGCCGGACCGTACGACATCAACATCCTTGGCGAATTCAACCTCTTCGGCGAATTCTGGCTGGTGAAGCCGCTGCTTGATCGGCTAGGGATCCGGGTGCGCGCCTGCATTCCGGGCGACGCGCGCTACCTTGACGTTGCTTCCGCGCACCGCGCCCGGGCGGCTATGATCGTGTGCTCGACGGCACTCATCAATCTTGCCCGCAAGATGGAGGAGCGCTGGGACATCCCGTTCTTCGAAGGCTCCTTCTACGGCATTACCGACACCTCGGAAGCACTTCGCAACATTGCTGAGCTGCTCGTGAGGAAGGGCGCCGATCGCGAGATCCTTCACCGCACACAGACCCTGATCGCAGTGGAAGAGGCGATTGCGTGGAGGAAGCTCGAGGCCTACCGGCGGCGGCTTCAAGGCAAGCGCGTGCTGCTCAATACAGGCGGCGTGAAGTCCTGGTCGATCGTCCACGCGCTGATGGAGATCGGCATGGAGATCGTCGGCACCTCGGTCAAGAAATCCACGGTCGAAGACAAGGAGCGCATCAAGCAGATACTGAAGGACGACAACCACATGTTCGAGCAGATGGCGGCGCGCGAGCTTTACGCCATGCTCTCAGAACACAAGGCCGATATCATGCTGTCGGGCGGGCGCACGCAATTCATCGCGCTCAAGGCCAAGACACCCTGGCTCGATATCAACCAGGAGCGCCAACACCCTTATGCAGGCTATGACGGCATGGTGGAACTCGTACGCCAGATCGACCTCGCCATTCATAACCCGATCTGGTCCCAAGTGCGCGAGCCGGCACCGTGGGATTGCCAGGCTGCGGTGGAGGACGAACTGCCGGGCGCGAAGAGCGAGACCGCGACGTTGCACGCTGTCCAGGAAGTCGCCGGCACGCCGGCCGGCGATTGCGGCGAGCGTTGAGGAAAGCCGATGGCCCGCATTCTTTCCCAGACCAAATCGGCAGCCGTCAATCCGCTGAAATCGTCACAGCCGCTGGGTGCGGCGTTGGCCTTTCTTGGGGTCGACGGTGCGATGCCACTGTTCCACGGCAGCCAGGGCTGCACCAGCTTCGCGCTCGTGCTCTTTGTGCGGCATTTCAAGGAAGCGATCCCCTTGCAGACCACCGCGATGGACGAAGTGACGACGATCCTCGGCGGGGCGGACAATCTGGAAGAGGCGATCCTCAACCTCAAGGTCCGCACAAAGCCAAAGCTGATCGGGGTCTGCACGACCGCACTGGTGGAAACCCGTGGCGAAGATTGCGCAAGAGACATCGCCGACATCAGGCTGAAGCACGCGCAAGAAATCGCCGGTACGGAGATCGTGCTGGCCAACACGCCGGATTTCGACGGCGCGATCGAAGAGGGCTGGGCCAAGGCTGTTACGGCGATGATCGAAGGCATTACACGGCCCGGCGAACAGGCGCGGCAATCAAAAAAGATCGCAATCCTGCCCGGCTGGAACCTCACTGTGGCTGACATCGAGCATTTGCGTGAGATGGTTGAAAGCTTTGGGCTGAAGCCGGTGATTTTGCCGGACGTTTCAGGCTCGCTCGACGGCACCGTGCCCGACCGTTGGGTCACAACCACCTATGGCGGCACCAGCGTCGAGGATATCCGCGAGCTTGGCACGGCCGAACACTGCATCGCCATCGGCGAGCATATGCGCCGCCCGGCGGAGGTGCTGCAGAAGTTGACCGGCGTGCCTTACGTGCTGTTCCAGTCGCTGACCGGATTGAAGGGCGCCGATCGGTTCGTCTCGCTGCTGTCCGCGATTTCAGGCGCGTTGGTGCCGGCCGGGGTGCGCCGTCGCCGGGGCCAATTGCAGGATGCGTTACTCGACGGACATTTCCATTTCGGAGGCAAGAAAATTGCGATCGCTGCTGAACCAGACCAACTCTATCAACTCGCGACCTTCTTCGTCGGCATGGGCTCCGAAATCGCGGCGGCGGTCTCCACGACCGATATGTCGAAAATTCTGGAAAAAGTACCGGCGCAGTACGTTCAGATCGGCGATCTCGGCGATTTGGAAGCTCTTGCCGCCGGCGCTGATCTTCTGGTCACCCATTCCCATGGCCGCCAGGCGGCGCAGCGCCTTGGCATTCCGCTCATGCGCGTCGGGTTCCCGGTCTTCGACCGGCTCGGCAGCCAGCACAAGCTCACAATCCTCTATCAGGGCACCCGCGACCTGATCTTCGAGGTTGCCAACATCTTCCAGGCCAACCAGCACGCGCCGACGCCTGAGGCACTTGATCCATTCCATAAGCGAGAAATGCCAGATGAGCTCCTTTCGTCGCCTCTCGCTCGTCACTGACGAGGTTCACACACCGATGCCGGAACGACGAGCGGGCGCATTGCGCGTGGCCATCGCCACGCAAGACATGAAGGACCTCAATGCCCATTTCGGGTCCGCCAGGCGCTTTGCCGTCTACGACGTGACGCGCGTGGAATGGA
Source organism: Mesorhizobium sp. RCAM 06353 (assembly GCF_059683585.1). Taxonomy (NCBI): domain Bacteria; kingdom Pseudomonadati; phylum Pseudomonadota; class Alphaproteobacteria; order Hyphomicrobiales; family Phyllobacteriaceae; genus Mesorhizobium; species Mesorhizobium sp. RCAM 06353. The sequence continues at coordinate 524,861 of NZ_JCASIY010000002.1, read as the reverse complement.
ACCTCGTGGAAGCCGTGGCCTTCGATGACGTTTCCGACGAGAGCGGGGAGCATCGCAGCGAGGGCGATGACCGCATCACGCCGAAGGTGGAGGCGCTGAAGGGCTGTCATCTCCTGTTCTGTCTGGCGATCGGCGGGCCTTCCGCGGCCAAGGTAGTTTCGGCAAAAATCCATCCGATCAAGGTGCCGCACCCCCAACCCATCCAGGAGGTGCTGTTGCGCACGCAGATGATGCTCAGGACGTGTCCTCCCCCTGGCTGCGCAAGGTGCTGGCGGAGGCAGGCGTCGCCGAGAAGAAACCGTCCTTCGAGGACGACTGAAATGAGGAGAAGGCGAAATGTCAGATACCGCGGCTAGCACTGCTGTCGCCGAGGACGAGGCGGCCCTTGCCACCCCGTTCGTCAAATGCCTCGTGCGGCTGATCCGTGCTCAGGATTCCTACGGGTCATGGGAAGGCAAACCGGATGCCGAGCTTCTGGCCGACTTCATCATCACCAGGGAACAGCGCCGTGCGATCCCGATCATCGGCGATCCCGATCCGGACGTGCTGTGGAGGCTCGATAAGTTCTATGCCGCCGTCGGGCTTGCGATCGAGGAGCGCTGCGGCCTGATGGCATCGCCGATGATGGAGATGAGCCATGAGGGCTTTGGGCGCGTGCTTTTCACGGCCGGACGGCTGGTCGTTCTGTCGAAGACCCTGCGCGACGTCCACCGGTTCGGCTTCGAGACATTCTGGAAGCTCGCCGAGGCCGGCACGAAACTGGTCGGCGATGGCATCGCAGCCATCGAAACCTATCCCGACGTGGCACGGGTGTGATGGAACCGAGTTTCGAACAAGGGGGTCATGTCAGGCCTTGGAGGAGCTGCGATGCCAGCCCACTAACCGACGCGGTCGAGACCGATCTCGTTCCTGGGGTAGCGCTGATGAAGCCTCTCGTCCTGATCTGTTCGCAAGATGCCGAGTTCTATCTGTTCCTCAGCCACATACTGGAGGTCGACGGCTTCACCAGTGAGCCGGCAGGCGGCGCCAAGGAAGCACTTGCAATGGCCGACGAACGGGACTTCCAGGCCGTGGTGCTGGACTGCGGGCCAGCGAGCATAACCGGGTCCGCAATCTGCGCCCGGCTCAAGCGGGGGCCCCGGACTGGGGGCCTGCCCATTATTGCCCTGATCGCGCCCGGCGCCGAGAACCAGCACCTCGATCTCCTGAAGGCAGGCATTGACGAGAGCTTTATGCGGCCGATCGCCCCGGCCAAGCTGCTCGATTGTCTACGGGCGAGGCTGGCGCTGACGAAGCGGGGGGCAAACGGGGTTGAAAACGGCGGCTGGCTCACCTGTGGCGGCCTCGAGATGAAGGTGGATGCCCGCCGGATTCGCGGCAATGGCCACGACATTCACCTCGGACTCATCGAGTTCAACGTGCTGCGGCTTATGATTGAAGCTCCCGGCACGGTCTTCAGCCGGGATGAGCTTATCCGCAGGGCCTGGCCCGACAACGTCCATGTCGGTCCACGCACCGTTGATGTCCATATCAGCCGGATGAGAAAAGCCCTGAAGTCAGCTTCGCCCGGCAGCGTCATTCGCACCGTGAGGTCGGCCGGCTACTCGCTCGAGAAGCCGGCCGACTGAATCAAGTGCCGGGTGTGGTGGCACTCCCACCCTCGCCGTGAGCCGGTCTTGCGGCCTGAAACGCCCCTAAACGCATACTCAGGAAGAAGCAGGCAAATGGGTTTCAAAAGCGTACTTAGTGTGACGGGGGCTGATCATTCCGATCAGGACGTCAGAACAGCTGCCGGTTTGTGTGCCGAATTTGGCGCGCACCTTTCCGTACTGATTGTGTCGCCTCCGCCGCTCGTCATGTCGCCTCCGCCGCTCGGCGATGGCATCCCCGAGTGGCCTGTACAACGCGCAGAGGCCATTGCCAGACTGGACAAACGGTTTAGGCAGATCGAGAGATTTTCACAGGACATGGCCAGACTGGAAAAAACCACCAGGGAAATTCAGAGACTGCTGAGAGCCATGTCGCTTTGCTATGACGTCGATACCGACTACTGCGATCAGGCCAGCGTTGGTGACGCGGTGCGACAGCGGGCGCTCTGCAGCGACCTGACAATCGTCGGCCCCGCACTTCTCAACGACATTAATCTCGGACCTCTTGTTATCAACGGCAGCTTGTTCGATACCGGAAGGCCGGTGCTTGTGGTGCCCAAGGGCGCTGAGGCGACCCTGTCGCCGCGGCGCGTGCTGGTCGGCTGGGATTCGCGAGCGGAGGCGTCCCGTGCGGTTCGGGAAGCGCTGGATCTGCTAACCGGTGCCGAGGAAGTTCGTATCGCACTGGTCGATCCGGAGGCCACCTGCAACGGAAACGGCGCTGAGCCGGGAGCCCGCATCGCTGCCTATCTCACTCGCCATGGTGCTTGGGTGTCGGTTGACCGGCTGCCGAGCGCTGGCAAACCGGTGGCCACGGTGCTCGCGCAGCACGCAATCGACACGTCCGCCGACATGATCGTCATGGGCGCTTATGGCAGCCGCCGGCTGCGTGAGCGGCTCTTCGGCGGCGTCACGAGATGGATAGTTGGGAAGCCGCCATTGCCGCTGTTTTTGGCTCGCTGAATGGATCGTAGCACCGATGCTGTTCGAAGCTCTGCTCCCCTAGGTCACCGATTCTGGAGCCAATTCGGAGAAAGGTCGCGGCAAACGCGGGAAATTTCGCGAAGCTCCTCGGAGCCAATCTGACCGCGCCGTCGCCGAGAACCCCCGGACGTCTCTAGCGCGCTCGCGGGGTTCTGCTCGACCGAGATGATCCGTAACGCGGAGACCGGCCGCGCAGAGGCGCTCCTTAATAGAGCCAAAACCACGGCTTCGCAGGTCGGCGTCAGGGCAGAAGCAGAGTCGTTTCAGCGCGGCAGGCCGAGGTCGGAGCCGTAGCGGCATCGCATGCGCGCTATCGCGATCTCCTTCACTATTGGCTGGGAGCTGAACGACGCAAAGACCGTGCCGTGGCCGAGGCCCCAACTTCAAGTCGAGACGGTTGTTCTCTTGGCCGTAGTCGGCGGGAATCGATGGCATCAATTACGTTATCATCGCCTGGGACGGTAGCCAGTAGCGGCGAGGGCGGCTGCATTTTCAGCGTTTTCAGCCGGCCCGGCCCGACCCGCGTGACGACTGGGCGGTTTTCGGGCTGGTCAATTCCGACAACGCTCACATTCGCATCAGGCGGTCCCTGTAGCGCCTGAGCACAGGGGACACAGAAGATAACGACACGAGACCAGAAAAATCCCGGAGAGAGCTCGCCGGACGGTACATGCCGCCACTCATCCTGGGCTTTTTCGCCACGATCATCATCGTCAATCTGGCGATGGCGGTATTCGCGAGCCGCAGCTGGACCGGCTTCGTCGTGACGAACTCATATGTCGCCAACTAGGAATTCAATCGCCCAGGCGGAGCGAGGAGGGCACACGCGGTCGGATCGAGCAGCCACCTTGCAATCGCAAGTGGCGAGATCCGCAATAGCCGGCCGGACCGGAGCAAGAAGCTCGGGCCAGTCGGCGTGAAGCGGACGATGATAGGAGCATGGCGTGGCCCGCGCAGTCATGATGTCCATCTACTCGTCCCTCAATCCGAATATTGTTGCGTCGTCCGTGGCCATGCTTTTTGTGGCGCGAAGCGCGTCATGCGTGTCCAAAACCTGACAGCGGCAGAAAACATGTCGGGTTCAATACAACCGGACATCTTGGACACTTGGAGGTTTTTCAAAGCGCAATCATGGGCTTATTGCGCGCTGAGCGTGCTGGCACGGCCTTTGCGAATTGAGATGCGGCAACACTGAGTGAAGGCTGACTGCATGCAGACGAACAAGACGAGCGATGCTCTCCTTTCCCGTGTTGCCCCGCCTGAGGGAAACAAGCTCGCGCATAAAGCGCGCAACCTTTGGCAATAGCTTTGGAGAGCAACATGGTATTGCAGATGGAGTCCCCGGCTCCTTCGATCAAAGTGGAGGACTGGCTGCGTGGCGAGCCCCTCACGAACTTCCAGCCCGGCAAAGTGTACATCGTCGAATTTTGGGCAACTTGGTGCGGACCATGTGTGGCGGCGATGCCCCACCTAGTGCAGCTCCAGGAGAAACACAAGGACAGCGGACTTGAGGTCATCGGAGTCGCGGCGGATGAAGACGCTCCAACGGCCGTTGAGGCCCGAACCAAGTTGGACGCGTGGTTGACCGAAAAGGGATCGAATCTGAACTATCGGATCGCGTTCGACTACACAGGCGAAATGAACAAGCTTTGGATGGAACCCAGCTTGTCTGTCGGGATTCCGGCCTCGTTCGTGGTCGACCGGGACGGCCACATCGCCTTTATCGGCCACCCGGCGGACCTCGAGGACGTTTTGCCGAAGGTTCTTAACGGCAGCTGGCGCAGCAGCGATGAAGCGAAAGCCGCCGATAAGGAGCGGATTGCCAGTCACCAACGCACAGCGCGCGAACAATCGCTGACCATGCCGATATACGCCAAACTTCGGCCGGCGATGGAGGCCGAGGATTGGATGGCGGCACTCACGGCCATCGAAGAAGGCCTCGCCTTAATGCCAGATGATAGCGGGTTCCGGGAAACTCATGCGAATCTACTGCTTCACAAGCTGCGCGACATGCGGGCCGGCTTGCCAGCCATGCGCCAATTAGTCGAGGACGCGATCGACAAAAAATTCGAGGCCGTGTCTTGGATGGTCATGGCCCTGAACCAACTCTTCGATCCGGAAATGGACAACTCCCATCTCCCCCGTACTGAGCGCTTTGCGATGGGCGACAAGCTCTCGGAACAGATCCTGACACTGAATCCTCCACAAGGCGACGGCCCCCTTAAATTCCGTTGGTACCTCCCGGTCGCTCAGTATTATTACGAGAGCGGCGACAAGGATCGCGCGATCGAGTTGATCGAGGTGGCATTGAAATCTCTGGGTGATCCGGAGACAATGCCGGACCACATCAAACAGTACTACCTTAGCCCATTGCTCCAAGCCCTGGCCAACTACACGGGTGAGAACGCCTGTTACGCGGATCTTTGTGTGGTTCCGCAAAACAAGGCTCCTGAAAATCAAGCCGCAGTCGCCCCATGAGCAAAGATCGCAAAGGGATGACAATCGGAATTGAACCCTGGCCAATTCGTCCAGTTTCTGCGGCGAGCCCGCGGTAAGTATGTCCATTGCAGCACAGGGCGCATCGCTTGCCGCAGGTTGGAGTTCAAATCTTGTAATGACCTCCGGCCGAATTGCTGCGGACGCGATGTTCGACGCGAATTCTGGCCGCAGTGGAAGACGTCACAGTCCAGGGACGTGTTCAAGGTCGGCCACAGGGACATCAATTGCGTGGAATCGGCTGCCCCAAGCCGGACGTCTGTTGCGCAAGTGTGCCCGAAGCAGGCGTCCCCGAAAACAGAAATCGTCCTCGAGGACGAGGACTGAAATTGAGGAGAAGGCGAAATGTCTGATGCCGCGGTTGGCCCTGCCATCAACGAGGAGCAGGCGGCCCTTGCCCGCCCGTTCGTCAAATGCCTCGTGCGGCTGATCCGTGCTCAAGACTCCTACGGCTCATGGGAAGGCAAAGCTGACACCGAGCTGCTGGCCGACTTCATCGTCACCACGGAACAGCGCCGTGCGGTCCCTGTCATCGGCGATCCTGATCCGGGCGTGCTGTGGAGGCTGGACATGTTTTACACCGCCGTGGGGCTTGCCATCGAGAAGCGCTCCGGCCTGATCACATCGCCAATGATGGAGATGAAACCGATGGGGGCTTCGGGCGCCTGCTTTTCACGGTCGGGCGGTTGGTCGTTCTGTCGAGACGTCCACCGGTTCGGCTTCGAGACGTTCCGGAAACTCGCGGAGGCCGGTACGAAACTGGTCGACGATGCGACTGCAGCTATTGCCTATCCCGACGTGGCGCGGGCGTGAAGAAACCGATTTCGAGGAAGGATACATGTCAAACCTGGATGAGATGGGGAAGAAAGTCCGAAAGCTTCAGCTGCGCGCGGCAGTTGCGAAGATGAAATTGCGCGACCTTGCAGAGGATCTCCCGGTCCAATGGACTGAGATAGAGGAGGTTGCCGAGAAAGCGTACGCCGTTTTTGCCGAGTTGGATGATGCCAAGAGAGAGCTCGCTGCAATGAAGAATTTACGATGAGGAGCACATTCACCACCCGCGACGGCTCCATATGGCTGCCGGAATATCTGACCGCTATAGATGGCAGGACTTGTATCGGCTGCGGGCGCTGTTTCAAGGTCTGCTCGCGCGAGGTCATGCACCTTCACGGCGTCGATGACGCGGGTGAAATCCTCGGCGTCTGCGACGGCGAAGACGACGACTTCGATGGCGAGCTCAATCGCATGATCATGGTTGTCGATAATGCCGGCCGCTGCATTGGCTGCGGAGCCTGCGGCCGCGTTTGCCCGAAGAACTGCCAGACCCATGTTGCGGCCGACCAGCTCGCAGCATGACTTGATGGGACAAACCAGGAGAACGGCGTTGCCCTTTAGAATCTTTTGTGGCGTGTTTGTGCTGGTCCTGTGCGGCAACGCTGTGGCTGTCTACTTCGCCTCGCATTCCATCCGTCTAGTGGTCGTCACGACGCTGGCTTGTTCGCTGCTCCTCCAGATAGCCTATTTCGGTGGCGTGCTCTTTCTGATCTGGCGGTCTGGCTGCGCTAGCAGAGCCGGCCAAAGGGCATTTCGGTAGGGGCAAGAAAGTTGGATACCAGCCGCCAGACCATGATGAGGTTAGGAATGAATCTTCAGATGTGCCTCAACTCGTTCCGATGGGCGGCATATCGCTGCTCCGTTGAGGCGCGGTGACAAGATCAGAACTCAGATTCACGCCACTTTGGATCAACCAGGGACATCGAGCTGACCGTCCAAGAATAAGTGCGCTTGAAATGAGCTGGGTGACCGCATCCTGGGCCGTCGAACGGCGGGAGATGCAGCTGCGGCGCTGGAAAGAAAAAGGGGAGCCATCTGCAACGTCCGACGACGCAGCTGGCTCCAAATCAAAAAGCCCGTGAGCGAGGGCGGAGCTGGTTCAGCTCAATCACGTGTTGCTGGAGAAAACATGCTGGAAAAGTTCGAACGCTATCCGCTCACCTTTGGACCCACGCCCATCGAGAAGCTCGACCGCCTCGGCAAGCATCTGGGGGGAAAGGTGGAAATCTACGCCAAACGCGAGGACTGCAATTCCGGTCTTGCGTTTGGCGGAAACAAGCTGCGCAAGCTCGAATACATCATTCCCGACGCGATCGCGTCAGATGCCGATACGCTCGTCACCATCGGGGGCGTGCAGTCCAACCACACGCGCATGGTCGCCGCAGTCGCCGCCAAGATCGGCATGAATTGTGTCCTAGTTCAGGAGAGCTGGGTACCACATGAGGATGCCGTCTACGACCGGGTCGGCAACATTCTCTTGAGCCGGATCATGGGAGCAGAGGTGCGCCTGGTCGACGAGGGCTTTGACATCGGTATCCGCCGCAGTTGGGAAAAGGCTCTTTACGAGGTCAAGGCAAGGGGCGGCAGACCTTATGCGATACCAGCCGGGGCGTCTGTTCACCAGAATGGCGGCCTCGGCTATGTAGGGTTCGCGGAGGAGGTGCGCGCCCAGGAGAAACAGCTTGGGTTTGCCTTCGACTACATCATCGTTTGCACAGTGACAGGTTCAACACATGCCGGCATGCTCGTCGGATTTGCCAAGGACGGTCGACAGCGCAATGTGATCGGTATCGATGCCTCCGCCACCCCCGCGAGAACCGAGGCGCAGGTGCTAAGCATTGCCCAACATACAGCGACCCTCGTCGAACTCGGAACCGAAATCGTCGAGGATGACGTGGTGTTGCTCGAGGACTACGCGTACCCGCACTATGGCATTCCATCCGAGGAAACCAAGGAGGCCATCCGTCTGTGCGCGCGGCTCGAGGGTATGATTACCGATCCCGTCTACGAGGGCAAATCGATGCAAGGGATGATCGACCTCGTCCAGAAAGGCTTCTTTCCGGAGGGGGCGAGGGTCCTTTACGCGCATCTCGGCGGCGCGCCGGCGATCAACGGTTATGGCTACACCTTTCGCAATGGCTGACGCTCGACAGATTGCGATTGCTCCGCCCTGCCGTGCCAGCGATGCGCTCCAAGTTCGTTCGGGGGGCCTGCCCGGTAAACCGGGGACCGGCTGTGAACTGCCGCCCAACGCGAAGGTAACCGGGTTCATTTGGAATGCCTTAATCGGGTCTATCTCAATGGCAATTCGCTCGGGCCCGCTTGCATGACAGGCCACCGAGGGGGTCGCGAAGATGATACCGCGGAATGGGGGACGCAGCTCATCCGTGCCTGGAACGCGGCACGAGGGCCCCATGCACCAACGCCGCATCCCACCAGTCGGCGGCGTCGCGTCCGAGATCCAGCACCGGCTGCTCGACCGTCTCACCCATCACTGCGAGATCATCGAGACCGGAAACGAATCCTGGCGCTTCAAGAACCGCGCCTGATCACCCCATCACGCCGATCCGCACTCGCCGGGCTGCGCAACCCAGACCAGCTCCACCCGGCGAGCGCTGACCATTGTGCCTCAAAAAAGGGGTCCCTTTTGCGAGCCGATCCAGGGTCCCAATTGCGGGCCGATTGACACCTTGACGACAGAACGCCCGATGAGGCCTACCCCAATGACGCTTCCCGAAGCGGCTTAAATACAGGTAGGATTCCACTTATAAATCGGGAAATCCTGTTCAAACAAACCGAGCCAGCTCTCTCTTCTCCACGAGCGTGCGCAGGTTCATCATGTCGTCGGTCATCGGTGGTTCCTTCGAATCAGGTTGGTGTCAGCAACCCGACCTTACCGGGGAACATCGATGACCGCCGCAAAGCCGCTCGCTCGCTACGGCGCTGTTGAGGGCGCGCTCGCGAGCGGCTTCGCTACCGCCGAGCTACACCACGTCTGGGGGCGCGACCCCAAAGAAAGGTGGTAAGAGCCGTTTTGCGGGCCAGCACCCGCAGAAGAACGACGACGTACAAAACCTGCTGCCGGTGTAAGGTTTCTTACTCAATGTCGGATGACCGTCGCGAGAATTGCGCCGCACGCATGGACGGGGAAACGATTCATGGTTTCACAGCGGAGCGCATCGACACGCTCGGTCGCAGAGAAGTGAATGAGAAAACTCGGCTTGCCGACATCAGCCACAACAGGATGAATTTCGGTGGGCAGCTCCTGCCGCCTCGCGACGGTGAGCTTCAAAAGTCGTGCCGAACGAGCGGAACCAGCCTCAGAAAAGCGTCTTCATGTTGCTCAACCTGATAGTGGGGTCGGCCTCGAGTCAGCCGAACACAATTGTAACCGACTCGCCAAACCCGACGTATGTGGAACGGCCCGCGGTGCAAGGATGCTTTTCAATCGATTTCACCACATGAGGACGGTGCGGTCATATGTCCGGCCTTTCAGCGCGGCACATGACCGCTGGCCTCGATGAAGTCCGCGAAGCAGGTTGGCTGGATCAAGGGGGCGCGCTATGTGGGCGTCACGGGTTTCGGCCTGTCCTGTTTCGGGATTTCGTCCCGTGGGTTCATCGTCTGCTTATGCACCTCGCTTCTGCCGGCCCTCGCCGGTCAGCTCGTACGGGCGATCGGGATTCTTAAGCGGGATCTCGTTCGCCCTTGTTTCCATTGGATTGCGGTATACCCCACCTCTGGTCAACAGGGCCCAGATCATCCGCGCCGTTTTGTTGGCCAGCGCAACTGCCACGACCTTGAAGGGCCGCCTGCCTAGCAACCCCTTCAGCCACGGCCGCGCCTTGTCGTTAATTCGCACATGGCGAAGGATGGATGCGGCCCCAGTCACAAGCAGCGATCGCAGCTCCGGATTGCCCATCTTGGCGATGCGCCCCAGGCGCTCCTTGCCGCCGCTCGAATGGGCGTTTGGTGTCAGGCCTATCCAGGCAGCAAAGTGCCGAGCCGATTTGAAGCCGCCGGGACTCAGGAACGAGCGCTTTGACGGCCATCGCGATAATTCTAGGTGCTAGGCGCGTTGAGACATAGCCATCTGCATCGACGGCTTTGTCCCACTGGTCATGTGGACGCTCACGTGACCCGGACGTAGGTGCTGATTTCAAAAAGATACTTCCAAACTATATCGGCAATCGAATGCTCCACTGTCGGATTGTGCACTCCGCGACACAGTGCTGTTCAGTTCATGTCCGGGTATCTTAATCCAGCCCATTGACAATCTGAAGAAAAGCTTTGCGCTCAAGTTGGCACAGGTCTTGAACGTCCGGCTAGAGGTGGCGGAAGGAGCTACGACTCAGATTGCCATTGACTACGCAGTTGGGATGCTGGGCTGGAGCAAGCTCGGACCAATGAGAACGCAACTGAAGGAGAGATCATGGAACTCCCGCGGATTGCGGTCGAGTTAAGCCTATTCCTCGACACCACTGATGATATCGCTGAATGCGAACAGTTGTTCGAATTGTTGTCTGCGTTTGCGCTGAATTTCGATTGCCCGTGGATCGCCTATGGCCCGCTTGCATCAGAACAAACGGTTTTGAAGCCGGCCCAACCGGACTCTGCGGTGATGTGGAATTACCCTGATGAATGGCAGGAGCGCTACTTGAAAATGGGTTATGCCAAAATAGACCCGCTCATCAAGAAAGGTCGAAAGGGGGTAGGGGCCTTCCGATGGAGTGAGATTTATGCCGACGAAAGCACATCTGAAAATGAACGCCGCGTCCTAGATGAGGCGGCGACGTTCGGCTTGAGGTCAGGCGTTACCGTTCCATTACATGGCCCCGCTGACAGCTTCAAGTGTATGAGTTTTGCTCAATCCTCGGACAGCGAATTGCAAAATAGAGCAATCACCTACCTGCAAATTGCCGCGGTACAGTTTCATCTGAGGGTTGCGAAGCTTGGAACTCCGATGGCATCGGAGCACGTTTATAAGCTCTCTCCTAAAGAAATAGAGTGCATTTTTTGGATATCGAGAGGAAAAACGTCAGGGGAAATAGGGACGATATTAGGACGATCCCGAAACACCGTAGATTTCCATGTGAAAAACGTAATGCGGAAGTTGGATGCGACCAGCAGAACGGCAGCTGCTGTAAAAGCTTTGAAACTTGGGATTATCGAACCGTAAGAAAGAAGATTCGACGAGCTCGGTGCGCGGCCTAATTTCGCCGTTGAGGCGCTTGAGTGGATTGGTGGCGTGGAGCTTGGGGTGGTGCTCTCTTGGAGAAAGTAATATCGGCAGCACATCGGGCTCGGCGTCAGCAGTTCGACGGTGCCGGCGCGACGCGGCGCCGATGGCGCCCCAACCTCCGGTTCCGTCATTCTCTGGCGGGAAAGCCCATCATGTCCCGCAAGAGACCGGATCACAGTCCTCTCCAAGAGCGCGCGCGCAGGCTCGTCATGTCATCGGTCATCGATGGTTCCTTTAAAATCAGGTTGATATCCGCAACCGAGCTTTGCCGGGGAACATCGATGACCGCCGCAAAGCCGCTCGCTCGCTGCCGCGCTGTTGAAGGCGCGCTCGCGAGCGGCTTCGTCCGCCGCGCTACACATTCCTGTGGTGACGCGCTCCAGCGGATCGCACGACGCCTGTGATTGGTCGGCCGGAATGCTCGCATGGGCGATGGAGCTGATCCGTCAACTACCCGATGCCGTAGTATCGGTGCTTGGCCGGAAATTCTAAACCGAGTTTGCTCATCGCATTCGCCCAGGTATCGGCTTGGAGAGCAACGCAACAATTGGCGACATTTTGAAGAGGACGTCGGCACACACCAGTAGAATTCCTGCGAAATTACCGACCCAAAAAAGTTTCGTCCGGCCATTCTGCTGTCGATGTGACATGAAGAACATCTACCGCGACCCACAAGCGCTTTATCGCTCTCCTTGTTGAATGATCTTTACTTGCAGAGGACCTAAAATGAACACCGACGCTTTCACGGCTCATGAATCCAATGTTCGCCGATATTGCCGGGCCTTTCCCACAGTCTTTACGAAGGCCCTCGGGGCGACGATCTGGGACGAGACCGGCAAGCCTCACATCGATTTCCTTGTGGGTTCCGGCGCACTCAACTACGGACACAACAACCCGAATATTATGGCACCAGCAATTGAATATCTTGTCGGTGAGAACATTCTTCTGTCCCTCGATATGTATACGGCGGCAAAGCGTGACTTCATTGAAGCGTTTGTCGATTCGATCCTGAAGCCCAGAGGTCTTTCGTACAAGATACAGTTTCCTGGGCCGACCGGCACGAACGCCAACGAAGCGGCGCTGGCCCTGGCGCGAAAGTATACCGGCCGCTCGAGCGTCATGGCATTCACGAATGCGTTCCACGGTATGTCACTCGGCTCCCTGGCGGTGTCGGGGTCGGCGTCTACCAGAGAGCTGGGAGGCGTTGCGCGCCACGATGTGATCCGTATTCCTTATGACGCCTATCCGAGCCAAGCCTTCGATTCGGCGAGCTACATCGACTGCCTTTTGGGGGACCTGGGGAGCGGCATAGAAAAGCCAGCCGCAATCATTCTGGAGACCATCCAGGCAGAAGGCGGCATGAACGCCGCATCCGCGGCTTGGCTCAGAGAAATTCAGCGCATTTGCCGTGAGCATGGCGTCGTCTTTATCGTCGACGATATCCAGGCGGGTGCGGGCCGAACTGGCGATTTCTTCTCATTCGAGTGCGCAAAAATCGAACCGGATATCGTGTGCCTTTCTAAGTCCCTAAGCGGCTCGGGTAGTCCGTTATCCGTCGTTTTGATTCGACCTGACTTGGACATATGGATGCCCGGAGAACATAGCGGGACCTTCAGAGGCAATAATTTCGCCTTCGTGACGGCAGCGGCCATGTGCAAAATGTGGTCCGACAGGCAGTTTACTGCAGGCGTGGAGCAGACAGCGGCCAAACTGCAGGGGCACCTTGACCGCCTCGTCGCGAAATTTCCCAGATACATCGAACAAAAGCGCGGCCGCGGTCTGATGGCTGGCCTCAAGTGCCGTTCACCGGCCGTTGTTGGCCGCGTGCACGATGTCGCGTTCGAAAACGGTCTGCTTATCGAATCCTCAGGGCCAGATCGCGACGTTATCAAAGTCCTCCCGCCGATAACCATCACTGATGCCGAACTCGATCATGGCATCGCCATCCTTGATCACGCACTAAAGGGGCAAGACAATGACTAATCAGATATCGCAAGCGCCGGCCATCTCTCCTGTTTCGACCAGAGAACGGACCGGCTCGATCAGCACTGCTGATATCATCTCAGTCCTGAAAGGCGAGACGACCGCTCTGCACATGAAACGAGCTTTCAGCATTGAAGTAGCCGAGCAGATCACCGCGAATTTTTTAGCCAGTCCCGCTCTCAAGGAACGAAAGGATGGCGTCCCCGGACAATATGTCGGAGCATCCCACTACAGGAAGGATGCAGCCACCTATTTCGCGGAGGCGGAAAATGCGCGACCGTACGTTGACGCCCTTTTTGGCAATTTGGTTGATCCGGTCCGAGCAATATTCGGCGCTTTGAAGCGAGAGCTTCACAACCAAGGCATTGAATTGAGGCTGGCCCGTTCAGAAAACGGTCAGGCCAATGTTTGTCGCGCTCTCAGCTGGTCAGGCAGCGGCACGTTTTCCTTGGACCCCCACGACGATGTCGCCCAGGTCCGTGCTGGGAACGATTACGAGCTTTCAGCGGTGGCGCAGAACACCGTCGCAGCGCTCAACTTCTACCCCAGCATGGCCGAGGAAGGTGGCAATCTGCGTCTCTGGAGCCATAAGCCGACGGTCACCGACCGAAAATCGCAGGGTGTGGAGACCACGGGCTATCCCTATTCGGCAGCCTATCTCGAGGGCATTCCTTGTCGCGACTTCCAGCTCAGGGCCGGCGATATCGCCCTGATCGACGGCGGTTTCGTTCACGGGGTTACCGGTCAATCCAGCAACGGAAAGCGTCGCCTGGTGCTGAACAGCTTTTTCGGGTTTGCGCGGCCGGATCTTGTTCTCTGGTGGACCTGAAGTTGGATGTAGCAGCCTCTGAGCGGCTTCCGCCGGGAGCGAAGGGGGTCAGAAACTTTCGACTTCACGCCGTGACAGCGAAGAGAATTCAGCGCGAATGATAGGATGCTTTGATGGAACTCGGCTCTGCTCCACGCCTTGAATGGGTAGCTTTGAGGTGCTGCGCTTCGCCGATGATAAAACGTGGTCTGTGTGGGCAGCCACAAGCATCAGAAAAGGAAACGCAGCATGAAGCACTATGCCGGACTTGATGTCTCAGTGAAAGAGACTACCGATTGCATCTTGGATGAAGGGGGCCGAATTTGCCGAGAGCTGAAGGTTGCGAGGCATCCGGGCGATCTGTCTGATGCCTCGAAGAACGCCGCATGGAATCTGACCCGGATCGGGCTTGAGGTCGGCCCCCTATCACAATGGATGTTCAGTGGTGTGACGGCAAGTGGACTACCTGTGATCTGCATCGAAACCCGTCATACCAAGGCGTTTCTCAAGGCGCAGAACAACAAGACCGACTGCAAAGATGCCCGCGGCATCGCCCATAGAATGTGGGTTAACCTGTTCCGGCCCGTGCAAGTCAATACGCTAACGAGCCAAAAGAGCCGGGCGGTGCTGACACGACCACGCGAAGATCGCGCAGGCCTGCGCTTGCCCGGCGGTCTGCGCTATGGGGGCAGACGAGCTTGGAGCTGCGCTTGTCCGTGGGCTTCTCGGTCGGCAGCTACGTCTGATCGACATGATACCGCTACGACCGCCTTCCCACCGATCTCGCTGTTCGACAAGCGGGAGGATGGAGCGTGAATGCTGGACCAGATCCGCGAATTGCGGTTGTGTCGGGTGGTACGACGGGTATCGGCCTTGCCTGCGCGGAACATCTTCTCGCCACGGGACACCGCGTGGCTGTCTTTAGCCAACAGGCTCCACGGGTAAACGAGGCCCGCGAGAGCCTCTCGCGCAAATTCGGTGTCGACAACGTCCTGGCCGAAACCATCGACTTGCGTCAGGGCGATTCCTTAGCGGGCTTTTTCGACAAGGTTCGAAGGATCTGGAGTTCACCGGTAGTGCTTGTGTGCAACGCCGGGGTTTCGCCAAAGCTCGGCGGTCAGCGTCTCGCCTTCGATGCCATCTCGCTGGAGGAGTGGAATGACGTCGTGGTGGTCAATCTGACCGGCGCAATGCTGTGCTGCCAGTTGACCGCACCGGCCATGGCCGCTCAGAGATTCGGGCGCATCATCTTCATCGGCTCGATCGCGGGCCGGGCGTTGCCAAGAATTGCGGGCACTAGCTACGTCGCCTCGAAAGCCGCACTGGCAGGGCTGGCCCGGTCGCTGGTCAGCGAATATGGACCCCACGGCGTCACGATCAACACCGTGGCACCTGGGCGTATCCTCACCGAGATGACGGGCGGGTTGGGCAGCCCGGCCAATCAGGCTGCGCTGACCCGGATTCCGTCAGGTCGCCTGGGACGCCCTGAGGACATTGCCGCTGTCGTGGCATTCCTTGCCTCCGACCAGGCTGGCTTCATCAACGGCGCGATCATCGACATCAACGGCGGGGAATATGTTCCGCCGTGACGACCCCTTTGACGTTCTGCCGTCGTTCCGCCGGGGATCGGCACAACCGGACGTAAGCAGGAGCAGGTCTGGCGATGCACCAGTGCGAGTGCAGTTGCCGGCGAGTGGCGCCACACTGCCGAATTCCCGTCCCTCGGTGACGCTGATCTGCTTGCCGGACTTACGCCTTTGGATCGCTATGCACGACCAACCGCCGAGCGAGCATCGGATGCGGCACGAGATTTCCTGATCGGTAGTGAGGAAATGGAGCACGGAGAGCCGCATGTCCCCGCCATTTGGCGACTGTCTTCTGGTTGATCGTGGCGTACGAAAGTTACAGACTCTTCACAACCGCAAATCGCTCAAGGGTGGTACGTAAATCACAGGGTCTAAGTGAGGCGGGGCTGAAAAAGCATTTACCCTCAGACCGCCGCACAGCGCGCAACGGAGGTCAACACCAATGGCAAGAAGAGCCCTCATCCTGATTGAAGGCACAAGGACCAATGGTCCGCTATACGTCCAAGCGGCCCAGCGTCTTGGCCTTCATCCCATTACCCTGTCGGCTGATCCAGCTCGGTACGACTATCTTGCGGCGGAAAGCATTGAGACAATCTGTGTCGATACTGATAATTTAGATGCACTGATCCGCGAATGTTCCATACTGGGTGCTACGTACGACATTGCTGGCATTACATCCGCCACGGAGCCGTTCTATGCGACAGTCGGCAGGCTCTGCCTGCATTTCGCTCTACCGGGACCGAACCCTGATTCCGTTGAACGATGCTGCGACAAGTTCGCTCAACGTCAGCTCCTCGAGCAGGCCGGTGTTCCAATACCCGCTTATCGCTTGGCAGCGAATGCGATGGAGGTTGCAAGCTCTGCCGCTGACATCGGCCTACCGGTGATACTTAAGCCAGCCGTAGGCACCGGGAGCAGCGGCGTCCGATTGTGCCGTAACGCCGATGAGGTGGCCGAACATACGACTGCTTTGTTGGGTGGGACCCACATCTCGCAGTCTTCGCCGAAGATTCTTGTCGAAGAATTCGCACAAGGCCCATTCTACAGCGCTGACATTATGGGAAATGAGGTTATTGGGATTGAGGCCGCTGATTTCGACTGCCCACCGCATTTTGTCTTTCGCGGGGGCGTCTTACCGGCCCCGCTGGCTGATGACGAGTATAAACGTATCGCCGATGTTTCGCTGAGCTGTTTGCCAGCTCTCGGCCTTGGCTGGGGGCCAGCGGCCATCGAACTCCGGTGGACGGAGCGTGGCCCAGTCGTCATTGAAGTCAATCCACGTCTTGCTGGCGGTTGTCAATCGGTTCAGCTGGCTTATGGGATCGATCTCATCACCGAACACATCAAGCTTGTCATCGGCGACAAATGCGACTTGCGCAAAAAGCATTTGCACACTGCGGCCTGGCGATGCCTAAATCCTGATTGCGATGGCATCCTCACTTGGATCGATGGCGACAGGCGGGCGGCTGCTATTCCAGGTGTCGCAGAGGTTAAATTGCATGTTAAACCCAAAATGCCAATCATCAGGAAAGGCGATGAACGAGACACTTTGGGATATGTCATCGCTAGTTCACCCGGCCGTGCTCAAACTGAATCAATACTTCAGCGTGCCGTCGACTCGATCGATTGGTCGATCACACCGTTTCCGAGCTTTCGCGAATAGGAACAATCTGCGGCGCTTATTACTACGCACCAGCAAGTGGTTCCAGGTAAGAGCTGTTCGTCGCCGATCATGCAATTGAGAGCAAGAGAAGGTAGTAGGCAACGATGTTTACGTCGAGAGAAGGTCATGGTTCCCGACGCTCGGCCTCGGCGAGATCGTGATCATGTATGGACGCTCCTTGGGTGCAAGAGGAATCCTCTTGAAGGGCTCGTCGGGTACTGACATGTCACATGCCGCTGGCCCGTACGGGGCCCAATTCGATCTTCTCAAGGCTGGTATCCATGATCTGGTTTTACGATCTGATTTGGCCGATTCCATCGACCGACATCGTTTGTAAAGCAATTATGACCCGATACATCTTCATTTGCGGAATGCCTTTAAACATCTTGTTTTTAGATTAATATATCGATGCCACATCGGGTGGTATTTTCGCCAGACGTCGGAATGTATAGTTCCGCTGTGAGTCGAGGTTCAATAGCTGGGCCTCTTCCAGACGCTACTTTATTGAAGGAGGTCCCGATGTCTGCAGTAGAAGCACCAAGCGCCACACGAGCCCCTCGTTTCCGCAACACCGCCTCGGTCATCGATCGGACACGAATGCATTTCGAAGCGGCTCACCATCGTGGTCTCATGGCGGTTTACGGTCGGTCCATGAAGGGAAGGGCGGTCTCGCTCACTGGAGGTGAGCATCGAGGCAATACCATCATCGACTATGTACGCTGTTCCTACCTCGGCCTTGACAATCATCCGGCTATCGTTGCTGGTGCGGTCACCGCAATAGAAGAATATGGATCGCTCCACTGGTCTTGTGCGCGCACGCGGCTGAATTTCGGGCTTATTGGTGATCTTGAAGTTACACTTTCCCAACTCTTTGGCGCGCGCGTTATTGCCTATTCAACGGTCATGGTAGCCAACATGGGCGCGCTGCCAATCATAGCCTCCGGACATCTAACGAAGGGACAGAGACCTGTCATGGCCTTCGACCGTCTCGCCCATGCCTCGCTCGCCTT
Organism: Mesorhizobium sp. RCAM 06353; assembly: GCF_059683585.1. Classification (NCBI taxonomy): domain Bacteria; kingdom Pseudomonadati; phylum Pseudomonadota; class Alphaproteobacteria; order Hyphomicrobiales; family Phyllobacteriaceae; genus Mesorhizobium; species Mesorhizobium sp. RCAM 06353. Next base: position 506,606 of record NZ_JCASIY010000002.1, on the reverse strand, counting down.
TCATAAGGCAGTCGTAGCGGAAGAGACGCAAGTCGAGACAATTCCCCATAATGACCTAGATGTTTTGGAGCAGATTTGCCGCAAGCATCCAATCGTCGCCTATGTGTGCGATGGCGTATGTTCGATGGGCGGCTTCGCCCCGATCGAAGGACTTCTCCAGTTACAGGAGAAGTATGGCCTTTTTCTTTACATCGATGACGCGCACGGAATTTCCCTCTTTGGCGAAAATGGTCAGGGCTTTGCGCGCTCGCAATTGCCCCGTGAACTCGGTGAGCGAACGATCGTCGCGGCGTCGCTCGGCAAGGGCTTTGGCGCCTCGGGCGGGATGCTCATGCTTGGAACGGCGTATCAAGAAGCGCTATTTCGTAGCTATTCCATTCCGTATGCCTTCTCTGCTTCGCCCAACCTCGCAGCCGTCGGTGCCGCCCTTGCCTCGGCGAAAATTCATCGGACGAGCGAGCTCAAGGATCGCCAAGGTCAGCTGGCGGAACGAATCGCCTTCTTCGACCAGCGCATTGAGACAGCTCAGCGGAGCGCCCCTCTGCCAATTCGCATGATCGAGGTGGGCGACGAGTTCGTGGCCATCGATTTCGCAGAGCGCCTGCTAGATGACGGCTTGTACACGTCCGTAACGTTCTTTCCGACGGTCGCTCGTGGCCGCGCGGGTATACGCATTTGTCTGACCGCAAGTCACGACTTGGCGGACCTGGAGCGGCTCTGCCACAAAATTCAGAGCTACAAACAACCCGTGCTTAACTTCGGGAGATAAGCTCGCGCTTTCATAACAACCCTACACGGTGGATTCCGACTGGTCGAAGAATTCGCAGAAGGCCGCATTATATCACTCATATGATGGGATATGACGTCATTGGGATCGAAGCAGTTGATTTCGATCGTCCACCGCATTTCGTCTTTCGTGAGGGCATCTTTCTTGCTGATGATGAGCATAAGCGTATTGTCGATGTTTCGTTGAGCTGTTTGCAAACTCTGAGCCTTGACTGGGGGCCAACGTGCATTGAACTCCGGTGGACGAAGCGTGGTCCAGTCGTCATAGAAGTCAATCCGCGTCTTGGTGGCGGTCCTAAACACATTCAACTGGCTTGCGGTATCGATCTGATCACCGATCACATCAAACTTGTCACCGGCGACGAATGGGATTTGCGCAGAAGGCATTCACAAATCGCTGGCTGGCGGTCTCTCATTCCCGATCACGACGGCACCTCGACTGGATCGATGACGGCAGTCGGGCGACCGCTGTACCTGGTGTGGCCGAGGTCATATTGTGGGCTAAACCCAAGATGCCGATCCACAGGAAAGGCGATTGCGCAGACTGCATGGGATATGTCCTCGCCTTTTCACGCAGCCATACTCAGACAGAGGCAATACTTCGAAGCGCCGTCGAATTGATCCATTGGTCGATTACACCATTTTCGCCCGTTAGCGAATTGCCCGGTCTGACTGGACCGCATTTTGGCCAAGACACCTGCTCGTAATATGGATGTCGCCTTATGCTTCACTATCGCACGTCGCCCTACAGTCGGTAGCAATGCGGGACAGCCCACGCTAACTGACGTCCTTGGAACATCACAACCGTCCGAAGCTCGTCGAGACGCCCCCCCCCGCCACACCCGGTGATCAAACGGTGCAACACATCCTGCAACTAAATTCACAGAATCTTCGCGACCACAAATCGCTGACAATGGTACGTTCATCCCGAAGTCTGAGCTAAGGCACGGGTAAAAGCGCTGCTGCCTACGCTCGGGCCGTGCGCACAGTATGCAACGGAGTGCAACGCCAATGAAAAGAAGAGCGCTAATCATGGTTGAAGGCCATGCTCGTACTGGTCTGCTATTCGTCCAAGCGGCCCAGCGTCTTGGTCTTCAACCCATTACCCTGTCGACTGATCCAGCTCGGTACGACTATCTTGCGGAGGAAAGCATTGAGACAATCCGTGTCGACACAGACAGTCTCGATGCACTGATCCACGAATGTTCCCGCCTGCGTGCGACCTATGACATTGCTGGCATTACGGCCGCCGAGGAGGAGGTCTATGCGACAGTTGGCAAGCTCTGCGACTATTTCGATCTACCGGGACCGAACCCAGCATCCATTGAACGATGCTGCGACAAATTCACTCAACGTCAACTCCTCGCGCAGGCCGGCGTACCAATACCTGCTTATCGCTTGGCAGCGAATGCGACGGAGGTTGCAAGCTCTGCCACAGACATCGGCTTCCCGGTGATTCTTAAGCCAGCCGTAGGCACCGGCAGCAGCGGCGTCCGATTGTGCCGTGACGCCGATGAGGTGGCCGAACATACAACTATTCTATTGGGTGGGATGCCCATCTCGCAGTCTTCGCCGAAGATACTTGTCGAAGAATTCGCAGACGGCCCATTCTACAGCGCTGACATTATGGGAAATGAGGTCATCGCGATCGCCGCCGCTGACTTCGGCTTCTCACCGCATTTCGTCTTTCGTGAGTGCATCCACCCGGCCCCGCTGACTCAGGAGGAGCATAAGCGTATTGCTGATATTTCGCTGAACTGTTTGCGAGCTCTCGGCCTTGGATGGGGGCCAACGAACGTTGAATTTCGGTGGACGAAGCGTGGCCCAGTAGTCATTGAAGTCAATCCCCGTCTTGCGGGTGGGACCGATCCTCAACTGGTTCAGCTGGCTTACGGTGTCGATCTCATAACGGAACACATCAAGGTTGTTATCGGCGGCGAATGGGATTTGCGCAAAAAGCATTCCCACTCTGCGGCCGTCCGGTACCTAATTCCTGATCGCGATGGCACCCTTGACTGGATCGATGGCGACAGTCAGGCGGCTGCTATATCAGGTGTTTCCGAGGTGAAGTTTTATGTGGACCCCAAGGCCGCAATCGTGAGGCAAGGCGATCACCGAGATCGCATTGGACACGTCATCGCCGCTTCGCCCAATCATGCCCGGACCGAGGCTATACTTCAGCGTGCCGTCAATTTGATCAATTGGTCGGTCTCATCATTTCCGACCCTTAGTGAATGAGGACAATCAACAGTTCCTCACTTGCCGGGCCGAGGGGACCTAGCGCGAATGACGCCGGCAGGAAACCCGACCGATGTTGAGACGCGAAACCTTCCGTTGCACGAAATCGGTCACGTCGACGGCACGCAACTGTGCGAGCGAGACCTCACCCCCGCCGAAGCGGAAGTTGAGAAAATCCCGGACAACTGGTCGGTAATTTATGATCGTTTGACCAGACAGCGCCCGCGCGTGATGCAAATACCGCTCATATGCGAGCACATGTTGTTCTACCGGTGATGGGTTGTACTCGGCCTCAATCTCTTCGGCGATTGCGTTCTGGCTTCGCAGAAAAGCCAGTAGATGTCGAAGAGCGGCGGTATCTCCAAGCTTTGGCCGCTGCGCTCGGTCCAGCAAATAACGCCCAGGATGGTCTCCACTTATGTCGCTGAGCTCAATCCCCTTTTGCCCGAGCCACTTGCTGAAGCCTGCGGCCAGCAGCACCTGGTTCCTCATCGAAACAAGACCGTAGCCTCGATCACCGAGCCATTCGGCAAACTGAACGATATAACTCGCCACCGGGCCCTCTGGTGGCCGCGACAACGCCAAATCATCATTGATGAAACACTTCATTGTTTGCTCCCTTTCCAAGCTGAATTGCCGGAAGGGCTACAAACTATCTCTACATGTTATCGCATAAACCCTTGGAATCGTGGGCAGAACTCTAGCTACCCGACATAGTCGGGCGGGGTAGATAGTGCCGGCTATGTCTTGGTCGACATAGCCGGCACTCCCTCGCCATGAAGCTTCTCCAGTCCGGCGTGGATCTTTTGACGATTCAAGCCTGGCTCGGGCACGCACAGGTCGCCACCACCCACCGCTATGCCGCCGCGGATGTCGAGATGATGCGCAACGGACTCGAAAAGGCGGGCATCGAGGGCAATTACGGGGCGCGCTTCCGACCCACCGATGCCGTTCTGCAACTGCTGAACAGCATCTAAGCTAAAATATTATGTGGCGGAGAATTCCAGATTTGGCAGACCCCGGCTGGCGCCGGGACGGCTCCGCCACAAAATCTTACCCGATGCATAAGTGCGGTTAGGTGGCGGCCACCTAACCGCACGCCGGCGATCCTTATGTCTTCCGCGATTCGTGTCCCAGGGAGTGGAGTAGCTGACGGCTTGGTCGCCGCGCTCTCCGGCATAGGGCCGGGATGCTCAGCGTGCCACGGCTGGCAGGCTGGTGAGAGGATCATCGCTCATTTGGCTGATGGTTTCCAGCGTCATGTAGCGCGCCCGCTGCACGGCCCATTCGTCATTCTGTTCGAGCAGGAGCGCGCCGACGAGGCGGACGATGGCGTCATCGTTGGGGAAGATGCCGACGACCTCGGTGCGCCGCTTGATCTCGCCGTTGAGGCGCTCGATCGGGTTGGTGCTATGCAGCTTGGCGCGGTGCTCTCTGGGGAAGGTCATGTAGGCCAGCACGTCGGGCTCGGCGTCGTCCATGATTGTCGCCAGCTTTGGCACCTTCGGCCGGATCTGGTCGGCGACGGCACGCCATTGCGTGCTTGCGGCTTCTGGCGTCTCCTGGGCAAACGCGGTGGCGATGAAGGCGGAGACGACACGGCGCCCGCTCTTGCCGGCATGGGCCAGCACGTTCCTCATGAAGTGGACGCGGCAGCGTTGCCATGTCGCGCACAGCACCTTGGTGACGGCCGCCTTGATGCCCTCGTGCGCGTCGGAGACGACGAGCTTGACGCCCCTGAGGCCGCGGCGGGTCAGCTTGCGCAAAAACTCCGTCCAGATCGGCTCGGCCTCAGACGTGCCGACCTCCATGCCCAGCACCTCGCGCCGGCCGTCCGCGTTGACGCCGACAGCGATGATGACGGCGACCGAGACGATGCGTCCGCCGCGGCGCACCTTCAGGTAGGTGGCGTCGATCCACAGGTATGGCAAGTCGCCCTCGATGGGTCTTTCAAGGAACGCTTTGACCTTGCCGTCGATCTCTTCGCACAGCCGGCTGACCTGGCTCTTGGAGATGCCGCTCATGCCCATGGCCTTGACCAGGTCGTCGACCGAGCGGGTCGAGATACCCTGGACGTAGGCCTCCTGGATGACGGCGGTCAGCGCCTTCTCCGCCATGCGCCGCGGTTCGAGGAAGCCCGGAAAGTAGGAGCCCTTCCTGAGCTTCGGGATGCGCAGTTCGACGGTGCCGTCCCGCGTCTCCCAGTCTCTGTCGCGGTAGCCGTTGCGCTGAGCCGTGCGCAACGGGTTCTTCTCGCCATAGGCGGCGCCGGTGGCGGCGCCCACCTCCAGCTCCATCAGCCGCTCGGCGGCAAAGCCGATCATCTCGCGCAAGATATCGGCGTCGGGGGTCTTCTCCACAAGCGTGCGCAGGTTCATCATGTGGTCGGTCATCGGTGGTTCCTTCGAATCAGGTTGGTGTTAGCAACCAGACCCTACCGGGGAACATCGATGACCGCCGCAAAGCCGCTCGCTCGCTACGGCGCTGTTGAGGGCGCGCTCGCGAGCGGCTTCGCTACCGCCGAGCTACACCACGTCTGGGGACGCGACCCTTCCGCGGCCGCAGCGGCAATCTGATCAAGATTATCTGGCATGATGGGCTCGGCATGTCGCTGTATGCAAAACGGCGCGCCACACGTTCCGCCCGCAGCGCGCGGGCTGAGTTTTTCTTTGAGTTTGCGCCATTCTCCGCGAGTCAGCGGACGCGGTTTATGGTTCACTCCAGGGCATGGTTGCCAATCGCCTAGAGCACATCCGGGGATCGATGAATCGATTGTGATGTGACGAGGGCGTTGGCGGTGTGATTCAACATCCACTTTCATGAGGTGGATGATGGGAAGAGCATTGAGCGAAGATCTTCGGTCTCGGGTTCTGCAGGCCTCGGACGCCGGCATGTCGGCCCGGCGGGCTGCGGCGCGGTTCGGGGTTGGTATATCGAGTGCGATCCGTTGGATCGCTCGGGCAAAGATCGGCGAACTGGGGCCGAGGCGACAAGGCCGCCGACGCGGGTCCAGCCTCGATACGCATGAAGCCTTCCTCGTCGGGCTGATCGATGAACGCAAGGACATCACGCTTAATGAGATGGTGGAACGGCTGGCGGTCGAACGATCGGCTCGGATCAGTCGCAGTGCCTTAAGCGCCTGGCTTGGCCAGCACGGCTGGACGTTCAAAAAAGTCCGCACATGCACTGGAGCAGGATCGTCCCGACATCCTGAAGCGTCGTCGCGCGTGGTTCGACGGCCAACTCGATCTCGATCCGGCAAAGCTGGTGTTCATCGATGAAACTGGATTATCGACCAAGATGGCCCGGCTGCGGGGCCGTGCGCCATGCGGTGAGCGCTGCCGGGCAGGCGTGCCGCACGGCCATTGGAAAACCACCACTTTCACCGGCGCACTGCGGCTGACGGGCATGATCGCCCCATTCGTCTACGACGGCGCCATGAACGGCAACGTGTTCCTGGCCTATGTCGAGCAGGTGCTGGTCCCGACCCTGTCGGAGGGCGACATCGTCGTGATGGACAACCTGCCCGCCCACAAGGCGGCCGGCGTTCGGGACGCGATCGAGACCGCCGGCGCAAGGCTCATGTTCCTGCCGCCCTTCTCTATTCGGCGTGTTGAGGTCAAGCACTTTCGAGTATTCTACTCTGCCGGCTTGTGATGTCTCTCGCGGGCTCTTGCTTCTCTCCGGGATCGGCGCGCGTCTCGGCCCTCCCAATATGGGATTAGAAGGACAAGACGGAACAATCTACAGCGCGTCCTGATCGCAATATGCGGTCGGAACCAGGGCGGCAACGAACTCATCTCATCCATCGTCCCGCGAAGGACGTCTTTCCGCCGGCTGGCGGAATGTTATTCTCCTTCCCGAAGACCCGTCAAGCAACTGCCGACATACTTTCCCTCGTCCAGCGGAATTCGGTCCCGTTGCTCCACATGCGATGCATGATCACTGCCAGTCGCCGCGCCAACGCGACGACGGCCTTCTGACGACCCCGTCGTTTGGCGACATTCATCGCCCAGGCTTTCAACCAAGACCATTTCGTCACACGCGTCAGCAGGCATTGGGCGGCTTCATAGAGGAGCGTGCGCATCATGCCGTCGCCGCATAGTGAGACGCGGCCGACGCGACGACTTTCGCCGGACTGATTGAGTACCGGCGTCAGACCCAACGCTGGACCAACGGCCTTCGAGCTGCTGAAGCGGGCCGGAACATCGATTGTGGAACTGAAGGCCAGAGAGACGACAGGTCCGACGCCGGGGATCGTCATCAAGCGCCTGCAAACCTCGTCACCTCGGACGATCGACAGCAGCTTCCGATGGAGTTTCGCGAACTCTTCGCGCAGTTTCCGCCGGGCGGCCAGCAACGGCTCGATGATGTCGCCGATCTCAGGCTCGTCCTCGACGAGTTCGCGAATTCGCTCTTCAAAATTGACTGCACCGACGGTGCCGACCTTGAGCCCAAAGTTGCGCAACAAACCGCGGATGTCGTTCTCGAAGGCAACTGCCTTCTCCTGCAGCAACTTACGGGCGCTCAAAAGGACACGGCGTTTCTGGCTGGTCAGCGTCTTGACGTGCACCGGCCGGAACAGATTGACCCGCATCATCTGTGCAATGCCGCGGGCATCATTGCGATCGCTCTTATTGACCTGCGCCTTTAGAAACGCCTTCGTGTGCCGTGTCTCAATACAGATCGCCGGCAAGCCGGCTGCCGCCAGTCCGCTGAACAGCCATTGCGACAATGGCCCAGCCTCAAGCCCTACGCGCGCCAGTTGCCAGGTTGGGTCCTGCAGAGCCCGGATAAGGTCATCCGGGTGGCTCGGGACCTTCACTTCACGGCAAACCTTGCCTGTTTCGTCGATGATGCATACTGACGTCTCTTTCACCGAAACGTCTAACCCCGCATAATGGTCCATGCCGCGCTTCCTTTCCTGATGCTTGTGGCTGTTCCTGAACAGACCACGTCTATCATCAACTCGAAGCGCAGCGCCTCTCCACACGAAGCCTTGAAGAGAGGGCGCTAAGCCGAATACCCCATCTATAGCCCCGACTTTAATCCGATCGAGAATGCCTTCTCAAAACTCAAGGCGCTCCTACGCGCCAAGGCCGAGAGAACCATCACCGCTCTGTGGGATGCGGTCGGCTCACTCCTTGATCAGTTCACGCCAGCCGAATGCGCCAACTACTTCCAGGCCGCCGGATATGACCCAAATTAAACAGGACGTGCTCTAGGTTGCTGTTCCGGACGATATCGGCGCGCTGAGAGCAGCGCTGGCCAGAGCCGAAGACGAGGCCGCTCGCGCTGCATGGTCAGAGTTCTGAGCGCTCAGCCCGCCTGCACGACCAGATGGAGCTCACCTTCGAGGAACTCGAGAGCACGGCGACGGAAGACGAGATCGCCGCCGAATAGGCCGCGGCCCGGACCAGGGAGGTGGCGCCTTGTGTGCGCAAACGACCGGCCCGCCGCCATTTCCCGAGCATCTGCCGCGCGGACGCGTGGTCGAGCCGGCGCCGACCGCTTGCCACTGCTGCGGCGGTCATCGGCTGGGCAAGCTGGGTGAGGATCACCGAGACGCTGGAGGTGGTGCCGCGGCAATGGAAGGTGATCCAGCACGTGCGGGAGAAGTTCACCTGCCGCGACTGCGAGACGATCCGCCAGGCTCCGACCTGGTCGGCCAAGGTCGACAGGCTGAGCGGCACGCCTTCGAGGGCATAACGTTCAGACTGGCGGTTGAGCGGCTGATGCTGTCCGAAATTCTCGAACAGGATCATCGCCAGCGGGCCAGGACCGGCCCAGCCCCGCGGGGTGGGTGGAACGGCGCCGGCGCCGCGGTGCTGGTGCCGCTGTTCAAGCGGCTCGAAGCCCATGTGCTGGCCGCTTCACGTCTGCACGGCGACGACACGACGGTGCCGGTGCTGGCCAAGGGCAAGACCGATATCGGCCGATTGTGGATCTATGTGCGCGATGACCGACCATTCGGCGGCGCCTCCGCCGGCGGCAGTGTTCTACTATTCCCGCGATCGCCCAGGCGTACATCCCGCGGCGCATCTCGCCGGCAGGAGCGGCATTCTGCAGGCCGATGCCTATGGTGGTTATGGCCATCTCTATGCGACGGGCCGTCAGCCGGCGCCTGTTCTGGAAGCCAGCTGCTCGGCCCACAGCGGGCGCAAAGTGTTCGCGCTGGCCGATATCGAAGCGGCGGCGCGCAAGAAGGCGCGTAGCGAGGAGCCCAACCTGGTCTATCCGCTGGCGGTTGAAGCCGTGGAGCGCATCGATGCCCTTTGGATATCGAGCGCGAGATCAACGGCCTTGTCGCCGGCGCCATGCGCAAAGAGCGGAGCGTGCCGCTGGTCACCGAACTCGAGCGCTGGATGATCGAGTCGCGCGACAAGCTCTCGCGCGGATACGATCTGACCAAGGCCTTCTACATGCTGCGCCACTGGTCATCCTTCACCCGGTTCCTCGACGATGGGCGGATCTGCCTATCGAGCAATGCAGCCGAGCAAGCCCTGCGGGCATCGCTCTCGCCAGAAAGTCGTGGCTGTTCTGCGGTTCCGATCGCGGCGGACAGCGCGCTGCCGTTCTCTACAGCATGATCGTCAGCGCCAAGATGAACGACATTGACCCTCAGGCCTGGCTCGCCGACGTCCTCGCCCGACTTGCCCGTCTATCCGGCCCATCGGACCGATGATGTGCTGCCTTGGAATTGGAGATCCGCAAAACCGCGGACCCAACCAGCGGCGGCCTGATCATGCAGCGCAATAAGGTGCATCACGTCTACCCCGTCGAACGTGTCGCCAGGGACCTCGGCGTCCGAGAAGCGCTCATCCAGGACCTGGCCCTCGGTCTCGAGCCCGAGGACGGCGTCATCTGCGTTTAGGGCGCCAACGACGACGGGATCTTAGCCTTCACCGATGAAGGCATCGAGGAGGTCGAACTCCTCCTCGAACAACATCATCGCGTCTCCCCATCGAAAGCTTGACCCCAGCACCGCGGTGATCAGGTGCTCTTGGCCGCCGGATACGCACGTCTGCGGTCTTCACCGGATGGGTACGGCTGATCGGGGAGCGCAAGGACATCACGCTGAACGAGTTGGTGGAGCGGCTCATCGCCGCATTCGGTGCGGATCAGCCGCAGCGCCTTGAGCGCCTGGCTTCGCGGCCACGGCTGGACATTCGAACAAAGTCCGCCCACACACTGGAGCAGGATCGCCCCGACACCCTGAAGCGGTGCCGGGACTTGTTCGACGGCCAGCTGGATCTCCATCCTGCGAAGCTCACGGCCCCAGGGGAGCAGCAACTGTCCGGCTCAAATCGAAGCCCGGCTTCAGATTGGAATAGCCCTTCGATCATCGGAACACGCACTTTTAACGCGTTGAGATTTTGCGGCTGGGTTCCGCGAGATACTCTCCCGTTCCGCGGATTTCGAGTTCGTTGCGCTGAATGCGTGTTAGTGCTTCCGCGCCCAGCCTTGAGACGATGAGCGCAACAAGAATATTCCCGATGAGATAAGCGCCTGCAATGGAGTCCGGAAAGGCGTAGCTGCGTGCCGTCATCAGAAAAAGATGGTCGGCAAAAGCCGCAATTGGCGCGTTCTCGCTGTCAGTGATGGCAATAACCGTGGCACCTTGGGCTTTGGCACTTTTCGCGACGCTTAAGGTGACCCGACTGTAAGGATATGAAGTGAAGCCGATGATCACATCGTTCGGCGTGAGCCCATCGAGCTCCAATGCCGATCCTCCACCGACGTCCAGTAAGTGAGTGTTCGGCTTCGCCTTCCGTAAGGAATACGAAAATGAATAAGCTGCGGCAAAGAAAGGACGGCGGCCAATCACAAAAACTCGCGCAGCTTCCACTAACGTCTGCGTCGCAGCTTTAAGTTCCTTCTCGCTCAGGCCGGCAACCGCCGCTTTTTGAGCCTCGATTTCCCGCTCAGCGAACTGTGCGGCAAAACCGAGCGCGCCTTCCTTCTGGCCAAGGGATACGAGTTCAGCAGCGCGGCCTCTGTTACTGCGCTGACCGTTCATTAATGCAGCTATATACACTTCGCGGAGTTCGTCGAAACCCTTGTATCCAAGGCTCTGCGCCAACCGCACCAGCGTTACCGAAGGAACTCGTGCGCGCTTAGCAAGCTCACGCATAGAGCGAAATGGTATTTCGTCGCGATGGGCAATGAGGAACTGGATCGCGGCAGCCGCAGGTCCTCTAGCCTCGGGCATAAGCTGCCGCAGCTTCGTATCTATGTCGAGCGGTTTTGGGTTCATCCAAGCTATGTCTCATTTTTCAAAACACGGTGCCATGAATTTCGCTAGGAAGCAAATGATCCTTGTTGACTAAAAGTGAACTACATGATCCATTACGCGTAACCCTAATCAACGGCCTCATCCGAGTCATGACATGGAGTCGGCCTCTTCCGAAGGGGCAGTCAAGCCAACGTGGAAAGCACATCGGCACGACAGTATCGCGCTGCCGGTCGAGAGAACCCAGAGGAGAATCGGAATTGACGAAGGAAACCTGGAGGGTTGGGATCGACGTTGGCGGTACCTTCACCGATGTCGTCGCCGTCGGCTCGCGCTCCGGCATTCGCATACATAAGACCGCATCTACACCAGACGATCCATCCTTAGGCGTGCTTGCCGGCGTTTCCGCGCTGGCGGAGAGCCAGGGACTTACGATCCGAGAGTTCCTGTCGTCATGCACCCATTTCGTCCATGGTACCACTATCGCCACCAACACTCTCCTTGAAGGAAAGGGCGCAAGGACGGGCATGCTTGTCACTCGAGGCTTCCGCGATGCAATCGAGATCCGCCGCGGCTTCCGCGAGAACGTATGGGACTATCGGACGCCCTGGCCCGATGTGCTAGTGCCACGCTGGCTGCGCAGGCCGGTAACCGAACGGGTGCTGAAGGACGGACGCATCGAAGCTGAAGTCGATCGGGCAGATCTCGATGACGCCATCGCACGTTTCGAGGCGGCCGGCGTTCAGGCGGTCGCAGTCTGCTTTATCAACAGCTACCTTAATGATGCCAATGAAGAACTTTGCGTTCGTTACCTTCGCGAGGCAATGCCGGATTGCTTTGTTTGCGGATCGGCGAAGCTCGCGGCGGTCATGGGCGAGTACGAACGTTCCTCGACGGCTGTCGTCAACGCCTATATTGGTCCAAGGGTGGTTCCCTATCTCCGACAGCTCGACGAACGCCTCAGTGAACTCGGGATGTCGAATAGGCTTCTTCTCGTTCAAAGCAACGGGGGCGCGGCCTTTATAGACGATATAGAACAGCGCCCGGTTTCCTTGCTCCTCTCAGGGCCGGCCGCTGGTGTCGGCGCGCTCGACTATTTCTCTGGGAAAGATGGTCTTGGCGGTCTCATCACTATGGAGATTGGCGGGACGAGTTGCGATGTCATGCTTTATGACCGGGGAAAGGTTGGTGAGACTACCCGGCTTGACATTGCCGGGTACCCGGCGATCACGGCGAGCGTTGAAATCAATACGGTCGGCACCGGTGGCGGCACGATCGCCTATGTCGATGCTGGCGGCATGCTCCAAGTCGGACCGCAGGGTGCCGGCTCGCGCCCGGGCCCGGCCTGCTACGGGCTTGGGGGAACGATGGCCACGGTCACCGATGCCCACGTGGTGTTGGGGCGACTCCGGCCCGGCGCCTACGCGGACGGATCGGTCAACATTTGCTCGGAATTCGCGCATGAAGCGATCGCCAAGCACGTGGCGCAACCGCTGGGTCTGACGGTTGAAGGGGCAGCGATCGGCATCATCCGCCTCGCCGAACAGAACATGCTGCACGCAATGGAGCGGATGTCTAGCGAGCGCGGCGTCAACCCTCAAGCCCTGACGCTCGTTGCTTGCGGAGGCGCCGGAGCGCTCCACGGTGTGGCAGTCGCTCGGCTTCTAGGATGCCGGTCGGTGTTCGTACCCCGGCTTGCCGGCGTCTTCTGCGCGTTTGGAATGTGCAATTCCAATATTCGTCACGACCTCATTCAATCCTGCATGGTCGAGCTTTCGGATGAGACGCTTGCGCGGATTTCCGAACAGGTTGCTAAACGTGAGGACGAAGAACGCGGCCGGCTTCTTGAAAGCTTCTCCAGCGAGGCAATCGTCATCGATTGCTTCTTGGAGCTACGATATCGCGGCCAACAATGGACAGTGCGGGTGCCGTTCTTCGGCGGTACGGACAGCAAGCAGACGCTGCGGCATCGCTTCGAGGAAGAGTTCTCGAGCATCTACGGCTACGTGCAGGAACGCAACGAGGTACAAATCGTAGCCTTTCATCTTATCGGCAAGGGCCGGTTCCCCGCGCTTGCGCTGGAAGCCGCCGGCGCGACGGCTGAAAGCCCGCAGGCAAGTAGCACCCGCAGCATATGGATCGACACTCGCACTGGCTTCGTCGATGCGCCCGTGTTCTCTCCCTCGACGCTAAGTCCCGGGGCGAGGATAACAGGCCCCGCCGTCATCGAGGAACTGACGACGACCATTCTCCTCGGAGCGGCGGACATGCTGAAGGTCGATGAGGGCGGGAACTATTCTATTAAACTTTCTATTTCGGAGTGATGACCATGGCCGTCGACCCGATCATGATGACGCTGGTGCAGAAGCGTTTGGATCACATCTCTCGCTACATGGGCTGGGCGATGACGCGGACCGCGCAGAGCCCGATCTTCAGCGAGAGCCACGACTTCTCCTGCTTCCTGAGCAATGCCCGAGGCGATGCGCTATCCGTCGCCGACGGTCTTCCGATCCATACGGGGGGAGGCGATTTTGCCGTTCGCGCGGTACTTCGCGACTATGGCGGTGATCTTCACGATGGCGACGTCTTCCTGCTGAGCGATCCCTACGAAGCGGGAGGAAACCATCTTCCGGACTGGACGATAATCCGCCCGATCATCGTCGATGACAGGTTTCTTGGGTTTGCGAGCAATAGGGCGCATCAATCCGACATCGGTGGGGGTGCAGCGGGAACGTACAATGCTGCCGCGACAGAGATTTTTCATGAAGGCATCCGGCTTCCCGTCCTCCGCCTCTTCGAGCGCGGCCGTGTGCGCGAAGACCTTTGGCGCCTCCTTCTGCTTAACAGCCGCACCTCGGATCTTCTTGACGGTGATCTTGCCGCCATGGTTGGCTCGACGCGCACCGGGCGCGACAGGGTTGTCGCGCTCGCTCGCGAGTATGGTCTCTCTGAAACTGAGGGGGTTTTCAGCGCGATCCTTGATCATGCACAGACACTGATGAAGGAGATGATCCGCACAATTCCCGAGGGGGTCTACTATGGCGAGGATGTTTCCGACACTGACTGCTTTGAGTCGATGGACGTGCCCGTTCGCGTCACCCTTACGGTAAAGAATGAGCATCTGCATGTCGACTTCTCTGGCAGCGCGCCGCAAATCCGCGGCTTCAAGAACAGCTCGATTGCCAATACGAGTTCGGCGGTCTTCCTCGCGGTGATGTCGTTCTTCAACGGGCGCGTACCGCAAAACCAGGGCGCCATGCGGCAGATGACGATCGAGGCACCGCCCGGCACTGTCGTAAATGCCCTTCCGCCGGCGCCAATGACGATGAACACCGTGCATCCGACGAGCGAGATCGTCCACGCCGTATGGCGCGCCCTTGCGACCGCCATGCCTTTGGAAGGCTATGCCGGCTGGGGAAAGACTTGCTACTGCATTTCGTCGGGACAGAAAGACGATGGCAGAACTTACGTGATGTATCACTGGAACGGGTCGTCCGGGGCAGGAGCCGTCCGGGGGCGCGATGGCTTCCCTGCGGCCGGACAGCTCTGCACCCTCGGCGGGATGAACCTGCCTAATGTCGAGACCTACGAGCAGATCTATCCCGTAAAGATTCATCGCTCCGAGATGCGAAAGGACAGCGGGGGGGCAGGCGAGTTTCGCGGCGGAACCGGCCTTGAATACTCCGCCTCGACATATCAGCCCGCAGAGTACTCGTTTCGCAGTGAAGGCAGCCGCAAACCAACCGGCTATGGCATCGTAGGCGGCGAGCCGGGGGTGAAAGGCACAATCGCCGTGACGCTGTTGGACGACGGCGAAGCGATTGCCGTTCCACAATATGGAATCATGCAATTGGGATCCGCAAGGGTGGACGTCAGCTCCCCGGGTGGTGGCGGCTTCGGAGATCCGCTCAGGCGGGATCCCCTCGCAGTTCAGCGCGACGTGGTAGACGACATTGTGAGCCCTGAGATGGCCAGGGACGTCTACGGCGTCGTCCTCGGCTCCAATTTGCTTGCAGTCGACCTTTTGGCCACCGAAGCGCGAAGGCAAGAGCTTTTGGGGGTACGCTGCCCCACGCCTTAAGGCCCGGCCGCGCAACTCGAAAAAGTCGCGCTGCTCGGCCCTCTAGTTTGCGGGCAGCGGGGGTTAGTCCCGAACGTAACCTCGGAAGCAGAGTAGGAGTGCGTGTATGGAAATGAAGCATTTGATCCTGATTGACATAAATTGGTTCATGTGATCCAGTCGCCATCTCAACAAAAGTGGTCAAGGAGTTCGGACGTGCTGCCCATTTCAAGCTTAGGCCATAACCGGGGAGAGGTCGTTGGGCCGAAGTCTCGCGACGAGTTTCAACGAGCACTAAGGATCACACCAGGCGGAAGCATGCGTGCTGCCCCTTTTTTCGCTCCCCAGCCGCCTTATGCTGTGTCTGCAGCCGGCTGCTGGATCACCGACGCAGACGGCAGGAAGGTCTTCGACTGCGCAAACAACTTCTTCTCGCTCGTTCACGGCCATGCCTTTCCGCCGGTGATTGAGGCGCTGCACAAGGTCCTGAACGACGGCACCGCATTCGGGCTTCCGACTACGAGCGAGACCAGCCTTGCGGAAGCGATCAGCGCGCGATCGCCAAGGCTTGAGCAGGTCCGCTTCACGAGCTCCGGCACCGAGGCTGTCATGTACGCCGTCAAGGCCGCGCGCGCGATTACAGGACGCCCGATGATCGCGAAGTTTGAGGGCGCATATCACGGCGCTTACGACTATGTGGAAGTCAGCCTTGATTCTGCTCCAATGAACTGGGGCGATTCATCACCCAAGAGTGTGCTCTACGCCAAGGGAACTCCCGTCTCCACCGCCGCGGAGGTTCTGGTCCTCCCCTACAACGAGCCCGAGACGTGCAGAGAGCTCATCCGTGCACACCATGAGCGTCTCGCCGCGATCCTCGTCGATCCGCTCGCCTCCCGCGTCGGTATGGTTCCGATGGACGCGGATGTGCGGGAGGTCATCCAGGATTGCTGTAACCGCTACGGCATCCTGCTTGTGATCGACGAGGTCGTTTCATACCGCATCGGTTATCATGGCGCCCATGCCACGTTCGGCTTTGAGCCGGATTTGGTGGCTTTGGGAAAGATCATCGGCGGAGGCTTGCCTGTTGGGGCCGTCGCAGGGCCTGCGTCACACATGGCGGTCTTCGATCACACCAAGGGCAAGCCAGCCGTCTCCCACGGCGGCACGTTCAGCGCCAACCCGCTCAGCATGACAGCTGGGCTGGCGGCGCTGCAATCATACACTATGGATGCCGTGGCCCGTCTTAACCGGATGGGCGATATGCTTCGTAGCGAAATCACTGAGCAACTCCGAAGGCGCGAACTCCCCGCGCAAGTTACGGGCATGAGCTCCCTCTTTCGGCTCCATCTGAAGACTGAAGTTATCCGAAACTACCGGACTTCGTTCCCGAGCCCCGTGCAGAAGACTGCGCTGGCAAAGGTTCACCACGCAATGCTGGAACGGGGTTTTCTGATGACGCCGAATTGCTCCGGCGCGCTCTCGACACCGATGAGCAAGACCGATGTCCAAGATTTAGCCGCCGCCCTCGTGGATGCCATTCATGAAACTTGGAAACAATCTCAATGGGAGTGACCGAGCAAACGGTGGAAAGCGCAGTCGCATCAGCGCTCGCATCGGCGGCCTTGCCGATATGGCACGAGGTGCGAGGGGGATATCAATGACTACGCAATCAAACGCAGAAGTTCGGCACGAAACGCCGGCCTTGACCCACTCGGAGGAAGCGTTCGCACGCGCGATGTCGGTATTTCCCGACGGTACGAGCCGGGTAACGATCGAACGCGATCCAATTCCGAAGTACATGGAGCGAGGCGAAGGCGCTTATCTCTTCGATGTCGACGGAAACCGCTATCTTGATTTGAACGGGAATTTTACGACCCTCATCCACGGACATGCGTTCAAACCTGTCGTCGAGGCGGTCTATCGGCAGCTGGCGAGCGGCAGCTGCTTTGCCAATCCGACGAAGATGGAAATCGAGCTGGCGAGTATCCTTTGCGAGCGGATTCCGAATGTCGATCGCGTTCGATTTGTAAACACCGGCACTGAAGCCGTAATGTTCGCTATCAAGGCGGCACGAGCTCTCACCGGCAAGGCCGGAATCGCCAAGTTCGAGGGAGCCTACCACGGCGCCTATGACTGGGTTGAAGTCAGCCAGTCGGCAAGCCCGGAGAACTGGGGACTTGCCGACGATCCGGTCTCGGTGCCGTTGTACAAGGGAATGCCGGAAAGCGTTCTCCAAGAGACGCTTGTGCTGCGCTTCAATGACACTGAGCTGCTCGAGAAGAAGCTCCAGGCCCATGCGCATTGGATCGCAGCGGTCGTAATCGATCCGATGCCGAGCCGCGCTGGCCTGATAGCGCCGAACCCTGGCTTCCTGGAGGCGCTGCATCGGCTCTGCCGCCATCACGGTGTGCTCATCATCGCTGACGAAGTGTTGAACCTGCGCCAAGGCTACCACGGCGCATCGGCGCGATACGGGCTGAAGCCCGACCTGATCACCATGGGCAAGATAATCGGCGGTGGGCTGCCCATCGGTGCTATCGGCGGACGCGAGGAGGTTATGCAGGTCTTCAGCGCCAAGTCCGGGCGCCCCCTCCTGCCACAGGGCGGAACGTTCTCGGCCAATCCACTATCGATTGTAGCCGGCATCGCCGCAATGCGCGCCTTGGACAAAGCAGCGTTCGCTCGCCTCGACGGACTGGGGGAGCGGCTGCGTGCCAACCTCACCGAGATCATTGGCCAACGCGACGCTCCGTTTGCAGTTACCGGAGCCGGCTCCCTGTTTCGAATTCATCCGACGCGGCGGAAACCGCGTGAGTTCAGGGACACGGCAACCAATCCAGCCCAAAACGCCGTCCTAAGGACGCTCTCCCGCTTCTTTTCCCGGCACGGTGTCATTTTGCCGAATGGGGCTGCCGCGTGCCTGTCAACACCGATGGGAGAGACCGAGGTCGACACGATATCCGACCTGTTTCGTCTCTTCCTCCACGAACACGCAGCCGACATCAACAATATGGAGAAACCGGAGTAATGTCCGTAGAAACTGTAGCCGAACGGATTGCAGCAGCACTGCAACGCAACAGCGTCGAGATGATTTTTGCCCAGAGCCTGCCCTCGGCGGTGGTTCTGGCATGCGAAAAGATCGGAATCCGGCAGATCGCCTACCGCCAGGAAAATATGGGTGGGGCCATGGCCGATGGTTACTCCCGCATATCGGGCAAAGTCGGCGTCGTGTGTGCCCAAAATGGGCCTGCCGCAACGTTGCTCGTACCGCCGCTATCCGAAGCGATTAAGGCGAGTATTCCGGTGGTGGCCTTGGTGCAGGAGGTCGAGCGCCACCAGCTCGACCGGAACGCATTCCAAGAACTGGACCACATCGCCCTTTTCTCGGCTTGTTCCAAATGGACGCGACGGGTGATAACGGCCGATCGGATCGAGGACCATGTCGACTCCGCGTTTATCGCGGCCACCAGTGGCCGACCTGGCCCAGCCGTGCTCATTCTTCCGGCCGACCTGCTCCGCGAGAATGTTCCGGCTGGCGTACGCGGTCGGACAGGGAAATACGGCACGTGGCCCCTTGATCCCATCCGCCCGAGCGACGAGGCGCTCGCGGCGGTGGCCAAGTTGCTCGCTCGCGCCGAGTCGCCCGTGGTGCTGGCCGGAGGCGGCGCGGTTTCGCCGGCCGCGAGCAAAGCGCTCGCGGAGCTGCAGAGCACCGCCCATTTGCCCGTGTTCACAACAAATATGGGCAAAGGCGCTGTCGATGAGCACGCGCCCCTGACTTGCGGCGTAAGTGGGGGGCTGAACGGCCCAAGATCTCTCGGCTATCGCACGCGCGCCTTAATGGATGAGGCAGATCTCGTCTTTCTCGTCGGCACCAGGACCAACCAGAACGGAACCGATAGCTGGCGCTCGATTCCTTCTACGGCGACGGTCGTTCACCTTGACATCGATCCTTGCGAGATCGGCAGAAACTACCAGTCTGTCCGCCTCGTCGGAGACGTCGCCACTACAATTCAAGCCCTGACTGCAGCGCTTCGATCGGAGGATCTCTCCAATCGCTCGGCCAAGAAGGTATTGCTTGAACGTCGCATCGCCGAAGCCTGGGAGCAATTTGAGCAGGATCGCAGCATCTTCAGCGGCAGCAACCAGACGCCGTTGAGGCCGGAACGCATCATGCGCGACCTGCAATCGCGTATGACGCCGGAAACCATCGTCGTGGCAGACGCGAGTTATTCTTCAATGTGGATCGTCGGTCAGCTCCGCACACTTCGGGCAGGACAGCGGTTCATCGCTCCACGCGGCCTGGCAGGTCTGGGATGGGGCTTGCCACTCGGCATGGGCGCCAAGCTGGCAAGACCCGACAGTCCTGTTGTCGTATTCGTCGGAGACGGCGGGTTCGCCCATAGCTGGGGAGAACTCGAAACGCTCGTGCGGTCCGAAATCAACCTCACGGTGATCGTGCTCAACAACGGCGTGCTCGGCTTCCAAAAAGATGCCGAGACCGTAAAATTCGGCGGCTATACGACAGCCTGTCACTTCGCCCCCGTCGACCATGCTGCTCTGGCCAAGGCCTGCGGCTGCCAAGGGATCACAGTCAAAAATCCGGGCGACATTGGGTCTGCCCTTGACCGCGCTCTGTCCTCGAAGACGCCGGTGCTCATCGAAGTCATCACCGATCCTGATGCGCACCCACCGATCTCCCTTTTTACGGGCACCCTTGGCGAACCATCGGAACTGGTATGACGACGGCGCCTTTCACCAAGGTTGCCGTTGTCTCAGGAGGGTCGTCGGGAATTGGATTGGCTTGGGTCGCCGACTGCGCGTCGCCGGTGCGGACGTGGCTTTTCGGCCAGAACGCGGATCCCACCCGAGCCGCGGAGCAGGCGGTTCGCAAGGAAATGCCGTCCGGACGCCGCCTGCTAGCCCGGCCCCGCCGACCTCCGGGATCATGCGTCCGTTCGTGACTTCTTCATGCGGATCCATTCGTTGGAGCGATCATCGACGTGAACGGAGGGAGTTCGCTCCCCGCATGAGCCCAGTCACTATCACCCCGACCAAGGTTGGAATCACATGATTATGCCTGACATTGAACTGGCCAAGCGCGCTGCTGGCGAAATCGCTGAACGCATCAAGACAACCAAGAGGTCCGAGATGCGAGAGCGCTGGCCGGCGCAATGCCTCGTGGATGGCGAATGGGTGGGTGAACCTGAATTGTCGGTGCTCAATCCCTCCACCAACGAAGAAATTGCGAAGGTTCCCGATTTCGGCGCCGCAGAGACTGCCAAGGCCATCGCAGCGGCCAAGCGCGCGTTCCCGGCTTGGGCAGGGCTCCTCGCCAAGGAACGATCGACGACTTTGCGCCGATGGCATGATCTCGTGGTGGAACATGCCGACGAGTTGGCTCGGATACTAACCAGCGAACAGGGCAAACCGTTAGGGGAAGCCAGGGCTGAGATCCTCTACGCGGCCTCCTTTTTGGAATTCTACGCCGAAGAAGCAAAGCGGATCTATGGAGAGACAATTCCAAGCCACATCCAGGACGGCCGCATTGTGGTGATCCGTCAACCAGCGGGCGTCGTTGCGGCGATCACGCCCTGGAACTTTCCGGCAGCGATGATAACCCGCAAAGTTGGCCCGGCCCTTGCGGCTGGCTGCACGGCCATCGTCAAACCTGCGCTGGAAACACCGCTCACGGCATTCGCCATTGTTGCCCTCGGTCAGAAGGCGGGTCTGCCGCCCGGCGTCCTCAATGTCATCACGGGAAACGCTCACGCGATCGGTAAGGCACTCTGCGATAGCCCGGATGTCCGCGTGCTGAGTTTCACCGGTTCCACGGCGGTCGGGAAGCTCCTGATGGCGCAGTGCGCGACCACCGTGAAGAAACTCGCGCTCGAATTGGGTGGCAACGCTCCCTTCATCGTCTTTGATGACGCCGACATCGATGCGGCCGTCGCGGGGGCCATGGCATCGAAATTCCGCAACATGGGGCAGACCTGTGTGTGCGCGAACCGCATCTATGTTCAAGATTCCATCTACGATGCGTTTGCCGAAAAGCTTGCGACCGAAGTTGCGCGGCTCAAGGTAGGCGATGGCATGGCCGAAGGCATTGGCCAGGGACCGTTGATAAGCGCGGCCGCGGTTGCGAAGGTGGAGCAGCATATTGCCGACGCTGTGGCGAAGGGGGCGCGCATACTTACAGGGGGCGCTCGTCATGAGCTAGCCGCCTTGATGCACAGCGATGAGTTTTCGGCGGCCTGAAGCGACGATTTGGTCGCGATGTGGGTGCATTTTGACAAGCCTGGGCGGGCGGCGGCGGTGATCCGTCGTGATGGCAGGCGGGGTTTGCAGGTTGCGGTCGGCGGGTTCGTTTCGGGGCGTCTGCGCCCCTGCGGTTATGTCGCGAGCCGCGGGATGCGGTCGAGGACGATGCGCAGAATACGCTGGTCGGGGCAGGATGTCGGCAGGTGCAGGCGGATTTGCGTTTTGATCTCGACCACCCGCGCGGCGATTTTGATGAGGCGCAATCGCAGCGTGTCGAATTGGGCGACGGCAAAGCTCGAGCGTTTCGGCATCGCAGCGCGCAGGCCCCACATTAGCCAGTAGGCGCCGGCATGCAGGAAGAGCCGGAACTGGTTGGCCGTCGCTCTTGTGCAGGATGTGCGGTCGGCGGCAAGATGCGTCTTCCAGGACTTGATGTGGTTCTCGGCTGCGCCGCGCCGGCAGTAGAGGTCCTCGTAGAGCGCCTTGGCCTTGCCACTGGTCAGATTGGTGACGATGAAGCGGGTGTCGGCTCCTTTGGCGCCGACCTCGACGCGGGCGATGATGCGCTCGACGCGGCTCCAACTGGCGGCGCCGTCAAAGAACTCCTTGAAGCGGCGGACCTTGTTCGATTTCGCCGACGCTTCAAAGCGCGCCGTCGTGCGGGCTTCCAGGTCCGCGACATGCTCGCGCAGCGTCGTGGTCGGCGCTACGCCGAGGATGAAGTCTACACCGTTGGCGCGGCACCAGTCGATGACCTGCGGACCGCAGTAGTGGCTGTCGGCCCGGATCAGGATCCGTGTGTTCGGCCAATTGCTCCGGATCGCCCGCACGAGGCGGCGCAGGTGGGGGCAGATCTCAGCCCCGCGCGGCCGCCTGGCCGGTCGCAGGATCGCGCTGACGAACCGGCCCGCACCGTCGAACACTACGATCGGCTGGAAGCCGTATTCGTCGTAATGCGCGTTGAACAGGCGCAATTGCTGGCCGCCATGTACGGCGTCAAACGTGTCGTCGATGTCGAGCACAATCCGCTTCGGCACCTGCCGGAAGGAAGCGCAATAGAGGTCGACCATCGCCCGCCCCATGGCGACCAGCTCCCGCACGCCGGGCAGGTTCTCCAGCCGGCACAGCGTCGATTGCGAGGCCAGATCCCGACCCGACGGCAGCGCATCCTGGGCCATCTTGAAGACCGGATCGGAGCGCAGCCGGTTGGCGTCGTTGCCATCCTCATAGCCGGCGGCGATCATCTTCATGCGAAAGCCGATCATGTCCGCCAGGCTGTGGACCACCTGGTCCGGGCAGCGCGGATCATCGATGCAACGCGCCAGACGGTCGGCCACCCGCAGTCGTTTTTCCACCTCGGCCAGCACCAGAACGCCACAGTTGGAGGACAACATGCCGCCGTCGAAACGGGCGACGACGGACTTGCCGCCCACTGATGACAAACCGCTCAGCGGCAGGGTAAGATCATTCATGGCGGGTGTGGTCTCCGGGAAATGATTCGGATCGGCCTTAGCAACCAAATCCTACGTCATTTCAACGGCTTGCGCCACATCCGCCAACCCGCCGTGAATTTTTCGGGCTAGGTGGCACCTTCTACAAGCCGACGGTGCTTTCCGACGTCACCCAGTCGATGAAGGTCGCCCGAGAAGAGACGTTCGGACCGCTTGCCCCGTTGTTCCGATTCAGCGATGAAAAGGACGTGATCGCGATGGCGAACGACACCGATTTCGGCCTCGCCGCCTACTTTTATGCACGCGATATCGGCCGCATCTGGCGTGTCGCAGAGGCCCTTGAGTACGGCATGGTCGCAATCAACAGCGGGCGTCTCTCGACCGAACTCGCTCCTTTCGGGGGCGTCAAGGAGTCGGGCATCGGTCGCGAAGGATCCCGCCACGGCATCGAAGAGTACACGGAACTGAAGCTCATGCTCATGGCCGGCATTTAACTAAGCAGCGCCTCTTCTCCGAGGCGGATGTGCCCGGTGGGCAGCAAATCCGCTGCTCACCGGCGCTTACGCGGTCTTTTCCGACCTGCCTCCACATCGTATTGCCCGTAGAGCAGTGCCGACGGTTACCCGGAGCCTTTCCCATCGTGCCCACAACCATGAAATGCCCCGCAGTCGGCATTAGCTGGCGTGCTGGCGTCAAGTCCTCCATTCGTCAGGTTTGGACTAAGGACACCTCTTGATCATTGTGTCAAACCCGCGGCCTCGGGCCAAATCGCACAGGTCGGTGCTGGTGCCGGCGCCGGAGACCTTCTGACGCTACGCGCATTGCCCAGGCGACGTAAGCCGACGTCATCATTCATGACGCGCTGGTGTTGGACGCGATCGTCGTTAGGCTTCGCGGCCAGTGACGACAACTTCCGCTATCGCGTAGGCAGTTTGTGGAGAGCACTTTGTCGTCCATCTTGATCTTAGATCGGAGTAATATAGAAACGGAATTTGACGACGTTTGCCCAGGCCTTCATGGTTAGATTTGTTTTCGGGAGCATTTTGGCGCTGGTTGTAGCGTTCGCCTTGGAGCATCAGTCGCGCGCAATTCGAAGAGCTTACCGACGAACAAGATTTCGCGCTGACAACTTTCTAAGCGCAGGGAGGAATGGACGGTCCAAGATGAAGCTAGTCAACGCCCTTACCGAAGCTGACGTGGTGCGTGATCTGGGCTACGTGCCTATGGAGGACGGAACGCGCATCGCCTATATTTCATGGCGGAAAAATTCGGGCCGTTATCCTACCGTATTCCTTTACAACCCGTACGCTGCGAGTGCGTCCCCCTTCAGCCTTGCGAAGCCGTTCCTCGAAGCTGGTTACGCTTTCGTGGGGGCCAACTTTCCCGCCACAGGTTGCTCGGAGGGCATCCTTGAGCGTTGGTGTGACTCCAAGGAAGGAATTTATGGCGCCGAAGTGGTCGAATGGATTGCTCGACAGCCCTGGAGCGACAGCAATGTTGGGATGGTCGGCAATTCATCTGCAGGTACCGTTCAATTCTGGGTCGCAGCAGAACAACCTCCTCATCTAAGGGCCATCGTAGCGAGTGGCGTTGAAGACGGCTACGAGGACTGCAGCCAATTAGGCGGGATGTTGCAACTCGCCATGGTCCGGTGGGCAATCGAAAGTGAGTTCGTCAGTCAGGTTAGCGGGGTGGAGGATCGGATCAGCGCGGGCGATAACGAGTGCGCCGCAATTCGCGGCAGCGATCGACAAGTCGTCAAAAACCGTTTCTTCGACGAGGCCAGAAATCACCCATTAAAGGATGAGTTCTGGGACTCGACCTGCTTGGCTCGAGATGAGGTCGCCGGCAAGGTCACTGTGCCCACAATGCTTATAGCCTCATGGCAAGACACCTGCGGCGGCGCGGTCAGGGAGAGTGCGCGGCTATTTACTCAGCTAATGCCGAAAGTGGAGCACAAGAAGCTTGTCTTGATGAACGGCGATCACGCAATTGCCGGACCTGGCCCCAACGGCTATAGCCTGGTAGACGGCGAGCGTATGAAATTCTTGGATCGTTGGGTGAAAGGCGTCAAGAATGGAATAGAACATGAAGCGCCCGTAACCGTTTATTGGGAGGTCCAGGAGCCCGATCAAGACCCTAAGAAATCGGTTGCGGGCTGGGTCACTAGGCACAAGACGTGGCCAGAACCAGCGATCGAGCGACACCCATTTTATCTCACAGCTGATGCCACGATCTCGCCTCACAAACCCGAAGCTAGCCCCAACGAAGGGGCTCGCACCTACCTTTACCCGGTAGGAGCAGAGCTTTACGGAAACAATCAGCAATTCGCGATCCAGCCGACCGCGGTAGGCGTGTTGAACTACCGGACGGCCGCAGCCGTTTCGGATATGGCCCTGCTTGGAAACCCCGAAGTAATTCTCTATCTCAGCATCGACAATGGAGATGACGCTGACGTGGAATTAACGTTGAAAGACGTCAATCCCGAAGGCGACCTACTTTTCTTGCAGTCCGGCCTATTGCGCGCTTCGCTGCGTGCGATCGACGAGGCACGGACTTATGCCGACGAAGTGGTTCATTCCTATCGCAAATTTGAGAAACTCGTGCCCGGGGACGTCTACGAGATACGGATGTCATTGCTTGGACCTATAGCTCACGTTGTTCGACAAGGACATAGCCTCGAGTTAACCATCGGTGCCCCCAACCCCATTTTGCATAGCGACATCGGCAGCATTCCTGCTGGCGCTCCGTCCATCAACAATGTTTACCATTCAGAGCAATATCCTTCCAAAATTCTCCTTCCAGTCTTGCCGGGGGCAGTGCCTCAAGCACCGGCACCCGAGTGGGGCACGCAACGAGCTCAGCCTTGTCGGAAGGGAACTGAGTTTGTCCGTGGCGGACTGCCGATTCGGTAAGCTTCACCTCAGACGTACCCGGCGGCCGGTAGCAGACCGAGAGCGATAGGAGAAACGAACGAGAGTAGTGTCCGGCACGGGCCATACACGAGGCGCTGATCTCGTTGCTGACGACTCTGGAAAGGCAAGCTGCTTGCCAAGGCGGGCCGCGAAATCGAACGCCGATCCATCGAATGCGGATGGGTTCACCTGCCGAACGCAGAAATCATCGATGGCCGCTACCGCGTTCAGCGATACACCGCACAAGCCAGCGGCCCATTCCGCCGGAAACATGCGCAAAAAGGAGAAGAACGCCGAATTGCGCAGTCTAGCTAGGCACATATCCAAATTTCCCGATTGGCACCGTTAAATTCTGACGTTCGTGCCACGAAAAGAGAACAGAGTGGAGGAACTACTTGATGAACAGCTGGTTACTCGATCGCCGTGCAGTCCTGAAAGCAATGCTTTTGGGTTCGGCTTTACCTTGGGTTATGAACTCGCGGGCATTCGCCGGCTCTTCTTGCACAGATGGCATTGTGCGCATCGCCGGAATTTCAGCACCCGACACTATGAATCCTTTTGCCACTTGGAGCTCGTCCTGGCCGACGTACTTCACTTATGACGCCCTGGTCGGTGTGGACGCCCAGCGCCACAACGATAGGCGGGGATTTGCCGAATCATGGGCCGTTGCAGACGACAAGCTTACATGGACGTTCAAGATTTGGCCGGGCATGAAGTGGTCTGACGGTCAGCTTGCGACTGCCCGCGACGCGGCGTTCACCTATAACTATTTGCGCGGCTCCATGGGCAAGCCGGACGAATTGAACGTCGGCTACAACAATACGGGTGGCTTGGAGAACATTGAGTCCATTACGGCGCTTGATGATGAGACCCTTCAAATGGTTACCAAGAGCCCCACTCGTTGGCCGGTCGACAACTTCATATTGATGGTCCCCGAGCACATTTGGAAAGATGTATCCTACGCTGATGCGCGCGGTACTTTTCAGAACCAGCCGCCGCTCGTGGGAACAGGGCCCATGATCGTTTCGGAGTTTCAGCCGGGACAGTTTGCCCGTCTGACGCCGAACGAATACTTCCGCGCAGGACGGCCGGCCACTGCCGGCATGATCCATCGCTTCTTCAATACCGCCGATCCTATTGCTCAGGGGCTGAAGAGCGGCGACCTGGACTACGGAATAAGCCTGACAGCTGCCCAGTGGGATGACCTTGCGAATGATCCTTCTATCGCAGTCGGTCAATCGCGCATCGAGCAGCGGAATTATTTGGCCTTCAACACTACGTCCGGGGAGGGTGCAGGCAGCACAAAGGCCCTGCAAGATCCCGCGTTTCGGGATGCGATCGGATTCGCGATCGATCAGAAAGCCATCGTCGATCGAGCCATGCGCGGACACGCCGACCCTGGCGTTGGAGTGGTAATGCCGTTGGCGGCCGATTATTACTCGGACATGAACGACATCAGGCGCCACTTCGATCTCGCGGAGGCCGGGCGTCGTCTCGATGCTGCAGGATACCGAGACGCAAACCGCGACGGCTTGCGGGAGGACAAGGAGGGAAACAGCCTCCAGCTCGAGATGATTACCGGGACCGTCTCGGGCATACTCGAAATGCCGATCGCGGCTGTGCAGCTTATCGCTGGCTGGCTGGGACAAATTGGCATTAAAGTGTCGGTGACTCAGCTTGACTCCGGGGCACTCAACACCCGTACGGCAGCACCAGCAAATGGCGGCGGAGGCTGGGACCTGCTCGTTTCAGGGAGCTGGCTGTCTCCCACGCCTCACGATCTGCTTAGTCTTGGTAACAGCAAGCTTATTGGCGTGGGTAACGCTTCATACTGGAAGAATGAGAAGTTCGATGCGCTGCTAGCGGAGGTCGACGTGACCCCTGACATCGAGAAGAGCCAGAAGCTAGTCGATCAAGCGTCGCGCCTCATTTATACCGAAGCGCCCTACATCATGCTCTGTTATCCTTTCATTCTCGAGGCCCATCGGAAAAATTGCTTCAACGGCTGGGGAACCGAGGATGCAGTGTCCATGTGGGGCTATTTCCCGTTTGATCGCCTGAAGCCGGTGCCAGCGCCGTGAACGGAAGCGGGACGAGCCGGCACATCGGGCGCATCCTCATCAGGGCGATCATAACCCTCCTGATGGTGGCGGTCCTGAACTTCATCCTGTTCAGGGTCATTCCAGGCGACCCTGCATCGCTTCTGCTGGGCGGGGCACGCATGAGCGTTACCGCTGAGCAGATGGAGGCGCAGCGCCAAAACTGGGGTCTTGATCGGCCGCTGTTTCCGGATCAAGTCGTCGACTACCTATCGGCAACTCTCCGGGGCAATTTCGGCTACAGCTTCAAGTTCAGGGGTAGGCATGTCGCTGATCTGATCGTGGAGCGCCTGCCCGCCACAATTGTCCTGGTGGGCCTGGCCCAGATGATCGCTATCTTTTGTGGGGTCCTGCTCGGCATCTATGCGGGGTGGCGCAAGGGAGGGGCCGTCGACCATATCGCCACGGGAGCCTCTCTGGCCCTCTATTCGACGCCGTCGTTTTGGTTAGGAATGATCCTGGTTGTGGTCTTCAGTACGGCACTGGGCTGGCTTCCTGGTTATGGTGCATATTCGCCCGGCGCTAACATCAGTTCCCTTGACTGGGCGCTTGATTATCTGCGGCATCTCACGCTTCCGGTCACCGCGGTGGCGCTTGGGCTAATCGGCCAATACGTTGTGGTCGCACGTGCCGCAATGAGTGACGTAGTCACCGAGGATTACATGGTAACCGCACGGGCCAAAGGGCTGACCAATGGTCAAATGCTGATGCGTCATGCATTTCGCAATGCAATGCTACCGGTCGTAACACTGATCACCCTCAATCTCGGCTACGTGGTGGCAGGTGCCATCACCGTCGAAGCCGTCTTCGCCTGGCCGGGGATCGGCGGCCTCACGGTCGACGCGCTCAACGCACGGGACTATCCTGTCCTTCAGGGGATATTCCTGTTGCTTGGTGCGTCGATCGTTGTCGCAAACCTCATAGCCGATCTTGCCTACGGCCTTCTTGATCCGAGGGTTCGACAATGAGTGAAAGTACAGTTCGATATTCCCCCCGAGGGCGGGCGCGCGCGACAAAAGGCTTTCTGCGTCAATTTCTCAGCTACGGCGGCGCTCAAGTGGGCCTCGTATGTCTGGTATTCTTTCTTGTTGTGGCGGCGGTCCCCAATATTCTGGTGGGACCGCTCCAGACTGCGATCAATGCATCCGGCGATTTCCTCGTGCCCCCATCAAGCGAGCATCTGCTGGGGACGGACGAGGTGGGGCGGGACGTGCTCAATCTGGTC
The DNA here is from genome assembly GCF_059683585.1 of Mesorhizobium sp. RCAM 06353. Lineage (NCBI taxonomy): Bacteria > Pseudomonadati > Pseudomonadota > Alphaproteobacteria > Hyphomicrobiales > Phyllobacteriaceae > Mesorhizobium > Mesorhizobium sp. RCAM 06353. Next base: position 477,338 of record NZ_JCASIY010000002.1, on the reverse strand, counting down.
ATCCATGGTGCCCGGATTTCGCTCACGATCGCGCTGCTGGCGACTTTGATCAGCCTCGTCGTCGGGACTACGATCGGTATGACGGCTGGCTACTACGGTGGCAGAGTGGACGTCTGGCTGATGCGCTTGACAGACTTCTTTTTTGTCATGCCGTCCTTCGTGCTGGCGCTGGTCATCACACCCGTGGTTCTCGAGGTGATGGGGCGGGGCAGAGAAATCCTCGGCTTCCGTCCTTCTCTTTTCGTGATCCTTGTCGTTATCGGCATGACAAGCTGGGCCTTCGTCGCACGTATCGTTCGCAGTCAGACACTGTCGCTCAAGGAGCGAACATTCATTGATCGCGCACGCGTTGTGGGCAGCAGCAATCTCAGCATCATGGTGCGACACATACTGCCCAATCTCGTGCCGCAAATCGCGGCCAACGGTGCCCTGGTCGTCGCCAGCGCAATTTATGTGGAGACGTCGCTTTCGTTCCTCGGGCTTGGCGACCCGTTGCAGCCTTCCTGGGGCACTCTGCTTTCGCTCGCTCAACGCGCCGGTGCGGCCAGTGCGGGAGCCTGGTGGTATCTCGGTGCCCCCGGAGTGTGCGTCCTCACGGTTTCGCTTAGCTTCGTACTGATTGGCAATGCCCTCGACGACACATTCAATCCACGGCGGAGGGTTATTCCATGACAAACTCCTCCCAGGAGAAGGCTCCGCTTCTGGAAGTCAACGGGCTATCTGTCGACTATGGGTTCAAGGGCGTTTCATTGCGAGCGATCGACAATGTGACCTTCGCGCTCCGGGCCGGAGAGGCCGTTGGCCTCGTCGGAGAATCGGGCAGCGGGAAGACCACAACAGCAATGGCGATCGCGGGCCTGCTATCACCCAACGCGCGGCTCAGCGGCGGCCAAGTGCGCTATCGTGGCAACCGACTTCCGATCGACGATGATGCGGCGATGCGGCCACATCGCTGGAGCGAAACGTCCGTTGTATTCCAGGGCGCGATGAATGCGCTTAATCCCGTTCATCGCATCATCAAGCAGATCGCCGAGCCGTGTATGCTGAAGCTCGGGATGCCGAAGGCTGAGGCAATCGCCCGAGCAAAGGAGTTGCTCGGACTTGTCGGCATTCCGGCCGATCGCGGTTCCGCCTATCCCCACGAGTTGTCGGGCGGTATGCGTCAAAGGGTGATGATTGCCATGGCCCTCGCATGTCGCCCGTCGATCATCATCGGCGATGAGCCCACCACGGCGCTCGACGTCATCACACAGGCTCAGATTCTCAAGCTGCTAGGGGAGTTGCGATCGCAGCTTAGCCTCGCCCTGATTTTGATCACCCACGACCTGTCTGTGGTTGCTGAGTCGTGTGATCGCGTGTTGATCATGTATTCCGGCCGCATCGTTGAGGACGGAACAGTTGCCGAGATCTTCGCCCAGCCCAAACATCCCTACACCCGCCTGCTGATCGAATCGATCCCGAATCCAGCGAGTGGGAAACGGATCATTAGGGCCATCCCTGGTGATCCCCCCAACTTGATGAACCGGCCGTCAGGCTGCGCCTTCCATCGGCGTTGCCCGTCGGCCATGGGGGTTTGCGCGACCGAAATCCCCAGCCTCGATGAGTTCGGGCGCGGACGCGTCGCCTGTCACCTTCACCGGTCCTCGCAAGAAGGTCGCAGTCCATGCCTGACACCGCCGATATCCTGAGTCTTGAGAGCCTGCAGGTCCATTTTCCTATCCAGGGCGGGCTGTTCGACCGTGTCCTAGGCCGACCTGCTGGCGCCGTGCGCGCGGTGGACGGGATCGACCTCAACATCGGACGGGGTGAGATCGTCGCCTTGGTCGGGGAGTCTGGTAGCGGCAAGACCACTGTGGGCCGCGTCATCACCAAGCTTGCGCAGCCGACAGGCGGCAGGTTGCTGTTCGAGGGCGAGGATATGACCTCAGTGCGCGGCTCCTCGGCATTGCGTCCTTACCGACATCGCGTGCAGATGATTTTCCAGGACGCTTATCAGGCACTCAACCCGCGACACACGGTGTTCGATATCGTGGCGGAGCCGCTGCGGTCATTGCGGCTGGTCGAGGATGGCAAACAACTCGCGCACCGAGTGAGCGAAGCGCTTGCGGCCGCTGGGCTCAATCCTCCCGGCGATTTCTTCGCCCGCTTCCCGCACGAGCTATCCGGCGGGCAGCGCCAGCGGGTGGTGATTGCCGGAGCGCTTGCCGTCCGGCCGGAGCTCATCGTTGCAGATGAACCTGTGTCGATGCTCGATGTCTCGATACGCGCTCAGATTCTTCAGGTCCTGGTTGACTTGCGCGACAAACACAACATGGCGCTGCTGTTCATTACCCACGACCTGCCGCTCGCCTGGTTGATCGCCGACAGGATTGCAGTCTTGTATCTGGGAAAATTGGTCGAGATCGGTAGCGCCGACGAGATCACATTCAACCCCCGCCACCCCTATACCGTCGCCTTGCGCAACGCTACCCCGCAGATTGGGGCCAATGCAGGCCGCGCCGAGATGCCGGCCCTGCAAGGCGAGGTTCCAAGTGCCGCGCGCGTGCCGAAGGGCTGTCGGTTCCATCCGCGTTGCCCCGTGGCATTTGACCGCTGCAAATCAGAGGAGCCGCCGGTTATCGAAGTAGGACTGCAGCACCTTTCAGCGTGTTGGCTGCCGGCAAAATGAACGCCTGCCCGTAGTTCTCAGACTTGCTCGGTCGTCCAGACGCTCTGCAATTGGACTTTCCTTGGAGCAGGACTAAAGCGGCCCTGCTCTCTTCGATATTGTGACTCGGGTCAATCACGGTGCTTACTGATCTTTTGTGGGCCTCGAGGATCTCCAGGCCGCGCGGCCGCATTCCGAGTGGCTGCAGATCCACAGATCCACATACCGAATTCGAGGTTCGAACTTTTGCCAACCCACCTCGGGCACAACTTGAGCGTAAGCGCTCATTTCCATGCGCGTTGACGCGGCCCGTTTGACGGGGTCGCTGTCAGACGGCTGCATCGGATCATGCAGCGGCGGTTTTGGCGAAGTTGAAGGGCAGCAGGTCGGTGATGTCGGCGTCTGTGGCGCGCTGCGGCAATTCGCTGAGGACGTGGCGCAAGTAGGCCAAGGGCTCGACGCCACAGGCGCGGCAGGTCAGCATCAGGCTGTATATGACGGCGCTGGCCCTGGCTCCATCCACGGTATCGCTGAACAGCCAGGATTTTTCTGATATCGCGTTCGAGGAGGTTGTTGTCGATCGGCATCCTGCCGTCTTCTGTGTATCGCGTCAGGTACTCCCACTGGTTCAGAGTGTAGGACACGGCGTCGCCGATCTTGCTATCGGGCAAGACCTTCGGCGCGATGTCGTCGAGCCATGTCTTGAGAGCATTGAGGATGGGAACGCTGTGTTGCTGGCGAAAGCGGCGAATGCAATCGGCTTGTGTTTCGCCCTTGTCCGGCTTTTCGTTCCGCGCTTGGCATTCAACCCGGTAGAGCTGCTCGAAGAACTTGAGCGCCTGCTCCGGCGGACCGCCCCCCTTCTTTCTTGCCTTGAGGGCATCGACTGCGCATTTCGCAAAAACGGGACAGTCGTTCCGCTAAATCGCGGACAGCAGTTTCACTAAGTCGCGGACAGCAGGATGGGGTCGGTCCTCGGTTGCCTGGTTGAGCTCATTTGCGATTGATTTCGCCGTTTTCGGCGCCGGTCAAGAGCGGCGGTGTTTTTTGCTTTCTCATGCTGTCGCCTTCGAGGGTGACGCGATGGGCGTTGTGGATGATCCGGTCGAGAATGGCGTCGGCGATTGTCGGCTCGCCGATCATGGCGTGCCACTGGGCGATTGGCAGTTGCGCGGTGATCAGCGTCGATTTCCGGCGATAGCGTTCCTCGAAGATTTCCAGCAGATCGAGACGCTGCTGGTCGGTCAGGCTGTGGGTGCCCCAGTCGTCGAGGATGAGCAGTTGCACCCGAGCCAGTTTGTCGATGAGACGGGGAAAGCGGCCGTCGAGACGCGCCAGGGCGAGATCTTCGAACAGGCGCGGCATGCGCAGGTAGAGCACGGAATGGTCGAGCCGGGCGGCCTGACGTCCGAAGGCGCAGGCCAGCCAGGTCTTTCCGGTGCCGGTCTGCCCGGTGATGATGAGGTTTTCATGCGCCTTCAGCCAGGCGCCGTGGGCCAGCGACAGCGTATTGCGCCGGTCGAGCCCGCGATGCGCGGCGAAGTCGATGTTCTCGATGCAGGCGTCGACAAAGCGTAGTCTGGCAACGGCGAGACGGTTGGTCAGACGCTTGTCGGCACGCATGGCGGCTTCACGATCGAGCATCAGGCCAAGCCACTCTTCGCGACCGAGATCGTCGGCGTTGCTCTGGTCGGCCAGGTCCCGATAGGCGGCGGCCATTCCGCCAAGGCCGAGAGCCTGCATCTGGTCGAGGGTTGGATGTGTCAGCATGGTTGGTTTCCTTTCCTTCATTGATAATAGGAGCCGCCGCGGATGTTGGTGTGCGATGGCGTGGGCTTGACCGGCTCGGCCGCGGGCGGCACGCGGTCGAGGCCGGATTTGAGGATGGCGTTGACGGAGGAGTAGGTGATCGCATTGATGGTCAGTGCCCGCGCGCAGGCTGCCTCGAGCCGATCCCGCTCGTAGCGACGGGCCAGCGAGAGGATGCCAAACGCGGAGCGGTATCCCTGCTCGGGATGGGGCCGGTCGCGCATCATCCGCTCGACCAGGATGGCGGTGTTGGCGCCGATCCCGGCTGCCTGCCGGATCAGGTTCGCCGGCGTCGTGTTGGCATAGCGCTGGTGCGCCTTGGGCATGTGCTCGTTGACGGTGACATGGCCGCAGCGCTGCGAGCGGCGGACATGGCTGGCGACGCGCTTGTGATCATGGAAGAGCTCGACCACGCGGTGGGTGAGACGCACATCCACGCGCCGCCCGATCAGCGCGTGCGGCACCGAGTAGAAGGTCCTGTCGATCTCGACATGGTAATCGGGATGCACCTTCGCCGATTTCCACTCCGCATATTCGAACGGCGCCGGCGGCAATGGCGACAGGGCCGTTGTTCGATCTCCTCGAACAGCTCCCGGCGGCTTTTGCCGACATGGCGCATGGGGCGATTGTTCAGATCCTCCAGCAACACCACGATTGCGGCGTTGAGATCGCCGAGACTGAAGAAGCGCCGGTTGCGCAGCCGGGCCAGGACCCAGCGCTCGACGATCAGCACCGCGCCCTCCACCTTGCCCTTGTCGCGCGGCTTGCGGCTGCGGGTCGGCAGGATCGTCGTGTCGTAATGTTCGGCCATGGCGGCGAAGGTCTGGTTGAGCGTCGGCTCGAACCACAGCGCCTTGGCGACGCCGGCCTTCAGATTGTCGCAGACGATCGCCTTAGTTACCCCGCCGAAGAAGGTGAGTGCCCGGCACTGGCCCTCGATCCAATCCGGCAGCTTCTGGCTGAAGCTGGCATGGGCGAAGGTGAAGGACGACGCGCCCAGCACCGCAACGAAGATCTGAGCCTGGCAGATGACGCCAGTATCGGGATCAACGACGGGCACGGTGTGGCCCGCATAGTCGGTCTGCATCACCGCGCCCGCTTCGTGGCGGTTGCGGAACGTCGCGCTCGACCGGCGCTGGAAAGCGCCGAACCGGTCGCAAAACCATGTGTAGCCATAACCATCGGGGTGCGCCGCGCGGTATTCCTGCCACAACAACGTCAGCGTCACGCCCTTGCGCTTCAGCTCGCGCGAGATCATCGCCCAATCGGGCTCGTCCAGATCCTGCGGCGGACGGCCAACCCGGCGAAACAGAAGCCGCTCAAGCAATGCGTCATTGTCATAGCCCGGCGGCAGCGGCCAGTCCGAGATGCCAGCCTCACGGGCCCGCAACAGATAGGTCGAAACCGAAGTCTTGCTGATCTTCAGCCGTTCCGACACCGCACGCACCGAGAGGCCCTGCTCATGCGTCAGGCGCAGGATTGATCGTAGGTCTTTCACTGTCGTTCGTCTCGCTTGCTTCCGTCTTGGCATGGCCCCTCTCAACCCGATGATGAGAGGGCAAAATGCCAGAACGGCGCTCCCGAGAACCGACCGTTACATCCGCACCGAAAACTGTCCGGGAACTAGCGGAATCACTGTCCCGTAATTACTGAAATCGCTGTCCGCGAATTAGCGGAATGGGTGTCCGCGAATTTCTGAAACACGCACATCGACGAAGCGACGTCTGGAATGGGCCATGCATCCCACATGGGTGGCCCCTGCCAGCGTGCGCCATGCGGTATAGCCATCGCTCATCAGTATGCCGCGGTAATCGCCGAGGAAGGCCTGCGGATAAATCTGGCCGCGACCCGGTTGATAATCGAGCAGCACGATTGGCTCGTTACTCTCTTCGCCGCTCCGGTATGCCCACATAAATGATGTGCTGGTGGCCTCCCTGTCCTTTTCCTTCAGGACCTGGACGGTGGTCTCGTCGCCATGGATGAGTGCTTGAGACCTGAGCCGCAGCTTCATTGCGTCATAGATGCGGGAGAGATGCTTCTCGCTCGATCCGATCACCCAATGCCCCAGAGCGCCGCGGCTGACGGGCACGCCGGCTCGCTCGAATGCCTGGCTCAAGCGGTAGAGCGGCGTGCCGTCGACGTACTTGTGAACAAGAGCAAATGCCAGTGTCGAGGCCGTGGCGATGCTGCCCGGCAAGGGCTGCGCGGGCATCGGCGCGATCACGACCGGCGTATTGATGCCGGTGCGGTCGCAATGGCGGCAGGCATACTTGAAGCGCACATTCTGCAGGACCTTCGCCTTCACCTCGATATGAAGCTGCTCGGTAATGGCCTCGCCCATGTGGTGCATCCGGTGACGACAGCAAGGACAGTCCCGGTCGGCTTCGTCCATGACGGCCGCGATTGCGTCATCCTGGATCCGGACGCCCAAGTGCAGGCGGCGGTGCGACTGTTCTTCGATACCTTCAGACGCACCGGCTCCTGTTTGGCTGTGGTCAAGGAGTTCCACGCGAAGGATCTGCTCTTCCCGCGCCGCCTGAGAAGCGGCGCCCACAAGGGTGAGCTGGTCTGGACGGAACTCCTGCATTGTCGCGCGCGACAGATCATCCACAACCCCCGCTATGCCGGCGCCTTCGTCTTCGGCCGCACCAAGAACCGGCGTTTGCCGAATGGCAAATACTCCTCCCGGCAGGTCCCGAGCGAGGATTGGATCCTATTGCGCGATACACATCCGGGCTACATTAGCTGGGAAGACTACCTGTCGAACCTGGAGCGGGTGAAGGGCAACGCGCTCGCCTGGAGTTCGGAGCGGCACCATGGTCCCGCCCGGGAGGGGCCGGCCCTGCTGCAGGGGCTCGTGATCTGCGGTGCCTGCGGAGAACGGATGTCGGTGCGCTATCACTCTCATCGCAAGGCCGAGATACCGAGCTACTGGTGCGGCCGTCGCCCAATGCACCGAGGCGAGATTGGTCTGTGCCAAACGATACATGGAGGCGCGCTCGATGCGGCGATCGGAGAAATCCTCATCGAGGCGATGACGCCGCTCTCGATCGAAGTGGCGCTGGGCGTGCAGCAGGAACTCGCAACCCGCCAGGAGGAGGCCGACCGGCTCCGCCGGCAGCATGTGGAGCGGGCCAAGTACGAAGCCGAACTCGCCCAACGTCGCTTCCTCAAGGTCGATCCAGACAACCGCCTGGTCGCTGACGTGCTGGAAGCGGATTGGAACGCCAAGTTACGGGCGATTGCCGCCGCGCAGGAAGCATACGACAAATCCGCAGCGGCTGACGTCAGTGTCGTCAACGATACGGAGCGGGCGGAATTGATGGCCCTTGCCAGCGACTTCCCACGCCTCTGGCGGGATCCGCGCACGAAGATGAAGGACAAGAAGCGCATGCTGCGCTTGTTGATGGATGACGTGACCCTCACCAAGGGGGACACGGTGCATGTCGATATCCATTTCGTCGGCGGCGCGACTCGATCGCTCGATCTGCCGCTGCCGAAGTCGTGCGTCGTGTTGCGTACGACGGATGCCGCCGTGGTGCAGGAGATCGATCGACTCATCGACACCTATACCGACAAAGAGATCGCCGACCTCCTCAACGAGCGCGGGGTGCGCACAGTGGTGACGACCCCGTGGACCGCTGCACGTATAGGGCGGCTTCGCCATATCTATCAGCTTACCGATCGGCGTACGCGCCTGCTCGCGCAGGGCCTGCTGACCCCTGAGGACGTCGCGACCCGCTACGGTGTCGTGATCTCCACCGTGCATCTCTGGCGTCGGCGGGGCCTGCTGCGTGCCCACCCGGTCAACGATCGGGGCGACTTCCTCTACGAGATCCCGCAGCAGGACCTGCCGGCGAAGTTTGCTCACAAACTTGTTTACCAGGTCGATCCCGTAACTTCTTCATCACATAGCTGACGAGGTGCAGTATGAGCCTAAGCCCTTATCCTTCGGGCGTCTCGGCCTGGCTGCGAGAACTGCGGTGCCGTAATGGCTCGCCATCTCCGCATAGGTCCGGTTGAGACCGGGGTCGTAGCGGTCGGGGTTGGTGACGGCAGCCCTGAGATTATCGCAGACCACGAACTTCGGCACGCCATCTAGAAACCGGAACAGGTTGTTGTGAAGGCCGATCCAGTCGGGCAGGGTCTCGCTCGGGCACGCCTCGGCGTAGGTATAGTTCGAGGCGCCCATCGCTGCGACGAACAGCTTCATGGGACGCGCTTCGCCGGTGATGGGGTCGAAGATGTCGATGGTATCGCCAGCGAAATCGACGAACACCTTCTCGCCGCCCAGGTGCGTCTGGCGCATCGTCGGGCGCGCGCGCCCTTTCCAGGCCTCGAAGGTCGTGCAAAACCAGGTATAGCCAAAGCCGTCTGGATTGGCGGCACGATACTCTTCCCACAGCAGCACCCGCGTGACGCTGCGGCGGCGCAACTCCTTCTCCACATAGTTCCAGTCGGGAACGGACCGCCGAGGGCTTTGCGACGCCGCCTTCGGTGCCGGAAAGAGAAGCAGCTCAAGGCCTTCGTCATCCATCCCTTCAGGCAGCGGCCAGCTCAGCCCCGCAAGACGGGCACGCCGCAGGTAACCATGCACGACGCCATTGCTCACCCCGAGCGTGCGCGCGATGACGCGTTCGGTCAGGCCCTGGACATGCCTTAGACGTAAAACTTCTCTGATCCGGCGCATCGACAATCTCTGGGTTGGCATCAGGCTTCCTCGTTGCATTGACGAGGCAACCTGTAGCCCGGTTGAGATGTCGGCCGAAGCGTCCACAACCTTCGAGGAGGCCGCTCACGATCGTCTGAAATCGCTGCTCACGATCCCGTGAAATGCGTGCTCACGATCGACTGAAATACGCATACAGGCTGCGCCAGCATGCCGAATTGATGCCTGAACACGTCCGTTCGAAAGCCCTGATTACTCCACCGTCCTTCGCTCCACCATCGCGGCAGCGCGGTCGGCCGCTGAAAAATACCCATTTCTCCATGCCGTCCGAGACGGCATAATTGGGGAATTTTACTTCGGCACTTTTGGGGAAATTTCACCCGGTATTGACAGCGTGTTGCCTCACCTAATTTTGTTACCGGCTGCCTCACCAAGAATGTTACCCGCTCGCCAGACGTGTGGAATCTGAAGCGAGGTATGGCGCTAGGCTGCTGACCTCGCCGAAGAGCCGCTGCACGGCTTGTTGTCGCCACGCCCTTACTCGCTTCTGCAACGTGTGAAGCTGGCGCAAGCTGTATCGTCCGGGATAACGGACCTGGAACTCGACGAGAAGTTCAAGTGCGGTCTGATCCGGACGCTCTTCAAGGCACCGTGCCATCTCTTCCCAATGGTCCTTAAAGATGTCGGGACGTCGGCCGCGCGGTTTGTCGTTGAGCCGGGCGCACCATTGCATCGATGTCGATGCCGTCGAGAATCCAATGGAGCTGCTCGGTTATCAGCGTAACCACCGCCGTCTCCCGGCGTGGCCATCGGAACCTGTCTTCGGTCAGCCGCTTCAGAACCAGCACGAAGCCGGACCGGTCGAAGAACAAGAGTTTCATCCGGTCGCGGCGGCGATTGCAAAATGCAAAGACCGCAGGCGCAAATGGGTCAAGCTCCATCACCTCCTGAACCAGGACCGCAAGGCTGTTGATGCCGGCCCTAAAATCGATCGGCTCGCGGCGCAGGTAGACGTTGAGATCAGCGCCCAGTCTGAACATGGCCCAGAGCTCCAATGATCGCCGTCAACGCGTCTACATCACCGCATTCCAGCACCAGCTTCACGCCGTTCGGCAAAGACGCGCTCACCTTGGCTGCGAGTGGCGATGAGCCCATGCTTTCCGACTTCGACAGCCGCTCTTCACCACGCGCAGCAGGCCTGTCCACCGAATTGCTCTGCATAGGCAGGCCGTGGTCCGCAGCGGTGACTTGAACTGGAATGAACGCAGACGGTGCAGGTGGCGGCAAAGCACCGGCGTCTTCGGTCGTCTTTATCCATTTCCGAAGAAGGTTGGCATTGATCCCATATTCAAGCGCAAGTCGCGATACCGACACGCCAGGCTCAAGGCAGGCCGCAACTAGCCGCTCTTTCGACGCCGGGTCGTACCGCCTGCGGCCGTTGCGCAAAATCCGCCTCACCAGCAGTTTCTGTGTAAGCGCTGTCCCGTTGGCACCTTTCGCGCGTTGTCGTGAGCGACGATGCTCGGGGCCTTTGAGGGCTTCGACACATGACGATTTCAGAACTTACGCTTAAGTCCAGGGACGAGGAGCCGGTTCGACGGCTTGAGATATTCACGGGTTCTGGACGGCGGCGCGAATGGTTGCCGGAGGAGAAAGCGCGGATCGTGGCGGAAAGCTACGATGCTGGCGAGACGGTGAGCGCGGTGGCTCGGCGACATGCATTGTCCCCGCAGCAGCTGTTCGCCTGGCGCCGGTCCGCGCGGGTGCCGTTGGCGAATGCGCCGGCACCGGAGCCGTTGTTTGTTCCAGCGGTGGTCGCGGCACAGGAGCCCGAACCGGCGGGGAAGCGCGCGAGATCGACACGGCAGCGGAAGGCCGCGCGAGAAACCGGCGTGATAGAGCTGGAGATTGACGGCGTCGCCATGCGGGTCGGTCGTGGCGCCGACGCCAGGACGGTGGCGGCGGTGATCCGTGCGCTGAAGGCGCCGTCGTGATCGGGCCGACGGGTGTGGTCAAGGTGATGGTCGCGACGAAGCCGGTGGACTTCCGCAAGGGGGCCGAAGGCCTGGCGGCGCTGGTGCGCGAGACGATGGGCGCCGATCCGTTCTCTGGCGCGGTCTACGTCTTCAGGGCCAAGCGCGCCGACCGGGTCAAGCTGGTGTACTTCGACGGCACCGGCGTGTGCCTGCTGGCGAAGCGTCTGGAGGACGGGAAGTTCTGCTGGCCTGCCATCACCGATGGCGTGGTGAGGTTGTCGGCGGCGCAATTGCAGGCGCTCCTGGAAGGGTTGGATTGGCGGCGCGTGCATGACGCCCGCGAGACGCGCGCGCCGGTCGCGGCAAGTTGATTCCATGGGAGGCTAGAGGCGCTCGCAAAGCATTGGAATGCATGATTGAATCGGCCTTGTGAGCAACCCGGCCGAGCCTCAGACCAACGATCCGATCGCGCTTCAGGCGATGCTCGCGGCGGAGCGCGCCGAGAACGAGCGGCTGCGCCAGATCATCAAGGAACTGCAGCGCCACCGCTTCGGCCGCAGGGCAGAGAGCCTGCCGGTCGACCAGCTGCTGCTGGGCCTGGAAGAGGCCGAGCAGATCGAGGCTGAAGGCTTCGCCGCGGAGGACACCGCCGATACTGCCAAGCGCGAGGCTCGCGCCAGGAAGCGCCGCGCCAACCGTGGATCACTGCCCGCGCATCTGCCGCGTATCGAGCAGATCATCGACATTCCCGACAAGATCTGCCCGTGCTGCAAGGGAATGCTGCATGTCATGGGCGAGGATCGCTCCGAGCGCCTCGACATCGTGCCGGCCCAATTCCGCGTCATCGTCACGCGCCGACCGAAATACGCCTGCCGGAGCTGCGAGGAGGTCGTGGTGCAGGCACCGGCTCCGCCACGGCTTGTCGAGGGCGGCATCCCGACTGAGGCGACCGTCGCCCATGTGCTGGTCTCCAAGTACGCCGACCATCTTCCCCTGTATCGCCAGGCGCAAATCTACGCCCGCCAAGGCGTGAACCTGGATCGCTCGACGCTTGCCGATTGGGTCGGCAAGGCGGCTTTCCTGCTCCGCCCCATCCACGAGCGGTTGTTCGAGCGGCTGAAGGCCTCCGGGAAGCTCTTCGCCGACGAGACCACGGCGCCGGTGCTCGATCCCGGGCGCGGCCGCACCAAGACGGGCCAGCTGTTCGCTTATGCTCGCGACGATCGCCCCTGGGGCGGGATCGCTCCACCTGGCGTCGCCTATCTCTATGCACCCGACCGCAAGGCCGAACAGCCACTGCGGCACCTTCAGGGCTTCGTCGGAATCCTGCAAGTCGACGGCTACGCCGGATACCGGGCGTTGGCCGAGCGCAATGCCGTGAGCCTGGCGTTCTGCTGGGCGCATGTCCGTCGACGCTTCTACGAACTGGCCCAGTCCGGGCCCGCGCCGATCGCCACGGAGGCGCTCCAGCGCATCGCCGAGCTCTACAAGATCGAGAACGAGATACGGGGACGCTCGCCCGAAGAGCGGCGCACCGCGCGCCAGGAGAGAAGCCGCCCCATCATCGATACCCTCCAGCCATGGCTGCGCGAGAAGCTCGCCCTGGTCAGCCAGAAGAGCAAGCTCGCTGAAGCAATCCGCTACCCGCTCTCGCGTTGGGCCGGACTTGGTCGCTTCCTCGACGACGGCCGCGTCGAGATCGACTCCAACGTCGTCGAACGCTCGATCAGGCCAATCGCCCTCAATCGGAAGAATGCGCTCTTCGCCGGTTCCGACGGCGGTGGCGAGCACTGGGCGACCATCGCCTCGCTCGTAGAAACCGCGAAACTCAACGGCGTCGACCCGTACGCCTACCTCGCCGACGTCATCACCCGCATCGTCGCAGGCCATCCGCAAAGCCAGCTCGACGACCTGCTGCCCTGGGCCTATGCCCCCGCGCCACTCAAGGCCGTGGCCTGAGAACAGCGGTTACGTTTCTGTTCATCGTCCTCAATCACTTGGTGTCCACCTCCGTTAAGTGGACACTTCATGCCAAAACACGCTCAATGGAAAAAGGTGCGGAGAAATTCGCGCTTACACTTGAGCCAACTCATGCCGTATATGTTGACCTGGCTGGTGCACAACGAGGTTCGATCCTGGTGCGTGTCCACCGCTTCCCAGCGGGACCCTGCGACGCAGGGAAATGCAAGTCCGACAGGATTGGCATTCCGGCATCAAACGGTCTCGTCTCGGGTCACACCTTTCCGGCGCCGCAGGGAATTCCACGTATCAGGTTTAACAAAACTTCACTTGGAACCAAGCAGGATTGGCAGCAATTATCTTGTGGAGAGCCAGCCACGTTCGGACTCATTGCCAACCAGATTATGGCGTAATCAAGCTTCGCGCGCATCTGGTTTTCAGATGATTAGCATATACACACAATATTTGACAGACGGCGGCACGCCAGTAAATCTTAGACTAAGTCTGCTACGTTAACAGGTGCAGAAGCGCCTACAGAGCATGCTACATAGAGAACTTCTTCCGGTATAACACGAGGATTACATGTTTGAAATTGACCGATCCGAATATCTTAGCCGAATCGATTTAGTAAAACAGCGTATGCGCGACGCCGGTATTGATGTGTTGTTGCTTTCGGACCCTAAAAACTTGATATACTTAACAGGCTACAACGGTCAATCGTTTTACGTGCCCCAGTTCGGTTTTCTCGGGATGGATGAAAAGGAGCCGTATATCGTGACGCGCCAGTTGGATGTGTCTAGCGTCATTGCTACCGCGTTCATAAAGCCCGAACACATAATTGGCTATCCAGAACACTATCTCCAGGCGGAACAATCATCCCCTAACGAGATGAACTTTATGACTGACTTCATCCACACGAAGGGGTGGCACCGAAAAAGACTTGGCCTCGAAATGGATGCCTATTATTTCGCGCCGCGCGACTGTGAACGGCTCAAGGCTAGCTTGCCGAATGCAAAGTGGGTTGATGCCTCAGGCCTTGTATCCTGGGTTCGCATCATTAAGTCGCCTGCCGAAATTGAAAGAATGCGCAGAGCTGGCGTGTTGGCCCAGCACTCATTAGAAGTCGGAATCGATGCCATGGCCTCTGGAATTCGCGAATGTGATGTTTGTGCAAAGATAGTGTCAGCGCAGCTTTCGGGGAACACGCAATTCGGCGCCGACCGACCAATTTGGCCGACGATGCCCAGCGGCAAGAGGACTTCCTGCGCGCATCTCTCTTGCACCGACCAGCCCTATGAGACGGACACGCCGATCAATGTTGAATCGGGTGCGGTCTACAAGGATTACGCCGTGGGTTTATCACGCTCGATCTACCTCGGCAAACCACCGCATAAACTCGTTGACCTGGCAAGTGTGACAAACGAAGGTTTCAATGCGGCCCTCGAAGCAGCCAGGCCGGGCGAAACTTGCGAGAGCGTAAATGCAGCATGGGCAAAAAGCATCGGTAAGCACGGCTATAGCAAGGAATCCCGCCTTGGCTATTCCATCGGAATCGACGTGCCTCCCGACTGGGCTGAGCACAATGCCAGCCTGAGGCAGGGTGACCTGACCGTCCTCCAGCCGAACATGACCTTTCACCTCATTGGTGGAATGTGGTCTGACGAAGTGAGCTATATCATCAGCGAGACATTTCGAATGAGCGAAAATGGTTGCGAGGTGTTCTCAACCATGCCGCGCCAGCTCTTCGTCAAGGCGTAACTTGGAACATGGTTCGGGCATGATGTGGATACCGGATGTATGCTGTGTCTGGGCCGGCTCAGATTGAACCGGATACTGACAGGCGCCCGTAAGGCTGGACAGGTCGAATTGACCAGGATTGCCCCTCGAAGCGACGGCAATTGTGGGGCTCGATTTCATAAGAGTTGTCCGCCGGGATTCGGCCGCTGCGAAGCTGAGGTCGCCGGCGATCGAAGTCCGGGCGGAACATATGGTCGCGTGCTGGCTGGCGAAATGAAGCTTCGACGGTGTCGTTGCAGCGGCTATGACACGCCGAGCACGGTGCTGCATCGTTAGGGGAGCAAGATCGCAATCCATGCGCCATCGCTCGATAGACGATTTTCGCGCCATTTTCTGGAGCACGTCCTGTGATCGATGAATCAATTGTGGTGTGACGGGTGCGTTTTGTGCTGATTCAACATCCACCTCGATGGAGGTGCACGATGGGAAGCGCATTGAGCGGGGATCTTCGGTCGCGGGTCTTGAAGGCTTCGGACGAGGGCATGTCGGCGCGGCAAGCGGCGGCGCCGTTCGGCGTGGGAGTGTCCAGCGCGATCCGCTGGATTGCCGGGCGAAGATCGGCGAACTGGCGCCACTCCCGCAGGGCCGCGGCCCCGTCAGGGCATGCTTCGGCTGGACCGAAGACAACTGGCTGGACACTCTGGTTGCCAGGACTCGATGTTGAGAATTCGCAGTCATCGGCGGTGGTTCCATAGCTCTCTCTGCTCCGCACACTTTGTCACAGGTGCACAAAGCTGTCGGTTCTAAGCTCCTTCTGCGCGCGGTCTTCGGCAGGCCGGCGTCGCCAAAGCTGTATCACATACCGGTAGCGATTAAAGTTAATTTAAAGTTAAGATAAAGATTACGCGAGCAGTAAAAAAATATAAAATTACCGATTTCGAGGCGCATGTCGATATTCGCTCGTTCCCAGACCTACGTCAGTTGGCCAGGTCCCATCCTGCTTCAAAAAAGAAAGTCGCGGCAATTTCGCCAAGCTTTGGAGTGCCCCCTAAGAGAGGGCAGATCGGCTATGGAATTGACCAGTCTGTCGGTGAGACCCTTCAGACATGTGCCGCGGTCTCACCCACAATCTCATGCGGGCAAGGCTTTGCAAATATGAGCAAGCCGCCTTCGGCGACGATGAGCAGGTGGTCGACGCCGGATAGCCGGCACTTGAGCGGCTAATCGATGAGATCGGCGTGGCAAACCCGGCCGCTCGAGCCCTGTCATGGGCTTGTTTTCTTCGGGACCCCATCCGGGTCAAGATCAGGGAAAAGGGGTGTGCGCAACAAGGCTGTGTACATCCCGCTTGGCATCATGCCCGACGGCACCAAGGAAATACTCGCGTCTCTCTCCTGCTCGCAGTTGCACCAATGTTCAGCGACGATCGGCTCTAACGTGGCGGTACCTGCGGGGCGGGCGCAGATTGATCCTATTCCCCCAGGGTCGGAAATGGTGTGATCGACCAGCCGATTAAGTCGACGGCGCGTTGAAGTATCGCCTCGGTCTGAGCACGGCTGGGTGAAGCGGCGATGACGTGTCCGATCCAGTCTCGGTGATCGCCATGCTTGACGATCGGCGTCTGGGGTTCAACATAGACTTTGACATCGGCGACACCTGGAATAGCAGCAGCCCGACTGCCGCCGTCTATCCAATCGAGCATGCCATCGCGGTCAGGAACTAGGATCCGCGCGGCTGCAATGTGCGAATGCCTTCTGCGCAAATCCCGCTCCTCGCCGATGACAAGCTTGATGTGCTCGGAGATGAGATCGACACCGTAAGCCGCCTGATAAAGTTGAGGATCGGGCACGCCAGCAGGACGCGGATTGACTTCGATGACGACTGGACCACGCTTGGTCCATCGGAGTTCAATATTCGTTGGCCCCCAACCAAGGCCGAGGGCTTGCAAACAGCTTAGCGAGACATTGGTGATACGCTCGTGCTCTTCATCAGTTAGTAGGGCCGGAAAGGTGAACTCACGATAAACGAAATGCGGTGGCGGGCCGAAGTCAGCGGCGCCAATCCCAATGACCTCATTTCCCATTATATAGGCGCCATAATGGGGGCCCTGTGCGAATTCTTCGACCAGTATCCTCGGCGAAGACAGCCATATGTGCTTCCCGCCCAATAGATAGGTCGTATGTTCGGCCAACTCGTCGGCATTACGGCACAATCGGACACCGCTGCTGCCGCTGCCTAGGGCTGGCTTAAGAACCACCGGCAGGCCGATATCCGCTGCAGAGCTTTCGACCTCCGCCGCATTCGCGGCCAAACGATAAGCAGGCATTGGAACGCCGGCCTTCGCAAGGAGCTTACGTTGGGTGAATTTGTCGCAGCATCGTTCAATCGATGCGGGGTTTGGTCCCGGCAGATCGAAGTACTGGCAGAGCTTGCCAACTGTCGCATAGACCGACTCATCCACGCCCGCAAAGCCGGTAATGCCAGCAATGTCATAGGTTGAACGCAGCCGAGAACATTCACGAAGCAGCGCATCGAGATCGTCGGAATCGACACGGATTGCCTGACTTCTTTCCGCCTCAAGATAGTCGTACTGAGATGGATCAGTCGCCAGAGTAATTGGATGAAGGCCAAGACGCCGGGCCGCTTGGACGTATCGCAGACCATTACCCCTTGAATGACCTTCAACCAGGATGAGCGCTCTTCTTGCCATTGCCGTTACCTCCGAGGTTGCGCGCGTTGCCGAGGCTTAGCGAATCGGCATCAGCCTTATCCGTGCCAGACGTCAGCGGTGAAGGTACCATTGTCTGCGCTGTGCAGACGCAAAAGTTCTGTAATTTAATCAAAGGTTTTGTTGCACAGAAAGAATGAAGGTTAGCAAATCTGGTCAGGCAGCGAGAAAACTGGCGGATGTCATGGCAATGAATTGGAAGGGCCAATTGTCGCCCGACGGCTTATTGAGTGGCCGCCGAAAGCGCAAACCTGTGGAAGGTCATCATCGAGCCATTGCTCAATCCACCAGCCGTGCAGGCATGGAGCCGCAACACTCGATCGACGGCTTGAATTTCAATCCGGACCGCCCGGATGGATCGGTCGCCGAGCGCGTAGCAGATGCGCTTTCCCGCCTGTTGTTGCGCCGACACCGGGTTCGATCTGCACAGCTTCGGACCAACGTTGGATATTCACCGGCGACTACGACGCATCCCATTGCTGATGCCGATCTCATAGCCAGACGATCAGAATGGCAGAAGCAATCAAATGCCCTATGGCATTGGTGTGGGAATACCACGATACGCCTGGAATGTTTGATTTCTCGGCCCATTACGGCATAAAAGGCGTGCAACCTCCTTCGGTGACTTCAGCAACATCATCAGCGTACAGTGGCTCCGCCTCTATTTGAAGAACCAGTATCGGGAACAAGAGTTTTGCAGAGATTTCTTAGAAATTTAACCCAAGGAACGCGCATTGTAAGAGATCATAGTCCCACGCGGTCCAAGTCGGTGTTCGGAATGTCTCTGTCCATTGCATAGGCTTCTGCAGGTTGCCCTTCCTTCAGTGTGCCGAGCCCCGACGCGGCTGACAATGATTGGACCGCTTCTTTGTTTCAGATGAAGCGCGACTGCCGGGGCGTCGAATTCCTCCAAAGGATCGAGCTCAGACTTGCGTCGCTCGGGGAGAGGAAACAAGACGCCGGCTACAGCGACGAGCAACAGAGCACCAGCAGAGCCCTCCAGGGCCAAGATTAGGGAGTGGTTCTGCGACACGGTGCCCCAGACTCAACTGCCCGCCGCGATGCCGCCATCCACCAAAGCATAGTAGATCGAGATGGTGCGCCCTACGAACCAGTGCATGTCGGCAGGCCGCTTTCGATGATGTGCGCCGGCGCCAGTGCCTGGACCACACGATGACCCGGAACTTCGGCGGCACGACATCCAGCCGTTCGGATCGATCCTCGCCGATCAGAACCTTTTCCAGCCCTGCGCAGTCGGCTGGGATGTCCGGCTCGACAACTTCCTCGATGCGTTCGAGATGAGCGGCAAAGCCCTTGCGCGGACGCGGGGCACGCTTCGGCTTGTCCTTGACCGCGTGATCGAGTTCGCTCTGGATCTCGGAAAGGCCAGTCTCGACCTCTTCGAAGGCAAAGGAAGCCTGCTCGTCGTTGATTGACAGGCGCAGCCGTTCGGAACGCTTGCCGTATTGCGCGCGCTCCAGCACCTTCAGGGATCGACGTGAGGTTGGCGATCCGCTCGTTGGCACTTCTCTCGACGGCCGTCAGATCGGGCGGGTAGCGCTTGGTCTTCTTGGCGATCTTGGCCATCCGGCCACGGCTCTGTTCGGTCCACATCCACAGCTTGAATCACAAACCAGCCTCCGCCGAAATCCCAATTTTCCGATTTTCCAAACAGATGGGGTGATTGGGGTCTCGGCCGAGCCAGATGATGGCGGCTGCTCCTGTCGAAATGTGAAAACGTGGTCGATGTGAGTCGCCACAAACATTTGGAAGGAGCAGCCATGAAGTACTTTGCCGGACTGGACGTGTCTTTGGAAGAGACCTCTATTTGCATTGTCGACGAGACTGGCCGGATCGTGAAGGAGGCGAGAGCGTTGAGCGATCCGCAGGCGTTGTGTGAAGCGCTGAAGGGGACCGGCTTGCCGCTTGAGCGGATCGGCCTGGAAGCGTGCTCGCTGACGGCCTGGCTTCACGATGGATTGCACGCCGAAGGCTTGCCGGCGATCTGCATCGAGACGCGGCAGGCCAATGCGGCGATGAAGACCATGCCCAACAAGACCGATCGCAATGACGCCCGCGCGCTGGCGCAGATCATGCGCACCGGCTGGTATCAGCAGGTGCACGTCAAGAGCCGGCAGTGCCGGCTTTGGCGCTCGCTGCTGGTTGCCCGCCGCACGGTGCTGAACGAGATGCGTTCGATCGAGAACGTGGTGCGGGCGATGCTGCGCGAGGCCGGCGTCAAACTGGGCTTGCCGTCGCGCAGCGCTTTTGCCGGCCGCGTGCGGGAACTGGCCGGCGCCGACGCCCAGATGATGGCGATGGTCGAGCCGCTGCTTGCGATCCTCGCCGTCATGCTGGGAGAGTTCGCCCGCCTGACCAAGCAGGTTCTCGATATCGTGCGCAAGGAGGAAGTCTGCCGGCGGCTGATGAGCGCGCCGGGCGTCGGGCCGATCACCGCGCTTGCCTTCCGCGCCACGATCGACCGGCCGGAGCGGTTCGGCTCGTCGCGGGCGGTAGGGGCGCATCTGGGGCTGACGCCGGCGCGCTACCAGTCCGGCGAGACCGACATCCAGGGAAGGGTCAGCCGCTGCGGCGATGAACTCGCCCGCACCGCCCTCTACGAGGCAGCGCATTCGCTGCTCGTGCGATCGAAGAAGTGGTCGAGCCTCAGGGCCTGGGGCATGACCATCGCCGGGCGCCGGGGCATGGCGCGGGCGCGGGTGGCGGTGGCCCGCAAGCTGGCGGTCATCCTGCATCGCATGTGGGCCGAGGCAACCGAATTCCGCTTTGGAAAGGAGCCTGCCGCGGTGGCGGCGTGAACCGAGGCCAATCAAAGGAACACGCAACACGAACAAAGCCTTCGCCCGAAAGGGCGATGCCCGGATCGTTCCGTGGGGACGATGGGCGAGGCGATCTCGTTGAGAGTCCCGAACCTGCCGGCCAAAACTCGGCAAAGTCGTGAAACAGATTGAGACGCCTCGCTCTCCTGACCCCATCATGCGGCGGCCAGAGCGCCGACCGCGAAGAGAAGCGAGTGACCCACGGAACGGTCCAGAAAAAAGTGCAGGAGCATCTTGACCTCAACGACCCCAATCAGAGAGGCCTCTTAGATTAGACCAATACCCCTATGACCTTCAATCCGAATGAGCGCTCCTTGGCTACCCGCAGTGCGGCACGGAGTGCGCTTGCGCACGCACCTTCCGTCATGCCACCGCTGCATCTTGTCTCGCGGGCGTCGACATCACGGTCATCCGCAGCCCTCAGCCAAGCTCGTACAGCCGCAACATTGCCACTCCTCTTAGATGCTTCAGGCCTGCATCGTTTTGACGACGATGCAGGATGCGCTGAGATATGGGTCGTCGATCACTCCTCGTTTGACACGAGGGGTCAGTTCTAAGCTTCGTTAGGAGTCAGTTTCTGATTTCGCCCGACGAACTTGAAACGCGCAACGCTGTACCGGCCGTCGACACTGACGGGCACCTCGCCCTCGATGGTCGCGCGACGAACGACGCGGCTCTGGTCGCCGAAATCTTTGGTAGCACAATGCATCGTGGCTCGGTTGTCCCAGACAGCGACATCACCCTGCTTCCACTTCCAACGCACGGTGTTCTCCTGCGCGGTAATATGAGACTCAAATAGATCGAATAGCCTCAGGCTGTCATATTTCGAGACGCCAACAAATCCTGCTACATAGGAGCCTAGCACCAGTGTGCGCTCACCCGTCTCGGGGTGGACGCGTACCACGGGGTGCTCGGTCTCGATCCTCGTTCCGGTAGGGGCCTCGGCATAACGCCTATAATGAGCTCCAGGCCAGCTGTGAACAGCCCAAAGGTCGTCGGCAAGCCGTTGCAGCGGCAGCGGCAAATCGAGATATGCGGTCGCCGTGTTTGACCACACCGTATCACCGCCGGCTTGTGGGATCACTACGCCTCGCAGCACCGAAATCTTGGGATAGGCATCCATGCAGGACCAATCGATGTGCCAAATGTCAGTCGGGAGATCTCTGCCGGAATCAATCTCGAAGATCGGCATCGTTCCCTCCGGATATGGCGAAGGCTTCCCGAAACGAAGAGCAAAGCGCTCCTGCTCGGCGTCGTCGAGATGACTCTGGTCGCGGAAGAAGATGACCTTGTGCTCAAGCACCAGACCGTTTATCGCAGCGATAGCCTGGTCCGGCAAATCGGCCGACAGCTTGATGTTCCTGATTTCAGCCCCGATGCGCGCTGTGCATTTAACGACATCGGTACGTGGAATGAAATTATCGATCAAGTCCATTTCACTCATAGTGGCATTCTCCTTTTTCGATGCAAAGCTATTCAACCGTGACAACAAAGCATTAGTGGCATTGTAACCGATCGATCCAACGTACAATTCTGCTGTCGCGTGTCGGGGGCTCTTGAGCGTCTTACAGAATGTCACTCTGGGGACCGGACAACAGTCCAACATTCTCGATCAGTGACACTCTTCCGATGTTGTACGACAAATCTCCGCCTGCCCTAAGCCGCCACGGGAATCGATGATCGGGACTAATTTTTCTCCGAAGAAGCGCGCCAACCCGGCGCTTTGCAAGCACTTCCAAATTCTGCGGTCTATATCCTTGATCGGGCATCACGGCCACAGGCTCTCGCGGGCTCGAACTCGATCGTTATGGCTTGCATACTGTTGTCTCCTGTTCGCTGGTGGGTAGTATTACCGTGTCTCCATTTGCACCGCACCCTACCACTCCTAGTGGGTTGATCTCACCCGGGCGAGATCGGCGCGACGTCTCGGCTGATGTCATGGCGCTGAACCAGCCGATGCAGACTGGAACGGGTGAGAACCGTGCTGATGGAAGTGACCCTCTCCAACCACCGCCACGGACTTTCCGGCCGCTTCGAGCGCGCAATCAGGGCCATCGATGAGGTCATATCCTGCTGATCCGTCGGCGGCGGCGCTTCGTCGACTACCTGCTCGACCGCGAGATTGCCATTGATCGCTACTTCACCTACATCGTCACAAGACGATCAAAGAGGAAATGCCGCGACCGCATATTGCGGCCACGCCTTACATCGAAGAAAGACCCATATGTCTGAGAATACGCCGCTTTGGGCTCCAACGGAGGACCAGGTTGCATCGAGCTCGATAACGAAGTTCCGCGACTTCTGCGCGGTCAAGAACGCGGTGGAGCTGCCTGGTCATGACGCCTTCCACCAATGGTCGATCGACAGTCGCGGCCCCTTTTGGTCGGTGGTATGGGATTTCTGCCAGGTACGCGGCAAGAAAGGCGATCGTGACCTCGTCAATGGCGACGTCATGCTCGACGCCCGATTCTTCCCGGATGCTAGGCTGAACTTCGCCGAGAACCTGCTGGTCAAGCACGGTCCTGAGGGATGCATTGATCTTCCGCGGCGAGGACAAGGTGAGCTACCGCTGGAGCTGGGACCAGCTTCACTCCACCGTCTCAAAGCTGCAGCAGGCCTTCCGCGACCGCATCTCGGCGATGATGCCGAACATGCCGGAAACCATCGCGTGCATGCTGGCAGCAAGCTCGATCGGCGCCGTCTGGTCGTCCTGCTCGCCCGATTTCGGCGAGCAGGGCGTGCTCGATCGCTTCGGCCAGATTGAGCCGAAGATATTCGTCACGTGCGATGCCTATTGGTATAATGGCAAGCTCCAGGACGTCTCGGACAAGGTGCGTAGTGTCGCGCCGAAGCTCGGCTGCCCCGTCATGGTCGTCGGTTACGCCGGAGACGCCGAAGTGCTGGCCGCCTCGCTCGCCGATGGCCGGACGATGGATGCGGTCACCAGTCCCTTCATCGCCAAGCTGGTGGAATACGAGCCGCTGCCGTTCGTGCATCCGCTCTACATCCTGTTCTCGTCGGGCACTACTGGGGTACCGAAGTGCATCGTGCATTCGGCCGGCGGCACGCTGCTCCAGCATCTCAAGGAGCATCGCTTCCATTGCGGTGTCGGCGATGGCGACCGGCTGTTCTACTTCACCACCTGCGGTTGGATGATGTGGAATTGGCTTGTCTCCGGGCTGACGAGCGGCGCCACCTCTGCCTGTTCGACGGCTCGCCATTCGCACCCTCAGGCAATGTGCTCTGGGACTACGCGGCGGAAGAGCGCTCGCCATCTTCGGAACCTCGGCGAAATATATTGACGCCGTGCGCAAGGGGGGATCGAGCCGCTAAAAACGCACGATATCTCAGAGCTGCGCTTGATCACCTCCGCGGGCTCGCCGCCAGCCCGGAGGGCTTCTCCTTCGTCTACGAGGGCATCAAGCCGGATGTCCAACTCGCCTCGATCTCCGGCGGCAGCGATGTTGTCTCCTGCTTCGTGCTCGGCAATCCGGTCAGGCCGGTCTGGAAGGGCGAGATCCAGGGGCCGGGCCTGGGCCTAGCCGTCGATGTCTGGGACGACGAGGGCCTGCCGGTTCGCGGCGAGAAGGGCGAGTTGGTCTGTACCCGCGCCTTTCCCTCGATGCCTGTTGGATTCTAGAACGATCCGGACGGCACCAAATATCGCGCCGCTTATTTTGAGCGCTTCGACAATGTCTGGTGCCACGGCGACTTCGCCGAATGGACCGAACATGACGTGCTGATCATCCATGGCCGCTCGGATGCGACCCTCATTCCCGGAGGCGTCCGCATCGGCACGGCCGAGATCTACAATCAGGTAGAACAGCTCAAAGAGGTGACTGAAGCCATCTGCATCGGCCAGGAGTGGGAAAATGATGTCCGCGTCGTCCTCTTCGTCCGGCTCGCGCCGGGCCTTAAGCTCGGCGCCGATCTCGAGAAGAGGATCAAGGCCAAGATACGCACCGGCGCCTCGCCGCGCCATGTGCCGGCCAGGTCATCCAGGTGGCGGATATCCCGCGCACCAAGTCCGGCAAGATCGTCGAGCTCGCCGTCCGCGAGGTTGTTCATGGCCGACCGGTTAAGAACAAGGAAGCGCTGGCCAATCCCGAAGCTCTGGAGCTTTATGCCGGGCTTCAGACGCTCGGCGTTTGAAGCATTTACTCCTTTTCTCTTGGGAGATTGGATGAATCGTTTCGTCCTGTTTGAAGGTCACATAAGGCGCGATCACGCGTCGGACAAATCGTACCAGATCGATAGCCGCGATCAACCGCAGAACCGACCGTTTCCTGACCAATGCACCGACGTCCCATCGCATCCCCAACCCATCGTTCAGATTGACGGAATCATAGTTTAACACGTCGGTAAAGACACCCGCGCACAGGTCTCCTAGCGAACGATCCCACCGGATTGAGCTGGTCTTCAGAAATGACCGCAGCAGCTGCCGCGTTGCGGCAAAACGCCCGAGTCGACGCGTCAACTACAAAGGTTGATAGTATCTTTTACAATCACACACTCTTATTTTCGGTCGCACTATCAACCTACGGTGGGGCACTAAAGAAAGGAAAAATGTGTGACACCCGAAAAGTGTGTGACAACCCTTGACGTATCGCGATACATTCATTCGTTTGATGAAGCAGCGCGAAAAGCGGGAATTCGTTTCAAAATGGGAGAAAATTTTGAAGAATACCTTGATATTACCACAAACCTCGTTGGAAAATCGCCAACCTTTCCAATTTTTCGACCCGATTGTTCACGGCTTAAGCTTGGCCGTGCGTTTTGGATTGTCGGAGAAGATCAATCGAGCGAGGTAGCGCATGTACAGGCACTTCGTGTGGACGATCTAAGGACAACCAACTTGGCTGAACACCTGGAGTCATTGAAGGCGTGCTACGCAGATCCGAAGAGCCAAGCCGGCTCAGGGTCCTCGTGTGTTTGCCGTGCATCAACCGCTCGGAAAATAACGGGGGCCGTAGTTTACCAAGGCGACATATGGCTTCGAGAGGATTTTAGAGGACAGGGGTTGCCCAGAACCTTTTCGAGCATTGCATTTGGGTTGGCATGGGCGAAATGGTCACCCGATTTCATTTATGGCCTTGTCCCCACCTGGTCAATCGAAAAGGGAGTCGCCGATCTGTATGGTTATCTCCACAGAGAAGCCCACGGGTCTGTTTTGCGTTTACCTGACCACGGAATCGAAGATGATGACTGGCTCGTTTGGCTAACGCGACGCGAATTGACCCAGCTGATCAAACGCACGGTGGATGAGACCTTGCCGCCTGGCTTTTGTTGATCACCGGTTGCAGTTGGACGTGCTTTGGTTGGAGCAGTAGGCCCGCCCAATGTCCGCCACGTTATGAAGTCTGTGAACGTACGTCCGAATTCAGGGTCGGGCGGCGGCGTTGCGCAGAGCGGCGTAGCCGGAACGGAGTTTGGGCGAGGGCGAGGGCGTGATGACCATTGCTGATCTGAAGCTCACAACCAAGCCAGTGGTCGACTATGGCTGCGCCGCACTGTGGGACCTGGATGGCGGCGTCGTCTGTCTTGAATTTTGCACTAAGATGAACACGTTCTCTGAGGCCTTGCTCGACGCGATCAATGCGGCACTTGAGGAAGTGGGTAAAGGCTTCAGAGCACTGCTCATCGGATCCGATTCTCCTATCCACAGTGCAGGTGCCGACCTGCGTGTCTTTCTCGAAAGAATCGAAAAAGGCGGCTCCGACGCCCTGGGCGAGTTCATTGACATGGGGCACCAAACCTTCAAGGCGGTCAAATACGCCCCGTTCCCGGTCGTTGGCGCCCCCGCCGGCCTCGCTCTTGGTGGCGGCTGCGAAATGCTGCTCCATTGCGATGCAATCCAAGCCCATGCCGAGCTCTCCATCGGCTTGGTCGAAACCCGCATTGGGATTGTCCCCGGCTGGGGCGGCTGCAAGGAAATGCTGATCCGCCAGAGTGGCCGTGCCAGCGCCACGACGGGCCTAAGCGTGCCAGCGGTCGCCGCGTTCAACCTAATCGCTCCAGCCAAGGTTTCTAGCAGCGCTTTCGAAGCAAGGAGCCTCGGCTTCCTGCGCCCGACCGACGGTGTCACCATAAAATCGCGACCGGCTCCTGGCCGACGCGAAGCAGAAAGCGCTTTCGCTCTCCGACGGCTATGTTGCCCCCAAGCCACCACTGCTTGCGCTGTCTGGCCCATCCGGCGCTTCGGACTTGCGCAACATTCTGAAAGGCGCAGCCTTCTCCGGCCGTGCGACCGCCCACGACATAGTCGTTGGCGAGGCGCTGATCAACGTGCTGAGCGGAGGCCCGGATGCCGATCCGCTGAAGCCGATGGTCGAGGACGACATCATCGCCCTGGAACGGCAGACATTTACCGCTCTGTTCGAGACGACCGCAACGGTCGAGAGGGTGAAGCACATGCTTGCCACCGGCAAGCCGCTGCGAAACTGACAGCCACGGAAGAACGCAAGAACACGCAAACAATCAATTCTCCGATCAACGACATTGCCTTCTTGCTCAAGGAAGTTTTTGATTTTGAAGGCAAGGTGAGACGACTCCTGACTACGATGAGGTAAATGTCGAACTGCTCGCTTCATGGATAAACGTCGGACCGGCCTATTTGATGCTCCTGCAATTTGGCAAGGCGTCCATATCGGCCCTCAAACCGATAGTCCGACCGTTCCCCTCCTCGCCTTTTCGGTGCGACAACCCCGGTCTCAGGAATCCCGGTTTCGATGTGATTGATACCGAAAGATGCCAACTTTCGGCCGCGAAGCTGGCCGTGTTGTCCAGCCGGTATTCAAGCTCAGGATTTTGGAGGCGCCGACGCCATTAGGTGACCCCGCTCGTTATGTATTGGGAACGTCTCGATATCGGGCATGATAGTTCGTCCGATTACACCGATTGGTCGACTGTCAATGACGGTGTCGCAGGCGAACGATTAGCGTTGGGATTGGCCTCGCCGAGCTACGATCTCGATCCAAGATCGAGACCTTAACGAAATTGTATTTGAACAATTGACGCGGCGCTGCTCATCTGCCGCCGGCGATGCTTGACCGTTATGGAGGCGTTGCCGTCAAAATAGACTACGAAGATCGTCGATTGCCGTCCGCCGGGCGTGGTCTGCTAAGATAACCTGTTTCTTTGGGGTACGAAAATGCTGCGATTTGAGCTATCCGAATATCGGAGCCGTCTCGAGAAAGCCCGCCAGGCTATGGAGCAGGCTGGTGTTGATTTGCTAGTGGTCACTGACCCTGCAAACATGGCTTGGCTGACCGGTTATGACGGATGGTCATTCTACGTGCATCAATGCGTGGTCGTTTCGAAGGACAAGGATCCACTTTGGTTTGGCCGGGGGATCGATGCCAATGGTTGTCGCCGCACTGCCTACATCGGCGAAGATCGGATCAGATGGTATGAGGACCATTACGTTCAGTCCGATACTCTTCATCCGATGACGGTCCTTGCAGACGTTATTTTCAGTGAAGGGCATGCCTCTGCGATTATTGGGGTCGAGAAGGATAACTACTTCTTTACGGCTGCCGCATTCGAAGTGCTTTCAGCTTCGCTTCCCAACGCGAAGTTCAAAGACACGAACCGACTGATCAATTGGCAGCGTATCATAAAATCTCCCCGGGAAATTGAGTATATGCGGGGAGCTGGCAAGGTTATCGAAGGCGTGTATCAACGCATCTCCGATGTGCTCCGGCCAGGTATGAAGCAGTCTGACGTGGTCGCGGAAATCTTCCACGCAGGAACGCGTGGTAACGGTGGCTTCTGGGGAGATTACCCCGGAGCCATGCCAATGATCGGGGCCGGCGCAGATGCTTCAGCGCCACATCTCACTTGGAGCGATCAACCGGTGAGAGCCGACGAAAGCATCTTTTTTGAGCTGGCTGGCGTGCACAAGCGTTACCACTGCCCGCTCTCACGAACGTATTATCTTGGGAAGCCGACACAGAAGATCCTCGACGCGGAAAAGGCCGTTCTCGACGGTATGAGGGCGGGGCTCGAGAAGGCAGTGGCCGGAAATCGCTGCGAGGACATTGCCAATACCTATGCCCAGGCACTTGCTCGATACGGCTTCGTTAAAGCGAGCCGGTCTGGATATTCGATTGGCCTTGCGTATCCGCCGGATTGGGGCGAGCATTCCGCTAGCTTTCGAGCCGGCGACAAAACCGAGTTGCAGCCAGGCATGACCTTCCACTTCATGTCAGGCCTTTGGTACGGGGATTGGGGGATCGAGATTACCGAAAGCATCCTGATAACCGAGAGACAGGTTGAATGCCTATCCAACGTTCCGCAGCAGCTATTCGTCATCGATTGACGCTCTCGGACCGTCAAATCTTAATTGGTCCGACTTTCATTGTTGGTTCAATATTACACTGAGACAAATGGTTTTGATAGATATGGAGCAAGTTTCTGTACAGTTACACAATCGTACGGAAAACTCGGACTGTTGATTTCATCTTCCCCCTCCAGAAAGACCTTCACATTCATAAGGGCAGGCGCCTCGGACGATGAGAAAGCAGCGATAGTTTCTAGCGCGATTGCAGTCGAGCCTTTGTCGTCAGATGCACCGCGCGCATAGAGCCGTCCGTCTCGTATCGTTGGTTCGAAAGATGGAGCTACCCAAGCCCCACTTAAACACCGCCTGTAAGAATATGTTATTATATCAGCACGTTAGGCGCGCGCCGGCGCGTGTTACCACTACATTTTGGGGATGATCTCAGGCGAGTTGTTCGTCGAGGTTGTGTGGCAGAGCGATGCCAGATGCCTTGAAGACGTTGCCCACTTGGCCCGTAACGTGGGTTCTGGTGGTGATGATGCGACCATCCTTTTCTATGGTGGCTTCCTGGAGGCGGTCGAGATCGCGTAGGAGCGGCTGCCATTCGGGCGTCAGGCCTTTGGCCCGGCAGAGGCGGCGCAGTTCCTTGCTGAGCACGAGCGCCAGGAACGAGCAAAACACATGCCCGCGGATGGCGGCATCGGATTGGTGGAAGATCGGCCGGGTATTGAAGGTTGCCTTGGCGGCGCGGAACAGGCTCTCGACCTCGAGCAAATCGCGATACCGCAGCACGGCCTGGAGCGGGGTCACCTTCGCGTTGGTCCGCACCACGGTGAGGCCGTCGTACCGGGCTTCCTCGGCAAGCTTGCCGACATCGATCTTGAAGTTCTTGCCGCTGGCCTTGAGGTAACGCCGGTAGGCCGAGTTGCCGACCAGTGCCTTGTCGCCCTTCTTGAGCTGTGCCTCGAGGCCGGCGATGATCGCCTGGCGGTCGGCCTTGTCCTTCTCGGCCTCGGCGTCATTGCGGCTGACAATGTAGCGGTCTTTACCGACCTTGACCTCTTTGACCCACAACTGAGTTTCACCGCGCTGGCGCTCGAGAACGAGCGGAACCATCGGTGCCGCGTCATTGAGCACGACGTTGTGGATCACGCTGCTCGAGCGTTCGCGGGCCCCCAGAATGTATTCCATGCCCAGCTTTTCGAGCGCGGCGATGGTATCGGCGCTGATCATGCCGCGATCGGCGACAACGCAGGCGCGTGTGACGCCGAAGCGCGTTCGCAGCCGATCGACCACCGGCAACAGGACGGTCACGTCAGCGGTGTTGCCGGGCACCATCTCGGTGCAGATCGGCCGGCCCTCGGCATCAACGACCAGCGCCAGGATCATTTGCGCCAGATCGGGGCGGAAGTCCTTGGAATGCCCGCGCTTGCCCAGCGTCTCGCCGCCCGCGCCATGGAAGGACAACGAGGTTGTGTCCATGAACACAAGGCTGAGGTCGGTGAACAGGTCCTGCCGGCGCGCGAAGAGCTTTTCCTCGATCACGTCTTTCACGCAGCGCGCCACCAGCGCGCCTTGCGCCTTTTCGCCGAGTTCCTCGCCCAGCCACGCCATGGCCCGGTAAAAGTGATGGAGCGCCAGACCCTCGGCGCCCTCGATACCATAATCGGCCATCCAGTTCGCGCAGTCGCGGTCCGAGCCGGACACGAACAGCCGATGCAACGTGCCAATGAACACCGCCCGTTCCACCGCAAAGCCGAACTGGCGCCCCTCCAGCACCTCTTCCAGCACATCGCCGATCCCGAGCCGCTGCCACAGCCGCCCGAACAACAGCGGACCGCCAATGCGGCGAGAGGCAATCCGCCCCGCGTCAATGTCGGACAGGATGAGGCTGCGTTCGCCATGGCGCGCAATCGAGGCCGCCAATCTGTCAAGTTCGCCGCTGGCAACCAGCGCATCCTTGCGGCCCAGCGCCTTTATCGTGCGCTGGCGAACGGTTTTGCCGTCGCGGACACTTTCCACGAGGTAGAGATAGCGGTGGCCGCGCGCGACTCTCTCAACGACAAACATGCCAGCGTTGTTAGCGAATAAATGCCGTCAAATCCATACAGAACCACGATAACAGCACAAATGTTGTTACCACACATTTTCGCGCCGGAAATTCAAGGCAAGTGAATTCAATAGCTTAACTGACAGCGTTCGCCATCCGTTCACCTCCAACTGTTCAAGTCGGGCCAAGCTTCAAGCGGGTCGGGAGGCTGTACATCATAGTGTCCATAGATGAGCAACGTAGGTTTTCCGGGTGCACTGTTCCAAGCACCATAGACAGCGGGATGGCCTCCGCCATCGAGAAGCTGGACATCGCTCAAGCCCATGCTTTTGAGCCAGGTCACCAGAAACGTTTGCGCGTCGCGCATCCCTCCTGTGAAAGCCGGGTTCGTGCTTTGGGCAGACGCAAGAAAGCGCGAAGTCTATCTACAATGTCGTTCTGGCGGCTGAGAAGCTATCGTACAATTGCATCGATGTGCATCGTTCTTGCCTCTACCCATTAATGTGCGGCCATGGTCACATCGCAGTTTCGGCCTTTAGCGCGATAGGTCGTATCGACCGCTTTTCGCGGTCGCGTCGACGATGATGTCGATTTCGTTCCGGGTCATGATCAGAGGCGGGGCAAATCCGAGGATATCGCCGTGCGGCATGGCTCGGCCGATGACACCGTTCTCAAGCAGGGCAGCGGCGGCACGCGCGCCGACCTGCAGTTCGGGCTCAAAAGGTACGCGCGCTTTGGGATCCCGCATCATTTCTAAGGCGGACAGGAGTCCAACGCCGCGAACTTCGCGACAATGGGATGTCCCTGCAGTTCGGCTTTCATACCGGAAAGCCAATGGGGCCCGACATCCTGGACATGCTCGAGGATGTTTCTTTCCTTCAGGACTTGAATGTTGCCAAGTGCAGCCGCCGCGCAAAGCGGTGCGCCGACATAGATTCTGTCCTGGATTGCGCCGGACCTGATAGAAGAATGCGCCGTTGCCCGACGCGAGGAGCACGTTTTTGATCTGCACTTTCAGTCACTTGATTTCTGTCGGACCTCGTTGATGCAGTTCGATCCGCTACCCGCCAAGTATGTGTCGCCGGCATTGGGTGTTCCGGACAGTGCCATCGCGTTCTTAGATGGCTGGCGCCTTATATTACTTTAGAGCCGGCCGTCGCTCTGGTGTTCATTATGGCTGCCGCGCTTGATGTTTTCTCACCGGCGCATCGCGGTCGATCCGCGCTTGAAGCCCGCTCGCGCTCCGACGGCCGCCGCCTCGCATGCCGTTATCTCGTCATTAGAAGACACCAATCTG
This sequence comes from Mesorhizobium sp. RCAM 06353, assembly GCF_059683585.1. NCBI lineage: Bacteria > Pseudomonadati > Pseudomonadota > Alphaproteobacteria > Hyphomicrobiales > Phyllobacteriaceae > Mesorhizobium > Mesorhizobium sp. RCAM 06353. The sequence continues at coordinate 445,345 of NZ_JCASIY010000002.1, read as the reverse complement.
AAAACTGAATTGGACGCCCGCAGCCACGGACTGTCTACTGTAGAGCGATAACATGGTACTAATTGCAGCCTCTAGGACACTCCAGATGAACTTGTGCGTTTTCGCAGCGGTCAACGTAACGCAGTACCTTGCATCCAGCCTGAATCTGTCAATCTTAAGCAAGGCATTGCTCTTTTTGGCCAAATAGTATCTGACCCGACGAAAGCCCCGGTGCGTTTCTTCGATTGTTCGCTGTCACGCTAAGATGAGCGCGCGCCAGCCCACGCGGATCGATGCGAATGGTATCAGCGATCTGCCTGAACGACTCCAGGACATTATCCGACGCCGGATGGCCGATCGATTTCTGTAGCCGCGGCGTCCGCGGTGCTCGATGTGTCAGAGCAGGATGTGCGTGAACGCGTTGTCGTGAACGGCGGGACCCCTGCCGAACCAGCGCACAATTTCAGAAAGGAGGCCCTTCATTGCTGTAATTCTGCTCTAAGAAAATAGGAAAAGCGGCAGCGTTACAGCATGTCATGGTAGTCTTGCCGTCAATGACGGTAAGTGTCTTCGCAGAACTGACTATTCGTTCCCAAATCCGGAGACGAACCAAGGGTGGAGCTAAGCGGAATGAACTTTGACATAGTAAAGCAGGTCGCCGCAGTTGATTTTTCTGATAGCTATCTGGAAGCTAGGCAGAAATTCGTGACGGCGGCGCCAGAGTCGAGGGCGTATCAGTGCAGCGCAAAGGGCCCCTCGGGCGAGGCACTATTCACCGATACAGCCTATTTCGGTCGCGCGGATGCCAAGAATCTCTTGATCCTCGTTTCCGGCACGCATGGGCCAGAAGGTTACCATGGGTCGGCAGCGCAACTGCTATTTTTGCGAGCAAAGTTCCACGAGGAGCTTCCGCCCTCCACGGCCGTGCTCTTCATCCACGCACTGAACTGCTACGGGTTTGCCTGGGATCGCAGGTCGACTGCCGAGGGATGCGACCTCAATAGAAACTGCATCGACTTTTCAAAACCGGTGCCCCCCAACCCCGAGTATGAAGAGTTGGACGAGTATTTCGTTCCTGCAGACAGGTCAGAGGAGGGAACCCGGCGCGCAGAAGCTGCGCTCGCCCAATATCGCAAGCTGCACGGCGAGGAGGCTTGCCGATCGGCGATGGGGCGTGGCCAGTACACGAAGCCTGGCGGCCTGTTTTATGGCGGGACCGAGCCTACGGAAGCCAGGCGAACCCTCGAGAAAATAGTGGCCGACTTTGACGTAGCAGCCCGCGATAACGTCATCATCATCGACTACCACACCGGGCTCGGTCCTTACGGCTATGGGGAGTTGCAATGCGAGCAGTCGTCCGGACTCAGCGGCTATGAGCGAGCCGTCAGCATCTTTGGCCCGTCCGTGACGTCGCCGGATATAGGGAATTCTTCCTCGGTCGCCATACCTGGGACGCAAGACGCATTTTGGGAGCGCATGTTAGGCAGCCGGCACACCTATGTTGCCCTCGAATACGGAACGTACGCTATTTCGACAATTATGTCCTCAATACGCGATGAACACTGGCTGTTTAGGTATAGACCAGACGAGGTTGATTCCGAGCTGGGGAGGCAAATTCGGAATGCCACCAAGCGGCATTTCTACCCCCAGAAGCCGGATTGGAACGAGATGGTTCTTTGGAGAGCGCACCTGGTGCATCGGCAAGCACTCGATGCGCTTAAATCTGGAGACTAGCTGGCTACCGAAAAACCGGCCCCAGTGACGTCTCACGTCAAGGCGGGGTGCTCTTCAGACCATGACGCTCGCATCGCTCCACACGCACTTCTGCCGTTGTGCCTGGCGAGCCCATCCAATCGCAGCTGGCAAAGAGCGCAGCGTTTAATCGAGTCAATCGCCTCGAGGGTGGGCTTCTGCATCAACAAACCTGAGACGACTGGACTGGTATTTTGGATTCAAGAGTAGGCGCGGCGGGTGTATTCGTCCCGTCAAATTGATCGACTGAAACTTCGAAAAGGAGCTATCTATGACCGCGGTCAAATTAATTCCCTTCACCGGTGCCCCGTTCCCGAAGTCAGAATACGAGCGACGGCAGAAGAAGGTGGTTGAAGCGATTGCCCGAGCCGAGCTTGACGCACTCGTGGTCACCGCACACGGTCATCTCCAGTATCTCAGCGGATACGATGGAATGGGTGCGTATTTCATGCCGTTTCCGTTGATCCTGGTGCCTGGGAAGGCACCAACATATGTAGTCCGGGAATACGAGCTCACTGGCGTTCGCGCGGAAGGCTGCATCGATGAGATGGTTGGTTATACCGAGCAGCCCGATTTTGCCAAAGTATGCGCCGATGTTCTTCGCCGGTTGGGATTGGCAGGCAAGAGGGTAGGTTTCGAGCTGGGCTGCTGGAACCTCGCGCCGGCCGATGTAATCGCGTTGCAGGCGTACCTCCCGGAAATGAAGGTTACCGATGCCTCTCGCCTGGTCTCATCCGTAATGGCTGTGAAGAACGAGCTGGAAATCAAGGCAATGCGCGATGCGATGGCCATAACCGACATGGCCGTGGGCGCATTTCAGCAGTCGCTCCGGGCTGGCATCACTGAGGCTGAAATGGCGGCGGCCATCCACGGTGAGGTCAGCAAAGCCGGTGGCGAGGACGTCAGGCTGGTCTCAATCGGGTTCGGTGAACGCACGAAGCTGCCGCATACGAAACTGACGCGCCATCCAATAGGCAACAACGAACCTGCGATGGTGGAAGTCGGCGGCATGAAGCAAGGCTACGTCGGGCCGCTGGTCCGCGGCGCTGTGCTTGGCCGGCACCCTGAGACCGAAACTCTGCACGCCTTGGCGGAGGAGGCACTTGAAGCCGCCATCGCCGCGATCAAACCAGGTGTAACGGCGGGAGAGGTGGACGCGGCGGCCCGCAGGGTGATCGAGCGATCTGTGCGACCGCAAGCCCTTAATCACCGGGTTGGATACCAAACCGGTGCCCCCTGGGGCGAACGTGGCAACATCAGCCTGGAGCCTGGCGCAACCGACGTCCTTCAGGCCAACATGACCGTCCATATGCCCGTCATTCTCCTCGGGGAAGGTCGTTACTTGTTTGGCTGCAGCGAGACCGTCTTGGTGACGGAGCGCGGAGCGGAGATACTCAGCAGTACACCACACACGCTCTATCGCGCGTGACGCGTCGACGGCGCCGGCGATTCGCCGAATGACAGGTCTGCCTGTCTACGACATTACCACTCTTTGCCGAATGACCTTGGCATCCGTCGCCTGAAGGAGGTGAGCGCGTCATGCCGGGTCAGCATCGCTGCCGGCCTACCCGGTTGTGAGGTGTGCGGTCCCTTTGCCGACGAGCAAAGGGACCGCATCTCTAGTCTTGCTGAGTCAGAAAGCCGCGGCTGCGGGTTCGCGCTGGTCGCGGATTTGTTAGGATGATGTTGCTTCGTAATTAGGGAAACGCCCCGCCATGCCCGACTGGACAGCCGGGAGTGAAGCCAATTCGACGCCCATGTCGATGCATTGATAGGGGTGATCGGCCACGCCGACCGAGCTGAGTCGCTGAAGAATTATTGCCTGGGACTCTGATGCCGATGGAGCGCAAGAGCGGGGAACCGTTGGCGGCCGTCACGGCGCCGTCGAACCCGCGCTCCAGCACCGCATTCACGATCACCCGAATGCGGCGTAGCGGATGGTCGCGTCGCACCTGCTTCAAGGTCCTCCACATAGCTGAACAACTCCCCGACCGCTCGTCTCCACCGCGCACGATAAACTCCCACCTCTTGGTGGTCGGAGTGAATCACGAACCCGGGGCTGTCGCGAGCCCTTTTTCAAGAGCCAGCCAGGAGGAAAGAAGCCTGCTTGGCGTCTTCGCCGCCTCGCATGCCGTCATCTCGTCGCTAGAAGACACCAATCTGCAAACTGAATTGGACGCCCGCGGCCGCCCGCTGTCTACTGCTGATGCTTAATTGGAGCGACGCAGGCAACCTAAAGGTCGTTACGTCGCGATAGTCTATCGGAAGTTGCAATATACCAACGCCAACGGAGTCCTGAATGGCACCGCACCCCGAGCGCTCTCTAGGAATTCTCAATCTGGAACGCGGGGAGGCCTCGGATGCCATGCCGACCGATCGGCCACACGGCTGCTTGCTGAGTTCGACAACTTACGGTGTTCCCGTAATCGCCGAGGCCGTTGCGGGTGCATGGGTGGACATGGTGGTCCCGGGCGCGCCGGAGCTGGAGTCAGCCTGCATTGCCGCAGCCAAGCGCCTGGTCGAGCGCGGCGCAGTCGTGATAACGGCAAACTGTGGCTACTTTATCCGCCACCAAGCTGCCGTCGCTGCGACAGTGAATGTCCCCGTGGTGTCATCAAATGAGCTCCCGATTCGATCTGCGCTTCAATGACGCGTTCGCTTGCTCGCGCCGAGAGGTCGGTCACGACCGCGGCACGCGCGTCACCGGCCGGAGTGCCGGGCGTGACGTCGGTCGGCCGCTGCACCATGGCCATGACTGGCGTTTTGTCCGTATTCGCCTGGCCTTTCCGGCCCCGTCCCGGAGGTGGGTCATCCGGCCGCTTTCGGGGACTTCCCCCGAGATGGAAATGGTCGATCTCAACCGTGCCGACGAGCATGTTCTCCCGCGCCACCATGAGACGCAGTGCATGTCCCATCCGCCAGGCCGTTGGCTGGCTCACCCCGAGCGCCTCGGCCAGGCGCACCGACGACAAGCCCTTGTCGGATTGCAGTAACAGCCACATTGCCTTCAGCCAAACACGCAAGGGAAGCTTCGTGGAGTGCAGAGGCGTGTGTGTCGTCACCGTGAACTGGAACCGGCAATCGCCGCTGGAACATTGATAAAGACCCGGTCGGGCGCGACGCTTTCCGGTATCGCGGCCGGCAATCGCAATCGAACGTTTGTATCCGCAGGCGGGGCAGATCCGGCCATCGGGCCACACCATGCTTTCCAGCAACCGACGGCAATGCTGCTCATCCCGGAAGGCCGCGATCATTTCTTCAACAGTCCGAATGTTGGAAAGCGCTGCAAGCATTTCAGGCATTCTCATCTCCTGCAGATCAGCCCGAAGAATCGCATGAAAAGCCATAGGTCACAAGGATATTGCGGTCTTTGGTTGATAAAGACCGCGTACGATTTCGCACTGCTCTTGTTCCGACCCCAGCTTCGTCCGCGGCGGCGGGAGAAGATGTGGGGGCATCGCAGGGTGACAGACGGCCGTCGGATATGATGCGCAGCGCGCTGGCGAAATGGCGCCGGAGCAGCGCGGCCGACTCGCGCCGTGCTTGATGCCAGTTCGCGTCGCTCCGGCCGCCGCCTCGCATGCTTATCTCGTCATTAGAAGACACCAATCTGCAAACTGAATTGGACGCCCGCAGCCGCGGACTGTCTACTGCCGTGCGAGAACATGACCCTAATTGCAGCCTCTAGGACACTCCAGATGAACTTGTGCGTTTTCGCAGCGGTTAACGTAACGATTGCAGTACCTTGCATCCAGCCTGAATCTGTCAATCTTAAGCGAGGCATTGCTCTTTTTGGCCAAATAGCAGCTAACCCGACGAAAACCCTGGTGGTTTTCACCGATTGTTCGTTGTCACGCTAAGATGAGCGCGCGCCAGCCCACCCGGATCGATGCGAATGGTATCAGCGGTCTGCCTGAACGACTCCAGGACATCATCCGACGCCGGAACATGGTGCTTGGACCGGGCTACCAGTTTTCCGAGACTATTCCGGTGGAGTTTGTATCGAGTTTTGGTGCCCACCTGATAGACAGTGACGGCAATGACTATCTCGACGCGTTTAACAACGTGCAGGGCGTTGGGCACGCGCACAGGCATGTGGCGGACGCCGTCTCCCGCCAGATCTCAACGGTCAACACTGATACACGCTACCCCCAGGAAGCGCTGGTCGCCTATGCCGAGCGGCTACTTGCAACATTCCCAGCTGAACTGTCGAAACTAAGCTTGCCCTGCACTGGATCTGAAGCAAATGATCTCGCAATTCGGGTCGCGAGGTACCATACGGGCGGCGAGGGTATCATAGTTACGCGCTGGGCGTTTCACGGTCGCACTCGTGAGGTCGCCAGTTTTTCCCCAATGCTGGGGTCAGGATCTCCGCTCGGACCAAACGTCCGACTTATTGCCGCTCCTGACCCCAGGTTCTGCGGACCCCAACAATCCCTTGAGAATTATATGCGGGATCAAGTGCGTACCGCAATTATTGATCTCGAACGGCATGGATACAGGCTAGCAGCCTTGATTGCCGATTCCGCGTTCACTTCCGACGGCATTTTTACTCACCCTGTGGGCTTCATGCAGGCAATGGTCGACGAAGTCCATGCCGCTGGTGGCCTTCACATTGCTGACGAGGTCCAATCAGGGTTCGCTCAGATCGGAGATTCGATGTGGGGGTTCAGTCGGCACGGGGTGGTTCCTGACATCGTCACGATGGGCAAAGCGATTGGGAACGGTTTCCCCATCTCTGGCGTCGTCTTCCGCCCGGAGGTATCTGACGAATTCGGACAGAAGGTCAGCTACTTCAACACATTGGGCGGCCGATCACTTTCAATAGCCGCGGCATCCGCAGTGCTCGATGTGTTCGAGCAGGAGAATGTGCGTGAACGCGTTGCCGTGAATGGAGCGGTCTTGCTGGCAGGGCTTGAAACGCTGACACGGGATTCTCCTTATGTTGCGGAGATCCGAGGCAGCGGGCTGTACCTTGGTGTCGAGATCGTCAAAGACAGAGAGACACTCGAGCCCGATCCCATTCGTTGCGAAAGCATCATCAAGAACCTTCGCGATCGTCGAGTTCTGATCAGCCGGACCGGCCCCGCAGGTAACGTGTTGAAAGTGCGTCCTCCAGTCGCTTTCACCGCTGCCGATGTGTCTCGATTCCTTGAGACCTTTGCCATCGTAGCGAAACAGCGGCTCTAGAAGGCTCTAGCAACATGAACAACTTACCCAACGCAATGCTGCAACGGCTCTTGGCGGAGAGCAGCCTCCTCTCATCAAGTCAATCTATCGACCCCTTGTTGCTGAACAACATGCTTGAAATGCACTATGGGCTCAGCGGACAGGTTGAACGATTGGGCAGTGAAAAGGGCCATACATTCAGGCTCAAAGCCGATGTGAATAACTACCTCGTAAAGGTGTCACCGTCTGATGAGCCTGAACCAGTTACGGCTTTGCAGATTGCGGTGATGCGTTATCTTGATGACGCCGCTCACGCCTTGCCGATTCAGCGGATCAAGCGTACCCTTGGTCAGAGGGATGGCGTTCCAATCGACTTAGGCGATGGCACCTGTCGAACACTCAGCGTTTTCTGCTTTGTCGAAGGCCTTTTATGGGAGCATATGGATGCCAACGTTGAGCAGTTGACCAAGGCGGGAGACATGCTCGGGCGAGTAAACAGTGCGCTGCGATTATTTGGGCATCCAGCTGCCGCGCGCAGCTTAGTTTACGACATTAGGCACTTTAGCCATTGGGCAGGACTTGTTGAGTACGCGCCATACCCCCAGCATCGACTGATGGCTCATCGGGTCTTCAAGCTCTTCGAAGAAGTCGTGCTGCCGAGGCTGCCGAATCTTGAAATGCAAGTGATCCACGGTGACTACGCTCCGAACAATGTCGTGGTGGATCCGCACAGCGATGACTTCGTTAAGGCCATCCTTGACTTTGGTGACACTGTCCATAGCGCGGTGATCTTCGACCCTGCGAATACGGTCGCGCACCTGATCGGCCGCACGCAAGATCACCCCTGGCAGGATGCCGTTACCTTTGTCGCCGGGTACGAGCAAAGCCGGCCGATAAACGAGTCAGAACTTCCACTTTTGCCAATTGCGGCTCTCGCGCGGCTCACCATGCTCGCGTTGATCAGGTACTGGAAGGCGGAGCGAGCACCTGACCAGAGCGAGGAGCTAATCGCTAGTGCCGAGTACTACTGGACAAACCTTGAGCGAGCGATGACCGTACCACTGGATGACGTCATCGCGCGATTCCGCCACCGCGCAAGTGAGTACCCGAGCGCAGCGACCGGTAGCGCAGGCGGCTAGAAAGCGCACATGGACTGCGCGTGAAGGCCTGCATGAATTTCAAAATCTGCGGAAAGGATATCAAGACGGCCGTATCCGCAAAGGTGTTTGTTCGCAGTTGTTCGGTCGCTTTCGGTAGGGCCGCAACTGTTCACCCATCGACTCCGAAGACTTCCAGGTCGGCGCTTTGCGCATGAGGGACAGAATTTAACGGGGCCGGGCGACCTTAGTCAGACGACGCGCCAGCGCCCGTTCGAGAGGCCGGTGCCGTTATCCTCGGCAAGATAGCCACTGCGGAATTTGGTTGGAAACGAACAACAGCCCTCTCTGCAGTCAATGGAATACCTGACGGCTGGCGGCTGTCTGGCGGTGCTGCAGCAGCAGCGGTCCTCAATCTTAGCTTCTTCATCAAGGTAGCGGTGCGATAGGTGGCGGGCGTGACGAGAACTTTCGGCTTCAGCCGGCCTTCGCGTCGTTCCGGAGCCATACTTCCAGCCCAAAGCAGACGAAGCAGCCATGCCGGTTCCGAGTCTATATCAAAACGAGATGTCGACGATCAGCAAACTGAATTTGACCTCAGTATCCGCGACGGAAGATAGTCCCGGGTCGCTCCACTCCTGATTGCAGGATGCAGCGAAAAAGTCTGGCAAAAGTGATTTCGAAGAAAGCCGAACAATGAGCGAAGCACCGCACCTAACGTTTAATATCGACGCGCCTGGCTTGAGCACGGGGCATCTCGTTGTTCCCAAAGGTGCCGACTGCGAAGCTCTTTCGATACCGGTCTTCAGCCTCAATAGAGGCGAGGGACCACGCCTTCTAATCACTGGAGGGAATCACGGCAATGAATTGGAGGGGCCAATAGTCGCTCGGCGGCTTATGGAGTGGCTGCCCGAAGTCCAAACTTGCGGGAGAATTGTCATCGTACCGGTGCTAAATCCGCCGGCCGTGCGCGCATGGAGCCGAAACACACCGGTCGACGGCTCAAACCTCAATCGAATGTTTCCGGGACGCGACGACGGCTCGGTAAGCGAACGTATTGCAGATGCGGTTTGTCGAATGCTGGTGCCAGAGGCCGATACCATATTTGATCTGCATAGCATGGGACCAACGTGGGATTCTGCGCCTGCGGTCATTACGCATCCTATTGCTGATGCCGATCTCATGGCCAAGACACTCCGTCTGGGAGAGTCCTTCAAATTACCGGTAACATTGCTTTGGGAACACAATGAGACTGCTGGAATGTTCGATAGTTGGGTGCATAGCCAGGGGAAGGTATTCATTTGTACCGAATTTGGTGGTGGCACCGTTGGCTTCGAAGATCTGAAAATCTATGAGACTGGCGTACGCAACGGTTTAATCACGCTTGGCCTGATCGAGGGAACAGTAGACATTCCGACCTACCGTCAGCAGAAGCTTAGTCAAACACTTGAAACGTTATTGTCCGACAAGGTAACATCACCAGACACGGGCATCTTCGAACCTCGATGCTCGGTGCTGCAAAAAGTGGAGCAGGGAGACATAATCGGCAAGTTGCATCCGATGGATTCAGTGTCGGCCCAGTCCATCGATATCTGCGCACCTTCAACATCGATTGTCTGCACTATCAAATCGGGTGCGCATGTCAGCGTTAATGAAGAGGTGGCTATCATAGCGAGACCTCTCAAACGCTGAAAGTTGATTTGAGTGTCGATGTTACCAGGCAGAACAGGACGCCGTTTCGGTGGGTAGGCAAGTGATGGCTAAGATCATGAGAAGCGGCCGGAGGGCCCATAGCATTCTCCGCTCAAAACTGGCCCAGCCATACAGACGAGTGGTCGAGTGAGCCTACCGGCGCGGCAGCGGTGTTGCTAGAGCACGTCTGGTTTAATCCGGGTCATAGCCTGCGGCCTTGAAGTAGTTCTGGCATTCGGCTGGGGTGAAGAGGTCGACGAGCGATCCGACGGCGTTCCACAGGGCTGTGATGTCCTCTCGGCTTTGGCGCGCATAAGAGCCTTGAGTTTTGAGAAGGCGTTTTCGATCGGATTGAAATCGGGGCTGTAGATGGGGTATTCGGCTTAGCGCCCTCTCTTCAAGGCTTCGTGTGGAGAGGCGCTGCGCTTCGAGTTGATGATAGACGTGGTCTGTTCAGGAACAGCCACAAGCATCAGGAAAGGAAGCGCGGCATGGACCATTATGCGGGGTTAGACGTTTCGGTGAAAGAGACGTCAGTATGCATCATCGACGAAACAGGCAAGGTTTGCCGTGAAGTGAAGGTCCCGAGCCACCCGGATGACCTTATCCGGGCTCTGCAGGACCCAACCTGGCAACTGGCGCGCGTAGGGCTTGAGGCTGGGCCATTGTCGCAATGGCTGTTCAGCGGACTGGCGGCAGCCGGCTTGCCGGCGATCTGTATTGAGACACGGCACACGAAGGCGTTTCTAAAGGCGCAGGTCAATAAGAGCGATCGCAATGATGCCGCGGCATTGCACAGATGATGCGGGTCAATCTGTTCCGGCCGGTGCACGTCAAGACGCTGACCAGCCAGAAACGCCGTGTCCTTTTGAGCGCCCGTAAGTTGCTGCAGGAGAAGGCAGTTGCCTTCGAGAACGACATCCGCGGTTTGTTGCGCAACTTTGGGCTCAAGGTCGGCACCGTCGGTGCAGTCAATTTTGAAGAGCGAATTCGCGAACTCGTCGAGGACGAGCCTGAGATCGGCGACATCATCGAGCCGTTGCTGGCCGCCCGGCGGAAACTGCGCGAAGAGTTCGCGAAACTCCATCGGAAGCTGCTGTCGATCGTCCGAGGTGACGAGGTTTGCAGGCGCTTGATGACGATCCCCGGCGTCGGACCTGTCGTCTCTCTGGCCTTCAGTTCCACAATCGATGTTCCGGCCCGCTTCAGCAGCTCGAAGGCCGTTGGTCCAGCGTTGGGTCTGACGCCGGTACTCAATCAGTCCGGCGAAAGTCGTCGCGTCGGCCGCGTCTCACTATGCGGCGACGGCATGATGCGCACGCTCCTCTATGAAGCCGCCCAATGCCTGCTGACGCGTGTGACGAAATGGTCTTGGTTGAAAGCCTGGGCGATGAATGTCGCCAAACGACGGGGTCGTCAGAAGGCCGTCGTCGCGTTGGCGCGGCGACTGGCAGTGATCATGCATCGCATGTGGAGCAACGGGACCGAATTCCGCTGGACGAGGGAAAGTATGCCGGCAGTTGCTTGACGGGTCTTCGGGAAGGAGAATAACATTCCGCCAGCCGGCGGAAAGACGTCCTTCGCGGGACGATGGATGAGATGAGTTCGTTGCCGCCCTGGTTCCGACCGCATATTGCGATCAGGACGCGCTGTAGATTGTTCCGTCTTGTCCTTCTAATCCCATATTGGGAGGGCCGAGACGCGCGCCGATCCCGGAGAGAAGCAAGAGCCCGCGAGAGACATCACAAGCCGGCAGAGTAGAATACTCGAAAGTGCTTGACCTCAACACGCCGAATAGAGAAGGGCGGCAGGAACATGAGCCTTGCGCCGGCGGTCTCGATCGCGTCCCGAACGCCGGCCGCCTTGTGGGCGGGCAGGTTGTCCATCACGACGATGTCGCCCTCCGACAGGGTCGGGACCAGCACCTGCTCGACATAGGCCAGGAACACGTTGCCGTTCATGGCGCCGTCGTAGACGAATGGGGCGATCATGCCCGTCAGCCGCAGTGCGCCGGTGAAAGTGGTGGTTTTCCAATGGCCGTGCGGCACACACTCAAGAGTGTGTGTCCGCGCCTTTGTTCCAAGCCGCTGTCCCAACTGAAGATCAATAAGTGCGGGGCAGCGTCGCAAGCGGACTGCTACCCAACAGCGATGCAAGGTCCTTAACCTCGCCGCCTACGTCTCTGTCGTCTGCACGGTTAATCAACAGACCGCATCGATACCCTATGACATCGCCGCTGATTGGCTATGCACGCGGCTGACGAACGGCGGCTCCGGACGTATGAGGGACGTTGAAGGACATATTGGTTCTAGATGCCTCCGATATACAATCAGCATTTGACGGAAGGCGCCAAGCGATGGATGTTCGACGAAGTTACAGAGCTGTCCGGTCGGCGTTTCTCCGCAATTTTCCTTTAATGCTGACCGATTCCGCCTCATGGCACGTGTCGGGAAGTAACCTCGTCGTATCGCAGAATCCGGGGCTCTCGTGACCAAAGGATCAACTGGGAGGAAGCAATGAAGCATCGTTTAAACCGCAGACGTTTTATCCAGGCGACGTCATCCGCTATCGCTGTAGGCGCCCTATCTTCTGTCACTACCCGAGCTGTGGCGCAATCCTCTGGAGAACTGCGAGTCTTGGTCAACGGTGGCGAAGTCGGAAAGGCACAAATCGAAGCGTATGTGAAACCGTTCGCAGCAGAGACTGGCATCAACGTAACTCCAATCACCCAAGACCTCGATTTCGCGAAGCTTGAGCTGATGATGAAAGCAAACAACGTCACGATCGACGCAAGTCCACTTAATCCAGGCGCGGTGTTTCCCGCAAGTGATAAAGGGTACCTCGAGAAGATCGACTACTCGATCTATAAGAAGGAAGAGCTTGACGGGTTCTACGAGTTCGCCAGGGATACGTTCGGCATCGCCTCGCTTGTCTATTCTTATAATATGGTCTACAATACAAAGAAATTCCCTGCTGACAAGCCGCGACCGACCAACTGGGCCGCGTTCTGGGACGTCGCAAAGTTTCCCGGTACTCGCTTCCTCGTGTCGGGTCAGTTTGGATCCGAAGGGCCCTGGGAAGAGGCGTTGATGGCGGAGGGTGTCGATCTCGATAAACTTTATCCGATGGATATCGACCGGATTTTCGCCAGCCTGGACAAGATAAAGCCGCATATCCGGAAGTGGTGGACGAATGGGTCCGAGATTCAGCAATTGATGAGTGGTGGAACTGGCGATATCATGAATTCTTATGACGGACGAGCAATCTCGTTGATTGATAAGGGTTCGCCGATCGAAATCAACCGCAGTCAGGCCAAGCTAACGTGGGACTATTGGGTAATCCCGAAAGGGGGGCCCAATACGCAAAACGCGCAAAAGTTCGTTGAATTCGCCACCCGGGGTGAACGCCAGGCGGCCTTCTGCAAACTCTACCCCGAAGGTCCCAGCAACCGTAATGCCTTTAAGTTCATACCAGAGGATGTGGCCCGCAAGCTGCCTACACATCCGGACTACGTAGCGAAAAGCATCCCCATAAACGGTCGGTGGTACGCCGAGGTCGGCTCGGATGGCCTGTCGAATACGCAAAGGCTCGCGCAGCGCTGGAACGAGTGGGTTCTGCGATAGACCCAGATCTGTGAGTTGGTCGGCGAGGGGGTAATCTCTAATTTGCCGCCTTGCCGACCTATGATATTCTGAAGGAGCCGACCATGTCGGACGTCCTTGTTTTTCAGGATCCCATTTCGGACGATCCGTCGATCTCGATCTTGGCAGCTGCCATCGCGATGTCGCTGCGTCCGTCCCATCAATCGAGGATAACGCATTGGAGCAGAACTCAATTCCCGCTCAGATTGAATTTCGAAACGTTACCAAGATGTACGGGCAGGTCGCCGCCGTACAGGACCTGTCACTGACAGTTCGTCGCGGCGAGTTCTTGACCATTCTCGGTCCGAGCGGTTCGGGCAAGACCACGGCGCTCATGCTGCTTGCCGGGTTCGTAGCGGCCAGTAAGGGCGACATTCTGATCGCCGGAAATTCTGTGGCCGCAGTCCCATCCTATCGGCGCGACCAAGGCATTGTGTTCCAAAGCTATGCGCTGTTCCCGCACCTCACGGTACGTCGGAATCTGGAATTTCCGCTCGAAATGCGGGGCGTCAAGACGGCCGACAGGGCAAAGCGGGTCGATCGCATCCTTGAGCGTGTGCATCTCAAGGACTTCGGCGGTCGCATGCCGTCGCAACTGAGCGGCGGTCAACAGCAGCGCGTGGCGCTCGCCCGTGCGCTCATCGCTGATCCGCCGTTCCTCCTGCTCGACGAGCCCCTCGGCGCCCTCGACCGCAACCTTCGCGAGCAGATGCAGATCGAAATGAAGAACCTTCACAAAGAGTTCAACATCACCACCATATGCGTGACGCACGACCAGGAGGAGGCGCTTACACTGTCAGATCGCATCGTCGTCATGCGTGCCGGGCGGATTGAACAGACCGATTCGCCTGAAGCCCTTTACGATCGGCCGGCATCCCGCTTTGTAGCGAATTTTCTCGGAGAGGCCAACATTCTCGAAAATCTCGATTGTGATGTGGAATCCGATGCGGCGCAGCCGTCGGGCACCGTGCCCATGATCAGGCCAGAGCGTATCCGTGCCTCCGCGCCGGCGGCGCCGGAGAGGGCCGATGCGAGCCAGTGCCAGTCCGTTACCGGCACTGTCGACGATATGATCTATGCCGGACCGTTGCGGAAATACCATGTGCGCGTCGGGAGCAACGTGCTCGTCGCGCGCGAACATGCCGCCTCGGGGCAGCAGATATTCCAACCCGGCGACACAGTGCGGCTTGACTGGCTGCGGTCCGACGTTCGCTTCGTAGCGGCGTGAACCCCCGGGAGAAAATGCAAATGCTTCAGAAATTCGGCCGAATGCCCATTGCACTCACCGTGCCGGCACTCGCCATCCTGCTCGTCGTTTTCGGTATACCGATCGTTCAGCTCTTCCTGACTAGCCTCAATGCGCCGGACTTTTCGATGGTCAACTATCGTGCATTTTTCGGCCGGTCGGCGAATGTCCGCGTGCTCTACCAGACGATCGAGATCAGCTTGGTGGCCACAGCGATTTGCCTCATCATCGGCTATCCCGCGGCCTATCTGATCGTGACAGCCTCCAAGCGTTTGCGCATGGCGCTCATCGTGCTCGTCGTTATCCCCTATCTCACCAGCGGGTTGGCGCGTACGTATGCCTGGATCATAATTCTTGGCGATGGCGGCCTGATCAACAATCTTTTGCTCGAACTCGGTCTGATCTCGAGCCCGCTGCCGCTCATCTATAACCGTATGGCCGTCTATATCGCCATGGTGCACATTATGCTGCCTATGATGATCCTGCCTCTGGTCAGCGTCATGATGGGTATTGACAGGTCCCTGATGGCCGCAGCGCGCAGCATGGGCGCGGGGCCGTTCACTGCGTTCTGGCGCGTGTTCTTTCCGCTCAGCTTGCCGGGCGTGCGCAGTGGCTCCCTGTTGGTCTTTGTGATCTGCCTCGGCTTCTACATCACGCCGGCTGCCGTCGGCGGCTTGCGAGATGCCATGCTGTCAACCTTCATCGCGTCGCAGGTCTCGACCGGCTTTGATATGGCACCCATTGCAGCCTCGTCTTTCATTCTCCTGGCGATCGCCGTGGTCGTGCTCTCCCTGCTTGGGCTCGATCTTTCGGGTACCCAGGGGCGCGCGGTACAAGCAGTGCGGAAGTCTCGGCCAAGCCGGCTGCCCTCATTCGGCATAATGAAAAGCTATCTCCGCGAACTTCCCGTTTCCTCACGTGCGAAGCGATGGACGGTCCAGCTCTATCAAGCCCAGGGCGACAGCCAATGGTCGAAGGTCGTTGGACCGGTGTTCGTCGTTGTGGTCATGTTCTACCTGCTGTTTCCCGAAGCCGTCGTGATCATCATGTCGTTCAGCGCCGGGTCGGTTCTGGAATTTCCACCCTCGGGCCTTTCGCTGCGGTGGTACCGTTCTTTCTTCGACGATCCGTCCTGGTACGGCGCTGCCTGGACCAGCATTCAGATCGGCGTTGCAGTCGCCATCCTCTCGACCGTCGTCGGCACGCTCGCGGCCTACGGCATCAGCCGCGCCCGCCCGCAGTTGCGCAGCTCTCTGACCATGGCGATCCTGACGCCGATTACCATTCCAGTTATCGTTGTGGGCGTAGCGACCTACTTCGGGCTGGCCAATCTCGGACTGATAGGCTCGAAGACAGGTATCGTCCTGGCACACAGCATCGGCGCCATAGGCTATGTCGTCGTGATAGTGTCGGCGACACTGGCAAATTTTGACCGTACGCTAGAGCAGGCAGCAATGAGCATGCGGGCTGCGCCGCTGCAGACCTTCATGAGGGTGACGTTGCCCTTGATACGGCCGGGCATCATCGGCGGCGCGGTGTTCGCCTTCATTCACTCCTTTGACGAGGTCGTCGTCACCTCATTTGTCGGCGGATTCTCAATGTACACCCTCCCGCTGAAGATGTGGGAAAATATACGGAACCAGATCGACCCGACGGTCGCCGCAGTGGCGTCGCTATTGACCCTTCTCCCTGTGCTCTGGTTGGTAGCCCTATACGTCACGTGGTGGCGATCGAGGCAAACGAGTCACCGCGTGCTTCCAGAGGCCCAGGTTTGAGGTCATGCGGAAAGGATCCGGCCAACCTTGTGACGTGATCGGGCTCAACGCTTTCTGCATTGTTCGCGCCGCACCATGAACTGAGGTCGGCTTGACCTACGATACGCGTCCGGGAGCTGCAAGCTGATGTCACATACTTCTCGGTTGCTCGGACTTCAGAAATAGAAATCAGAAGTCCCCAACGACCGAATCCCTCTTTAGGAGAGCGGCAAGAACGGCGATACTTGAAGATGCTTGATCGCTGAACTGCTCCAATTTCTTGCTTTACCGGTCGCGGCCGCATTAGCGCCAACCAAGTTGCTGAACTTGATGTACATAACTGGACAGATCGATTTACCGCGGTTTTTGAACGGCAAGGCGGACAAACCGGCGCGGTTGAGGACATTGCGAAGCTGCGCGCCGTCATAGGCCGCCGCGCTCGTGACGTTCCAGCCGCGGATGAAGCCATGCCGACGATCGATCGCGGCGTGGTTCTTGTAGCCGAATGCGGGAATGGCGATGTCGCGCTGCTGCACCTTTCCATCCTCGGCCATCTTGGCCTTCGAGAACTTCACCGTCCAACGCGCGTCCCGGTCCTTCTGGCGCAGCTTGGCGGGCTTGTCTTTCCACTCGTCCGGAACCTTGCCCGCCTTGATGTCAGTCTTCTCGGCGTCGGTGTTGCGCTGCTTGGGCGCCGCCACGATGGTGGCATCGACGATCTGCCCGCCCATCGCCAGGTAGCCGGCCTTGCCGAGGTGCTTGTCGAAACGGGCGAACAGGTTATCCACCGCGCCGGCCTGTGTGAGATGCTCCCGGAACAGCCAGATCGTCTTGGCGTCCGGCACCCTGTCTCCGAGACCCAGCCCGAGGAAGCGCATGAAGGATAGTCGGTCCTGGATCTGGAACTCGGCCTGGTCGTCAGACAGGCCGTAGAGCGCCTGCAGAACCATGATCTTGAACATCATCACCGGATCGTAAGGCGGCCGACCACCCTTCGCGCCATCGGAACGCTTCAGCGCCTTGCCGAGCGGCTTGCGGAAAACCTCCCACGGCACTACCGAGTTTAGCTTTTCCAGCGGATCGCCGGCCTCGCTCAGCCGCACATATCGCTCGTCAATGTCCCAGAAACCAGCCTGTCCCCGCATCCACTGCCTCCGCGCAAATCAACGCGCCGAGTGAATCAAAATCCGGTTCAAAAGGCGAGGTATTTCGAACTGTCCAACTGGAAATGCGGGCCATTCGTATCAGGGTGGCCATGAAGCGGGCCACAGCACTCACGGCTTCCAGCCGTATCGTTGCGAGATGACCATGATACACAAACTGAATTTGATGCGAGCTGCCGCTTGGTCAAATATAGACGCAATAGGCGACGTCAATGCAGCACAACAAGGTCGGGAAGACCGCAGAATCAACAATAGCTCGCACTTTATGCCCGAAGAACTGTATATAGCGGACTTTGTAAAATGAAGAGTCGTTCATCCGTGCCAACATCTCTTGAGGGTCTGACGGCATGCGAATGCCTGAAGCTATACCGAAGGCGGCAGCTCTCGCCCGTTGAAGTCGTCGATGACTGTCTCAGCCGGATCGACGCAAACAACCCGATGCTAAACGCATTTTGCCTCGTCGATCACCAGCGGGCTAGGTCTGCTGCCCGGGCTTCGGAGGGGCGCTGGATGAAGGGGGAGCCAGCCGGAGTTCTCGATGGCATTCCGGTCACCATCAAAGATCTAACCTTGACGCGGGACTGGCCGATAAGGCGTGGATCACTGTCGAGCAGCGCCGAGGGACCCTGGACAGACGACGCGCCCGTTACAGCGCGCATTCGCGAGGCCGGTGCCGTTATCCTTGGCAAGACAACCACTCCGGAGTTTGGCTGGAAAGGTGTTACAGACAGCCCCCTCTACGGCATCACCCGCAACCCTTGGAATCCTGAACTGACGCCAGGCGGCTCCTCTGGCGGCGCAGCAGTTGCGGCGGCCCTCAACCTCGGCTTTCTTCACCAAGGTAGCGACGGTGGGGGATCAATCCGGATACCAGCGAGCTTCACAGGAACCTTCGGCTTCAAGCCGACCTTCGGCATCGTTCCGCAATGGCCCGCTAGCGCTATGACCACGCTGTCTCATTTGGGGCCGATGACCCGCACGGCCGCGGATGCGATCCTGATGATGAATGTCATCGCACGAAAGGATGCTCGCGACGGCTACGCTGGACCCGCCTATCCCGGCCTTGAGGTCAATCCAGCAAAAACCCTCAAGGGTCTGCGCATCGGCTACAGTCGAGACCTTGGGTATGTGAAGGTGGCTCACGACATCGAAAGAGTCACCGATATTGCGGTCGACCAACTTCGGGCTCTTGGAGCGGAGGTGGTCGAAGTCAATCCGGGATTCGCAAATCCGGTCAAGATATTTGAGACATTTTGGTTCGCCGGCGCCGCCCGTATTCTGTCGCGAATGAACAAAAAGCAAAGACAACTTTTGGAGCCCGGCTTTCTGGAAGGTGCCGAACGCGGTCTGACGATTACGCTTACCGAATTTCAGGAAGCTGAGGAGATGCGGTACGCGCTTTCCGCTCTCATGGCGAAGTTCCACGAAGACTACGATCTCCTGGTCACACCGACAATGCCTATCGCCCCGTTCCCAGTTGGGCAAAACGTACCAGATAATAGTTGCACAGGGTGGGTGGACTGGACGCCCTTCACCTATCCCTTCAACCTGACACAGCAACCGGCTGCGTCCATTCCATCGGGGCTGGATGATCAAGGGCTCCCCGTTGGGCTACAATTGGTCGGTGCGCGTTATTCTGATACTACCGTCCTTGCGGCGGCACATGCGATCGGGGTACGTGGACGGCCGATGCCGGTCCACAAACCGATCGTGTCAAGGCAGGGCAATCAATCAGAATAGGATTCGCCAATGTTCTGCCCTTTGCATACCCTGACGATCAGGCTCACCCAAAGATCGCCCTCGGCTTCCAGGACATGCTGATGGGTCACGCATCAAATGGGATTTGCGCGCGATATTTCAGACCGGGTCTGCTTTTCTACAGGGGTAGAATTGAAGAACAGGCGCCCCCAAGCGAATTGTTTGGTGATCCGAAGAGCGACCGCACCCGCCAGTTTCTTTCAGCCGTCAAGGAAGCGGTGTAGGCCTTCAAAGCCAGCAGGTCGACGATTTCGCCCAGGCCATCTTAAAAAGTGATGGCTATGATCGGGCCATTATATTGGCGGCTTCAATTGCAGATGTTGCATACTTTCCGTGACGCAATTCGTTGACCTCGCCAGCCACTGATGAGCTGGCCAATCTCGGCGGCAAAAACGTGCGAATCAAAGACGTTCTTTTAACGCCCGGCAACGGTGCCTTTTTCTACGATGATCAAGCGGCCATAAGGGTAGGAGCCCGACAGGACGGTTTCATCTACGTCGGGGAGCCGCTGTTGCCCGGCTTCCGCTCCATCCGCATTCCCGCGGCCTCTGTCAGCATTGGCCTGATACTTGAAGATGATGCGGTCTTCTGGGGCGATATGATGGGGGTCCAGTACTCCGGCGCCGGCGGACGCGACCCTTTGTTCGAAACCGCATCGATCATCGAGATCGCATCAAAAGTCGTTGTTCCCCGGCTGCTCGATGTTGATTCTTCGCGGTTTCTGGATGCCTGCAGCGAGGTTTTCGTTTTTGCAAAAGGCGAGCGGCTGCCCCTCTCAATCGAATACGGGGTGAGCCAGGCCCTTCTCAGAGCCGCCGCCCACGCTGCGCGCAGGACCATGGCCGAGGTCGTATGTGCCGAACTTGGCCTGCCGCTCCCCAACCGAAGGGTGCCGATCTACGCCCAGAGCGGCGATGCGCGCGAAATCAACGTCGATAAAATGATCTTGAAGGGGGCGGATGTGCTCCCCCACGGCCTCATAAATTCGCGCAGCAAATTCGGCGTCGGAGGGGAAACCTTTCTGGATTTCGTCAAATGGGTGGCGCAACGCGTCAAGCAAATCGGCCAACCAGGATACCATCCGGTGCTGCATTTCGATGTGTACGGCTGGATCGGGATGGAGATCGGTCTCGACGTTCAGCGCATCGCCGACTTCATCAGCAAGGTGGCTGATGTGGTTCCGGAGTTCACGGTGAATATCGAATCTCCAGCCGACTTCGGGTCTACGCCGGCACAGGTCGATAACTACGCGCGGATCGTCAGCATCCTGGACGCCCGGGCGTCGCGTGCGCGCATCGTTGTCGATGAACGCTGCAACACGCTTGAGGATGTGCGTCTGTTTGCGGAGGCGAAGGCGACCCATCTCGTGCAGATCAAGACGCCGGACGTGGGCTCGATCGCCGACAGCGCCCGAGCGGTGCTTCTCTGCAAAGAAAACGACGTAGGCGCCTATGTGGGAGGCAGCTGCAGCGAGACGGATCTCTCGGCGCGGGCGACGGTTCACATTTCGGTGGCCACGCAGGCGGACATGATGCTCGCGAAACCAGGCATGGGCGTCGACGAAGGCCTTTCCATTGTCGGCAATGAACAAAATCGGTTGCTCGCCATGCTTGATCGACGTCGGGCACAGAATCTGAACGCCGCGTAGGAAGCGCTCCTGATGAAGAACAGTCTCAAGGACATCACGGTTGTGGCAGTCGAACAGGCCGTCGCAGCGCCCTACGCGTCGTCTCGTCTTGCGGATGCCGGCGCCCGGGTGATCAAGGTCGAAAGGCCCGAAGGGGACTTTGCGCGAAACTACGACAAGCTGGTGCGCGGACAGAGCGCTTACTTCGTCTGGCTCAACCGGGGTAAGGAGTCGGTCTGTCTGGACCTGAGGTTGGAGGCCGATCGGGCCGTCCTGGACACGCTCGTTGCCGGTGCGGACGTCTTTATCCAGAATCTGAAGCCGGGCAGCATCGAAAAACTGGGTTTTGGGTCTGCTGATCTCCGTCGACGATATCCGCGGCTGATCACCTGCGACATTTCTGGTTTCGGAGAGAAGGGGCCGTATTCCCATTTGAAGGCCTACGATCTGATCGTCCAGGCCGAAACAGGTCTATGCGCCATCACCGGCAACCAACAAGGGCCTGCGCGTGTAGGGGTCTCGGTTTGCGATATCTCGGCGGGCATGACAGCGCACAGCGCCATTCTTCAGGCGCTGTATCATCGCGAGGTCACCGGAGAAGGGACAGGCATCCAGGTGTCACTGTTCGATGCCGTCGCGGACTGGATGAATGTGCCGGTTCTGCAAAACGACTACAGCGGCTACCACACGGTACGCGCGGGTGTGAAACACCCGTCGCTGGCGCCATATGGCGCCTATCGTTGCGCCGACGGCAAAGAGGTCATCTTTTCGGTTCAAAATGACCGCGAATGGGTGAATTTCTGCGAGAAGTTCCTGAAGCAGCGGGGACTTACACGCACACCTGGTTTTGCAGACAACATGGAGCGCCTCGGTCACCGTGCGCAACTTGATGAGATCATTGAACGGCGCTTTTCCGAACTTTCCTGCCACGAAGCAATGCACGAGCTCGAAGCGGCCGGCCTGGCATATGGCCGTTTGAACGAAGTGGTGGATGTTTCAAGGCATCCACACGTTCGCAGGGTTGAGGTTGTCACACCTGAAGGAGCGGTCGAGACGATAGCGCCAGCGGCGATCTTCAACTCGGAGCGCCCCTCGCTACGGCCAGTTCCGGCTCTTGGTGCTCATACCGAGGCTGTCCGCGAGGAGGTTCTGGGGCTTTTGCGCGAAAAAGCGGCCTCAGCGTGAGTGCGCGTCTCGGTAAAGTGTGTGCGCTCACGATTTACAAAGAGCCTGCGTACTTCGGCCCATCTCAGCGCACCGGCGGCCCAGCAAGCTCATTGCCGCCGCCCCCTCTAAAATCGACCGCACAGGCGGCCCCATGATCAAGGACAACGTTCCGAGCGTTGAAAGCGCAAGGTCTGTACCCCGCTGGAGATCGCTGCTCTTCGTTCCCGCTCATGTTCCACGCTTTGTGGAGACGGCCCATGAGCGCGGGGCAGATGGCGTCATTCTCGACTTGGAGGACTCCGTTCCCCAGGATCAGAAGGGCGAGGCAAGGCGGCAGCTTCCTGAATGCGTGGCAAAGGTGGGCCGGAAGGGCGCATCTGTCTTGGTCCGGGTGAATCATGGTTTGCGCGCCTTGGCGGCCGATCTGGATGCAGCGGTGATAGCAGGTGTTGACGCACTGGTTCTTCCGAAGACGGATTCGGCAGAGTGGGTTGTAGAAATCGCGAATGCGGTTTCGGAACTTGAACGGGAAAGAAATCTTGCGCCGGGACGCATCCGGTTCCTTGCTCAGATCGAGAGTCCGGGCGCCTTGCAAAGGCTTGCGGCCATTGCGTTGGCGCATCCAAGGATGGTCGCAATGGCGCTCGGTCCTGAAGATTTCAGTGCCGCTGTTGGCGGCGCCCCTGAGTTCGACCTACTGTTGGCGCCGAACCTTTCTGTTCTGTTTGCCGCCCGTGCGGCCGGCTTGCTCCCGCTAGGCTTCATAGGAAGCATCGGCGAGTTGTCGGACACTGATAAACTTCGTGAAACCGCGGTGCATGCGCGGCGGCTTGGCTTTGCCGGAGCTTTGGCGATCCATCCGATGCAGGTGGCCATATTCAATGAGGCTTTCTCGCCAAGCGCACAGGAACTCGAGTGGGCTCATCGTGTCGTCGCGGCGGAAAACGATGCCGCCGCCCGCGGCCTGTCTGCATTCTCATTGAATGGCAAGATGATTGATCCCCCAGTGGTGCGTCGCGCCCACGAGATCCTGGCTCTCGCTAGCAATAACTGAGCCTTAATCAGCGGCCGGACAGGCGCTGGTTCCGGAGCCTGGCTCTACAGTTGTTGCTTGCGTGCCATCTCGTTTCGAGATAGATATGAAAGCACTGGGGATCATGCCCGGTTGGATTTGTTCATCGTGGACATCAGGCAGTTAAGATACTTTATCGGCGTCGTTGAAGCCGGCAGTTTCACGAAGGCAGCTGCGACCCTCAACGTTGCTCAAAGCGCTCTAAGCCTGCATGTGCGGCAACTGGAGGAAGGATTCGGCACCCAGCTACTCGTTCGCGATCGGACGGGTGTCAGCGTCACGGCGTCAGGAGATAAGCTGCTTGAGCGCGCGCGGATCATCCTGAAGGAAATTCAGCTCACTGAGGCCGAACTGACCAACTCGGTGGCTGCTCCTTCCGGAGAGGTGACCATTGGCATTCCGTCCGGAGCCGCACGCGTCCTTAGTGGCCCCCTGATTGAATCGATAAGAAACGAATTGCCGAGGATCTCGCTTAAGATGATCGAAGGCATGACGGGACCACTGGAGGAATGGATGGCTGCTGGCCGTTTCAATCTGGCTGTCCTTTACCGCACTGCCGAGAGTGTGGGGCAAATGACGGTGCTGGCCCGCGAAGAGTTTTGCCTGGTGGTGCCGCCGGGTGAACCGCCTTTCGAAGATTCGGTACGGCTCGCTGACCTGCACGCGTTTCCGCTGGCGGTTCCAATGCGCAACAACAATGTCAGGCGTTCGGTGGCTGATGTCGTTGCGCAGCACGGTTGTGTGCTGGACGTCAGATTCGAAGTCGACTCCCTTTCTACGATCATCAGTATGGTCCTGGAAGGAAAGGCGTATTCCATCCTTACACCGTCGGCCATTCAGAAAGAGGCGTCTCAAGGCCAAGTCCGAACGGTTAAGATCATTGATCCAGTGATCACCCGTTCCGTGGTCCTTGCCGTCAACCCGAAAGATGAGCGCTCTCCAGCCGTTTCTGCGGTCCGCAAGCTGATCCCAAAGGTCGTCAGGACATTGATCGAGAGCAGGCACTGGTCGGCCACGGCTCCGGACCGGGATTAGGCACATCCTTCAAACCAAGTTCCAGGTGCTACCGCTCCTCCGCGACTGCCTGAGCCATATCAATCTGTATTCGAGATGGTTTTGGGCGATATTCAATATTTGACCGGACCCGACCATAACGATGAAACTGCATAGAAGCGAGCCCATGGTCCGGATATCGGCTGGTCTTGCACTGGCAGGAATACAGTCAACTGGAGCATGCGATGTCCAACGCCACGAGCTATCAGCTTTTCATCAATGGCAGGTGGCGAGCCGGTAGTGACGAAATTATTCTGCCGGTAACCAACCCGGCGACAGAGAAGGTATTTGGCTCGGTGGCCGCGGCTTCAGCGTCGGATCTGGATGAGGCTCTCGCTTCCGCAGAGCGAAGCCGCCGGGCTTGGTCCTCACGGCCTGCAAACGAGCGCGGCGATATCCTTGTGGCGGCCGCCAGGATCCTTGCTACGAAGGTGGGAGACGCAGCGAAGGAATTGTCGACCGAACAGGGAAAGACGATTGCCGAAGCGACAGGTGAGTACGCGCGCGCTGTCGAAACACTGGACTGGAACGGCACGCATGCCGAAGAGCTGTCGGCCCCTATTCCGATGGGCCCGAACCGCATGATCGTCCCCGAGCCCCTTGGCGTCGTTGCTGCCTTTACGCCTTGGAACTATCCCGCCGTTCTCATCGCCCGCAAGCTCGCCCCCGCTTTGGCGGCAGGCTGCCCGGTGATCCTCAAAGGGGCTGAAGAGACACCAAGCGCGGCTGTCCATTTCGTCGAAGCCTTGCGACAAGCGGGTATTCCGGACGGCGTCGTCAATCTCGTCTTTGGCGTTCCGGTACAAATATCCCGGCATCTCCTCAACTCGCCGATCGTCAAGGTCCTAACTTTCACGGGTTCTACCGAGGTTGGAAAACAGCTGGCCAAGCTCGCCGCGAATAACTTGCAGCGGTGCATTCTTGAACTCGGTGGGCACTCCCCGGTCGTTGTATGCGAGGATGCCGACCTGGCAAAAGCTATACCGGCAATCACGGAATACAAGTTCGAGTGCGCGGGTCAAAGCTGCAATGCGCCCAGCAGGATCCTCGTCGCGCGGAACCTCTACGAGGAATTTCTGTCCCGGATGACGGAAGCCGCTCGCAAAATCAAGATCGGCCCACCGGACGATCCGGCGACGGAGATGGGTCCAATGGCGAACGCACGGCGAATCGAGGCCATGCAGCGTCTGATCCAGGATGCTGTCGATCGCGGCGCCCGCATCGAAACCGGCGGCACCCGCCTCGACCAGCCGGGTTTTTACTGGCCACCGACCATCCTGACAGGGGTGCCAAAGGATGCGAAAGTGCTTCATGACGAGCCGTTCGGGCCGATCCTCACCGTGGCGCCGTTCGACACGATCGACGAGGCGATCGAAGAAGCCAACGCCACTGAGTATGGCCTGGCTGCCTACTTCTTCACCGGCGCCACCGATGCGAAACGGGCGCTGATCGGCGGTCTTTCGGCAGGCGCGATCAGTGTAAACTACCTGAAAGGGGTTTCCGCAGATGCACCATATGGTGGCGTCAAACAAAGCGGCTACGGATATGAGGGGGGTGAACAGGGATTGCGGAGCTTCCAAAGCCTGAAACTGGTCAACGGGCTTGGGTCATTCGGATGAGATTCGGTGAATAAAAAAACACGAACCATTGCCGGCAAGGATATCACAAAGAGCGTCGCCGACGCCCTTCAGTACATCTCATACTACCATCCCCCCGACTACATCCGGTATCTTTCGCAGGCATACGCGCGCGAACAAAGTCCGTCGGCTAAGAACGCCATCGGGCAGATTCTGCTGAACTCCCGCATGGCGGCCTTCGGACGGCGCCCGATCTGCCAGGACACCGGTCTTGTGGTGGTCTTTGCAAAGGTCGGCATGGGCGTCCGCATCAAATCAACGGCCAGTTTCGCCGACCTCGTGAATGAGGGCGTCCGCCAAGCATATCTAGACCCTCACAATCCCCTTCGACCATCGATCGTCTCGGATCCGCTTGCCAGGCGGGTGAACACGCGTGACAACACGCCAGCGGTCATCCACCTCGACCTTGTGCCCGGCAACCAGATTGAGATTACCATCGCAGCAAAAGGGGGCGGATCGGAAAACAAGGCGCGTTTCACCACCCTTAACCCCAGCGCGTCCGTTGCCGACTGGGTAGTCGAGACCGTTTCGACGCTCGGCAGCGGATGGTGCCCGCCCGGCCTGATCTCGGTCGGCATCGGTGGTAGTGCCGAAAAGGCGATGCTGCTGGCTAAGGAGGCCATGAACGAGCCCATCGACATGTCGGAGTTGATCGCCAGGGGGCCGTCCTGCGCGGAGGAGGCACTGCGGGTCGAGCTTTATGAACGAATTAATGCCCTAGGCATCGGCGCTCAGGGCCTAGGCGGCCTGACGACAGTCGTTGACGTCAAGGTTGCGACTTATCCTACCCACGCCGCGTCCAAACCCGTGGCGCTCATTCCACAATGCGCCGCCAACCGGCACCTGAAGTTTACCTTGGACGGCTCCGGACCCATCAGGCTTGAGCCGCCCGACCTTTCCGAATGGCCCCAGATCGGTCATGAGGATTTGCACACAACCGGCGTCCGGCGGGTCAATCTCAATACGCTCACAAAGGAAGAGACGGCATCATGGCGCTGCGGGGATACCCTTCTTTTGTCCGGAAAGATGTTGACGGGTCGTGACGCCGCCCACCAGCGAATGGTCGACCTGATCGATGCCGGCAAGCCGCTCCCGGTCGATCTGCGGGGACGCGTGATCTACTACGTCGGACCCGTCCGCGCAGTGAGGGATGAGGTGGTCGGGCCGGCTGGCCCGACAACCGCCAGCCGGATGGACGGTTTTACTGACAGGATCCTCGTCGAAACCGGACTTTTCGCGATGATCGGTAAGGCGGAGAGGGGACCGGCGACCATCGAGTCGATTGTCAGACACAAGGCGCCCTATCTCATCGCAGTGGGGGGCGCTGCGTACCTGATTTCAAAATCGATCAAGGCGGCGCGGATTGTGGCCTTTGAAGACCTGGGCATGGAAGCGATCTATGAATTCGAGGTGCAGGACATGCCAGTTATCATGGCTGTCGATGTTGAGGGAAACTCCATTCACAATTCCGGACCCCTTGAGTGGCGTAAGCGCATGGCGGCCGACAGCATCGCCCGCAGCATCGGCGTTTGAACCTTCCCGGCTGCGCGATCCGGCCAGACTCCCGCGCCGGATTTGGGCCGCATCGGTAACATAAGCGGTATTTTTTGTGGTTCAGCTCCTCGGCGAGCCAGATAAGAAAGGCCTTCAAGTCGCTCTCGATGCCAAATGCTCGGATGTAAACACCGCATCGACCTGCCGCCCATACGATCGATGCTCCGGTGCTGTCGAGGGGGCCAATCAGGTCAAGCACCGGAGATACCAAAAATGCGCTACCTATTTACGACGAGGTCGCCGCCGACAGGCGATCACCCCTCTGCAAATGCGTCATCGCCCGGTTAGGGAGGGGCAATAGCCCAACTGTTCTACAGCCTTTCTGCTTGGATCCCTCTCAGTCACCTGACTTTAGACAACCTCGCACTGAAGCGTTGTAGGCCGAGGACGGATGACGTCCACTACATTCGCTCACTTCAATCAATGATAGAATTGGTTGGCACTAATTGCGCTGCCGACCACCGCTTGAGAGC
The DNA here is from genome assembly GCF_059683585.1 of Mesorhizobium sp. RCAM 06353. Lineage (NCBI taxonomy): Bacteria > Pseudomonadati > Pseudomonadota > Alphaproteobacteria > Hyphomicrobiales > Phyllobacteriaceae > Mesorhizobium > Mesorhizobium sp. RCAM 06353. Next base: position 417,511 of record NZ_JCASIY010000002.1, on the reverse strand, counting down.
AAAAGGTCATGAAGTCGAAACCCGATCCTGTGCGACTAGACGCTTGGGACGTCCGGATACTCTCAGAGATCCAGTCAGATGGTCGGATTTCGAAAAGCGAGCTCGCAAAGCGTGTTCACCTTTCGGCGTCGGCCTGTTCGGAGCGGCTCCGCGTGCTCCAAGCCGCAGGGATCATTGAGGGGTTCTACGCGCGACTCAGTCCAGCCCTCATCGGAGGCATCATCTCTATCATGGTGGAAGTGGTTCTGGATCGCCATCGTCTCGAGGATCAACGACACTTCGAGACTGCGATCCAAGAGATTCCGGAAATCCTGGACTGCTGGGCTATCGGAGGGCGGATCGATTATCTGATGCGCGTTTCATCTCCTTCCATGGCTGCGTATCAGGATTTCATGGAGGGATTGCTGCAGGCAGGCTTGGGTATCGACCAATACTACAGCCTTGTCGTGACGAAACCAGTGAAATCCAATTCACCAATCCCCTTGTCCGCTCTAAGGCAACGGTAAATCCCCGAAGCCTTGGTTTCCACGGTGATTGGTGCCGATTCCGCGAATTCGTTGGCCAAAGACGTGCATTCCCGCGAAACCCGAGAGGTGTTTGCCGGTATACTAATTGCTAAGAGGCGGCTGGCTGAGTGTCCTCCGCCGACTGATCGCGAGGAGAGGAACGATGGGCTTGAGCAATCTTGGAACCGAGCAACTCCAGGAGAAAGATCGAAACTTCGTCTTTCATCCGTCTACGCACTTAGCCAAGCACAGCCGCGGCGAGACGCCAAATCGGATCATGGCCGGAGCGGAAGGCGTCTACATCTGGGATACGGAAGGCCGAAAGAGCCTCGACGGTTTTGGCGGGCTCTATTGCGTCAATATGGGGTATGGCTGCACCGAGATAGCCGACGCCATTGCCAGGCAAGCACATGAGTTGCCGTTCGCGCATGTCTATGCCAGCCAGGGCACGGAGCCGGTTGCTCTCTTGGCGGAGGCGGTCGTCGAATATTTCGGTCAGAACATGCGCAGGGTCTATTTCGGTCTTTCCGGTTCCGACGCCAACGAAACCAACATCAAGCTGGTCTGGTACTACAACAACATCCTCGGCCGCCCTGAAAAGAAGAAGATCATCTCGCGGCATCGCGGATATCACGGGTCCGGGCTGGTCACCGGTAGCCTGACAGGCCTGCCCTTCTTTCACGATTTCTTCGACCTGCCTCTGGATTTGGTGCGCCATACGACGACGCCGCACCATTACCGCCAAGCGCGTGACGGCGAAAGCGAGGAAGCATTCTCCAAGCGCTGTGCCGATGAACTTGAAGCCCTTATCCTCGCCGAAGGTCCGGAGACGGTTGCAGCCTTTATCGGGGAGCCGGTACTTGGGACCGGCGGCATTGTTCCTCCCCCAAAGGGATACTGGACCGCCATTCAAGCGGTGCTCGACAAGTACGATATCCTTCTAATCGCCGATGAAGTGGTCTGCGGCTTCGCGCGAACCGGTGAGAAATTCGGTTCCCACCTCTATGGCATGCGTCCGGATTTCGTCACGATCGCCAAGGGCTTGAGTTCAGCCTACCTGCCCATTTCCGGCTCTATCATTGGGGACCGCGTTTGGTCGGTCTTGGAACAAGGAACGGAGAAGCACGGCCCACTCGGCCATGGCTGGACATATTCCGGTCACACGCTTTGCGCGGCGGCCGCGCTTGCCAATATTAAATTGATAAAGGAAAGAAACATCTTGGAACATGTTCGGGATGTCGGACCGTACTGGCATGCCCGCATGAAAGCCGAACTGGAGGGACATCCCATTGTTGGCGAGGTTCGCGGCGTAGGCATCCTATCCGCCGTAGAGCTGATGCGGGATCCTAAAGAACGGGTACCATTCGAGCCCGGACTTCAGGTCGGCGCGCGCGTCGCCGCTGCTCTGTTTGAGAATGGTGTCATCGGGCGGGCCATGCCGCACGGCGATATCCTCGGCTACGCCCCGCCTCTGATCATTACCCGAAAAGAGATCGACATCATCGTCGATGCGACCGCGAAATCAGTCGATACGACTTATCACGCGCTGCAGGCCGAGGGCGCGATTTGATCCCCACGGAAGTCGGTGGATACCGGTAGGATTGCCGCCGGCCCAACAACATTCTGGCGACAGCCGAGCTTCACAACGCAGATTGCCGCCACATTAGAGCCGTACCGGATTCGCCCCTTGGACCCATTTCTTCTCGATCTCGCCGCAGATGAAATGCGCACGATAAAGTGCGCCCCACATCCGGCCCGGTGGCTGGAATTCGATCAAAATTATCCCCTGGTTTGGAATTATATCCCCTTTACCCAAGCCAATTTAGCCCAGGTACCCGACCAGCCGGGGATCTATTGTTTCTTCGTGGGTTTGCCGCCGAATTCTTTGCCCCCGGTTGGCTATCCGCTTTACGTGGGAAAGACCGAGCGAACCTTACGTCAGCGGTTCATCGAATACATTAATGAAGAAGACCATGACACCGGCCGTGTCCGTGTGCGAAAATTTCTCAAGGTGTTCGAAGGTGAACTGCACTTCGCGGCCGCTGCCTTTCAAGGAACACACGACGAGATCATGGCGTTGGAGACTGCTGCAATGGAGGCCCTGATGCCGGTCTACAGCGATCTAGGTTTCAAAGCCGAAACGCGAGCCAAACGGAGTGCTTGGCAATGACCGGGACGCTTTTTCTCCCAGCTCTGCAGGGGAGCTTCGGTAGTTGGCTCTACTACGTGGCGCTGATGCGTCTGAGCGACCTAGGCGAAAGGGTCACCTATGCGCGCGAGCTGCAGAACAATCCGCAATTGAGTGAGGTCATCCAGCGCCGCCTGGACGACAGCAAAAGAGCCCAAGACATTGCGGAGTATCTGCTTCAGACGCCTGACCGATTCTTCGGTTCTCTTGTCGTTGGAGTCATGGGCGGGTCACCTAACTGGCATCCGTTCGGTCTGTCAGCGCGTCGCGACGAACATAAGCTGGGTGAGGTCATTGAGCAGGACCAGGATTTGGTCGGCTATCTTGAACTCAGTGGAAAGGAGAAACTCTTCGCACTTGACGGACAGCATCGTCTTGCCGGCATCAAGCAGGCTCTCGCCACCGATGCGAAGCTGGGACGCGAGCAGGTCTCCGTCCTTTTTGTCGGCCACAAAGCTGATCAGCTAGGCCTGCGTCGGACACGTGGCCTCTTCATTTCTTTGAACAAGAAAGCCGTACCGGTGCAGCGCAGGGACATCATCATCCTCGACGAGGTCGATCTGCCCGCCATCATCACGCGTAACTTGCTCGACGAGCATCCTTGGTTTTCGCGCGGGCAGGTCGCCGCCGACCGATTCACCACCAGCATTCCAGCAGCCGCTCCCGAATGGACTACGATCGGAAATTTCTATGACACGAACGCTAATGCAATAGCCCGGGTCATGGCGTTAGAGCACGCATCCGAACTACGGACAGCCGCTCGAATCCGGCTGGAGGAGGATCGTATAGATTACTATCGGAACCTCGTCATCGAATACTACGGACGTTTGGCCGATCTGGAACCAAAACTAAAGGAAGTATTCCAAGAATTTACCCCAGCTATCGTCCGTGCCGCTAGAAAGCCGCCTGAGCCGCGTCTCCTGTTTAGACCCCTCGGATTGAAGATCGTGACGCGAGTATTGGCGGCATTGCGTCGAAATCTCTCATTGGACGAGAGTTTCGCTCAGTTGCGACGTCTGCCCATGTCGCTTTCCCAACCCCCGTATGTCGGCATCATATGGGACTCAGTTGGCGACCGCATGATGATGCGTGGCGAATCTTTGACCACCCGCCTCATGCTGTACATGCTCGGCGCAGCGCCCGGTGATGATCGTCTGAAGCGCGCCTATGCGGACTGGTTCGGAAAGGCGGTCGATGAGGTGCAGCTTCCGGCACGTCTGCCATGATTACGTGAACTCAAAACCATCGATTAGGAGGCGTCAGCGTGGGTATGCTGTAATTCCGCGTTCACAGCAGCCACAATTTCCGTCGTCGCCAGATCGAGGTCCCCTTTAGATGTGAAGGCGGACAGGCTCACTCGTAGTGTGGCCTTGGCATCCTCATAACTGATCCCCATAGCCGTAAGCACATGAGACGGAGCGGGTGAGCCAGCGCGGCAGGCGGACCCTGTGGAGAGACAGATCCCGCGTATCGCTAAGTGCTCAACGATCGCATCAGCGTCGCACCCCGGGATGGTCAAAGAGCACGTATTTGGCAGACGTAGTGCCTGAACTCCATTAAAACGTACTTGCGGTAGGCGAATAGCTAACTCCCGTTCAAAGTTGTTTCGAAGCGCTTCGATGCCACTGGCTACAAGCAGCCGCCGAGCCGCCTGTTCTGCGGCAACGGCCAGCCCGGCGGAGGCAGCGGTGTTCATCGTCCCGCCCCGTCGCCCGTCCTCCTGTTCACCATAAATAAGCGGTTCGAGCCGCAGCCCGTCCCTAATGTACAGCGCGCCCACGCCTTTCGGGCCGTGGAATTTGTGCGCCGATAGGGAGAGCAGATCGACTTCGACGAATTCGTCTGTCAGATCGACAGGTATACGACCAACAACCTGCGTGGCGTCCACGTGCAGGATCGCCTCCGGAGCGAGGCGGCGAACGATCTCGGCCAAAACTCCAATGGGTTGAACGACACCCGTCTCGTTGTTCGCAGCCATGACAGAAACGAAGGCAGTGTCGGGTGTGAGTTTCGCAGCGAACGCATCTGGCTCGATCCGACCTGACTCATCCGGCTGCACGTAGCGTACTTCGGCTCCCTTGCGCGCCTGAGCGGCCACCGCTTCCAAGAGAGAGGGATGTTCGATGGCGGTGGTGACAATACGGCGGCTTCCAGCGCTCGCCATGACACCGGCGACTGCCCAGCTATTGGCCTCTGACGCGCCAGAAGTGAGCGTGAATTGCTTGGCGAGTTGGACATCGCCCAAGAGGCGGGCCAAAGTTCGCTTTGCCTGCTGCACCACGTCGTATGCGCCTAACAACTGACCGGCGGTCGACGACGGGTTGAAATACTGTTCTTTCAGAAATGGCAGCATCGCAGCAAGCGCTTCAGGCGCCAGTTGCGTGGTGGCGTTATTGTCCAGATAGGCGTGGATCATGATCCTTCATCCAGGTCCCGGCAAATAGCCTCTACGAGCCGTACGAGATCATCGTCGCTTACGAAGGGGACCTGGGCGAAAACTGGTTCGGTCCCACCACCCAAAATGGCCGCGAGATGGCCCTTTCCCAGTAAGCGCTCGGCTCCGCCTCCTTTCTGACCTAGGGAGAGGTCTGAAGTGCCGGCGCTGTCCACTCTTAATACCAAGCGATTGCCGAGATTGCTGCGCAGCTGCATAGGGAAAACTGTTGCGTCGGGACGCTGTGCCGCAAACACGAGATATATACCGGCGGCGCGTGCCTTTACCCCGAGCCGGCTCACTGCCGATTCAACCCCCGCTCGATAGGTGTCGATCTGCATCCAATCCGCAAACTCATCGTGGACGAGCCAGATAAGTGGCAGGGCCTTGGCAGCCTTAGCGTTGTAGGCGCGCAAATTGGCGGCTCGTGCGGCTTTGAACAACCCGTAACGCTGTTCCATCTCCGCCACCAAGGCGTCGAGGCGAACGAGGGCGTCTTCGGGGACGTCTACGATTCCGTCCACAAGGTGGGGCAGGGGTTCGAACGCGAAGTAGTCTACGCCGGCCTTCGGATCGATCAGGTGAATATGTGCCTGATCCGGGCGGTTGGTCGCCGCGATGCCAAGAAGGATGTTCTGAATGAGCACAGACTTGCCGCTTCCTGTGCTTCCGGCCACGAGAGTGTGCGGCGCCGGCTCTGGTTCCAGGAACAACGGGCCACCGTCGTCCTCTTTGACCGCGATCAGCAGGCGCGCATTGGGTTGGTCGCGATCGACCTTCCAGTCGCGCCAGACTTCGCCGATGGTGAGGGTCTCGCGCTTCGGCCGCCGGATGGAGATCGCCACCCGTCCGGGCTCGGCCCTCACGTTCACCACCTCCAGGCTGTGGGTTGTCTCCAACTCCCTCAGCTTCCGCTCGACGGCTGCGACAGTGAGCTCGTCGGTGCCGCGAAATTTCAGTAGCGCCGCGTTGGGTGTCAGCACCGCCTGTTCCAAACGCGCCGACATGCCATACCGCAGTAGGGCGTTTCGGCAGCGCGTCCCGATATCTTCAAGCCAGGCGGCGTCTTGTGCGTCGCCATGCGCGCCCAGCCCGGTCAAAGCGAGAGCGGCTTGGAAGTGTGTGACCGGGGCCTTCTCTGAAATTACGTCGCCCGGTGCTTCAACAGCGTCGGCACTCGGCCCGTCGACCGCAGTGGCCGGCATCGGCGCGGGCTCTGGCAACGTCGGCATGGTGCTTGGCGGACTCTCGAAACCACGGCTTCCGGGCGGGCTCTCGCCGCGGACTTCCTGGCGCAAAGCTGTAGGATCCTCATCCTTCGCATAGCAGCGCAGCAGCCGTCGCAAGCTGTCGGGGCCGTATTGTTCTTGCTCACCAGTATCGGTTTCGGCCACGCCCACCAACTTGTCCAGAGCGAGCGTCACGGCGTCTGGCCCCGCATGAGCAAAGACATGCGCGCGAAGGCGGATTTGGCATTCACCATCGCGGAGGACCCGTCGCCAATCTGTGCTCTGGTCCGTGAGCCCGCCTGGGTCACGCAAACCGTCGAGCAGCATGTCCGACAGTCGCGCCAGCCAGATCTCGCGATCGGCCGGCGGCTGTGTCGGGTCGAGGGCGCGCTCGAGCCGCTTCAATGTGTCTCGTAGCTGGCGTGCTGAGTCTCCTGCCTTCGCGGTGGCGGAGGCCGCCGTGACATACTTGGCTTCCGTCACCACGATATCCAGCACAGGCCGACCATCCTGCCCGACCCCCGGTGCCAGACACAGGAGATCGGCGATTCGCTTTTCGTCCTGCCCGAGCCAAGCCGCGTAATCGTCGAGGAATATCCAGGCTTTGGGCCGGTCCCGTCCGAGCTCCGCTTCCACGAGGTAGCGGCTCATTACCACTCCGATAAGTTCATTGGCATTGCTCCCCCGTTTGGCGGCACGCAGAACGATGTCACCCGAGACGGCATTGGCGTGGTCGATCAGCCGCGGTGCTAGAGCCGAAAGCTCCTCCGGCGTGAAGGTCGGGTCGAGCGCGCGCAGGCGACCCCGCAGGGTCGCCTGTAGCAGCTCGTCTGGGGCTTTGGAGGAGATCACTAGGTTCCGTCCTCCGGCGGCTGCATGCTTGTAGCGAATGATCCGGATCTTGCTGTCCATCAGCTGGCGGCGGTCGAGGAGGTCGTCAAAGTTGACGACCCAGGCCCCCAGCCGATGGGTTTCGTTGAGAATGGCCCGCGTCCCTGGATCCTGGATGTCGGTCTGGCGAGCCGGCATCAGGGTGGCGCCTGCGGCCCGCGCCTTCCCAGCCTGATGAGCATCGTGCAGTGCGCCCAGCGCATCCAAGAAGGCCCAGCCCTCCGACGGCTGCGCTGGGCATGCCAGGTACACCATGGCGTCGCGGTCACCGCGCCGAATCGGCCGGCGTCTGGACCAGTGACCGGTGTCGATCTGGTCGGCCGGATAGGTCATTCTCTGCAGTTCTACCCAGCCTTGCCGGGCGGCACGCGAAATCACGTCGTGGCAGAAGACGATGTCATACGGCGGTCCATCGGCCGAAGGATCGGGCGCGGCTTGGTTGACCATGATAGTAATCCGCAGGCGAGCCATGAAATCGCGGGTTGCTTCGCTGGCATGCAGGCCGTCTCCGTTCTGCTCGCGGCCCACCAGCTGTTGATAGAGGCCCCGCAAACGGCCCTCGTCGCGGTGCCGGAGCACCACTTGGCACATGGCCTCCCCGTCCTCGCCCTGCGCTTCGTTTCGGATAATGTCGACGACGGCCTGAGGGAGGGCGGCGGCATCGCAGTTGTAGAGAACGACCGACAGGTTGTCCCGCTCGTGCGGCTGGAGCGCGAGGTAGCGCTGCACCAGTTCGGCGATCTGTTTGGCAATCGGCGCGACATTGTCGCTGGTTGTCCCGCCGCGCCCAGCTTGAGCCACGGGCGGCTCGTGCAAGCTGTAGTCATTCACCACATCGTTGAGCGACAGCACGATGGATTTCTCACCACGCCATCCCCCTACAATCTCCGGACGGAGGGGTTCGGCCAAAGCGCGGCGCAGTTCGTTGAAGAAGAGGCCGCCGGCGTCGGTAAATTCCACCGGCTCGTCCGCCAGAAGCCGCGCCATCTGGCGGCGGAGCATGCGCCAGCGCGCACCTTGAGCGGCAAGGCGAAGTGGTTGCCAAGGGCAGACGACGGCGAACCCAGCGATGTCGGAGGTCTCACCGGGATGGGCCACGCCCACATCGAGGGGCTGCCGCAGGAGCCGATCCAATGCCACTGGCGTGGAGACCTGATCAACGATCCCGGCAAGGAGCTGACCATAGAACTCCGCCTGGGTCTGTGCGCTCCCAGCGCCCCAGCCGGTGATTGCTACGTCCTCTAAAGCGGTGCGGTAGGCCCTTTCGAAAGCGTCGTAGCGGCCGCGGAGATCGTTAGCCACGGCATCCGAAACCAGCGCATCGGCCCTAAGATCCTCGAGCGCGGCCTTCCAGGCTTTGGTCAGAGACTGACACTTGGATCTGGCGGGCACGAAGGCGCCGCGCTCACGCGAGGCGGCCGGCTCAAGCGTCTTGAGGTCGCCGAGATCGACTCTGCGCTCACGAGTGCGCCCGGCCCCCTTAGGTCGCCCTGCGACGCACTGGACTAGGGGCGTTCCGGTCATATTTGTGCGCAGCCGTTCAAGGTCTTGCGCGAGCGAAAGGCCGACGTCTCCGAGACCGCATTCCCATACCAACTTCAACTCGGCGCTTTTCTCGACAGCGCCGCCATCCCGACGCTCGACCCAGATCTTGAAGTTGAGCTGCCGTGCACGCCGGCTAGTGGCGTCTGCCGTACGTTGCTTGTGGACCGCAATCTCGCTGGCGAAGGCTGGGTAATCGAAGGCCGAAGTACGTCGGAACTCGACGACTCCAACCAAGGCTTGCCCGAGGCCGCGATAACGTGTTGCGAACTGCCGGACTGCCAAGTCGTTCAACGACATAAACCGGCTCTTGGCGTCTTCCTGCCCTTCGACGACGAGGACGCGTCCGGCGCCCGAAAGTTGATGGTGGGTCCGTTGCAGAGCCTGAGCGAGGCCGTCCAGGAAATCACGGCAATCCACCCGCTGGCCGAAGATGAACCGTTCCCAAAGCGCCGCCAGTCGCTGGTCATCGCGCAGCTCATGGGCGTGGGCCGTGTAGAACTCCTCGTCCTCGGGAAGCTTAGGAGGGCTTTTCTGGCGCCGCTGATCCTTGAAGGCGGTCAAGTAGTCGAGTTCGGCCTCGCTGACCAGCTCGGTGCGAATGCTGTAGAAGGTGTAGGTCTCTTCGCCGATGAACCGGCCCTCGCTCTTCTGGGCCTCCTCGAAGAAGCGCTCCAACTCCGACCAATCGTAGTGAAAGAGCTTTGTGGAACCGTCGCTGACGCCGTCCGGCGCCTCGACATAGGCTTCCAGCGCAGCAACTACCTCATCGCGCAACTCTTCGCGCAATTCGGTGAGTTTATCCCGGAGCCTGGTCCGGGAAAACGGGAGTTGGGCGGCGTCGCGCTTGGCGAGATAGCTCTGCCGACCCCAATGACGTTCGTAGCGCTGCCGCCATTGCGAGGACCAACCGAGCTTGCCTGGCGGAATATCGTCGAACAACGCATCGTAGCGTGGCAGTCCGACCAGTATGAGCGCCCGGCCCAGCGCGCGCTGAGGCAAGGTGCCAGTCTCGAGGTCCGCCCGGACCGCCGAGACGTAACCCGCTACCTGAGGCAGCCCCACGCGATCGATCCGGAACAGTGCCTGCAGGGCGGCATGCAGGTGGGCTGCGCTATCCTCGGGAAGGCCGAGATCCCCACAGGCTTCGTCCACCCAATCGCCCACTCGTTCCGCGTCGAGCAGGGCGTCGGCGTCTATCTTCTCTACCTGCGCGAGCGATTGTAGTTGGCTGTCATCGGTGAGAGCCATGATACGACCTTCCCGGTCGCATACGGCGTGTCGAAGGTTAGTGGCGGCCTCGTCGGTCAGAAACTCCTGGGGGATTCCTGAGACCCCGTCATAGGCGTGGCGCGGGAGCTTGATGTCTAGCCGAGAAACGAGCGCCTCGTCCTGGCCGATCACCGCAACGATCCCAGCCACTTCGTCTGTAGAAAGACCGTGCAGCAGAAAGCGTGCGAAACCGGCTTCCTGTGCCTCACGGTCCAACGTCCTGCGGACCAAACGGGCGGCCATACGGCCGATGAGGCTAGGTTCCGCCGTCACTGGGAGGTGTCCTTGGCAAAGGGATTCAGCACGTAAGCGCAGCCGTCGGAGAGGCACTTAAGAAGGCCCATACTGCCAAGCCTGGCCTCTAGTCGCTCGCGGTTCTTTCCAAAAGCCCCCTCATTGAAGTCGAAGGGCGTAAGCGCGCTTCGGGCCTCTTCAGGGCCGAAGACCAGGCCATAGTGGACGTAGAGATCGGCGAGGAACTTACTGAATTCGGCGCGCTTCTTGACCCGGGCGATCACCAACGTCTTCAGGAGCTCGTCGGTTGGCGCGTAGCGGTTACGGTTCGTGCCTCGCGAAGACACCAATCCAACATAACGTCCGTACCGCAGGTGAATCTGGCCCGCGTTTTCGTCGAGCTTGGACTCTGCCGCCTGCTCGAATTGAAAACGAAGCGCCTCCACCGTGGTAGGACGCCCGTCGACCGAGTAACTGAATTCCTGTTTGAGGAGTTCACCGGCCCGCTCAAGCCGTTCATCTTCCGACAGATCGGAGGTCCCCTCCGATGGCCAGTTGGATTCCGACAAGACAGTCTCGGCGAAGAATATGAGCGATTGGCGAGCGAGGGCGTCGTTTTCATTGAAGCTGGCGATGGATCGCTGGCGCACCAACTCACGTCGGGGGGCGATAATCTCGCAGACCAAGCTTGGTCGGACCTTCTCGGCCCAGGCCGCAGCTGTCTCCAGCTGATAAAGCATCACATGCAGGCTCGCTAGCGGCGCAAGGTGACCAAAGGCGTCTTGGGCAGGCAAACCCAGGTTCAGGACCGCGAGCCAGTCCTCGGCCAAGCGGTCGAAGGCCGGGTGAGCCCGGTAGGGTAGGAAGGAATTGCCCTTCATCTGCAGACTCGGGCGACCATCGCTTTCGGCATTCAGCAGGCCGATCAGGCGGTTCTTTGGTTGGTCCGGGGCCAGAAACGCCGCCAACTTGGGCCGGAGTTCGTCCACCCGCTTGGCTCGGGATAACATCAGATAGAGGATCTCACCCGTTCGGCCGAAGTTGATGTAGTCGCGACGCGGATCGCCGCCAGTGATAATAGCGTCGCTGAAGAGTGCCTGGGCGCCGAAGGGGAAGATGAATCGCGAGGACCAGCGGCGATTGTTGTCACCTTCCAGCGTCGTCTGGCGAACGAGGGCGACGAGATCCGCAAAGTCGTGGAACCGGCTGAAGCGGCGTTTGAGATAGTCGAAGCCTTCGGCCGGGGCGGCCTCAGCGCCTTCCACGCTCTTGAACCAAAGCGCCCACAGGGTGTCGTCTTCGTAGGGCAGCGCCGCTACCTCCGCGAGCTCGTCATTGTTGAACAGAATGTTGCGCAGACCCATCCGATAGCTGAGGGCGTACGGTTGCAGGCGGGTGGGTTCTTGGGCCGCCAGCAAGCCGCCCGGCTCTCGTTGCTGCGCCTCGGCCACGTTCAGGAATTCGAGCAGCAGCAGCCACGGGTTCTGGCGCGGCCACAGGCGATGGCCGAACACGGCCTCCTCCAACCAGACCTTGACGTCGCTGAACACATCCCAGCTGTGCGGAACCTTGGTGAAATTTTCCGGCGCCTGAAGTTTCAAAGGGTCACGCTGAGCTGCCGCGAGTGCAGCGCCCCTTCCGCCGTCAGGCTGAGGATTGCAATGGGCGCGGGCCGATCGCCAATAAGTGCGTAGTACTGAGAGAGGATTTGGCTCTTGAAGGCCAGGACATCCTCATTGCATTCCTTCGAGAAGCTTCCCGGCAGTGCGCCTTGGGCCACTCGCATTAGGAATTCGTACCGGGTGAGATGCAGCTTGAACGTGGCGCTGTGCTGTGGCCCGCCTAGAGATACCCGCAAGACCGGGATGTGGTCCTCTCCGAGCGCCACTCCCACCTCATCACCATGGATACTCCGCTGGATGGCCGCTTCGTACAGGAAGATGTCGCTAACGCGCGCGGTGCTCAGATCTAAACCGGTGCTTAGATAAAGCTTGTCCATTTCGGCGACCAGCATCCCTGTCCAGATGCGGTTGAGACCGCAGACCAGCCGCTTCAGCACGCCTGAGTCCACTGGCTGGCCGGCGCGGAGGCGCTGGAGAACTTGGGCACGATAACTGCCAGCGGCGTGGAAGACGCTGAGCTTCCATGGATCGAGGCGGCCAGAGGATTCTGGCAGGCGGAAAAAGAGCCGTCGGCGTTCGTTGACTAATGCGGCCAGGAAGGCCTGCGCCTGTTCGACACGCTCATCCTCGGCCTCCAAGTAGGCGATGCGCATCCCATCAAACCTGGCATTTGAGCCATAGTAGGGATCGGAGGCGAGGAAACGCTCATGGTCGGCTTGAAGCGTCGGATCGGCGGCTCCGAAGATCAACAAGCCGTCCAGGGCATTGCTGGTTTCCCGACCGATGCGGAAGCCGCCCAGGTGACGGAAAACCGCAGACTGCTCCCGCCGACGCTCTGTGAGGTTTGCCCCGAACAGATTGCCGTAAAGCGTCGCCTCGTGCGCGCGGTCCTCTCGCGCGAGCTGGCGAAGCTCTTCCACCGTCGCCAGCCCGTCCTGCGCGCCCGACCAGCCCAGCAGGCTGTTGACCAAGAGGAGGAGCACCTCTCGGATGGGGATGTGCAGTCCGTTGGCATCGAGGAGTTCGGCTATCGCTAAGAGCCGCGCCTGGATCGCAGGGTCCGACAGCAATCGGAAATTGCGGAAAAAAGGTGACGCCGGCCCGAACGCCGGATCGTCAGCCTCGTCCTCCAAACAATGCCATTCGGCCCGGTCGAGCAGACACGTGAGCGCCTGCTCCAGAACTGCCTTGGTAGGCATCCGACTCAAGTTCAAGAACAAGAGATTTTGGCCTGGCGCGGACTGTCGGTCCGTCGCCAGCAGGTCTTCTAGCGTGGAGCCGAACGCCGCTGCGGGCGAACCCGCCGGCAACCCATCCCAAGCCTGAACGAGCTTGCCGTCATTGGCGGCGATGACAAAGATTTCCGCAGGATCCGCTTCGGTCATTGAGCGTGCGAAGCGGTTCAAGAGATCAAGTTTGTCATCCGGCCAAGGCAGGGTCTGAGGACACCAGGCACTGAACTCGAAGATGAAATGAATGGTCCGACGGCCGGTCGGTGTCTCGACCTCAAGCGGGAGGTAGTTACCACGGTGGCGACCGGTTTGACGTTCCGCTCCGCCGCCGAAGCGCGCCCATAGGTCGTTGCATAGCGTGGTCTTGCCATCGCCGGCAGTCCCCGTGAGCACCACATTGGTAAGCCGCCCAGCGGGCGGATCCAATGCCTGATCGAGTGTCGCGGTCGTGGGATGGGTGAAGAGCAGCGGGTCCGTCCCGTGGGCGGCCGCGTGGCCCGCAGTCGACTCTGCAAACATCCCATCAACGCGGTTCGCTGGTCCGTAGCCGCGTAAGAATCCCACCCAACGTTCGCCGGGGGTGGGTTCGGTCTTCGGCGGCGGGTCGGATTCGGACATGCGGTGCGCCTAGAGCTGACAGATCATGCAGCCGTCACGGGCGGGCTCCTCCAATTCGAGCCCTCCCAAGACGGCAGCCAGCGGCCGATTCGGTGTGCGAACGCGTCTCCGCTCCTGGGCTTTGCGCGTACTTTCTTCGATCTCCGCCATCCGCTCTGGCCGTTCAATCTCCGTCAGCGGCTCGTCAGTCCAGTGGAACACCTGGCCGTTGATGCGGTTGGGCTTTTCATAAGCCTTCGCCTGTTCGTAGAGCTCCGGATAGTGCGTCTTTAGGCGGACCCATTCGATCTTCTGCTGGTAGAAACAGAAGAAGCAGCCCGAGCGGGTCCTACCCCATTCCGTGTATGGAGGCAGGCCAAGGCCCGCGTCATCGAGGATGCGCACCACGCCGGCGTAGTCGATGCCGTCCTCCACAAACGGGAAGACCGCCTTGATGTTGGGCTTGTGGCTGATGTAACCGACCCGGTTCTCGTCCGCCCGGATACCAACGTAGTTCACACACGCCTCGACCCCAATGTAGGCCTCGAATGGCTTCAGTTTCAGCAGGTCGGTACACCAGCGGCGCTTCCCAGATGGCAGCATGCCGCCTTTGGTGCGAAGCACATCGTCGAAGGTCTCCCGCGTCGTAGTCCGGACGACCTTCGTGCCGAGATAGGCTTCGAGCCGCTCGATATACTCGAGTGTGTCCGGGAGCTCCTTCCCGGTGTCATGGAAGATGTACTCCATGTTCTCCACCCGGTCTCGGAGATAAATGGCCAGTGCCGTACTGTCCTTGCCTCCCGAAAGGCTGAGAATGTGTCGGACCGGTGTCTCATTGATCATTTGAAGGTCTCCCCAAGTCCCTGGTCGGATCCCGGTCATCTGCCGCGCTACGAGCAACCGCCACCAAAGCCCGGGCCGCAGCGAGGACGCCCTGGCGCCCATGTCGAGACAATAGCTCAGCGAACTCCGATTGGATTCCGTCGACCTGCGGGTCTGCAGCCGTCCCGCGTACCAAATCATTGAATTCCTGGCCATCGGCCGAGGTGATGACAACGTGGAAGGCTGTTTCTCCTTTCGCGACGTCGAGCCGACCATTCTCGTTGACGATGGTCGCCAGGACGCGGCTGAAACGACGGCCAAGCAATTTGAGCCGATGGTGGAATTCACGCTCGTCTGGCTCGGCCCATCGCTCTGGCGGCTTGCGAGCCAAGAAGCTCGCGATCGACTCGAGCCAGGCCTTGGGCGGAAGAGCGCCGTCGGCAAGTCTGAGCGCAAAGGCCTTGAGCTCCGTTTCCACGATCGCCCCTTTGGCAGGGGCGGCCCGGCGGGCGAGCACCGCCTGCACTGCTTCCAGCGGGCCCGCGGCATCCATGATGTCAGCCACAGCGGCCGTCAATCTGTCCAGCAAAGCCGGATAGGCGTCCCGCATGTCTCGGACCGCCGCGGCCATGACACGCACGAAGTCCTCCAGTCGTTCTTCTTCAAGAGGCCCGGTTGCGGTGAAGGGCTCGAGTCCGCAAGCAAGCGGAAGGTCGGTAAAGAGCAGCGCAGACGGATCCGATGCTCGTAGCAAAGATGCGCGGACCGCAGCCGTCGTGACGCTAATCGCGCGAGTCCGTCGAGCGTGATCCGGCAGGCGGGCGACAAACTGGAGCAGCGGTCGGACGACATCTAGAAGATCCGGCGCCTCCGCCTGTGCGGGCACGCCCAAGATCGCGGCGAGACGGGTGAACACCTCGGTGCGCACGCCCTCCACGGCGCAGTGCTGGATAGCAAAGTGCTCCGGTTCCTTGAGCATCCGTGCGAACTCGGGACCGCCGGCTTGGTCCAGATAAGTGCCGTCCTCATAGACCGCGGTATGGTGCCAGTGCGCCGCCAGATAGACCGCCAAGAGTAGGGGGATAAGGCCGTCCCGCACTCCATATGGTGGGAGGCGCAACGCCTCGACGATGTCCAGATATGGAACGCGGCGATCACCTTCCGCCGTCAACAGTTCGCCGATGCGCTCAAGAGCGGGGGTGAGCCGTAACGGGTCCAGTGCGGCCGGTGTCTCCACGCGCCAGCACCCGCCGCGTTCAACATGCACTTCGCCCTGACGTAAGACAGAAAGGTAGATGGCCATTTCGGGTGGTGTATGGGCTCCATCCAGACCTAGCAGTGGCTGGTCTGCTTTCAGAGCAAGGGCTTCGACAAGCAGGGATCTCGCTCGCGCTGCGGCCGAGGACAGGACTCGTCTGTTGATCAGCTCGTTTCGCACGCGGGGGGAGAACCGGTAAGCCGTATCGCAGATTTCCGAGAGCCGAGCGGCGAGATCGCGCCCAGACTCTACAGACAACCTCTCGCCGTTGTGGAACCATGTGCTTGCACCGGCTCCGTCCCCGCGGAGGTCGAGCAGCTCATTTAGGGCCCGGCGAAGTCTATCCTCGGCGAGATCAAGCTGGCGGGACACTTCTTGGCGGGCCAAGCGATCGCCGGCCAAGGCAGGTGTATTCTCGCGCACCCACGCCCAAGCGCGGACGTCACGCAGGAGAGGCGCAAGTGTCCCCACAGGTTCGGGCACGCCAACGAGGAGGACGTCGTTCCAGGCCTTATGGTTGCCAATGATTTCTAGCACCTCGCGGCGCTCCGCCGTGGTGCGGTTGAGCGCCACAACAATGCGGCCGTCCACCCGCGATAGGTCCGGAGCCTCGGCTAGCGCTCGACGAAGCTCGATGGGTTCCGCGTAAATGACCTCGAAGTGCCGGAGCGCCCCGGTTTCCACATAATGGCGTCGGGCCAGTACCGGATCGCTGGGCAGGACGCGTCTCAAGGCGTCCAGCAGTCCATCCGTCACATCTGACGCCTTGAGTCCTTCCTGAAGAGCCGTTTCAAGGTCAACGCTTGTATGGGGCCATAGGCATAGGCCGCCACCCGCGCCCCGGTCATAGAGTAGTTTCGAGGTCGTACTCAGCCGCTCTACTGCCGCCTCCGCTGCCCGGAGCCTATCGGAGTCCCCGCCTGCGATAGCAAGCACCAAAAGTTCTCGGGTAAGGGATAGGCCGGGGTCGTCCAGAAGGTTGAGCAATCCTACCGCCTTCAAGGCGGCAACCTCGAGGGCGTTATCCACCATCGCGCTTCGAATTACGGAATCCACCACACCAAAGCGCGTGGCAGCCGGTCCAGCCGCCAGGGCGCTCGAAAGGTTGGTGGTGAGATAGTCGTAAAGATGGTTCAGACGGTAGACTTGCAGGCGCTCGTGGGCGGCACGCGCGTGATCCATCAGTCCGTGCGGCTCGGCGGAGGATAGGAAGCTGAACAGGGATCGCTCGTTTTGTCCGAAGCGCCGCAAAATCCGAACGAGCACTGGTAGCACCATAGGGTCCAACGGCAGGAGTTGCGGCGCTAGTGCCGCCAAATCCTCAACTGGCGCGCCAACACCATACCAGCCCGCCGCCAAGACCTGACGCATGGCGCTGCGAGCATGCTTGGCAAGTCCGGCGGGCAGGCGAGCCTGATCGAGGTCCAGCGCCGCTGCCACAAGCAGGGCGCTTTGTTCGAGTGGTGGCGCAAAGAGCACTTCCTCGAAGCGACCGCTGACCTTCTCCCACTCCCGCCGTTGCTCGATAGCTAGATCTTGCGTATAGGCCGCCACTCCTTGGTGGAGCACGGCCATGACCACGATAGGAGTTTCTCCGCTGCGGGCGGCCACCTCCGCCAAATGTTGCAATAGATGGACATCGTCATCTGTGGTCCGCGCGGCGTACTCGAGGTTCTTGCCTAATTCGTCGAGCACCACCAGTAGACCGTCAGCCAAACCCATTGTGCGAACCTGCGCCGCCACCGCCTCCAAGGTCTCCACGATTGTGGACGCCGAGACACCTAAGGGATGGGCCAGGATCTTGGCCACGCTTTTTGACGGCCGCATTCCCAACCGCGCCACAGTTTTCCCAAGGGCGGCTGTGAGGCTACGCGCAACAGCCTCGCGCTCTCCCGCCACCAGTACAGGTGCGAGGCGGACGAGAGGAGAAGATTGTCGCAGAGCTTGCGGCAGTCCCTCCAACGCACCTTCAGCATAACGAGCAAAGGCCAGGCCGAAGCTCGACTTACCTGCGCCGTAGTCTCCTGTGATTCGCCAGGCACGCGCTGTGCTTCCTGGGGTCAGACTTTGGGCAAGCCGCTCAAACGTCGCCTTGATAAAAGGGGTCACCACGTAATGTGTCGAAGCCGCTGGATCGGCGTAGTCGCGCTCGATTTGAATCGACCGAAGGTGGCGGGGGTTCACCCGCAAGAAAGGTATTTGTTCGAGTCCGTCTTCAACATGCACCGGCCTACGCACTGGCTGCCCCCTTTGTTCGGATCGGCGCGCGCCGATAGGCGGCCAGTAAGGCCGTCGACAATGAGGGCGCAGGTCCACGGCGGCGCACTTGATATTGGTTTAAACTTTCATGTAGCTCAAAGCCTGACCGCGGATCGTCCGATAGCGCTCTTAAGCGATCACGGACGTCCGCTTCCGGGAGTTTGAAAACCCGGCCGGGGCTGCCGGGGCCATGCGCAACTTCGTGGAACGCAGCGGTGCCGTCCCGGGCTTCTGCCCCCCACCAATCGAGTAGAGCATAACGGAACAACGGCAGGCTGATGCTGCGCTTTAGGCCGAGGTCGAAAGCGAATACCGGCTCACGCCGTCCGCCCGTTTCACGCTCTCCAGCTGGGCGCACAAAGCCAAGGGCCGCGAGGGGGCTGTCCAGACCATCCTCCATCGCCCGGACGCCGCGAGGAGATGAATAGGTGCGCAACCAGACATCAATGTGCTGCTTCAGCGTGATTTCGGAGAGGCTACGCCCCTCCCGCTCCGCCTGCCGCGCGAATTCCTGAATCGCTGCACTGCTGGTGAAGGTCGGATCATTCCAGCGGTTTACCAAAAGGTCCCATGCGAAAAAGGGCGCTTTTCGGAGGCTCGAGATCTTCCAATGCAGCCACCAAAGCGTCTGGGGATCCTCCAAGTAAGGATCTGTACCTTGGCGTGCGAAAATCACAGCCGCTTCCTCGGTAAGCTGCCATCCATCAGAAGTTCGGCGCGCGACTCCGTAGGCCTCCACCCAACATCGCAATGCCTCTACCATGTTTTTACCGAGCCCTAGCTCAACAACCCCTTCCAGCGGATTGGTCAGTACATCCCTGCCGTCCTCGATAGCCGCCACGGCTTTTGGCAACCAGGCGATCCGGAGCGCAAATGTTTGATGACCACTGAACCGATATCCGCCGACTGGATCGTTCAGATTGAGATTGTCCCGATTCGTCATGCCTTTAGGCTAGTGAGTTTTACTTGGGAACTCCAGCGAAGCGGTCGTCTTTCGCCCAATTCATTATAGCGCGGCCGCTATGGCGTGTGGAGGACGGCGAAACCTCTCGTCTTGGCGTGATCGGCGGACTGTTTGACGCCGGGGCGACCTTATCGTTCAGACAGGTTGGTTGCCCAATTGCGCCGAAATGAACCGCCGTTTGTCGTGGCGGGGCAGTCCGACTAGCCTTGGCGAAGAGCTGGTTCAACGGGCGTGATCGACGGCGGGCGCGGGTTCCATCCGCAGCTAAACCCCTGGTTGGCCGCAATCTGAGTGAGTGGCCGATAGAGGTCAAGATAGCGCTCGATGAAGTTCTGATCACTCGTTGTTCGCAGGGTCGAGAAGTCTGTGCGAAGCGCAGCCACATAATCCTCAGCAATTCGAGCCGTCGCACAGTCCGAACGAATCAACCGGTAGTGTAGTCGTGCTAGGGATGGAACGTACTGACGATCTGGAACGCTGTCGGATTTCTCGCGGTTTGTTTGTGGCGTGGCAGGGGCAAGATTCCAAATTAAGTCGTGAGCAAGAAAACAGCGCGGTAGGAAGTGATCGACTGAGAACGTGGCATCCAGTGGCGCATCGGTGAAGATGTCAACTAAGGTCACGCCGTGCTCGGCCGCTGTTGTAAAGAAACGCCGCGCAGGGCCTAGATCACGTATGGGCGGCGGCCCAAGCTTACCGGGGATTCCGGGTGTGTTCGGATTTCTCGCTTGCAAGAACAAGGAGAGTTTTGCTCCGCGAGGCCACGAACAATTGGCGAGGCGTCCATCAACCATAAGCGCCACACCGAGTCCATCGATAGCTCAGCTTCGCCACGAACTCCGACGCTTAGCGAGTAAGGAGCCGACGCCCCTCCAACCACCCGTCGCGCAGCGAGTTCCGTGATGGCCCGTGTCCGACGATCGTCTCGCATCGACGGCTCCAAGGCGTCCACGAACCATGGGGAGATGAACCTTGTTGGAACGTACCGCCCTAGGCTCTCCAGACGTTCTCTCGCCTCAGCCCATCCCTTCAGCGCCTGCCGCACATCCTGCTCACGCGCTTGGCCCGGCAGGCCGCTATGAGCGGCAAGATCTAACACCAGGTTCTGAAGGCGATCGTGGTATCCCAGCGAAAGACGATAGAGAACCACTGGATACCAGGCGGCAACGACCATCTCCTCCACGACAGCTGTAACGGAGAGGCGGTCCCCATTCGGCAGAAGCTTCAACAGGCCGATCAGCCAAAAATATTTATAGGAACTGGCGGTGTCCGCGAAAGTGCGAGCCAGGAAAGCTACTTGTGCCGGGCTGCATACCTTGTTGACGGCGTCGTTACGATTCATGGCTCAGCCGCGGGGCGATTCGGGCCACGGCGGCAGCGCGAGTGCGTCGGGTACGACCAACGGCTCAAGTGGCCTGTGTGCTTGCGCAGGGGCAGACCGCAGCAAATTGACTCGTTCTTTGAGGCGTTCGGCTTCCGCCCTAAGAACTCCATCCAGTTGATGTGGATAGATATAAACTGCGAACCGCTCTGGTTCATTGCCGAGCGCCCCTGCCTTGGCGAGATTTAGCATGGTGAAGTGCGTACCGGCCCTGGCCAGGTAGGGTAGGGCCGCAGGATCAGCAAGGCCGGACTTGGCCCGGATCAGATCTCGCAAAACAAGACCGTTGCGAATGATCTCCTCAACGATAGTCTGATCGGGCTTGGACAATCGGGGAAACCAATTCGGATCAAGCAATTTCAACAAGGTGCGGATATTGCTGTCGCTCTGCCGCGAGCGAAATTCCTCGGCGAGAAGCCTGTTCTCCTCCGATAGTTGCTGATACGGGCCATAGAACCCCTCAAGGCGCGCTCGCAGCTCCACGAGCTCCATCTCGTTGGCCTTTTGATTAACGGCGTCTTCGACATTTCGCCTGCCGGCTTCAATGGTCCTGCGCGTTGTCCACTGTGACGCAATTACGCCGAGCAGCGCACCTACCAATGCGAGTAGCGCCGGCAACGATGGAGACCACCATGGCGGTGCGCTGTTCGACTGCAGGACCACAGGGGGGAGGGATTCCACACGAACCAAAATCGGAAGCGCAGGAGCTTGGCCGGGCGCAGCCTCGGACGGTGTGATAGGTGGTGAGATCGCCAAGTTAGGCGCCGGCGCCGGCTGCTCAGCGGCCGCCCAGAGCGCGGTAGAAAAGACGCCCGCACAAGCAACGATTGACAGCTGATAGATCAAGGACTTGGTGGGCCCTCTACCGTCGCCTTGCCCAACAGTTGATCCACCGGGCTCGCGCGCCCGGTCGGCTCGACCCGCCCTCTTGTACATCCAACCGCTCCACATCGAATCCCGCAGCGTGAACGCTAGCATGCCACTCTTGAGGATCGAAGTAGGTGAACCACCGTCCGTCAGGGTCCTGTTGTTCACTCGCCCCTGACTTTACAGACGTGAACAGACGCCCGCCCGCTGTCAGGATTCGACGGATTTCACTCAAGCTGCTGGGGATATCGGCACGTGGCAGATGAAGCAGCGACGCTGCAGCCCAAGCGCCACCGAACGTTTTGTCGGGAAAGGGCATCTGTCGCATGTCGGCCACAACGACCGGCGCTCCAGAGTGGCTGCGGGCAATGCGGGCGAGGCTCTCCGCCAGATCGAGCCCCACAACTGGACGGCCGTGGCGCGCGATCACCTCTAAATCGCGGCCAGCACCGCAACCGAGATCCACGACCATAGCTCCCTGTGAAAGTGTGGCTAAGAAGGCGCCGAGGGCCTCAGTCACGGAAAGAGTCAAGGTGCGCGCAGCATAGTCGGCCGCATTTGTCTCGTAATAGGCTCGCGTGCTTCCTCGCTCGTCGATCACACTTGCCAGCGAGGAGTGACCGCCTTGGTGCAACCCTCTAACTGAACGGATCATGCTTTCATCGTCTTCCATCTGCGAAATCGAAACGGCCAGTGGCCGTTGCCTCAATTACGGTTGAGTCTCTCGGCCCTTTCCATAGCGGCTTTTGGCCACGAGCGCGCGCTGCTCTGTCTAAGGCACCTGGCTTCATCGAACTCAAGGCCGTGTCGCGTCAGGGAGAACTACATGCTTGTTCTTTAACATCTAATCGCCACCGGATGAAAGTCCGAAGCCATCTGCAGTAAGTCCCTAATGATCCAGCAGGCGCATAAGCTCAGACATGGCATCCGGGCGACTGATGTCGAAAGGGGAGCTGGCCGGAGCATTTCCATCAGCAGGGATAAAGCCATTCTGCTCCAAGGTGCTTTTGAGCACTTCCATTTCAGGCGTTAATCGCGGCCGCGTTGAGCAAAAGGGGTACTCTTTCTGGCCGGTGGAACTGGGAGGCCGTCCTCTCGACAACGGCTTCTTTAAGTGTCGCCCACAATCGGCTGCTATGCGTCGGATCGTCATCGGGAAATTGACGAGAACTTCCTCCAATTCGGATACTTCCCCGCCCGGGCAACAAGGCTGCCTCCTCGAATGATCCGGATCGATTTGCCTGCGCAGAGCGGACGACAAAAAGGGCGCACGAAGCGCCCTTCATTTCAGATCGGCTGTCGGAGAGCCACCTTCGCCTTCCGTATCAGAAGCGGTAAGTGACACCTGCGCCTATCAACCATGGATCGAGCTCGGCCTTGCCCGTCAGCTTCGCCCCGGCCACGGTGACGTCGAAGTCTGGCTTCAGGAAAAGCTTCTTCACGTCGAAGTTGACGCCCCAGTGTTGATCCACCATGTAGTCGAACCCGACCTGCAGCGCGGTGCCGAACGTGTTCTTAACCTTGAGAGCATCGGCGCTGCCGGCATGCTGGTTATAGAAGATCGTGTAGTTCACGCCGGCACCGACATAGGGCTTGAAGGCGCCGAAATCGGTAAAATGATACTGCACTGTGAGCGTGGGCGGCAGCAGCCAAACCTTGCCGATATTGCCCAGCCCGCCGAGCGTTCCTTGGCCGTCGATGTTGGCATAGGTGGTGCCGAGGATCAGTTCGGCGGCGATGTTGTCCGTGAAGAAATACGAGATATCGAGTTCCGGGATCACGGTGTCCGAATAGGAAAGCCCGGAGCCGGGCACTCCGTTGACGTAGCCCGAATCCTCAGTGATGACCCCCAACCCACGCAGGCGGATCTGCCAAGGGCTTGGCGCTTCCGTGACCGAGACCCCTGCCTGCGGGACGCTTGCGGCTACCGGAGGCTCCGCCGCGACGGCCTGCTGTCCCACCATCATCAGAACGACGGCCGCTGTTACTCCCCGCGCCACGCCCATTCGCTTTCTCGCCATGATATTCTTTCCTTTGCCTTCAGAAATGATGAACTGCACTACTAAGAGTCTCCTCGGATTAACTTATATTGATGGAGCCTCATGCTCATTCTGCATGAGACTATGCCGACATTATTTGCACGCTTCCGCAATCATCGACATGTGCTAACTTTATTTGAAACGTAGTCATCCTCTGGGTTGCGCCTACCTATCGACCGCTATCGGCTTGCCAACCGATCGCACTGCGAAGGAAATTGTTGCCCAGGGCAATGAATGCGGCCCGCTCGCGATTGTCCTTGCCGTAGCCGTGCCCGCCCGCGCTGGGCTCGTAAAAGTAAGCGGGATATCCAAGAGCCTGCAGCTTTGCAGCCATCTTGCGGGCGTGGCCTGGGTGGACGCGGTCGTCGCGTTTCGTGGTGGCGAGTAGGATAGGCGGATAGGGCTCTCCGGGTATCGCCGCGTGATAGGCGGAGATTTCTTTCAGGAAAGTCCAATCGTCCGGCTTGTCGGGATCGCCATATTCGTCAATCCAGCTCGCGCCCGCCAAAAGCTTGGTGTAGCGGCGCATGTCGATAAGCGGGATTGTGCAGAACAGCGCGCCGAAATGCTCAGGATAGCGGGTAAGCATGTTGGCGATCAGGAGGCCGCCATTTGAGGCGCCCTCGGCGGCAATCCGCCACGGCCGCGTAATGCCCCTTCGCACCAGGTCGGCGGCAACGGCGGCGAAATCGTCGTGGGTGAGGCGCTTGCCCTCCCTGCGCCCCGCCTCGTGCCAGCGGGTGCCGAACTCGCCGCCGCCCCGTATGTTCGCCACCACGCACGTGCCGCCGCGTTCGAGCCACAGCTTGCCGATCGAGGAGTTGTAGTGGGGCAGGCGCGATATGCCGAACCCGCCATAGGCGGTAAGGTGAACCGGGGCATCCCCGTTTCCGTTCGCCGGGCCGACCTGCGTATAGGGGATCATCTCACCATCGATCGAGACCGCCTCGTGGCGCGTGACCACCAGTGCGGATGCGTCGAAATTCTCCGGGTTGCGCTTCAGGATTAGTGAAGCGCTGAGAGGCGGCGCGGCATTGAGATCGAATAGGGAAAGCTGCGGCGGCGTAATCGGATCCTGAGTCCAGACCAAGACCTCTCCATTGGTTTCGTGACCTTCTGCGTCGAGTGACCAGAGTTGGACATTGTTCGCGCCGGGCACGGTGTCCAGGGTTCGGCGCGTCCATTCCTGGGGACCGGGGGTGAACATCTCGAATCGCGGAACGAGGTTGCTGAAGTAGGAGCTGACGAGTTTCCCCTCATTCCAGAAGAATGACTGCAGGGAACGCCTTTCGGCTGGTTCAAACAGGGTACTAAATCCGCGCTCGCCGGCCAGAAAGGAGGAAAGCGAGATGCCAATCAGCGCGTCGGCGTCATAGGTCGTCCCGGCAACCGTCCATGCTCTGCGCGGCTTTACCGCCAGCCAGTCGCCGAAGCCATCCCACCAGGCGTCCCGAGGAAGGTCGATTTCAATCTTCGGCCCGCTCTTGTCGCCGGTTCGGACTATCTGCTCGAAGAAGCCAGTATTCTCAATGAACCAAAGGCGCTCGCTCTCGGTGGTGCGGTCCAGATAGCCAGACACGCCGAGGGTTTCGGAACCGGTCTCGAAGATTACCGGCGCGGTGAGGGGATCCGCGCCACGCTTCCACAGCCGCACGGTGCGCGCGTAGCCGGAGCGGGTGGCCATGCCATCACCAAGCGCACTGGAAAGCAGAAGCGTGTCAGGGTCGAGCCAATCAATGGAGCCCTTGGCCTCCGGGAGATTGAAACCGTCAGCGACAATGCTCAGAGACATCAGGTCGAATTCGCGATGTACGACCGCGTCGCTGCCACCGCGCGACAGGCGCAGAACGGCCTTTTCGCGTCTCTGCGGCTCGATCGACGCGCCGCCCCAGACCCAGTCTTCTCCGTCGCTAGCCGCGAGGGCATCCAGATCGAGCAGTAGCTCCCACTGGGGATCCGCCTTCATGTAGGCGGCAAGGGTGGTCCGGCGCCACAGTCCGCGCGGATTTCCGGCATCTTGCCAGAAATTGTAGAGGTACTGACCGCGGCGCGTGATCAGGGGAATCTTGTCGGGACGGTCGAAAATCATCGTCAGAGCCGCGCGGTCGCGCTCGAACCGCGTTCCCCCGCAGTGCTTCAGCGTCCTTGCCGACTGGCTGGCGGTCCAGTCAAGGGCCCGTTCGCCTTCCACATCTTCGAGCCAAAGGTAGGGATCATCGTCGGGAGCGTTCAGTGTGGGGCGGAAATCGAATTCGGTCATGTCGGGATAACCAGAGGAATGAAGGCGCAATGGCTTCCGTCGGCTCGGGAACGCTCAGTGTTCGCGGCGGCGACCGCATGTTCGAAAAGCGTAATCATCAGGTGGGTTCTTCTCAGTCGGTGCGGCGCGGCAGTGCGTTTGCGGATAGGACTGCATGTGTCGTGCCAACTAGAAAAATCGTTTCAGAACAATGCGATCACTCTGATGGCGATGTGTCTCATGTCCGACATCGTCGGAAATCCGACAATGACTGCATCCGTAAGCGCCTGATCGATCTCGTGTGCGAGCTCGCAGGACACTGCAGAACTCAAGCAGTGATGCTCACAGTTGAACGCAACATCTTCGCTCCAAGACGCTTCACGTACCCGGCTTCGATCGGCAGATACCCATGAGTTGACGGACGATCTGAGCGACAAGACCGGCTGCGTGTCTAAAACTACACGCCGCCAGCGAAAGAGTCGGGGACCCGAGAAAAAGGGAACGAGCCCACCGGCTGGCCGACCTGATGGTTGTGCAAGCCCTCGCCAGGATTCTTGGCGTCGCCGTCCGCTTGCCGTATTCGAAGTCCATCCATCGCGCCAGCAAGCTGCGTTCGAACGGACGCATGCGACTGGTCCCCATGACAACTTGGCCTGCATTGGGCTCGTCATCCGATATGCAACGGTACGAGGGTCCAGGAGACCGGGCGCTCCGGCTCGGTGGAGTATTTCGGCGAGAGGCCATGGTGTACGGTGTGTCGATGACGCTGCGCCGATTGGTGTGTCTGCAAAATGAGCAGTGCCTGGCAAGTCTGCCTGGGAAATCAGCTGTATCCAAGGGTCAAGCGGAGCGCGGCCGCGCTCCATCTCGACACCGCCCGCAGAGAAAGCTCGGCGTGAACCCCACCAAACAGGCGATTGCGCGTCTCGCCGGTTCGTTTTTCGGTTCACTGACAAGTCGGCTTCACTGTGCAACTGCACAGGCTGCCGTAGCTTGAAGATTCGCCTCCAATGGCGGGGAATTCCCCCGAGGAGGCATTCGATGACGCAGCCTATTGCGCCCGGCGCTACGACAACTGTGCCGACGAACGGCGTGCAATCCACCGTCCGCGCTACCGCGTCTTCAAGGAACGTCTGGAACGGGCTGCAGAAGTCGATAGCGGCTATGAAATCGACTCTTTTGACCCGCTCACACCCCGCTGGATGTTGCCGCGCGGTTTCGTCGGTTGGTCGCTATTTGCACTGCGTCTCCTGTCCTCGACAGTGCCAATGGCAATCGCTTCGACAAAACGGCGCCATTGACCTCCGGTGCTTTCGGCGCCGGTGGTTTGCCAAGTGGCATGATGTTTCGACGTCCTCGCAGGCGGGCAGGGGAGCACAGTCATGCCTACAGTTCTTGTGACTGGCGCTGATCAGGCTGACTGGCGGGATGAAAGATCGTACGATTACACCGCTCGTCTGACGCTGCGCGAGTGGGCTGGGAGTACTTACGCCGCAATCCAGCATTCCAGCGTGAACTGCTCGCTGCGCGTCAGCAGGCCATTACTCTGTCTCGCGAAGACTTTCTCGACGTGATCGCGTCAGACGTCGCACTCGATTGCGAGAGCCGTCGCAATCGATCAGGGTGTGCCTAGCGTGCAGCAGGTCCCGGTTGCCCGGCGCTGTCTCAAGGAATAGCGGACATAATCCCCCCGGGGAAAGCTGATCCATGCGCCATTCAGCCACGTTCAGCGTTGTCCGATACCCGACAATGTCGGATACGCAACGTAGCATAATCTGATCTATCAGTTGTTCTTAAATGCTTTTTTGCTTTGGTATGGTACATGCATGGTCTACGGCAAAAGGCGTTCGGACTGAGGAGAAGTCGTCTCATGGCCCCGAAAAGCCGCTGACTTACGCCACCTCCCAAGGCGTACCCGGCCCGGCAGCGAGCTCAGTCTCCTGCCGGGCATTCGGTTTCAGGGTGTATGTGCCCCTGGCGTTCAGAAGTAGAAGTTGGGCGGCGGCAATGTTCGGCTGATGAGGATTGCGGCGAATGGAATATGAGAAGGCAATCTCCAACCGTCTCGAGAGGGATTTCCGACGGCATTAAGAAGGGCCGGATAGACTCAGCGCCCAGGGGCGAGGAACTCGTCGTCGAGGAGCTTTTGGCCGACGATGCGATGGTGGCATCGAAAACATCGCCGGCATGAGCGACCGCAGCCGGCGTCTGTTCGACGGGATGATCGCGCCGGCGCCGTCCGTGAGCTGGCGCGAGATCTCCATGTCCATCACCGCATGAACAGATCCACGACGACAACTCCTGCGCCCAGTCAGACGCGACGCTCGGCTGCTATTTGTCCGTGGCTGCTGAGATACCCCGCTCGGATCGGAGGGGGCTCCCTCGTCACCGAATTCCCGACTGACGGAGACAGATGGCCCCCTCACTCAGGTTGACGGACCCGCGGTTGAATGTGGGGAACATCTGGCGCGAAGCGAAACGGCTGGATGATGAACGGATTGCGATCCCAAGGCCGCAGTCCCAGATACGTTGCGTGTCCCGCTCCGGGAGGTTCGTCCACAGCAATACCTGGCCGATGAACCTTTGGCACTGTCGTGCAAGGATATCATCGCTACAACGTCAGCATCGGCATTTATGCCGGCGTCCTGCAGGCGCTCGGCCTGCTAGAGGGCCTGAGTTCAAGTCGCCGACATCAGAAACGACAGCGTCGGTCAGGCGCTGGCCAGCGCCGATCTGCCTAAGCACGTCCATCTCAGGCGGCCAGTCGCATCATCGCGCGATGACTGAGTTCGAGGTGCATATCGATCTGGACGGTCGCATACGCCCGATCGGAATGGCGAGGAGCAATCGCGTCCGAGGCACGGAAACCATCCTTTTCGAGTATGACGGCGCTTGGCTTAAGGACCCGGACCGCTCTCGACCATAATGTCCCGGTCGCTGCCTCCTATTCCACGCGCAGACCCCAAGGATTGCCCGATGCCGATCTGAGCTGATGTCGCGCAAGCATCGGTCAAGTACCGTTCGCCCTGCTGGACGCAGGCGAGCCACGCGATGCCGTAGGCTACCGGCAAGCGTCTGCGTATCAAGATCCAGGCCGCCCGTAGAAGCTTCAGTCGATCGAGCAGTGGGCTCGCTGCGATGGGCGGATCGATGAAGCCGCTGATCTACCGGCCCACGCGGCGCGCCACTGCAAACAAGGTACCTCGCTCGGGCCACTTGCCTAGACTAGCTGCAACTTGAAACCTCGAGGCCTTCTCGGCGAGGATCGCCTGATCGCTCGCAAGCTTGTCCTCCGTCAACGCGCGCCCTCTTCTTGACAATGCAGACGCTCGTCTCGTCCAGAGATACACCCAGCCAGTACTTCAGAATTGCCTCTGCACGGGTGCGGAGCCGCGCGTCGGCTCCGCGTCGAGCAACGATACCGCGTTCCCGTATTCGGAGATCGCTCGTGCGATTGCCTCAGATGCCGCCCATGCAGAGATATTTCATTTCGAGGTAGTCCTCGAGGCCATGGCGGGAACCCTCCCGCCCAATACCGGACTGCTTGATCCCGCCGAAAGGTGCCGCTTCCGAGGACATGCGTCCCGTGTTGATACCGACCATGCCATATTCCAAGGCGTCGGCCACACTCCAGACACGCTTCAGGTTTGAGGCATAGAAATAGGCGGCGAGGCCGTAGATCGTGTCGTTGGCCTCACGCACGACCTGATCCGCATCGTCGAAGCGAATGATCGGCGCCAGCGGCCCGAATGTCTCTTCTTGCGCAACCGCCATGACGCTGGAAATCTCGGTGAGGACCGTTGGTTCGAAAAACGTGCCATCCTTGCCGATGCGATTGCCCCCGCATCGAATTGTGCCGCCTTTTTCGACCGCATCCGCGATATGGGATTCGATCTTGGCCAGAGCATGCTTGTCTATGAGCGGACCGATGTCCACTCCGGGAGCGAAGCCGTCGCCGACCGATAAGCGGCGGACTTTCTCAACGAATTTCTCGACGAACTCATCGTGAACGTTCGACTGAACGTAAAGGCGGTTCGCCGAAACGCAAGTCTGGCCGGCATTGCGGAACTTCGCCTGGATCGCACCGTCGACTGCAGCGTCGATATCGGCGTCGTCGAAGACGATGAAAGGTGCATTGCCGCCGAGCTCGAGGCTGACCTTCTTGATCTGCTCCGAGCACTGGCGCATCAGTAGCCGGCCAACCTCGGTCGATCCGGTGAAGCTGATCTTGCGGACCTTGGGATTGGCGCAAAGTTCACGGCCAATCGCATCACCTTCGGACGCATAGATCAGGTTGACGACGCCTTCGGGAAAGCCGGCCTGGTGGGCGAGGGCGAACATTGCGCCAGCCACGAGCGGCGTCTGCTCAGCGGGCTTGAGCACGATGGTGCAGCCCGCCGCCAAGGCTGGCGAGATCTTGCGCGCGACCATCGAGGCTGGGAAATTCCATGGTGTTATCGTTCCCACGACGCCGATCGGTTGCTTGATCACCAGCATGCGGCGGTCCGTCGATGGTGCGGAGATCGTCTCGCCATATATGCGATTGGCCTCCTCGGCGTACCATTGCAGGTACGCCGCAGCATGCGACACCTCCGATTTGGCTTCGGCAAGCGGCTTGCCCATCTCCGCTGTGAGTATAGAGGCGAGATCGTCGGCGTGGTCGATGATCAACTGATGCCAACGCCACAGAACGTCGCTGCGCTCACGTGCGGTCAATCCTGCCCATCCAGGCTGGGCGACATATGCCTTGTCGATCGCAGCGCATGTTTCCTCGACACCCATGTCGGGAAGCTCTGCCAGCACTTCGCCGGTCGACGGGTTGAGGACCTCGAATGTCCGCTCGCTAATCGGCATGCCAAGTGCCGGCAGGCGATCAATGGGTCCAAACAAGTCGGGGGATCTCAAGTGACGGACCATCGGCAGGCACAGGGGCAATACCGGATTCCTCTTCAGCGCAGCGGAGATGTATGTCGGCAGGGTTTCGGTGTATTTCCGCAAGCGCGGGAACGTATTAGGGCTCGGCCAGACAGCTGGTAGACCACCGTCCCCAAACTGGAAAGGAGGATACTTTGAATTCTCTAATAGATGCTCGCGGTTCTCGCTAGGCGAAAAAATCGGAAGTCGGCTTCGCCATCCGCACACAGTGCATGCAGGGGGCCTGCGCTTTTCAATCTGCGGACCATGATCGGGGTCCTCTACCACCCGAAGAGATGCTGGCGTGAGGAGGAGCATGCCACAATCAGGCGAGTCGGCCGCCTGAACCGGCAGATGCCTCCCAAGGGCCGCCAAAACCGCTCGGCGGGCTTAAACCCCACTAGCCCACCGAACCGAACTACACTCCCCGTGAAAAGATCACAAGGGGAAGCAAAGGCGGCACGGTGTTGGTTCGTCATCACATCAATTCTCCGTCTTGGGCAAGAGATAGCCGGTGGTCGAATGGTCGGGCACGAGATAGCGGGCGGCAACCGCTTTGACCTGATCGGCGGTAACCTTGCGGATGCGGTCCGGCCATTCCTCGATATCTTTTACGCTGCCGCCGGTGGCAAGCGTTGAGCCATACATGTGTGCCAAGCAGGCGGGGTTGTTGCGGGCGAGGATCACCGAGCGGACACGGCGGTCCTTGGCCTTGCCCAGCTCGTCATCGGTCACACCGTCCTTGACGATGCGGGCGACCTCAGCATTGGCCGCCCCTTCCAGATCGGCGAGCTTGGCATCGCCGCGCGGCGAGGCGTAGATGGCGAAGTTGGTGGCATCCAGCATGGTGCCCTGGAAATTGACGCCGGCCTCGGCGACAATGCCCTGCTTCACAAACAGCTGCTGGTAGAGCCGGCAGCGGTTGCCGCCGCCGAGGATATCGGCCAGGAGGTCGAGCGCCTCGGCCTCGCCAAGTTCGGCCGTATGATAGGACGGCACCACCCATTGCGTGGAAAAGCGGGGCACCGAAACGCGCGCGTCGGTCAGCGTCACCGTGCGCTTGGTGTTCTGCTCCGGCTCGACCGGGCGGATGCGGGCTAAACCAGGACCTGCCGAAACCTTTCCATACGTCTTTTCGGCCAGCGCCTTCACCGTTTCCGGCTCGACATCGCCGGTCACCACGAGCACGGCGTTATTCGGCCTATAATATAGGTCGTAGAAAGAGACCGCGTCGATCCAATTCAACTTCTCCATCTCCCGTATCCGGCCGATGACCGGGATACGGTAGGGCTGGCTCTGCCACAGCGTGGCGTCGACTTCCTCGTCCAGCACGGCTTGCGGATTGTTGGCGATGCGCGAGCGGCGCTCCTCGATGATCACGTCGCGCTCGGTCTTGATATCATCGTCGGTGGGGATGAGGGTGAACATGCGATCGACCTCGAAGCTCATCATCTGCTCCAACGCCGAAGGCGCCACCGTCTCATAGAAGGCGGTGTAGTCGTAAGAGGTGAAGGCATTGTGCGAGCCGCCGATCTCGGCCACGGCACGGTCGAACTCGCCGGCGGCATGGTTGATAGTCGCTGCCTTGAACATCAGATGCTCGACGAAATGGGCAATGCCAGATTTGCCCGGCGGCTCGTCGGCGCTGCCGACATTGTACCACACCATATGGTTGACGATCGGCGCACGGTGATCGGGGATGACCACCACCTCCATGCCGTTGTCGAGCAGGAAATCCGTCGCCTTGCCATGATCGTTGGCGGCCAGAACCGGAGCGGTCGTCGCGAAGACCAAGGCGGTCGCAATGAATGCCCCTGCGCAGCCACCGAGACGGTAGTTTGGTGGATGGCTCAGGTTGTGGTGGCCGGATGATCGACAAGGTTCGAGGCAAAGTGATTTGTTCCTCATTTTGAAGGCGCTGCGTCCGTGTCTCTTCTTTTGGTGGTAGAAGGTGGATCGGCGGGCAGCGCCGAGCCGGATGAGCAAGCGTCTTCGTGTTGCCAGGCCGCACTCGAGCGTCATCTTTGGATGGGTCCGGGAGGCGCGCGGCGGCATATTTGTTGGTGAGGTGATCATGGGACGGCTCTCCTTGGTCCGTGACACGTTTGCGCAGGAACACGCACGTACCGTGCCAATGAGAAAACCGTTTCGGCAATGTGATAAACCGGGCTCTGCTATGTTGCGTATCCGACATTGTCGGACATCGGACAGCGCCGAGCGCGAAGCGCTTGCGGCTTGGGACGATATCTTGCTCGTGCGGAAGACGATTGAGCGTGCTGCCGCGGCGGGGGGATAGGAAGCTTCTCGAATTGGCCGGGGCACTGAGGGGGTTGGGATGAAAACGATGGTGGTCGCCGCCGAACGCTGTCGTCGACAGGCAGGCCAGGGCCGACGCTGAACGAGCCGAGGAGTCTGGAGCCTGGCCGGTTAGGAAGAAGGTGGCCGCCAGGCTATTAGCAGTGGAGGTGGCGGAGAGGCGAACCGACCGAAAGATCACGCTCTACGCCTACCACGTCACCGATCCCAAGGTCGAAGGCAAGAAACGCCGCTGGAGCCGCATAGGCTGCTATTTCCCGCACCCGGACGGCGAAGGCGGAACGCTCGTGATCGACCTCTTGCCGATAGGCTTCGACGGACGGATCGTCCTTGGGCCCCGCTGAAAGACGAGGCAGAGGGCCTCATGCAGTTCATAACGAGCGAACTGCAACACGCTGCTGGCAATGCGCAAGACTACAGCTGGGCGCTGTTTATCGTCGCCATATATGTCGCGCCGATGCGCGTACCGAGACTCCGAGCGCATGACGACTATTGCTTCAGGTTTAGATGGTATCGCGTGTGTCGACGCTCGCCGGTGCGCATCAGCGCGCCCTTTTCGACAAGGTCTTGGAGGTCACGTGTAGCAGTGGCTCGGGACGCTTTAGTCATCCGAAGATAGTTATCGGCGCTAAGGCCGCCTTTGAAGCCCTCGATGCCCTCTCGGAACATACGGGTGATGGCTTTCTCCTGCCGGGGGGATAGCTTACCGCGCAGCCGGTCAAAAAGGCGCGCCTTATCGATATAGAAGTCGATGCGCTTCAACGTATTGCTTTGCGCTTCGAGGATCGTTTCCGCGAAATACACCAGCCAATCGGTGATCTCATTGTCCTTGTTGGAGCGCTCCAGCGTGTCGTAGTAAGCCTTGCGGTTCCGCTCGATCGTGTACGCCAGCGCGATAAGGCTCGGCTCGCCGAGGTTCTGCGCCAATGCCTTCTCCGAAAGCGCTCGGCCGCTACGCCCGTTGCCGTCCTCGAAAGGATGGATGCTCTCAAAATACAGATGCGCGATCCCCGCGCGTGTCAGTGCCGGCAAGGCGCGCCGATGATCCGACGCGCTCCCGTTGAACCAGGCGATGAAGGCGTCCATTTCGGGGCCCGCGCG
Source organism: Mesorhizobium sp. RCAM 06353 (assembly GCF_059683585.1). Taxonomy (NCBI): domain Bacteria; kingdom Pseudomonadati; phylum Pseudomonadota; class Alphaproteobacteria; order Hyphomicrobiales; family Phyllobacteriaceae; genus Mesorhizobium; species Mesorhizobium sp. RCAM 06353. Next base: position 383,604 of record NZ_JCASIY010000002.1, on the reverse strand, counting down.
TGCCGAGGGCGGCGCCTCGAAATGCACCTTCGGCTTGTCGATGCGCCCGGATACGACCTGCATCGGCTCCGCATGCGTGCGGTAACCGCCTATCACCTGGATGCTGCGGTGCCCCGCGATGACCATCTTGTGCCAACCAAACAAAGTTTCGTGCGTAAGGGTGTCGGCATAGGCCCGGTAGAGACTGACCATCATCTCGGCGATGCCGCGCTCTTGCGGAGGAATGCTGCTTGTATTGTTATCGAGCCCCAGTTGCTGGCGCAGCGAAGATTGCACGCTGTCACGATTGAGGATCTCGCCTTCGATTTCCGAGGTCTTCAGCGCTTCATCGCTAATCAATTCGATTCTCAGCGTATCCCGATCATTGGGACTGACATGGCGGAATGCACCGAACAGTTCGCCCGGGCGAAGCAGAAATGCCTTCTCCAGCAGCTCTAACGCAGCGGGATCGTAACGGAAATTCGGCCAGTCGGGGAAATCAGGCGCGTCGCAGGCGCAATCCGGCAGTATTCTCCACCTGCTCTGTGACTCCACAGAGCTTTTGCCGAAAGCCACTTCTTTGCCTGCCATGTTCGCGCAGGATGGACCGAAGTCGCCTGGCACGGACAGACAGGAAGCGACAATGGCCGTGATATCGTCGGAAACGAGCCCCTAGCCGACGGGACCTTTCGCGAGGCAGTGATCCAGTGTGGCAACCGCGACGCCTCACACAAGCCAAGGCCGAACAGGACATGGACGGTGTGGTCGCTGCATCGCTTTCAAAGCCCGCTTTCAAATTCGTGGTTCGCGAAACGGTATCTGCAACGCGACGTGATCACGGGATTTTGGATGGGGCAGAGTTTCGAGAAGCTGGAGCGCTGGGCGCGGTGAACAGCGACGATCATTTGCGCTTCCTCTTGCGCTTCTTCGGGGCAGGGGAGGGCGTTCCATGCTTCAGAGAGACGACCGGTAGCCCGGAAGCCCAATCGAGCTTGCAGGCCGATCTCCACGGCCTGCTCAGGCGTGCCGCCGAACTCCAGAACAGCCTGCGCCAGCTGGGCGCCGGAGCCGATCGCGAAATAGGGATTGGACAGCATGCCGGTCAGCGTCCAGCTGGCGTAGGCGATCTGAGCGCGCCCGTCGGGGTGAACAACCAGGAGATTGACGTCGCCGCGAACCCACGCCGTCTGGTGTGTTCTTGACGTCTGCGCCGGCTGCATACCAGTCCAGAATCGCCTCGCACGCTCCAACCCTGTCGCTAGAGGCGCCAATCAGGCGTCCATCGGGCAGACGGCGGATTTTCATCTTGGTGCCGGCGTATCCGGTATGACCGGCGTAGGCGCGACTGTCGGCGGCCATCACGCCGTCCTTGTAGGCGATGGTGGTCATTCGAGCAGCCTCACTTCGTCGACCTTGTCATGGCGGCATCAACCGAGCGGGCAATCCGCGAAAGTATCGACGCCGGCGCGATGCCCGGGCGGTCGGTTCCTGGGTCCAGCGATGCCGCTGCCGCCCGCCGGCGTTCCGCGTATCGCCTCGATCTCTTGGACCTGCGAACGGGCCACCGCGTAAGACCACGAGCAATGAGAGAGGCCGATTCCCCAGCTATTGTTGTCGATGTCGGCGCCAGCCTCGATCATCGCCACTCGATGGTGGCGGAGTCGTTCAGAAAATTACTTTAGAGCGCGAGATTATTCACCGTCGCAGGCACCCGCGAGCCGCGGGCCAACGCCCATAAAGGCGGGCACGGCCGAAAGCAGCTTCTTCGCCGCAGCCTTGACCTGGTCGAGCGTCACCTGATCGATGAGGGCGGAGCGGCGCTGGATGTAGTCGGTGCCGAGATTGTCGAGCTGCAATCCGACGAGCGTGGCTGCAATCGATCTGGAGGAATCCAGATAGTTGATGGCATAGGCGCCGATCAGATACTTCTTGCTCGCTTCGAGCTCGGCCGCTGTTGGCCCTGTGTTCACCAGCTCCTTGATTACTTGGCTTATCAGGTCGAGCGTCTCGGCCGTCCTGTCGGAGCGCGTCGACGTGGTTACCACAAGCGTGTTGGAATGCTGGTAGCCTTCCAAGCTAGAGGAGACACCGTAGGCAAGGCCGCGCTTTTCGCGCACTTCCTGGAACAGACGTGAGGTAAATGGCGAGCCTCCGAGTATATCGTTTATCAGCTGCGCGGCATAGAATTGTGGGTCGCTGCGTCCGATGCCGGGAAAAACCAGCTGGAGCGCAGTCTGGGGCAGGTCGTATGCGACAAACATCCGCCGGCCGAGCTGTGGGGTGACATCAGGTACCGGGGCGAGCGCCTGCTTCTGAGGCAAATCGCCGAACAACTGGTCGAGCCTTGCGCTCAGGGCCTTGGCATCAATGTCGCCGACGACCGCCACGTGCAGCCCGTCACGACCGAAAGCGGACTCGTGGAAGGCGCTTAGATCGGCGGGCGTTATGCGGGCGAGGCTTTGCTTGGTGCCCTCGTCTGGCCTCGAATACGGATGCGTGCCGTAGAGTCTGCGCCGCCATGCAAGCTCAGCAATCGCGTGAGGTTCGCGCTCGTTGGCAATGATGCCGGAGAGAAGCTGGTCGCGGATGCGGTCGACCGGCTCCTTATCGAAGCGAGGCCTGTTCACCGCGAGCCTGACCAGATCGAAAGCGGCGTCCTGGCGCTCGGAAAGCAGGCGTATCGAGCCATAGATGCCGTCCCGCCCTGCGTCGAAGCTCATCTCGGCGCCGGCGTCGTCAAGCTTCACCTGGAATGCATCACTGTCGAGACCGCCGGCGCCCTCGTCGAACAGGCCGGCCATCAGGTTCGCCAGCCCCTCCTTGCCCGCCGGGTCCTGGGTAGAGCCGCCGTCGAAAGCGAAGCGGATGGTGATGATCGGCAGCGTATGGTCCTCGACCAGCCAGGCGGTGATGCCCTTTTCAGATTTCACCTCCTGGATATTCATCGCCGCATGGGCCCTGAGCGCCGGAAGGATGAGGAAGAGGGTGGCGAGAAGGACGATGGCCAGCGGGGTGGCGAGGCGCGCGACGCTGCCTTGTGCCGCTGAAAGCTGAAAAGGCAGGGCTTGTGCAAAGGCGGCACGGTGTTGGTTCCTCGTCACATCAATTCTCCGTCTTGGGCAAGAGATAGCCGGTGGTCGAATGGTCGGACACGAGATAGCGGGCGGCGACGGCCTTCACCTGATCGGCGGTGACCTTGCGGATGCGGTCCGGCCATTCCTGTACATCTTTTACGGTGCCGCCGGTGGCAAGCGTCGAGCCATACATGTTGGCGAGGTAGTCCTGATCGTCTTGGGCGAAGATCACCGAGCGGACATAGCGGTCCTTGGCCTTGTCCAATTCGTCATCGGTCACACCGTCCTTGGCGATGCGGGCGACTTCGGCATTGGCCGCCGCTTCCAGATCGGCGAGCTTGGCATCGCCGCGCGGCGAGGCGTAGATGGCGAAGTTGGTGGCATCCAGCATGGTGCCTTGGAAATTGGCGCTGGCCTCGGTGGCTATTCCCTGTTTCACCACCAACTGCTGGTAGAGCCGGCTGCGGTTGCCGCCGCCGAGGATCTCGGCAAGCAGGTCGAGCGCCTCGGCCTCGCCATGCTCAGCCGTCCGATAGGACGGCACCACCCAATGCGTCGAAGAGTTCGGCACCGACACGCGCGCGTCGGTGAGCGTCACCGTGCGCTTGGTGTTCTGCTCCGGCTCGACCGGCCGGACTCGCGGCAGCAGCTCGGGTCCACGCGGGAGCTTGCCTTAGGTCTTCTCGGCCAGCGCCTTCACCGTCTCCGGCTCGACATCGCCCGCCACCACCAGCACGGCATTGTTGGGGTTATAATATTTGTTGTAGAAGGCGACGGCGTCGGTGCGGTTCAGCTGCTCTATCTCTTGCATCCAGCCGACGATCGGGATGCGGTAGGGCTGATTCTGCCAGAGTGTGGCGTCGACCTCCTCGTCCAGCACCGCCTGCGGGTTGGTCTCGATACGCCAACGGCGCTCCTCCAAGATCACGTCGCGCTCGGTCTTGATGACATCGTCGGTGAGGATGAGGTTGCGCATACGGTCGGCCTCGAAGCCCATCATCTGCTCCAACGCCGAGGGCGCCACTCTCTGGTAGAAGGCGGTATAGTCGTAAGAGGTGAAGGCATTGTGCGAGCCGCCGATCTCGGCCACCGCGCGGTTCAGCTCGCCGGCGACGTGATTGGCTGTGGCCTTGAACATCAAATGCTCGAAGAAATGCGCGATGCCGGATTTGCCCGGCGGCTCGTCGGCGCTGCCGACCTTGTACCACACCATATGGGTGACGATCGGCGCGCGGTGATCGGGGACGACGACCACCTCCATGCCGTTGTCGAGCAGGAAATCCGTCACCTTGCCGTTGTCGGTGGCGGCCAGAACCGGAGCGGTCATCGCGAAAACCAAGGCGGTCTCAATGAATGCCCTGCGCAGCCACCGTGACGGAAGTTTGGTGGATGGCTCCGGTAGTGGTGGCCGGACGATCGGCAAGGTTCGTGGCAAAGCGATTTCCTTAATTGGAAGGCGCTGCGTCCCCGTCTCCCCGTGTGGGAGAAAGTGGACCGGTAGGCAGCGCCGATCCACCCGAGTCGTCTGCATGTTGCCAGGCTTTGCTCGAGCCTCATCTTTGGATGCGTCCGGGAGACGTGCGGCGTTATTTTTTGGTGAGGTGATCATGGGACGGCTTCTCCTTGGTCCGTGACGCGTTTGCGGATGACCGCGCACGTGCCGTGCCAAATGAGAAAACCGTTTCGGCAATGTGATAAATCGGGCTCTGCTATGTTGCGTATCTGACATTGTCGGACATCGGACGGCGCCGAACGCGAAGCGCTTGCGGCTTGGGACGATATCTTGCCCGGGTGGAAGACGATTGAGCGTGCTGCCGCGATGAGGGATAAAATGCGCCTTCGAACTGGCCGCGGCACTGAGAGGGTTGATGTGGTGGTCGACGCAGAACGCAGGCAGACCAGGGTCGACGCTGAACGAGCAGAGGAGTCAGGAGCCTGGCCGGTTAGGAAGGAAGGTGGCCGCCAGGCTATTCGCAGTGGAGGTGGCGGAGAGGCGAGGGGGAGCTCGGCAGGCCGACGTCAAGGAGGCCGCTCAATGGGTAGTGTCTCAGTTTGAAATTTGACGCCGCGCTATTTTGTTGCCGCAAGAATGGTTTGAGTGGGCATGAAGAATGTGCGGCCTCCCTCAGGGTACCGCAGAAAACCAAAACCCGCATAAAAGGCCGCCGCTTGCTCATCGACAGCGTGCACCATGATCGCCGCGCTCCCGATAATCTGGGATGCAGCTAGAGCGCGGCTCAAGGCATCTTTCAAAAGACCTCTACCTATTCCGATCCCCTGATAACGCGCGTCAACCGCCAACCGCCCGATGATGGTCACCGGGACGATGGACGGCATGTTACGCCTCTGATTTTTGGGAAGTTCATCTATCCGAACGCCACCTGCCGCGAAGCAATAATATCCAACGATAGCATTGCCACCTATGCAGGTGACATAGGTTCTGGCCGAGCGGGCCTCAGCTTTCATGGCGCGGTAGCGCAACCAGTCATCAAGGGCTTCTTTGCCGCAAGCGAACTGGCCGATGTCATGCTCGGAAGTCAAAGGCGCGGGCGGCGTCAATGCTGGCCGCGCCTTTGACGTCATCGGGGTTACGGTTCCCATGGAGCCTTCTCATTGAACAAATCCTTCAGCTTCTTTACTGGAGGAGGAGGATTATCGAGCGCATTAAGGAATGCCTCAAACTGACCCTCTGCCAATGAAAAAAGCCTCTGGTCTAGAAGCACGTCGATAGCGTGCTGTTTGGCGCTTTCTAGGATGAACTCGGTACGCGTTTTTCCGATTATGGTTGCTGCACTATCGATGAGGTCTCTTGTCTTAATTGGTACCCTTACGTTGATCGTTGCATCTTTGCGTGTCTTGTTCTCCGAAGGCGCCCGGCGATGTGCTAGGGCTTCCATATCTGGCCTCTCGTGGTAGGTCTTAACAGTTTTCTGTGTTGCTCTGTGTTGGTCGTCGTTTGGTACAATGATTGAATGGGATTGAGTGCGTCTTTGGTCGAGTTTGTCGTCGTTTTAGCTGCATCGTGAACGGCGTTAATATGCGCTTTTGTACTCACAACGTCAATACACGAAATGATGATGCGGCGTTTTGGTTCCCGTTTGGTTAAAGCGCAAATCGGACGCGGTTATGCGTTTAGATCACTTTCTTGTAAGGACCGCGCTTGCCCGGCTTCGGCGCAACAGCATCCATCTTCTCGCAAAGATCGTCCATCGACCACAACGTCTGCGAAAGGCCAGCGAAGGCGCGACGGGAAATCCATTCCGCTGAACGAACTTGCAGGCCCGGATCTTGTCGCCCATCAATTCGATATTCTCCAGGAGTAGGTCCAATGAACTCGATGCCGGCCTCCAACACCTTGCGAGCAAACTCCGCATTCTCCGACAGAAATCCATAGCCTGGGTGAACCGCCCCGGCGTTCACCTCGTGGGCCGCAGCGAGATTTGCGCGGTATCGCGATAGGCCGCGACCGGTGTGCGACCCTTATGGGAACCGCCACGTCGGCCACTGAGACGGCTGGCGTCCCCGCATCGAGATCGTGGTAGACAATTGCAGAGCGCAGCTCCAGCTCGCGCAGCGTCTTGATGATTCGTACGGCGATCTCGCCTCTATTGGCGATCAGAACTGTATCAAAGGGTAATTTTCGCATTATCCTGTTTTTCCAAGAACAGGGCTGGGGTTAGTATTGTCGTTGTTCGCAGTTTAGGTGGCGGCCTACCTCAAGGCGTTGGGTCAATCATCGAGATAGATGCTGCCATTCGAGAGCCGAAATCGCACGGTGTTTGCATAGCCATTTTCGGCAACGTAAATGGACTTCGCTCATTACAGCTTGGCGCAGCCAGGATCCGGCGCAGCCCCGATTGGAAGGCAGAACATCTAATGCTTCGCCATCTGCGAAAGTGCCGAAAACACACTTTGCAGTTTGGGCAGTTTGGATCAGAATTTATCTCTTCTCCGTTCAGTCGTCGGGACAAGCAGAAACCGTAACAATTTCCGCCGATCGGGTTCTTCGGTGCTGGGTGGTTAAGTGGGCGACAAAGAGGGCCTTTTGCGTGGGCGCCATGCCGGGTGCGCTATTCACTGATGTCCGTGTGGCATTGAACGTTTCCTTTTCCGATCGGGGCGGCGATGCTGGAAAGGTGAGGAGTTGCAGCCGCCGCTGGCTGAGGGGGCGACGGAATTTTGCACACGCCATGCAGGCAGTTTTTGCGCGCTGGTGAGCCGACGAACAGATCGATGCCTTCTAACTGGGACCGGCTCTAAGCTCAAGGCTATGATGCCAACAACAGCCTGACCCTGGTCAATTTCAGATGTGCCAACCGCCGTGCCGGATAATGGAACATCTCTTGGGTGCTTTCTATAACAAACACCAAGGTCATCAGATCAAGCAGGAAGTCGTCGATCGCTTGGGCGATTGTTTGCGACTTATCGTCCAACTGATCCAGCAAAACGCGCGCCCTATCGATCGCATCCGCGCTGGCCGCATCGATTAACGCCTCGATCCTTTTGAAACAATCCAATTCCGAACTCCTTCAAGCCTCGCCAGGGTTATGCACCAAGGTGGCGACGTGAACCACCGGCCGTTGACCCAGTGGCGCGAGCCACCATCAGCAGATCGAGCCGGGCCCCGCAATTTTTCGTTTTTGCTTTGCCTAAAGTCTCGGCTATGTATCGGACTGGCCTAACGGCCTGCCCACGTTGCAATTGTACAAAGGAATACGCATATGGCGACCGGAACAGTGAAGTGGTTTAACAGCAGCAACGGATTTGGATTTATCCAGCCCGACAACGGCGGTCAGGATGTTTTCGTCCACATTTCCGCTGTCGAGCGCGCGGGCCTCTCAACCCTCACTGACGGCCAGAAGATCAACTATGAGATCGAACAGGACCGCCGCACTGGCAAGTCATCCGCTGGCAGCCTCAGCAAAGCTGGCTGATTTTTCGGCTGCGTCCCGCAAGAGCCGGAAGCACGCGGCGCGTCCCGGATGGGCTGACCCACTCGACAAGAGTAGGCGAGAACATGGCTTGACCGGAGAATCGGTCAGCAGATTGCTGCAAACCGTCGCGAATTCCTGAAACCAGGCTGTCTGGGAAGACAAGGCGGGGTTGCTTCCCCCGCCTTTTCATATTCCGCGCAGATCATGCCAATGGCAGCAGCAAAATCCAAAACCAATCTCGGTTGCCGAAATTAAGCCGTGACCTTCTTGCGGGTCCGCTTCGCCGGCGCCGGCGTTTCTGGCTCCTTCGGTTTGCGGCCGAGCCCCATCGTCTTGGCCAATGCCGAGCGCGCCGCGGCGTAATTCGGCGCGACCATGGGATAATCCGCCGGCAGGCCCCATTTGGCGCGATAATCGTCCGGCGTCAGCCCGTAGTGGGTCGACAGATGGCGCTTTAGCGATTTGAATTTCTTCCCGTCCTCAAGGGAGATCATGTAGTCCGGTGTCACCGACTTCTTGATCGGGACTGCAGGCTTAAGGACCGCCGGCTCTACTGCGGAGACGCTTCCGGCCGTGCCTTTCAGAGCCGCATGCACTTGGCCGATCAGAGCAGGGAGGTCCCCTACCGGAACCGGATTGTTGGAGACATAGGCTGAGACCACATCGGCTGTGAGCTCGATGAGGGTGTCGATGTTTTTGTCGGCTTCTTCTGTCATGAAAATCTCCGGGCGGCTTGAAACATAGTCGGCGAAGCGTCGCTTCATAGTGGGGGTTGCCGCTGAACGCAACAATTGTCTCGACAGGATTATTGCGATGCTCATCCCAGCATCGAGGTCTATAGCGCCGCATCCCACCGTCATGCACGTTGATCCGCTCGGTGTTGGCTGTCCCGTAACTGGGTCGGAGTTTGCTTTGAAGCTCGATCCCGTCCGTTTGAATTTTGCAAAATGAAAAAGGCCGAAGGTGTTCCGCGCCGCTGAAGGTTTCGTACGTCATCGAATACACGGCTTCGACCTTCATGGTCTTCCAATGATGCTTTCCGCCTAGGCATTGTTGTGGTGATCGTCGCCACGCCCCAAGGAACCAACCAGGCCGTCAGCGCGAGCAAATTGCGATGGCGCCGGCCACGTGTTGGGATCCACGGTCGACACAGCCTGGTGGCGGCTTCCGCCATTCGATCGCAGGCCCGATCGAAGTCTGGCCGTCAGGCCCGATCCTCTCCCGCCGTTGATCTAGCGCAGGGCGTTTACGAACCGCATATCCCACAATGGCGTCCGTGCACAACGCTCGGAGATCATTTATGAAAATGCTATTCACGACGATGGCTGTCGCCTTGTCGGCAGCCATCGCTTTTGCTGCGGAACCGATCCCCGCCGACCTCAGAGAAACGGCACTGGCCACTTTCAAGGCTTTGCCATCCACCACGCCGGCAGTCGCCAACAACCCGATCACACCGGAAAAGGTCGCGCTCGGCAAGGCATTGTTCTTCGATCCCCGTGTCTCGGCGTCAAGTGTCTTCTCGTGCAACTCGTGCCACAACTTGGCCACCGGGGGCGACGACAATCTTGAAACCTCGATCGGCCATGGTTGGCAGAAGGGACCGCGCAACGCGCCGACGGTACTGAACGCTGTCTTTAACATCGCGCAGTTCTGGGATGGTCGCGCCGAAGACCTGAAGGCTCAGGCCAAGGGACCGGTCCAAGCCGGTGTCGAAATGGCCAACACTCCGGGTCAAGTCATCGCGACGCTCAAGTCGATGCCGCAATATGTCGATTGGTTCAATGCAGCTTTCCCCGGTGAGGCCGATCGCGTCACCTTCGACAACTTAGCCAAGGCAGTTGAAGCCTTTGAGGCGACACTGGTCACGCCGGCGCCCTTCGATGCTTTCCTCAATGGCGATGACGCCGCCATGACTTCCGAACAGAAACGGGGGCTGGCGCTTTTCATGGACAAAGGCTGCTCGTCCTGCCATGCCGGCATCAACGTTGGCGGGGAGGCCTATTACGCATTCGGCCTTATTGAAAAGCCCAGCGCCGAGGTACGGCCGGAAAACGACAAGGGCCGCTTTGCCGTCACCAATTCAGCCGACGATTCCTTTGTTTTCCGCGTGGCGCCGCTGCGCAACGTGGCACTCACCGCGCCCTATTTTCATTCGGGCAAGGTTTGGGATCTGAAACAGGCCGTGGCTATTATGGGCACCACCCAGCTCGGCGAAGAGTTGAAGGCCGAAGAAGTCGACCTGCTCGTTGCCTTCCTTAACTCGCTGACCGGAAAGGTACCCGAGGTCGTCTTGCCTATCTTGCCCGCCGAAACTGCGACAACGCCTCGACCTGCATCGCAGATCTTAGGGAAATAAATGGCCGGGGCTGGCTACGGAAAGTCGCAATCAAGAATGAATGCGACCATTACTGGGACGAGACGGATCGCGACCTCTTTGAGAAGGCAATGCCTGGCATGATCCCAAACTGCAGACAATGCTTCCGTCGCCAGCTCGTTGCGACGGCATCATGTTAGGTATCTGGCGCGAGTCAGACCAAAGGGCTTCGAAAAGTTGGAGGATTGTCGCAGATACTACAACAAGGAGCGCCCATATGGGACGATAGGGCACATGGCCCCCGATCGCCGGTCTCAGTCTGTGCCAAATTCAACGGCGTTTCACCGCCCAGTTCCGCTAATTCCCCGCACAACCACCTGTTCGCTTTGCCAGAAGCTCTCTTGACTAATTGGCGGCGATGTACAGGGATTTCCCGAGAGCCTAGCCTCACACTGTGCAAAGGCCTGCTACGACTGAGGGAGGCGAGGGACGCTTGGACGAGCACGATCCGAAGGAAGAGCTGATCGAGACGATTTTCCGCAATGGCACAATCACTGTCGTGGGCATCCTGCTTGCCTTTTCGCTCGGCTTCGTCACGCATTGGGCGGCAAACCCCGTGCCATGGCGGCTCTACGACCTATTCGCCGTTGTGCCGATCCTGATCGGCATCGCGTTGCAGATGCGGGCGCTGTCCAAGCTGCTCGACATGAGTTCGCTGCGCCGACCCATCTACGAACGCGCCAACCGCATCTTCATGGCCGGCCTCATCCTGACCGCGTGCGGCGTCGGGCTGGCTATCCTGCTCGATGTCTTCGAGATGTCGGCGAAGGGCACGCTGCCCGGCGCTTAACGGCCTGTCACTGCGCTTTGGCGCTGCCGCTCATCGCTGTCAGTCGATTCTTGCATCCGTCGCAGGTCCGCCATCTTGGCAGTGTCGCACCATTTGACGCCGATTCTTACCGCTGGCCTTGGTTTCGCCGGCCGCCGGCACCACGTGATCGTGGGCGCGTAGCGACACATCGCAAACCGCCGAACCCATCACGCGATTTGCGGTTGTCGATGCACGCGCCAAGCTATGGGAACGACTTGGGTCAGCCTCCGGCTGCCCATGGCCGAAAGCGTCAGGGAACTCGACAAGGTCATCGGCGAGACAAACAAGCGCAAGATGACTCTCGACATTCTGCGGACCGCCAAGCGTCCGATGTCGACCGCCGAATGCGCGCAGGAGTTCGCAACGAGGCACGGGTGTCCGGGGACGATCCGCGCGCCGTCACCATCATCGCCAAGCGCCTGTGTCCGATCCTTAGCACCCTCGAGAAAGCCGGACGCGTCGGACTGAACCGCGAGGGTGACTGGGCCGAGGACCGCATCGACCGTCGCCGGATTTGACTGAGTATTTCAGAGGGCGAGCATGGTGTCGGGCGTCAGCATCACAATTCGCCCGTCCTCCTTGGCACGCTCTTGGACACCTGCCTTGAAACCGGTGCGCGCGTATAGGACGAAGTGGCGATCTTCTACGCCACGACCATAGTCGGTTCTTCCGGCGCGCTCGATCAGTGTCGCGAGGACATCCGCCCCGATCATTCCGCGGCGCCACTTGCACTCGCCGTATAGCATCGATCCGTCCAGCAAGCGTCCGGCTACGTCAATATCATATTCGGCACCCCAGATTTGACCGATCTCCTGGGCCGGAGACGGAAGAGCCTCCTGCGCATGGCGGCGGGCGTGCCCTCGGCAGATTTCCTCGAACGCGCCGCCCATATACTCGTCCAGCCGCGGCACCACTTGGTGCCGCCAAATCTCGGGACCGAAGCCCTGCATCACACTTGACATGTTCGGCCGAACGAACCGATGCCAGAAGGCAACAAGCGGATCGTCCACGAAGTAACGCGTGTCCCGTGACTTGGGGTTGGCGTCGAGGGAATGTACGGTCCGAACCAGCCGCATGCGCTCGAGCCGCTTCATGTAGGGGCTCAGCGAAACGGAATCCTTGATGTCCCGGAGACGGCCGCCGATTTCCCCGAGTTTGGTGCAGCCGTCCGCGATCGCCGCCAGGATGCTGGCGTAGCGTTGGGTCTCCCGAAGTTCCGATTGGAGCAGGACGTTCGGCTCGTCTACCAGCGCCCCAGTATCGGCGAGCAGCAAATTGGTGACGTTCTCCTCGAGACTTGCGCTCGGATCGCAGAGCCTTAGGTAAAAGGGGATACCACCGAAGATGGCATAGGCAAGGATACGATCCACAGCAGAGTAATCCGTGAAGAACCCGGCCGCGTCCCGCAGCGGCAGCTCCTTGACTTCCAGGGGTAGGGTTTGGCGCCCGTAGAGTGGGTTGCTCTCGGCCAACAGATCCTCCATCTGGGCAATCATCGACCCGCAGAGCACCAAGTTCAGCTTGCCCTCGGCGGCGACGACCGCGTCCCAGAATTTTTGGATGATCGATGGCAGGGCCTGATCGCCCTCGACAAGGTAGGGGAATTCGTCCAGGACGACGATCAGCCCAAGCGTTCCCTCGGCCTTACGCGCGAGGTATGTCAGCACGCTCAGCCAATCGCCGAGGCCGTCCAACAGGGGATCGGCGCCGAGCGAGCGGGCGATTTCCGCTTTGAAGCCCTCCAGATTCAGAGTGGGGGTGACACGCGTCGCTTGATAGAGAACGTGGGGATGGTCCTTGGCAGCTTCCTTGAGCAGCGCGGACTTCCCGATCCGGCGCCGTCCATATACCACGAGCAAAGAGGGCCTAGCGAGGGAGAATTCCTTGCGGAGGCGGGAGAGCTCTTGAGCGCGACCTACGAACAATAGTGTAATCCTAATTACGGTAATCAAGGTTACACTAACCCGAGTGCCAAAGCAAGGGCGGTCAGGCAGCTTGGTAAGTACAAAGCACCAAAGCCGGGACAGGCCACTGGGAAGACACCGCTTTCAAAGCGCCAAAATCCCGGCCGATGGGTCCGCTGGGCCTGGTTGGTCGAGGAGGACTAACGGCCAGAAAGGCAGATCGCCTTCTGGCCGATCCAGCCGGGACTTGACCGTTTCGCGGATCGCCCGCAGATCGGAATTGGCTCGCGATGCCTGCCAGACGATCGACTGCACCGTTGCCAGCGTGTTCTTCACCCGATGGTTCAATTCGTCGATGAGCATTTTGGATTGCGCCTGCTCCTCCTTGTGTCTGGTCAGATCGACAAAGGAGGTAAAATACTGGACGATGGCGCCGCTCTTGTCATGGACAGGACTGGCGAAAAGACCCGCCCAGAACTCGCTGCCATCCTTGTGCCTGTAAAGGATTTCCGTGCCCGCCTCCGCATTGGCTTCGAACTCGAGCTTGATGCGTTTCAGCGCCCCGGCGTCGTGCCGTTCGCCATCAGGAAATTGAAGTGCCGACCGAGGACCTCTTCCCTGGCGTATCCGGTCATGCCGAGGGAGGCGTCATTGGCAAAAATGATGGGATTGCCGGGTTCTTTTGCGTCGGTGAAAACCATGTGTTGTCTCGGCGGCAACGACGAACGGCCCAGGTCGTCCTGAAAGCCCTCGACTTCGGCTTCGGCGTCCTTCTGCTCTTCGGACTTGGCGACTACGCTGGACATATTGACTAGATCCCGCGCCTTGGCGCGATCCAACCGGATGGCGGACCTGCGCCCACGGCTCCCGCCACCGGATGGATCACGCTACGCCGCCCGCGACACGCGCGAGGTGAACGTTGCCCTTGTCATCGACACGCTGGTGCCGTTCTTGTCGCTGATGACCTCGATGTTGGCCTCCAGCTGCTTGACCAGCGCCTCGACAATGGCGGTTCCCAGGCCCGCACTGGCGACGATGCTGGCGGGCCTGCCGGCGCCATTGTCTTGCCGTGATGCACGTAACCCCTGGCTTCTGCCGCAGTCGCACGGGTGCCGTTCTGGTCGCGGCCTTGAATGCATCGCGGCACGATACGTTCGACGCTGAACCGGCCGTGAGGGCGAGGGGGCCACAAACGCAAGACGGTTCGCGGCGAGATACAACGGCAGTCAGCGCGTTGTGTTGATGTTGGGCTAGCAATTGCGAGCGAAGAATGCCGGCATTCGGCAGCAACGGCCATCCGGCACCGTACCTGCTCTACCCCCAAAGTACCGAAAGCGGTGCCGCATGGAGGCGCTCTCCGAATGGGACAATCTTATCATGGTCTTATAGCACCACTCCAGAGACAAAACGGTCTCCGCATGCGTCTGCCAGCATTCGCAAGCCCTTGAAATCTGAGCTTGTGACTGTGGTTCGGGTGCAGACATGGCCCTTCGCGCCTGCTGTGGACTTCCAATGCTTGGCCAAGGTTCCTCGAACTATCTCGCATCCAGGGCTCCTCGCAAAGGCGTGAGCCGGGGCGTATGCCCTAATTCATCTTGAGCTTTCGCCACTGGGGCTTAGGGCCGCCTTGGGTAACCCCTCAAGGGTGCACCTATTGGCTTCCGTTTGAATCGTGACTACGCGAGCTGGCGCTGCGACCCGGTAGCGGGCCCTCCAACGTCCGCAGTGGGGTCGGAAACAGCATTATCCCGAACCGGGTGATTATCCCTCTGACCCCTACTAAATTGGTCCGCTTCTTGCAGCAAGCATTTCTGGCAGAGCCCGGGGTCTATCCGGGCGACGCGATGGGGGATGAAATTGCTGGAGGAGCAACATGGCAGCTGCCCAAACCCTATATGACGTCATTCGTCGCCAGGGGATCACCCGGCGCAGTTTCACCAAGTTCTGCAGCCTGACGGCCGCGAGCCTCGGTTTAGGCCCGGGTGCCGCGACAGCGATGGCTGAAGCACTCGAGACCAAGGAACGCGTTCCCGTCATCTGGATGCATGGGCTCGAATGCACCTGCTGTTCGGAGAGCTTCATCCGCTCGGCCCATCCGCTCGTCAAAGACGTCGTGCTGTCGATGATCTCGCTCGACTACGACGAAACGATCATGGCGGCCGCCGGCCATCAAGCGGAGGCGATTCTCAAAGAGACGAAGGAGAAGTACAAGGGCAAGTACATCCTCGCCGTCGAGGGCAATCCGCCGCTCAACGAGGACGGCATGTTCTGCATCGACGGCGGCAAACCCTTCGTTGAGAAGCTGAAGTGGATGGCCGAGGATGCCATGGCGATTATCGCCTGGGGCGCCTGCGCCTCTTGGGGCTGCGTCCAGGCGGCCAAGCCGAACCCGACCGGGGCGACAGCGATCGACAAGGTCATCCTCGACAAGCCGATCATTAAGGTACCAGGCTGTCCCCCGATCGCGGAGGTGATGACCGGGGTCGTCACCTTCATCACGACCTTCGGCAAGCTGCCGGACCTCGACCGGCAGGGCCGGCCCAAGATGTTCTATTCGCAGCGCATCCACGACAAATGCTACCGCCGACCACATTTCGATGCCGGCCAGTTTGTCGAGGAGTGGGACGATGAGGGCGCACGCAAGGGCTACTGTCTCTACAAGATGGGCTGCAAGGGACCGACCACCTACAATGCCTGCTCTACCGTGCGCTGGAACGGTGGCGTTTCCTTCCCGATCCAGTCAGGCCACGGCTGCATCGGCTGCTCGGAAGACGGCTTCTGGGACAACGGCAGCTTCTATGACCGGCTGACGAACCTCCACCAGTTCGGCGTCGAGGCCAACGCCGACAAGGTCGGCATGACCGCCGCCGGCATCGTGGGTGGTGCAATCGCCGCCCATGCCGCGGTGACCGCCTTCAAGCGCGTGACCACCAAGCGCGAAAAAGCCGACGCATCATAATCACTCTCGGCGAGGAACAGCATCGTGACAATTCAAACACCCAACGGCTTCACACTGGACAATTCGGGCAAGCGCATCGTCGTCGATCCCGTCACCCGCATCGAGGGACATATGCGGGTGGAGGTCAATGTCGACGAGAACAACATCATCCGGAATGCGGTCTCGACCGGCACCATGTGGCGCGGCATCGAAGTCATCCTAAAGAACCGCGACCCCCGCGACGCATGGGCCTTCACGGAGCGCATCTGTGGCGTCTGCACCGGCACGCATGCGCTGACCTCTGTACGCGCGGTCGAAAATGCGCTCGGCATCACCATCCCCGACAATGCCAATTCGATCCGCAACCTGATGCAGCTGGCGCTGCAGGTTCATGACCATGTCGTGCACTTCTACCATCTTCATGCGCTCGATTGGGTGGACGTGATCTCTGCGATCTCGGCCGATCCGAAGGCGACCTCGGCGCTCGCGCAGTCCGTGTCCGACTGGCCGCTTTCCTCTCCAGGCTATTTCAAAGACATCCAGACCCGGCTTAAGAAATTCGTCGAGTCAGGCCAGCTCGGACCCTTCAAGAACGGCTATTGGGGCAATGCATCCTACAAGCTGCCGCCGGAGGCCAATCTCATGGCGGTGGCGCATTATCTGGAGGCGCTCGACTTCCAGAAGGAGATCGTCAAGATCCACACGATCTTCGGCGGCAAGAACCCGCATCCAAACTGGCTGGTCGGCGGGGTACCCTGTCCGATCAATATCGACGGTACTGGTGCGGTCGGCGCGATCAACATGGAACGGCTTAACATGGTCACCTCGATCATCGACCAGATTATCGAGTTCAACGACAAGGTATACGTTCCCGACATCATGGCCATCGGCTCCTTCTACAAGGACTGGCTCTACGGAGGCGGTCTGTCGGGCAAGAACGTTCTAGCCTATGGCGACGTACCCGAGCACGTCAACGACTACTCCGAGGCAAGCCTGAAGCTGCCGCGCGGCGCGATCATCAATGGCAATCTCGCCGAAGTGCTGCCGGTCGACCATGAGGATCCCGAGCAGATCCAGGAATTCGTCACCCATTCCTGGTACAAATATCCCGACGAGACAAAGGGCCTGCATCCCTGGGACGGGGTTACCGAGCCACACTACGAACTCGGCCCCAACGCCAAGGGGACGAAGACCAATATCGAGCAGCTCGACGAGGCCGCTAAATATTCCTGGATCAAGGCGCCGCGCTGGCGTGGCCATGCCATGGAGGTCGGGCCGCTCGCCCGCTGGGTCGTCGGCTACGCCCAGAACAAGGCGGAGTTCAAGGACCCGGTCGAAAAGGTGCTCAAGGATCTCGGCCTTCCGGTTCCAGCCCTCTTCTCGACACTCGGCCGCACGGCAGCCCGTGCGCTCGAATCGAGCTGGGCCGGCCACCAGATGCGCTATTTCCGGAACAAGCTGATTGCCAATATTAAGGCCGGCGACTTCTCTACGGCCCATGTCGACAAGTGGAAGCCGGAAACCTGGCCCAAGGAGGTCAAGGGCGTCGGCTTTACCGAGGCCCCGCGCGGCGCGCTCGCGCACTGGATCAAAATCAAGGACGGCAAGATCGACAACTACCAGTGCGTCATGCCCACCACATGGAACGGCAGCCCCCGCGATCCGGCAGGAAATATTGGCGCCTTCGAGGCTTCGTTGATGGATACGCCGATGTCAGACCCCACCCAACCGCTCGAAATCCTCAGGACCATCCATTCCTTCGATCCGTGCCTAGCATGCTCGACGCATGTGATGAGCCCGGACGGTCAGGAAATGGCCAAGGTTCAGGTCCGGTGAGGAGGATAAGTCATGACTATCCATGAAACTCCCGCAGCCGCCGACCACGGTGAAAAGGCAGAGCGCCAGAGCATCTATGTTTACGAAGCCCCGGTGCGCATCTGGCACTGGGTCAACGCCGTCTCGATCCTGACGCTCGCGCTAACCGGCTATTTCATCGGCTCGCCGCTGCCTTCCGTGCCGGGCGAGGCCGTCGCCAATTTCCTGATGGGGTATATCCGCTTCATCCACTTCGCGGCGGGGCAGGTCCTTGCCGTGTTCCTTATCCTCAGGGTCTACTGGGCCTTTGTCGGCAATATCCATGCCCGCCAGATCTTCTATGTGCCCTTCTGGAGCGGCCGCTTCTGGAAGGAATGGCTGCATGAGGTGCGGTGGTACATGTTCTTGGCCCGGCAGCCGAAGTATGTCGGCCACAATCCTCTTTCCCAGTTCACCATGTTCCTGATGTTCACCCTGCCGCTCTTCTTCATGGTGACCACCGGCTTTGCGCTCTATAGCGAGGGTGCCGGCCGCGACGGCTGGGAATATGCGCTCTTCGGCTGGGTGTTCTCGATCTGGCCCAACAGCCAGGACGTCCACACATTCCACCATCTCGGCATGTGGGTAATCCTCGTCTTCGTCATGGTGCACATTTATGTGGCGATCCGCGACGACATTATGAGCCGACAGAGCATCATCTCGTCAATGATTTCCGGCGAACGGCTCTTCAAGGACAGGCAGGACTAGATGGTCGCCCCAAATCCCTTGGCCTGTTCGCCTTCCCCGCGGATTCTCGTGCTTGGCATAGGCAATATCCTCTGGGCCGATGAAGGCTTCGGCGTGCGCGCGGTGGAAACCTTCCACAAGGCGTATCGGGTGCCCGACAACGTCACCGTCCTCGATGGCGGCACGCAGGGGCTCTATCTCGTGCAGTTCGTCAATGAACACGATCGTTTGATCGTGTTCGACGCCATCGACTACGGCCTCGAGCCGGGCACGATGAAGATCGTGGAAGACGACGAGGTGCCGAAATTTACTGGCACCAAGAAGATGAGCCTGCATCAGACCGGCTTCCAGGAGGTGCTGAGCGCCGCTGACCTCATGGGGCACTATCCCGATCGACTGGTTCTCATCGGGTGCCAGCCGCTGGATCTCGAGGACTGGGGCGGCCCGCTGACGACGCCGGTCAAGGCAGTCATACCGCGCGCAATCGAAACGGCAGTAGAAATATTGCGGGACTGGGGCGTCGTCGTCTCTGCGCGGCCGGAAGGAGCAGCGGTTCCGCCACTACTTGAAAACGACATCGATTTCGAACGTTACGAGCGCCGAGCCGAATCGGCCGCATTGCGCCATTGAGGAGGATATCATGAATTTCCGTAGGGTTGCGGCGACGCTCGACGCGATGGCGCGACCAGACATCGCCCACGCGCATGTCGGCCTTCACACCGACGCGCGCTTGCCGGCTTCAGCCATCCGTTCAGCGGTCTCGATCATATCCTGGCGATGGTCGCGGTCGGCTTCTGGGCCTTGACGCTGGGCGGTAAAGCCCGATGGATCGTTCCCTTGGCCTTCGTGACTGTCATGGCGACGGGGGGCGCCCTGGGCATTTACGGCCTCGCTTTTCCAATGGTGGAAACCGGGATCGCGCTGACCGTCGCGCTGCTCGGTCTGCTGGTTGCTTTCGAAGTGAAGGTTTCAACGTCGGTCGCGGCGACGGTGGTTGGAACATGCGCGCTCTTCCATGGCCACGCCCATGGCACGGAACTTCCGGCGATGGCGCATGCGGGCGGCTATGTGGCGGGCTTCTTGGCTGCCACGGTCATCCTGCATCTCACCGGTTTCGCGCTGGCCTGGTTGAGGTTCGGCAACGCCCGGCGAGTTGCCGCGCGGACCGCCGGCGCCCTTGCCGGTGCAGTCCTGCTGGCCGGCTGAACTTCTCCCAGGGCTGAGGCCGGTCGGGAGTCCGTGTGGGCACCCTGCGTACCGCGGCTCCCGATTTCATAAGATCTGGACGACGGAGGAGGAAACTCATGTGCATCGGCATTCCCATGCGGACCGTCGCCGGCAATGAGTTCGTCGCCCACTGCGAGCGACATGGCCGGATATCCTCGATCTCCCTCATGCTGGTCGGCCCACAACCGCCGGGAACCTACCTACTCACCCATCTCGGCTCCGCCATCCGGGTGCTGGACGCCGACGAGGCCAGCGCCATCGACAACGCACTCGCGGGTCTTGCTGAAGCTGTCGAGGGGAGGGCTTTCGACGCCCTCTTTGCCGATCTCACCTCGCGCGAGCCGGAACTGCCGCCGCATCTGCGTAGCGAGTGAAAAGAAAATTTCCAAAGTGGAAGGACTTTCCATCCAGATGCCCGCGATACTTTGTGAAGGCGGAAATTTGTCTTCCAGATCAACGGAATCTAACTTTTCCAAGTCTGGCACGCCGCTTGCTCATTCGTTGGAATGTTTCGCAGCGTGATTTGTGGAGGAGACTATGCCATCTGTCCTGGTCCGCGCCCTGAGCGAGCGGGCGCGCCTGCCCCTCATCGACGAGACGAATATCGATACCTTCCTCGCTCCGGCGGCGAGTGAACCCGACAATGCCGTGCTGTTCTTCACCGGCGATCCGTCGCAGCGGCCGGAAGCCGATGACGTCGCCGTCGTCCTCCCGCATATCCTCCAGGCCTTCCAAGGCCGCTTGCGAGGCGCCGTGGTCCTGCGCACGGCCGAAGACAAGCTAAAGGCCCGCTTTAACGTCGTTTTGATGCCGAGCCTCGCCGTCACTCGTCGAGACCAACCGGTCGGCGTGCTGGGCAAGATCCGCGACTGGTCCGAATATGTCGAGAAGATCAGCGCCTGGCTCGCGTCCGACGCGCCGGTCATGGTGCCCTTGGGCGGACCGAAGGTCGAGATCACCCATGCCGGCAAGGAGATCGTGCGATGAAGGCCGGATACTGGGTCGTCCCGAGGGCGAGGATGCGGCGATGACGGTGATGCCGATCAGCGCCGAGCCGCCGCTGCGTGCCCACAAGCTCAATTTCCTCGCCACCAGCAGCGCCGAGGAAATGATCCGCCGATGTCGGCGGACGGCGTTGCTCCTGCCGGAACTCGCTGACGCGCTCGCCGTTCAGAAGGCGGACCGGCCGGGCCGGCTATTCGACATCACCGCTTACCCCGACGACGACAAGGAACTGATCGCCCAGACTCTCGGCGAGGGCGAGGTCGCCGGCGTTGCGGCATTGGCAAACGGCATCACGGCCCGGATGCAGGAGGCGGTGATGGCTGGCGTCTGGCGCGTCCGTTTCACCGACGGTGAGGGCCGGCTCATTGCCGACTATGTCGAGGTCGCGAGCATTCCCGCCGCTGTCAAACAGGCGTGCTCGGCGCTGCCGGGCTCGATCAGCCACGGGCCGGCGCCGACCGGCGCCATGAACGTCATGCCCGTGCTGACCGAGATCGGTGATCGCATCGCCCGTTACAGCGAGGGTGATCCGGGCCATATCATCACCTTCTCGCTCTTCCCGATGAGCCCGCAAGACATGGCCTTCCTGCAGGAAACGCTGCGGGCCGGGCCGGTGCAGCTCACCTCGCGCGGCTATGGCACCTGCCGCATCGTGGTGACGGGCGCGCGCAATGTCTGGTCGGTTCAGTTCTACAACGCCATGGACACGATCATCCTCGATACGTTGGAGATCTGCGACATTCCCTCGGTCGCGATCGCCGCCGAGGATGATTTCCGCGACTCCGAGGTAAGGCTGCGTGAGATCGAGCAGGCCTATTTCAAATGAGCGCCTTCGAGAATTTCGGCAAACGCGAGACCGTGTCGGACGACGACCAGATGGAATGCGGTATCTGCTGGCATGTCTACGATCCCGCTGAGGGTGACCCGGTCTGGCAGATTGCTCCGGGGACGTCGTTTGAGGACCTGCCGGAAGACTGGCGCTGTCCAAATTGCGACGCGCTGCAATCGAAGTTCATGAGGCTAGGCGATGGACGCTGACGTCGCAGAGAGGGCCGAGATCGATCCCGCGCAGGCGCTCGGCCGTCGGCTCGAGGCCTGCTACCGGCACATTTACGCGACCGCCATGGCCGATGTGCCGATCTGCAATCCCGCGCTTGGCATTGCCTCGACCGGTTTTCGGACTTACGGCGGTCGTGCGTTCGGCATCGTGACTACACCATGGTTCATGAATCTGGTGGCAGCGGATCTGCCGCAGGGCCCTTCCTCCGCCCCAGCTGCCACCGGTACGACCCTCCGTGTCGGCCTGCCGGCGGGTGAGGTCGGGTTCATTGCCGGTGAACTCGATGCGATTGACCGTGTCGATTCCTGCTCGCTGTTTTCGCCGGTCTTCGAGTTCGCGACGATGGAGGCTGCCCTCGAAACAGCAGACGAAGCAGCCCGGGCCTTCTTTGATCCTGCCACGCTCGAACCGCCGCCCGCCCCGCCCGCGGCGGTCAACCGGCGTGACCTGTTGCGCGGGTATGTCCGCAGGCGCGAGGAAGCGTCGCAATGACATTCCTTCTCGGGGCAGGCACGATAAGGATCGACGTAACCGTGTCGCGCGCGCTTGCTTGTTCCGTCACGGTGAAGGCGAACCGCCCGCAGGGCCTGACGCGCATGTTCATCGGCCGCAGGCCCGAAGAGGCGCCCCCTCTTGCCGGTCAAGTCTTTTCGCTCTGCGGTTTTGCGCAATCCGCAGCGGCGCGGCTCGCCGTCCTGAATGCAGCGGATATGGCGATGAAGGTGGACGAACGGATCGGCTCCGGTGCCGGATTGCTCGCCGAGCGGATTTTCGAAACCTTGCGGGCGCTCATCCTCCATTGGCCATGCCCCCTGCCGGCATCGCTCGGCGCAACCGCCGGTAGATATCTCCGCGAAGCGCTGGCCGCTTCGCAAGAGATCATCGCCGCGGTCAAGGCCGGGCAAATCGACAGGGCGCATTTGGCGGCCGCCGCTGCGCGGCTGTCTGCGGCGGCCAGCGCGCTCGGCATTCCGAGCCGGGGCGACACACCTTTGCCGGAATCAGCCTGCGCCGCGATGTTGCAGGATATAGGCAACGATCAGGTCTTCAATGGCCGGCGGCCCGATCCACTGACCATCAATGACGATCCGGAAGTCATCGCCCGGCTTTGCGCCGAGCCCGGCTATGCAAGCCTCCCGCATCTCCAAGGCCGCGTCGCGGAGACGGGCGCGTATGCCCGGCTCGCCGCCGGTGACGTGGATGCCTCCCATCTGGTCCAACGACTGCTAGCCCGCATCAACGACGTGCGCCGCTGCCTCAAACAACTGACGGCTCTCGCAGCAACCGGCAAGCACGACGAAGCATCACTCGCCTGCGGCGGGGCCACGCCGGGCGCCGGTGGCTACGGTGCTGTGGAATGCGCACGTGGCCGGCTCTATCATCAGGCCGAGATCGGCGGCGACGGCAGGCTTTCGTCCTATCGCATCCTCGCCCCGACCGAATGGAATTTTCATCCCGCCGGCCCCTTCGTCGAGACACTGCTGTCGTCACCCGTCGGGACCGATGAGGCCGCCGTGAGGTCGGTGTCGCGGCTCGCGGTCCTGTTCGATCCCTGCGTGGCCTTTGAGGTTAATGTTCGCGAGGCCGCACATGCATGAAATGTCGCTGATGGAGAGTGTGATCGAGATCGTCTGCGACACGGCGCGGCAGAACGGCGCGACACGCGTCAAGTCGGTCCGGCTCGATGTCGGCGTGCTGAGCCACGTCGAGCCGGCCGCGCTGATGTTCTGTTATGAGGCCGTGCGACACGGCACGATTGCGGACGAGGCGACGCTCGAGATCAACCGCATTGCCGGCGACGGCTGGTGTCTCGACTGCTGCAAGACGGTCGCCTTGGAGGAGCGGTTCGGCGCCTGCCCGGACTGCGGACGGCATCGGGTCCAGATGACGGCAGGCGACGAATTGAAGATCAGGGATATGGAGGTGAGCTGATGTGCACGGTATGCGGTTGCGAGACTTCTTCCATTGAGGGTCACAAGCACGAGGAGGGCGGGCACCGTCACAGCCATGACCATCATCACGGCCAAGACCACCATCACCATGGCGATGGCGGGCATGAGCATCACCATGCCGCGGACTGCAGCGTCCATTATGGCAAGGGGATCGCCGGCTTCAATGTGCCAGGCATGAGCCAGGAGCGGATCATCCAGGTGGAGAGAGACATCCTCTCCAAGAACGACGCTTATGCGGAAGAGAACCGGCGATATTTTGAGCGCCAGGGCATCTTTGCGCTCAACTTCGTCTCCAGCCCCGGCTCGGGCAAGACCAGCCTGCTGGTCCGCACGATCAATGACCTAAAGGACCGCCTCACGATCTCGGTTATCGAAGGTGACCAGCAGACCTCGAACGACGCGGCTCGGATCCGCGAGACCGGCGCCCGCGCCATCCAGATCAATACGGGCAAGGGCTGCCACCTCGACGCCCACATGGTGGGCCACGCGGCTGAAAATCTCGCACTAGAACCAGGCTCTGCGCTCTTCATCGAGAATGTCGGCAACCTCGTCTGTCCCGCCGCCTTCGATCTCGGCGAGGCCCACAAGGTTGTGGTGCTGTCAGTCACCGAAGGCGAGGAGAAGCCGCTCAAATATCCCAACATGTTCGCCGCCGCCGACCTGATGATGCTCAACAAGGCCGACCTGCTGCCGCATCTCGATTTCAATGTCGGCCTCTGCATCGCCAACGCCCTGCGCGTCAATCCGCGCCTCCAGACGCTGACGGTCTCCGCCCGCACGGGAGAGGGCATGGAAGCCTTCTATGCCTGGCTCGAGGCATCCGCCGCCCACCGGGCCGCGTGACCGAAGGTGGCATGAACCATGGCGAGGGCGCTCGCACGACCGATCGAAAACCCGATCCGGCGGCTCAGGCTCCGGGTACGCGGCGCCGTGCAGGGCGTCGGGTTCCGGCCCTTCGCCTACAGGCTCGCGCGGACTATGCGGTTTTCTGGCTTCGTGCTGAACGACAGTGCCGGCGTGCTGATAGAGATCGAGGGTCGGGATGCGGGCCGCTTTCCCGACGCGATCCGGACCCAGGCGCCGCCGCTCGCCCGCATCGACTCGATCCACGTGCTCGAACTCTCGCCAGCCGGTGGCGAGCGGTTCGAGATCCTCGAGAGCCTTGGCGGCAAGAGCGCGACCCGGATTGGCGCGGATGCCGCGACCTGCGCCGAATGCCGGTGTGAGCTGACCGATCCCGCGAGCCGCTTCTTCGGTTATCCCTTCGTCAACTGCACCCATTGCGGCCCGCGCTTCACCATCACTCGCGCGCTGCCCTATGACCGGACGCAGACCTCGATGGCATCGTTTCCGATGTGCCGGGCCTGTGCCTCGGACTATATCGATCCGGAGAACCGGCGCTTCCATGCCGAGCCGGTCGCCTGCCCCGATTGCGGCCCGAGTCTCAGCCATTCGATCGCGGAGATTGCGGCGCGGCTCGAAGGCGGCGCCATCGTCGCGCTCAAGGGCATAGGCGGTTTCCACCTGCTCTGCGACGCCCGCAACGATGCAGCGATCGATCTCCTCCGGCTGCGCAAGGCTCGTAACCAGAAGCCGTTTGCCGTCATGGTCGCCGGCATCGAGGCGGCGCGGCAGTTCGCACGACTGAGCGAAGCCGAAGAAGCCTTGCTGGCCTCGCCCGCGAGCCCGATCGTGGTGGTCGACGCACGTGCCGGTGCGCTCTCCAACCTCATCGCGCCCGGCCTCGCGCGGATTGGGCTGATGCTCGCCTATGCTCCACTGCATCATGTGCTGCTCGACGAACTCGCCTGCCATTCGCCGCACCGCCCCGCAGCGCTGGTCGCAACCAGCGCCAATCCCGGTGGTGAGCCGCTTGTGGCCGACAACGCCGACGCCGAGCGCCGCCTTGCCGCGATTGCGGATCTGATCGTCACCCATGATCGCGACATCACCGTCCGCGCCGACGACTCAGTCATGCAGGTCATCGATGGCGCCCCCACGTTCATCCGTCGCGCCCGCGGCTTCGTGCCCGAGCCGGTCGATCTCGGCGAGGATGGACCTGCGGTGATCGCCACCGGCGCCGACCTCAAGAACACTATCTGCGTCACACGTGGGCGCGAGGCCTTTCTCTCGCAGCATATAGGCGGCCTCAACAATGCCGAGGCGATCCGTTTCCAGCGCGAGGCGATCACCCATCTCTGTTCGATCCTGGACGTGAAGCCGGAATTCGCGGTCTCGGACCTGCATCCGGATTTCCGTTCGGTGCGGATGGCAGAGAGCCTGGGCCTGCCGGTCGTGGCGGTCCAGCATCATGTTGCCCATGTCGCGGCCGTGGTGGCGGAGTATCGGCTTTCCGGCCCGGTTCTCGGGCTTGCGCTCGATGGCCACGGTTTCGGCGCCGATGGCACGAGTTGGGGGGCGAAATGCTCATCGCCGATGGGGGTCATTGGCGCCGAGCGGGATCGCTTACATCGCTGCCGCTGCCCGGTGGCGACCGCGCGGCGCGTGAGCCTTGGCGCATGGGGGTGGCAGCCCTGCAGGAGGCAGGATGCCTTGATTTCGCGTCGCGGCTCTGGCCAGGTCATCGGGGTGTTGCGCAGCTCACGGCGATGTTCGAACGCGGTATGCGGCCGTCCCGGACAACCAGCCTCGGCAGGCTCTTCGACGCCGCCGCGGCGATAGCAGCCATTCGTCTCGTCCAGAGCTACGAAGGGCAGGCGGCGATGGAGCTCGAGGCCATGGTCATAGCGCCGCGCTGTCTCTGCGACGGCTATGCAATCCGGGACGGGGTGCTCGATTTCCGGCCCCTCATCCTGCATCTTGTGCGGGAAGGACTGAGCGGCGCTGACGCGGCCGATGTCTTTCACGGTACGCTGATCGCGGGACTTGCGGAATGGGCCGCGAGGGAAGCGGCACCCCTCGGCATCCCGCAGGTCGCGCTCGGCGGCGGATGCTTGATGAATCGGGTCCTTGGGGCCGGACTTGCGCAAGCGCTTCGGGACCGCGGTCTCAAGCCTTATTTGCCACGTCTCGCGCCGGCCAATGACGGCGGCATCGCGCTCGGCCAGGCCGCCCATGCGCGGCAGGTCATCATGAACGAGAATGCATCAGCGCAGGAGAGCCGGGCATGTGCCTAGCGATACCGGTCCAGGTCAAGGAAGTACTGCTCGACAACATGGCGAAGGTCACGCTCGACGGCGTCTCGAAGATCGTCTCGACCGCGCTGATCGACGATGTCCGGCCGGGCGACTATCTCCTCCTTCATGTCGGCTATGCGCTCGCGAAGATCGATCCGGAGGAGGCGGAAAGGACGCTCGCTCTCATCCGAGAAGCTGCTGCCATGGGAGATGCGGCATGAAATATATCGACGAATATCGCGACGGCAGGCTCGCCAAGGATATCGCCCGGCAGATCGCCGCTCTCGCCGATCCGGCGCGTTCCTATCACTTCATGGAGTTCTGCGGCGGCCATACGCATGCTATTTCCCGCTATGGTCTCGAGGACCTGCTGCCGGCCAATGTGCGGATGATCCACGGACCTGGCTGTCCCGTCTGCGTGCTGCCGATCGGCCGTATCGATGCGGCGATCGCGCTCGCCATGCGGCCGGAGATCACGCTCTGCACCTATGGCGACCTGATGCGCGTGCCGGGCTCGAACGGATCGAGCCTCTTGAAGGCCAAGGCGGCAGGCGCCGATATCCGCATGGTCTATTCGACGCTCGATGCGCTCAGGATCGCCGAGGCCGAGCTCGAACGCGAAGTGGTGTTCTTTGCCATCGGCTTCGAGACCACGACGCCACCGACCGCGCTCGCGCTCAAGGCGGCGATAGCCAAGGGGCTCGGCAATTTCTCGATCTTCTGCAATCACGTGCTGACGCCACCGGCGATCCAGAACATCCTGGAAAGCCCTGACGTTCGCAAGCTCGGCACGATCAAGATCGACGGTTTCGTCGGCCCTGCCCATGTCTCGACCGTCATCGGCACCGAACCTTACGAATTCTTCGCCGGGGAATTCCAGAAGCCCGTGGTGGTGGCGGGCTTCGAGCCGCTCGACGTCATCCAGGCGATCCTGATGCTGGTGCGCCAGGTCAATGACGGCAGGCACGAGGTCGAGAACCAGTATATTCGCGCCGTGACTGCGCTCGGCAACGAAAAGGCCCAGGCGGAGGTGGCGAATTTCTTCGAGCTGCGCGAGAGCTTCGAATGGCGCGGTCTCGGCGAAGTGCCCTATGGCGCGCTGCGGCTCCGGCCGAAGTATGTGGCCTACGACGCCGAGAAGCGCTTTTCGATGGTGACGCCCGCCGCGAAAGACAACGCGGCCTGCGAATGCGGCGCGATCCTGCGCGGCGTCAAGAAGCCGGCCGACTGCAAGCTGTTCGGCACGGACTGCACGCCCGATACACCGATGGGCTCCTGCATGGTGTCGTCGGAGGGCGCCTGCGCCGCGCACTGGACCTATGGCCGCTTCCGCGAGAAGGCGCGGCAGGTGGATGGGGGGAGGGCGGCCGCATGAACATGATGATCAAGGCCTACAGGCGCAAGCTCGATGTCGCGAACGGCCGTGTCGACCTTTCGCACGGGGCCGGCGGGCGCGCCATGGGCCAGTTGATCGAGGGCATTTTCCACAAGGCTTTCGACAATGACTGGCTGAGGGCCGGCAACGACCAGTCGGCCTTTTCGGTGCCTGGCGGGCGGATGGTGATGACCACGGACGGCTACGTCGTTTCGCCGCTTTTCTTCCCCGGCGGCAATATCGGCACCCTCGCCGTGCACGGCACGATCAACGACATCGCCATGGCGGGCGCGGTACCGCTCTATCTGTCGGCGAGCTTCATCATCGAGGAAGGTTTTGCGTTCGCCGATCTCGAGCGCATCGCCCAGAGCATGGGCGCCGCCTCGCGCGAGGCCGGCGTGCCGATCATCACCGGCGACACCAAGGTCGTCGAGCGCGGCAAGGCCGACGGCGTCTTCATCTCGACCGCCGGCGTCGGTATGGTTCCGGTCGGGCTCGATCTCCGGTCGGACGCCGCCCGGCCCGGCGATGCGGTGATCATTTCCGGCTCGATCGGAGACCATGGCGTCGCCGTGATGTCGAAACGCGAGAACCTGGAATTCGACACCGACATCGTCTCCGACAGCGCGGCCCTGCACGGACTGGTAGCAGACATGGTCGCGGCTGGCGGGGCGCATATCCGGCTAATGCGCGATCCGACGCGCGGCGGCATCGCCGCGACGCTGAACGAGATCGCCAGCCAATCGCGGGTCGGCTTCCGCATCGACGAAGACAAGATCCCGCTCAAACCGGAAGTGGCTGCAGCCTGCGAGTTCCTCGGCCTCGATCCGCTCAATGTCGCCAATGAAGGGAAACTGGTAGCAGTCGTGGCGCCGGAGGGCGCTGACGGCGTGCTCGCGGCGATGCGCGCCCATCCGCTTGGCCTTGAGGCGGCGCTGGTCGGCCACGTCGTGGCCGACGACAACTGCTTTGTCCAGATGACGACCTCGTTTGGCGGCGGCCGGATTGTCGACTGGCTGTCGGGCGAACAACTGCCCCGGATCTGCTAAGAGAGGGTGACGCGCATCCTGCTTCTCTGCCACAATTTCAACTCGCTCTCCCAGCGCCTGCATGTCGACCTGAGACGGGCTGGTCACGAAGTGACGGTCGAGCTCGACATCCATGACGACTTCACTCGCGAGGCGGTCGCTCTCTTTTCGCCGGACCTCGTGATTGCGCCCTTCCTCAAGCGGCCGATCCCGGCCGTTGTCTGGCGCGGAACGCTCTGCCTGATCGTCCATCCGGGCATCCGTGGCGATCGCGGCCCCGAGCGCCCTCGACTGGGCGATCCGCGACGGCGAAGCGACCTGGGGCGTCACACTGATCGAGGCCCAGAAGGAGATGGATGCGGGGGCCGTCTGGGCTTGGGCGGAATTTCCGATGCGCCCCGCTCGGAAGTCGAGCCTCTACCGACATGAAGTGACCCAGGCTGCCGTAGCCTGCGTCTTCGAAGCGATCGGCCGCATCGAGCGCAGGGAAGGGGCGGCACTGCCGGCGAACTGGGGCACGGGGTGCGAGCGACCCGCCTGCCGGAGGTCCGACCGTATCCTCGACCCGACACTCGGCCGAGGAAGCGCTACGCATCATCCGGGCGTCGGACGGAGATCCCGGCGCTACGATGACGATCGCCGGACAGACTTTCCTGGTGTTTGACGCCGAGCGTGCGGAAGGAGTTCCGGGGCCTGCCGGCGTGCTCATCGGCCGTTCGCGGCACGCCCTCGCCATGGCCTTACGTGAGGGGGCGCTGTGGATCGGCCATCTCCGGCGACCGGATTCCCGTTCGCTGAAACTGCCTGCGCTCCGGCTGCTCGGTGCCGAAGCAAGCGATCAGCCCATCATCGAAGGTCCCGAACCCTGCCGTTACCGGGAGGAGAACGGCGTCGGACTTCTCGAATTCCGCTTCCACAACGGCGCGATGTCGTCGGAAGATTGCGATACCTTGCGCAAGGCGATCACGAGGCCAAGGCACCCACGCTTCCGGTTCTTGTGCTGCGGGGCGACGCGGATCGCTGGTCGAACGGCATCCATCTCGGCATCATCGAGGGCGCCGACAGCGCCGCCGACGAAACCTGGTGTAGCATAAACGCGATGAACGACTTGGTGCGCGAGATCATCGAAACCGATGACCGACTGGTTATTGCCGCGGTGCTCGGCAATGCCGGGGCTGGCGGCGTCTTCCTGTCGCTTGCCGCCGACGAAGTCTGGATGCGCGGGGGCGTCATCCTCAATCCGTACTACAAGGACATGGGCAATCTCTACGGCTCGGAATACTGGACCTATCTGCTGCCGGCTCGGGTCGGCGAGGACCGAGCCCACCGCGTGACCCAGGCAAGGCTGCCGATGGGGGTCGACGAGACGCTTGAACTGGGGCTTGCCACCCGGCGCTTGCCGGGAAATGTAGAATCGGCCGATTGGGAACTGCTCCGCGCTGCCGCCGAACTCGCGGCCTCTCCCGATCTTGCCCGGCGCATTGCTGCTAAACGGGCGCGACGCGCTGGCGACGAGGCCGAGAAACCGCTTGCCGCCTATAGGGAAGAGGAACTGCGGCGGATGCGGCGCAATTTCTACGGCTTCGACCCGAGCTATCACGTGGCGCGCTACAATTTCATCCGCAAGACGCCCAAGTCCCGTACGCCCGTCACGCTCGCTGTCCACCGCGCGAACGCCGACCATTCGGACCGGTAGGAGCACTATGCGATGACGAACGCGCTCTCAACCGTTCTCGTGGTCGGCGACGAGGTGTATTCAATCGAAGGCTATCCAGCGGGTTCTATCCGATGAATTCCAGGTCATCGCCGCGCGCAACGACCTCGGAGGCTTTCTCCGGGAGGTCTGTGATGAGTTGCGTGCCATGCTTGGCGCGACAAGCGCGTCCGAACCCTTGACCAGTCCTTTTCGACCGTAAGACGCTCCGAATGCGCTCGGCGATTTTGGCGACCTTGGTTCTCGAACCAGTCCCGCCGTCGGAGGCGAATGACGGTCTCCCGGATAGTGAACTTTATTGCGATCGCCGATCCGCTGTACCGCCATGCCTCCACCTTGCGGTTGGTTCCGTTGATATCCATCATGTAGATGGGTTTCCATCAAAACAATCGATTTTACGCAGAATGACCGGAATGAAAAGGGTCGCTCGGGTGGCTCTCTCTATGCGCAAGCATAGAGCCTGAAGGGCCCCGAGACGTCGTGTCGGCTGGTTAATCGCGACCGCCGATGCGGCGCAATTGCCATGACGAAATAAAATGAGGGATATGTTTGTGCCGACTGTACGCAACAGCATTTTTGCCATTATTTTTTGCTCTGCTAGCATCCTACTGCCGTTAACGGCGTCGGCAGAGACTATCTTCGGAACCCTATCTAAGGCCTATCAGAACAATTCTTCGCTGAATTCGACCCGCGCCGGCACACGCGTCACGGACGAGGGCGTGGCCATCGCCAAGTCAGGCTGGCGTCCGACCATCACCGGCTCCGCGGACATCGAGTATTCCAGCAGCCACCTTAACGGCTCGAACCGGAGCGTGCGCCTAACCCAAGGCAACTTCGGCGTCGAAATCGATCAGACCCTGTTCGACGGTTTTCAGACCAGGAACAATGTCGCGGCTGCCGAAGCGCAGGTCGGCGCTTCGGTCGAGAGCTTACGCAACGCCGAACAAGACACCCTTTTCAACGCGGCTCAGGCCTATATGAACGTAATTCGCGACCGGCAAGTTGCCGTGCTGACGGAGCAGAACCTGCAGTTCCTGACCGAACAGGCGCGTGCTGCGCGTTCGAGCTTCGAGGTTGGGGAAGGCACGCGCACCGACGTCGCGCAGGCCGATGCCCAGCGCGCCAACGCAGTGGCGAAGTTGAGTGCCGTCCGCGCGCGGGCGCTGGCAAGTGCGGCAACCTATCGTCAGATCGTCGGGGACGAGCCGGGGAAGCTCAGGCCGGCGGCGCCGGTGGCAAAATTGCTGCCGTCGAGCCTCGATGCGGCAATCGCGATCACATCAGCCGAGCATCCGGCCATCCTCGCCACCCAGCTTCTGGTTGACGCGGCGGCGTTTTCAGTGAAATCGGCCGAAGGCGCGCTGCTGCCCCAGCTTTCCGCAAGCGCCGGCGTCTCGAGCGCTTATCGCAACACCGTGCCCGGTGTGATCACCTCGGGAACGGAAGGCACAACCAATTCGGCCAGCATCGGGGCGACGCTGACCGTCCCCATTTATTCTGGTGGCCGCACTTCAGCACTGGTGCGCCAGTCCAAGGAATCGCTCAGCCAGGCTAGGATCAAGGTCGACGTCAGCCGCGACCAGGTGCGCCAAGCCGTGACCGCGGCATGGACCGCTTATACCGCCGCTCAGCAGAGCGTCGCGGCCAACCGGCAGGCGATCGCAGCCGCGCAGCTTGCCTTGAACGGCGTCATCGAGGAGCGCAATGTCGGCCAGCGCACTACGCTCGACGTGTTGAACGCCCAGAACGACCTCATCACCGGCAAGATCGATCTTGCCAGCGCCGAGCACGACGTGGTGGTAGCGAGCTATGCCATCCTACAGGCGACCGGGCGTCTGTCGGTCGAGCGCCTTGGCCTGAACGTGACAAAGTACAAGCCTGAAGTCCATTACAACGCGGTCAAGGACAAGTGGATCGGCCTGCGCACGCCGGACGGTCGCTAGCCGATCAACGCACGCCCTGCGAAAAATCCCTCTTGACCGGAGTCGAGAACGGCAAAGGCAGCTATCCAAGCCCACTTCGAGCATCATACGTTGTCCAACTTTCCCAGCACTGACAAACTGCCGTAAAAGTTGTCAATGCCGGGGCGCGGGGAGATCAGATACGTCCAGATTCGCAGCCCTAGTCTTAGTCTAGTAAGCACCACTTGCGCCAAACGCGGAAGTTCATTGGTCTCCAACAAAATCAGCTCCTTAGGCGAAGAAAGCACGAGATACCTCAATCTCTTAAAGGCCTGCGATCAGCTCTCACACGGCGGTGAAACTCGTTCACTTGAACATCATCCTCAAGGAAGACACCGCGCACAGGCCGCGTCCTAGCGTTGAGATCGCTTCCTCCTTTTTCGCGGACGCGTCACAATCGGACGCCACGTCGGCAAGGTTCTTTTGGGATCCGCGCGACTGCGCCCGTATTCTACGAGCGGCCGCGGAGCCGGTTGGGCTCGACCACGATTTTGAACCACTTGATCTTTCTCCGCTCTCATGCGGCAAGGACATCCTGCTGACACCTGCCGGCGTGCAGCTCGTGCTGCTGAGGGAGGACTGTCGGAGTCTGCAGATCGCCGTTTCCGGTGCCTCCGTTCTCCGCCCGTTGCGGCTATATGTCGACGCAATCGTGCTGCCGCGGCACCTGAAGTTCCATGTCGCTGCCCGTAGTTTCTGAATGACATCAATGGTTGCGGCCGCCTGGCAGCTGCTTGCCTTCCGCCGGAACCCCGCAGAGGGCATCTGCGTATCCTGCTCCAGGCTTTGGATGGTTCGCTGCCGGAGTATCCTAGGAGATCGCCATTGCCCTGTTCGGGAGACGGCGAGTCGAAGAAGATTGGTCTCATCCGGGCAGCAATCTTCGCGATCAGGGTGCGTCGCGCCGTCCGACGTGGCCGCTACCTGATGGGCGGCGGCTACAGACAGTTCCTGGTGTAATTGTGGTGACAGCCTAGTATTTGGCTTATTCCAAAACACGCAGGGATCTGTCCGCATCCGCCCATGACGGGCTTATTGTGCATTGCACAAAACCTGACGCGCGGTTAGTCTTTCCACTGCGGGAATTGGGTTTGGGTAATACGGACGAAGCACTGAGAACCAAGGCTTCGTTGATAGTGCATTCATACCCCGAGGACCCTGATGACCGATACGCACCCCAACAAAGCCGGCGCTGCAAGCCTTGAGGCGATCGCGCGAAACGGCAGCATGCTCCATCGCATCGCTGTGCGCATCCCGACCTATCTCTCGGATTTTCGAGAGAATCCGGCGTGGCTGCCGATGTTCATGCTCGCCCGGACCATGCCGGCACGGAAAATGCACTGGCGTGGTGCAAAGCCTGTTCGAGTGCCGCAGAAAGCCCAGGACACGATGTTTGCTGGCGTCAATCGCCACGATGTTGTCGACGCTCTGCGGTCGGATGGGCTTTTTTCCGGTCTCGTCTTGCCAACAATGGTCTCTGAAGATGTAGCCGCATTCGCCAGGTGCACACCTTGCTTCGGCAATTTCGACCGCCGCCTCGAATTCATGCCGACGGAGCATGCGGAGGCTGAGGTCCGGTTTGGCCGTCCGTTGCTCAGCGGCCACTATTTCGAGCGCATTCTGGGCTGCAAGGCGGCACTCGCCATCCAGAACGATCCGCTGCTCATGGATATCGCCGCGCACTATCTCGGCGGCCAGGCGAAGTTGATCACCACGCGTGTCTGGTGGAGTTTCCCGACCGGCCAAGCCTCCGACGCCGACAAGAACCTGGCTTCACTTGGCAAATACCACTTCGACCTCGACGACTGGCGGATGCTGAAGTTCTTCTTCTACCTGATGCCCGTCGACGAGGGCACCGGCCCCCATGTCTATGTCCGAGGCAGTCATAACCGCCGCGCCCTCAAGCACCAGCTTACGCTTCTCGTCGGCCATCCCGCGCAAGAGGTTCTGGATGTCTACGGGGAGCAGAGCCCGGTCACGCTGACCGGGGAGGCCGGTCTCGGTTTCGTCGAGGATCCGTTCGGCTTCCATATGGGCACCGTGCCGGCCCGCAGGCCACGGCTGATGATGGAAGTCGGCTTCGGCGTCTCTCCTCCATCGCGCCGCCGCTTCCATGGCGAGCCTGTGATCCGCTGATTTCGAAAAGTCACGAAAAGAATAAGGCTATGGCGCCATTCCAGTCTGTTCGGCGCAAAAGCGGTTGTCTGCACATCCGTTGGATGTGGCTGGCGCTATGGGTCTCGCCATGGCGCCAGCCAGCGCATGTTCGAATCGAGGTGCGATGGCGCCGATTTCCGCGGACCGGCTCAGCTGCCAAACTTGAATGAATCGATCTCAAACCGGGCGTCGATGCGCGACGACGACCTTAAACCGAGCTCGGAAGGATGCATGCAACCGGCTCCTCTCGCGCCAAAATATCCGCATCAGGTCTTGCCAACGGCCGATCTCGCGCGCGGCGGCGCGGGGCTAACGCAGGCGTACGGGCGCCTGTAACGATAACCGGATCGGGCGCGGTGCGGGCGTCGGCCGCGTGCTTGCTGGCGCGACCGCTTCGCCGACTTCCGGCAGCGCGTCGTCTTCAAGTCCCACGTCGTCAAGCTGGATGGAAAGGGTCTTCAGAGCGCGCGTCGCGCCTCAACGATCTGCCGACGCGAGTGGATTGGAAACCTCATGGAAAGGACTACGTCGGCGGTTGTGTGGGGAGGTGCGTAGCCGGGATGGCCGCGCATGGCCGGCCGACCGATGTTGTTGCTTAGTGCCGCGGGTGTGAGCTTGCGTTCGGTCATGAGAGTGTCAGGCGCAACGAGGAGTTTAGATCAGGGCCCGCGTCTTAGTCTATGCCCGCGTCTTGGTCTATCCATAGAGTGGATGGTAGCTATCCTTACAATCAATTGTACCGATATTACCAAATACTACTACAAGATCCTGAATGAAAGCGGGCCGGGTGGGTGTCGTCTCACGTGGGCTGAAGCTGCCGGGAAGAATGCGGAGACGAACATGTGCGGGATTGTTGGCATTGCTGGGCAACAGCCGGTGTCGGATCGGTTGGTCGACGCGTTGAAGCGTCTGGAATATCGCGGCTATGACTCGGCCGGCGTTGCGACGATCACCGAGGGCGCCTTGCACCGCCGGCGCGCCGAGGGCAAGCTCGTCAATCTCGAGACGAGACTGAAGGAAGAGCCGCTGAGCGGCAACATCGGCATCGGCCACACGCGCTGGGCAACCCATGGGGCACCGACTGAACGCAACGCGCATCCGCACTTTAGCGATGGTGTGGCCGTCGTCCATAACGGCATTATCGAGAATTTCGCCGAGTTGAAGGACGAATTGGCGGCGGCGGGAGCCGAGTTCCAGACCGACACCGACACTGAGGTCGTCGCGCATCTCTTGGCAAGACACCGCCGGGAGGGCATGGGGCGAGGTGAGGCGATGCATGCCATGTTGAAACGCGTCAGGGGCGCCTACGCGCTTGCCATTCTCTTCGAGGATGATCCATCGACCATCATGGCGGCGCGCAATGGACCGCCGCTGGCGATCGGTCACGGCGACGGCGAGATGTTCCTGGGCTCCGATGCGATCGCGCTTGCTCCCTTCACCAATGAAATTACCTATCTCATCGACGGCGACTGGGCCGTAATCGGCAAGACTGGCGCCGATATCTTCGATTTCGACGGCCATCCTGTCGAGCGTCCGCGACAGACCTCCACGGCCGCGGCCGATCTCGCCAACAAGGGCAACCATCGCCACTTCATGGAGAAGGAAATTTACGAGCAGCCCGAGGTCATCGCGCATGCGCTCGGTCACTATATCAACATCATAGAGAATCGCGCCGACATGGTTTCTGGCATCGATTTCGCCAGAATCCCGAGCTTGGCGATCTCTGCCTGCGGCACCGCCTATCTCGCCGGACTGATCGGAAAATACTGGTTCGAGCGCTATGCGCGCCTGCCGGTTGAAATCGACGTTGCGTCCGAATTCCGTTACCGCGAAATCCCGTTGTCGCCGCAGTCGGCGGCTCTTTTCATTTCGCAGTCTGGCGAAACCGCTGATACGCTGGCATCGCTGAGATACTGCAGGGAGCTTGGGCTGAAAATTGGCGCCATCGTCAATGCCCGCGAATCGACCATCGCTCGGGAGGCCGATGCGGTCTTCCCGATCCTTGCCGGACCGGAGATCGGCGTCGCCTCCACCAAGGCTTTCACCTGCCAGCTTGCCGTTCTTGCCGCACTCGCCATCGCCGCCGCCAGGGCCCGCGGAACCGTAACCGAAGACGAGGTGCAGGCGCTCGTCAGGAGCCTCGCCGAAGTGCCGCGCGTCATGGGCCAGGTACTCAACAGCATCCAGCCACAGATCGAGTTCCTCTCGCGTCAACTGTCAAAGTGTCGTGACGTCCTGTATCTTGGCCGCGGCACCAGTTTCCCGCTGGCGATGGAAGGTGCGCTGAAGCTCAA
Source organism: Mesorhizobium sp. RCAM 06353 (assembly GCF_059683585.1). Taxonomy (NCBI): domain Bacteria; kingdom Pseudomonadati; phylum Pseudomonadota; class Alphaproteobacteria; order Hyphomicrobiales; family Phyllobacteriaceae; genus Mesorhizobium; species Mesorhizobium sp. RCAM 06353. The sequence continues at coordinate 346,139 of NZ_JCASIY010000002.1, read as the reverse complement.
GGAGATTTCGTACATCCACGCCGAAGGCTACGCGGCGGGTGAGTTGAAGCACGGTCCGATCGCATTGATAGACGAGAACATGCCAGTTATCGTTATCGCGCCACATGATCGCTTTTTCGAAAAGACCGTCTCCAACATGCAGGAAGTGGCTGCCCGTGGCGGCCGGATTATCCTAATCACCGATGAGAAAGGGGCAGCCGCATCGAAACTCGACACCATGCATACGATCGTGCTGCCTGCCGTCGACGAGATTATCGCGCCGATAATTTTCTCGCTGCCGATACAGCTTCTTGCCTACCACACGGCGCTCTTCATGGGCACAGATGTCGACCAGCCGCGCAATCTCGCAAAATCGGTCACCGTCGAATGACTGTGACGTTTTTATAGGTGGCGATGCTCGTCCATCCGAAAGCGCCAACACCTGTCTAGAACTGAAGCTCGGATGAAATCCAACAATCGCCATCCCTTTTTCGGCAGGTCGGGCAATTGCGCAGGGCAGCCGGATTGAGCTTGCTCAAGCCGACGTCAGCACAGAAGCCCGCGGCCCTTTCGGCTGGATCCTCGGCCGCCCCATCCTTTCAGTCTGCGAATAAGCATCGGCCGCTTAAAAAATTTGGTTAACAGCGCTAATCGATGTGTGATTCAAACATAGCGCGTTTTTCGCTGCATCGGCGGCGGACATTGGTCGAAGGTATCAGCGTCCGCTAGGCTGGGTGGACGGTGCTGGAGGCGGAGGCAGGGGGAGTTCGAGTTGCTGTTCAAGAATGCCATCGGCGAGGATGAGTCGCGTGGGATCGCAGGACGAATGCGGTACAGTTGATCGGGCCATCTCAGGGCAGGCAGGTTCTTGAAACTTGATCAGAAGCAGGTGAGTCGCCATGTTCCGACCTGGCTGTCCATTTCAGGTGGCCCATTTTATGGATGACGCCGGTCCGGCCGAATCGACGTCCATTTTTTTGATTTGCTGGGTGCGCGCCAGGTCCGGGAGGAAATCTCCCGATTTATCAGGCGCTCCTTATCTTCTTGGAGGTGTCTATGAAGGATTCGCGCAGTCCCGAGCCAGTCTTGACGGCTATGTCGCAGGGGACCCACATCATCCGCGCTTATCGTGAGCACCTTGGATATTCGATCGAGGACCTCGCAGTGGCGTGCGGGCTTGCCGCTGAGGAAATCCAAAACATCGAGTCGGGTCTGAGGTACAACAAGGGCTATCGGGATCGGATAGCGAGATCGCTGTCCATACCTGTGGGAATTCTTGAGGCAGAGTCGGACATATCGGACGCCGCGTGATGTCGGATAATCTGCAAATGAGTGGCGCAGTACCGCCAAGAGAATTCTCGTCCAACTGTCCGAGTCAGGAATTGCACAAGGGTTCGCCGAATATGAAGTTGGAACGCTTCTTCATACTGTCTTAGGCGATATCGCCGCCCGGAGTGCTGCGACATGTGCACGATAGCATCGGCTCGTGACGAAGGTTTGCCAACGGCGAACTCATGCTGGTCGGCAACGCGATACTGGCTGGAGCATCAGGTTGGCCGACGCCAGAAGGCATTCGCGTCTCCCCGTTCTTCGTTTCCAGGACCCGGGCGCTCTTGACGTTCGACTGTCAGTCGCAAATTACACATCACAAGGAGCGATGCCCGCTGTGCTCTTGTCAGAGCGGCGCGATGTCGGCCGTGTCGGCCGATCCTGCCCAACCTGGTGGGCCGCTCTCGCACCCAGACACTGCCGGGTTGACTATGGGTGTCGGAACCGCGAAAAGGGGCCGCTCTTCATGAGTGGCGTGCGCCGGCAGTCTAACCCCAAGCCCCCCGCCCAGGCTGCCGGTGCGCTTCTAAGGAACGTCGACATAGGACACAACGTTTCCTTGTCCGACTTACGCCTCGATCAGATCCCGAGCTGCCAGCCAGTGTTCGACCGTCGCTTCCGCCTCTGGCTGGCGCCCGAGGCGCTTCCTCCAGCGAGGAGAGCCGATCACCATGGGTGCCGCCAGTTCTGACGCTCACCCACGTGCCATTTGCGATCTCGTGTCGGTGAGAGCACCGGAAGCACCTCCCTGCTTGAAAAGGGCAGGGCAGCTTGCGTCGCCCCTGTTGTTACTATTCTTCGCTGTGGGTCGGTGTCGTCCTTGGCTTCGGAATCGGGACATTCGACTTTGCAAAAAAATAGGCCGCCGGAGCCGTTTTCGAGCACGACAATCATGCCGGCAGTGCCGGCAACGATGCCGCATGCAAAAATCCACAGATGGTTCTAGCCAAATGCTAGCTGCCCAGCATATGTCCGGCATTTCGCAAGGCGCCTAGGAAGAGACTGGCATGGCCGTTGGCATCGATCTTGGCCTGCATCGACAAAGGCATGCTGTTCCAGTTTTCCAATGGCGCAATGAAATGTGAGAAAGTACCATTGACGATGCAATGGTGGGTAACAAGGCCCTGTCTGTCCAACGCCAGCACACCGGTTTGGTCGCCCTGATATCGGATGGCTGCGACCCGCTGGACCTCCGCGTCACCGTCGACGCGCACGTCGAAAAGCAGGATACCGCGGCTCCTGGTGGCTATCTCCGCGGCCTTTTCAGCGAAGCTTAAGGAGAGAGAGCGGACGCTTTCGACCGCCATCTGGAAAACCATCGAATCCAGTTCATCCACTGCCATAAGGTAACTGCACGTAACACGGGGGTCATTGCAATCGACGCACACGGCTTGTTCACAGATGTCGGCTCACGACCGATCATTTAGTTTGGGTTTGCCGGTCGGCCACTGACCGAGGGCGTGCTCCGGTTCGAACCGATCCTGAAGCGGAATGCGCGGGATCTACGGAACCCGAAGAGCCGGCCAGCCAAGTTACCGCGACAATTGATGTCGATCATTCCAGACATCTGCATTTCGGCGCGGCTGCGAGAAAATGCCACCTGGTAAATCCGTTCTTTGCGGCAAGCCCATCCTCGGGCCGTCTTGTACATGAAACCCTCGCGTGGCGTCCCTCGAAGCTCGGCACCGCCGGGCGCTTGATCGAAGCGTCGAGAACCCTGTTTCCGAAGAGTCGTACCTCCTTCAGAGCATATTCTGGTACGCCTTTGAACATCCACTGAAGCGTCCGTTTCCGTGTTCCCTGCAGGCTCACCGCCTGAGCGCGCCTTGCACACAGCGGCACGTCCGCGCATGAAACTTGTCCCCCGTTCACTTCACAAAATGGATTTCCTGAAGTACTGGGAGCGCAGAGAAATCTCCGGTCGCAGCCTACCCGGTTAAAACAAGGACCCAACGATGAAAACTCTAGTCGTCTGCTCCGGCGGATTGGACTCCGTTACTCTTGCTCACAAGGTGGCAGCGGAGTACGAGCTCGCCGGCCTCCTATCTTTCGATTACGGCCAACGGCACCGGAAGGAATTGGGATTCGCCGCCCTTTGCGCTGAACGACTGAACGTACCGCATCGCAGCATCGACATCCGCCAAATCGGCCGCGGCCTTTCCGGCTCCGCGCTGACCGACGGTGTGGATGTGCCGGATGGGCACTACGCCGAAGACACGATGAAGGTCACCGTGGTGCCGAACCGGAACGCCATCATGTTGGCCACCGCCTTCGGTCTCGCCGCCGCGCACAAGGTCGAAGCGGTGGCGACTGCCGTGCACGGTGGGGATCATTTCATTTATCCCGACTGCCGTCCGGCCTTCATCGACGCTTTCCAGATGATGCAAGACCGCGCGCTCGACGGCTACGCGAAGGTTCGCCTTTATGCGCCCTATGTGAATCTCACGAAGGCAGACATCGTTAGGGATGGAGCAACATACGGCACGCCATTTGCGCAGACCTGGTCCTGCTACAAGGGCGCCGAGCGTCACTGCGGGAGGTGCGGGACCTGCGTCGAGCGGCGCGAGGCGTTTCATCTCTCTGGGCACCTGGACCCCACCGACTACGAGGACTCCGACTTCTGGCTCGATGCGCTGCGAAGGAGGATCGCATAATGTTTCGCATCACCAAGGAATTCCACTTCTCGGCCTCGCATCAGCTCACCTCGTTGCCGCCCGATCACCAATGCGCGCGCCTGCACGGGCATAACTACATCGTCGAAGTGGAGCTTTCAGCGAATGGACTGAACGACAACGGTTTCGTGCGCGACTATCACGATTTGGCGCCATTCAAACGCTATATCGACGAGAGCTTCGATCACCGACATCTCAACGACGTGCTCGGACATGAGCGAGTCACCGCGGAATCCCTGGCCAGACATTTTTATCTATGGTGCAAGGCACTCCTGCCCGAAACCTCGGCCGTGCGGGTGAGCGAAACGCCGAAAACCTGGGCGGAATACCGGCCATGACCGATACGCATCCCGCAATCCGCGTGAGCGAGATTTTCGGGCCGACGATCCAAGGCGAGGGCGTGCTCATCGGTTTGCCGACGGTCTTCATCAGAACAGGCGGGTGTGACTATCGCTGTTCCTGGTGCGACAGTCTCCATGCGGTGGACAATCAATACCGCCATGAATGGGAGATGATGCCAATCGACGCGGTATGGCAAACCGTCGTTACGCTTTCCGGCGGCCGGCCAGTAATGGTGTCGCTATCAGGCGGAAATCCGGCCATTCAGCCGTTTCGTACGCTCATCGAGCGAGGCCATGGTGAAGGTTACCGTTTTGCGCTCGAGACCCAAGGTTCGGTGGTCAGGGACTGGTTTGCCGACCTCGACGTGCTGGTCCTCAGCCCTAAGCCGCCTTCAAGCGAAATGAGGACCGATTGGGCCACTCTCGAGGCGTGCGTCGATGCGGCGCAGGAGAAGCCGCAGATCGTGCTCAAGCTCGTTGTTTTCGACGAGAGCGACTACGCCTACGCGAAAGGCGCCGCCGAGCGATTTCCGCGCCTTCCGGTTTACCTGCAACCCGGCAATCACACGCCGCCCCGTCCTGGCAACGAAGACGCGTCTGTCGATCTGGACGGAATAATGAAACGCATGGAGTGGCTGGTTGAAAAGGTAACCGGCGACAGGTGGTTCGACGCCCGCGTGCTGCCGCAGCTGCACGTTCTGCTGTGGGGCAACAAGAGGGCCGTCTAGCCTGCGTCTTTCGCACTGGAACTGCGTCTGCGGATCTTCGGTTAGCAGGGTCGGCCCCCATTGACGGCGTTGTCGGGGTACTTGCGGACTTATGGTACCGGCACCAAGAGCGTGGCCAGCCGCGTTTGATCCGACTTTGATGGGGCATCCTTGTGGTCCGAATTCAGGGATGCGCGATGGGCCAGATTGTGCATGGGAGCATCACGACGACAGAGGTGATCCATCGAGCAATACATCATGGTCAAGACGGCCTGAGGACGCGGGCCAACGCTACGGCACAAATCACAAGACCGTTGGCAAGCTGGCGCAAGAACTCCATGTCCATCACCGCATGCAGGTCCATGACCGACAACCCCTGCGCCCACTCAAAGGTTGGCGCGACGCTACCATTAAACAGTATCTCGTATCGCGATCCCGGCGCCTCCTGCAGTTGGCACAGTTCTTGCGGCGTCCTGCGCGAATGGGCGAGATTTAGCCGATCGACCGAAGCACCGGTTCCCGACCCCAGGGAAAGCTCCGCAAAGCAACTGTTTTGTCCTCGTTGATTATCGAACTCAGGGATCTGCCGATCCATTTTTCAGGGGAGGGCGGTGCCGCGCGTCTTTGGTCGATAAGATGGATTGGGAGAGGACCATGAGTGTTCAAAGCAAGCGATTGACCCGATTTGGCATTGCGCTGGAAAACAGGCATAACCTTCGCATTGAGGAGGTTATGCGCCTCGGCGTACTACGCGATGGAGTCCAGCTTCTCACGACAGAAATCCGGTTACCGATCTTGGGGCAAGTGATCCCCCGCATCGAGATTGAATTGTCCAACGGAGTATTCCGAAAGAAAATCACCGCGAGAGTGAACTCCGATTCGCCCTTCATGTTCGACGGCGAGGCGTTGATCGCGACAATCAATGGTGTGACCGAGCACGTACCCTGCCGTCAATTTATTGATCCAGACAGAGCGCCGACCGGTATGTACAATTTCGGCATAACACGCAAAAATGGCGCTCGCAGCTTCGTTTTTGATCATCATGTTTATTGCTGCTATTCTTGTGATTATTGCTTTAAGGAGAACGAATGGGAGGTAATGGCCATACGCGGCGGGGGTAGCACAGACTACCAATCCAACTTCCAACAGTGCCTCTCCTATATTGAGCGTAACGGTCCTAACTTCAACAGTCTGTATGACATTGTCTGGCTCTGCACAGGGAGCATCAAGGACGAAGCACAAGAACTCGAACGGCACGCGGCACTCGCACGACGACTGCGTGACGCAGGCTACGCACACGACATTTATTTATCCCAGGTGGTTCCTCCGAGCGTCAGGAACGACCGAGTACGACGGATAGAATATCTTACTCAACTTCGGGAAGCAGGCGTCACACGGTTTAATACTGGTGTCGAGATAGTCGGCGCCGAGGTGCGACGAAAATACATCCGCGGCTTTAAAGGCACGTATGTCTTCAGCGACTATTTGCCTATTTTCGCTGATGCGGTCGACGTTTTCGGTCCCTTCCGTGCCGGCAGTTGCCTCCTGACCGGAATAGAACCATCCGACAGCACGATCGCTGGACTAAAAGCTCTTGCCGAGCTTTCCGTCGTGCCCGCGCCAACTGTGTTCACTCCGTTCGTGACAAAGCAACTGGCTATCTCCTTCTGTTTCGATCTGGACGAACTGCTTGACGCTCACGCTCGTTTCCACGCCCTGATCAAGCGTCATAAGCTCCCGGTATTTTCGGGCGTGTTCAGCCTTGCCTGACCGATTTCCCATCCGACCCGGAACTTATGACCTTCGTGAGCTGACCCACTCCAATCAGCCAAGGGCGAGGAAAGATGAAACACATAATGCCAGCCTGTTCAGGCTTGAGCGCGGCACTGGGGCAGCGTGGTTAGACGCAACCGCTTTCGAACGATCCGCCGCGAACTCCATCCACGATATTGGACGCCCGCTTGGCTGACGCGGTCAAGCAATTGACCTTCGAGATCGCGGTCTAACGTGGCACCGCACTTGGACTCAAGTCAGCCGACGGTCGCTTGAGGGATCGACCCGTTGTTTCTTTTCGAAATCCGCAGAGCTGGCGTCGACGGCTCGCATCCGGCGCAGCTGATCCGAGCGGTGCGGCGGCAGCCCAGCGTTCGCGCGCCAGGAGCGCAACTATTGTCGCAACGCGGCCGGTCGACTTCCGTCATTTGTGGCGCGCCGGACTATACGGGGTCGCAGCGGCAATCGTTTGGCCGCTGCCAGACTGCGGTGTAACGCTCAGAGTGACCTCCAATCCCCGACACTCAGCCCTTCTCTCGATAAGGTCACGCGCCAGCGGCGCGTGCTGAAATCCGCACAAGCACGGAGTGAGGTCCGGCGCGTTTCTCGCGCCGCCGCTATTTCGCCTTCTTTCCTGCCGCGCGACCAGCCTGCGCATTCGCTCGGTGGCCGCATCTGGTGTCCAGATCTCCGGCAGGTAGCTGGCCGCGTACAAGCTGGCCAGCGTGCCCGCGTCAACCTTATCTCGGGCTGAATCCGAGCGTCAGGCAATCAGGACCCGGGCCTGCCTATCATGGACGCATTACCAAGCAGGGATGCGGACATGTTGCCGCACGACCTGATAGCGGCCCGCGGCATGCTCGTCGAAGCGGCTTGGGCGGCACCACGCGCGCCGGGGCCACTCCGTGCCTTCTTCCTGCGGGTGCGGGCCCGCCGCGGCCAGCACGTCGCCGCCGTCGCGACCGCGCGCAAGCTCGCCGTCGTGAGTCTGGCATCTGCTGATGAAGGGGGAGGGCTACGCGTGGGCAAGGCCGTCCTTGCACGCCAAGAAGCTGCGCAACGTCGAGCTCAAATCCGGGAACCTCGAACGCAGCGCAGAGGTCGGCAACGTCTCTGCGCACTCTGGCACGAACATTTGTGTCATCGAGCTGGCGGCAGACCAGGTCAATGAAAGCGGCAATCTGCACCATTTCCCCCTCGCGCATGCCCATGGAGGTCACTGCTGGCGACCCCAAGCGGATCCCGCTTGTGAGCCCGGCTGCTCAAGGCAGGCCGCACTGTGCCACAATGCCTACCGCCGCGACGAGATTGACGCCGAGAGCGTGCGCCATCTGACGCTGGCGACCAAGGACCGGCAGAAGGATGCGGTTTCTCCGCTTTTTTCACAGGAAAGGCGCACCAAGAACGGGGCACACCTCAATACAAGCGTCCGCAGCGTTCAACATACGTTCGCTTGGATTAAATCCTGGCAGCATTCGCCCCAGGATCATAGCGTTAAGGAACAGCGAGCCACCCAGACGCGGATGAGTTGTGTGCCCAATCGCCAAGCTCAAATTTGAAGGGCGACCACCATAGCGGAATGCAATATTCTGCGCATTTGAAGCGCCAGATAAACCTCGTTTATTTTTACCTGCCCCGCTCATATTTATTTGTTCTTTCTCTTTCTTCTGTCGTCTAGATATCAATCAACAGACGACACAAAATCGTGCAACAAATTACTACGCCAACCTAACCAATAGCGCATGCTTCCGGGCTCATTCTCTTCCTACTTTCTGGCAGAGAGAGCGCAATTCTGCTTTGATTTCCTTCCGGTCCAAACCTTCGGAGCTTTGCTTCGTTGTCCGGCAACAAGGCGACGCGCTCTTGATTTCCGAGAGCGCCGTCTTCCAATCCTCTGTCTTCACCGCCGTCCAAAAATTCATCATCGATCGCCTTCTTCAACGCTTTGTTTGCGCGTTATGGGTTCGTTTCTGGCGATCCGCTCCGTGTCGGCGGCTTTCGCTTAAGCGCTGGCGCGCCAGCTGCCGTTAAGCACCTTCGGCAAGACCTCATCGAGTTCCATCGGATGACCGATAAAGGCGATGTGGCCGTCTCGGTCGACCACGAACATGGTCGGAATCGCGACAGAAAAGCTGGGCTCCATCCAAAGCTTGTCCATTTCGCCCGTGGAGTCGAACGCGATCCGATAGTTCAGATTCGAGCACTTTTCGGTCAACCACGCGTCCAACTTGGTTCGGGCCTCAACGGCCGTTGGAGCGTCTTCAGAAGCCGCGACTCCGACGACCTCAAGTCCGCTGTCTTTGTATTTCTCCTGCAGCTGCACCAGATGGGGCATCGCCGCCACACATGGTCCGCACCACGTTGCCCAAAATTCGACAATGTACACTTTGCCGGGCTGGAAGTTCGTGAGGGGCTCGCCACGCAGCCAGTCCTCCACTTTGATCGAAGGAGCCGGGGACTCCATCCGCAATACCATGTTGCTCTCCAAAGCTATTGCCAAAGGTTGCGCGCTTTATGCGCGAGCTTGTTTCCCCCTTAGAGACGGGGCAGAAGGTTCAAGGAAAGGAGAGCATCGCTCGTCTTGTTCGTCTGCATGCAGTCAGCCTTCACTCAGTGGTGCCGAATCTCAATTTGCAAAGGCCGTGCCAACACCTCAGCGCCCAGTAAGCGCCATTTGCCTTGAAAACCTCCACAGTGCCCAGATGTCGGTTGTAGTGAACCTGACATTTTGTCTGCCGCTGTCAGCCTTTGGACACGGGATCACGCGCTTCGCGCCGCCAGAAGGCATGGCCATCGGCACGGTCCCGAAGGGCCAAGACCATGAGCGCGCGTGCGACACGCCGCATGACGTCGTCTAACGCATCCGATGCTAGGCCTCACGCCGTTAAAGTCGCCGCACGCCAGATCGTCGTGAACGAGACGTTCAAACTTGACCCGGGAGCTCGAGTCGAAAAACGGCGCGAGGTTTGGCCTTGTTCGGGGGCGCCGGATAAGGAGGGCGCGAGGTCGGCGGCAATGGCGGGACTATGACTCGGCGCCTATCTTCGCCCGCCTTTGGAGCTCTCCGACGACGATGTGGTGCGCGCGCTCACCATCGTCATGGCGAGACGCTGGAGGCCGGATGCGCCGTGGTCCAGGCGGTCGGTAACCATCTGAATGTCGGCATGGGCGCATTGTGGCAGCCGGACGATGCCTTCTTCGATCTCCTGCGCGACAAGGAACTTGCCGACGCATGCTGGCCAACGTTGCAGTCGAGCGGTCGCGCGGACAGCAATTTCGCCGAGAAGGTCTAGACGCAGAAGACCGTCGTCCGCGACTTCCTGTCGGGCGAGAACGGTCGCCAGAAACTCGAGACCTGACTGCCGCGCTGGATGAAATTCCCGGTCGAATGCTACTCCAATCACGGCGGCTTCCGCACGGCCGATCAGTGGGCCAAGGTCCAGTCGCAGTTTGCGCCGCCAACCGCTGAATGAGCGGACTGGGCAGGGCGGCGGGGATTCCGCCCCCGTTCCTGCAACGCGGCTGCTTCCGCCGTAGGTTAAGTTGCGTGTGCACGGATTCGCCAGCAGCGAGTGCTGGAATCCGCACAAGCACGGCGCGAGAGGCCCTTATCAATTCCGGAAACCTGCTCGTTTCTCGGCGCTGTCGCAATTGGCACGGAGTTTGCGACGACCCTGGTGGTGCAACGTTCGACCGGAGCGCAGCGACGGGAGATGCCCGGGAGGGAAGGAACCCACCTCGATCCGGTCAGGAGACAAGTATGTTGAATATTGTGATCCCGCAAACCGCAGCGCGAGTCCCGCGCCTCGCAAGCCCTCTTATCCGCAGCTTTACGTGCAGGTTTGTGCTGCAGTCACGCTCAGCCATCGCACTCGGCCGCCTGAAGCCGCTCGGCGAACGGCGATACGGCTGGGCGGTTCGCGCGCACACAGCCCCGCTCACGGATGGTTCGGCTGATTGGGCGCAGCCGTCATACCGCAACCGCCAGCTTGCACCCCTTCGGATAGCACGAGCACCCTTAACCTCCCGTAGTCCGGGAACAGCGGGGCAAGACAATAAAGCGATGGCCCCTTCACGTCAAAGCCAGCCGTTGCTGCCCGTCCGTTCACTGTTGATTGGAGCCTGAGCCATGCCTGAACTAAGAGCCAGCCTTGTCGCTCTTTTAGTCCTAGCCCTGCTTCTTTCTGGGCTGGCGGCGCGATATCATCCAGTTGCCACAGACTACCTGCGCCAGCTCGAAGACCATCGTCGGCTTGCCGCGGATTGGCGGAAGCTCATTCCGGAGCAGCGCGACGCACTCCTCAACGACCCCGCTGCGCCAACTGCTGGCAACCCGAATGGCGACGTCCCTCTGGTGGTGTTTTTGGACTACAACTGCCCGCACTGCTGGACGGCAGACCTTATCATCCAGCAAGCCCTCAAGGACGATCCCAATCTGAAGGTTGTCTACAAAGAGTATCCGGGCAAGGGAACGGGCTCAAAATTCGCCGCAGTGGCGGCGCTCGCCTCCCGCAAACAGGGAAAATATGAGCCGTTCCATCACGCCCTTATGGCAGCTCGCGGCCGGCTCAGCGAATTCTCCATCCTGACTATCGCACGACAGGTGGGCCTCGATGTTGAGCAGCTCAAGCGGGACATGGATGATCCGGCCATCCCAAACGCCCTCGAGCGCAATCGCGCGCTCGCCACCAAGCTGTACATCACCGGCACGCCGGCGTTGGTGCTCGGCGACGAAGTGATTGCAAAGGTGCCCGAGATTCCCACGCTGAAACGCTTAATCGCCAAAGAGCGGGAAAAAACTAAGCGTTATAACCCTGCCGGATCACCAACTTCGGCATTTTGAAAGTGGTGGCGGCCGGTGCAATGCGCGTTCTCTGGCCATGCGTGCTGCCTCTCGCGCCGGGCCAAATCTGTTACGTGGCCGGCAACGCGGTAGTCGGCGGACCACGCCGTTCTATCGGTAGCGTGGCAGTCCCGCAGTTAGCGCGCTTTCCTCAACCTGGCCGAACGCGATGGCGCATCTCGGGATCTATTCAGCCGGCCTTGGTCTTCCCGTCCCGCCATCGGCGTCTTTCACCGAAAGCCTCGCCAAAGGGATAGGCACGGAGCGCGCCGGTCGCGTGCTTCAGATCGCGGCCGGCGCGACGATGATCGTCATGGGCTTTCGCCCCCTGGGTGATCGTACAAGTCCCCATTGTCAGAAGGATCGGTTGACGTGGACGCCGTCGGCGCCAAGCTCGCGCCGCCTGTCGACAGCGTGGCCCTTGGCGTGTTGATAAAGCCGCAGCGGTCGCAAGAAAGCCCGTTCGGATTGACGAAAATGACGTTGCCGCCATCCCATACACCTCCATCATGCCATTCAAGGCCGAGGCTCTGGTCGAGGTCACCTCATTGGGATGACGGCGGCCGGAATTGCCTGGACCAAGCTGCCAAGCTGTGAGACCGACACCTCATCTATGGAGTTGTTGAGGATGGCGCCGGTGTTCGGGATTGAAGTCCTGTATCGATTGTGCGACAGGCCTTCCCCGTTGGACCGCCGGCGAAGGCATGCGTGGGCGCGGCACCACATCGCCAAAGGCATGCCGCCAGCCAAGCCATCCCTTGTGCGTTGATGGCCATGCCGCCAAGATCGCATTCGCTACCGGCATGAAGCCTCAGTGTGGTGGAGGTGTCGAGAGGCACTTGCTCCAGACTGGCGATCGGTTCGAAGCGGACAAACACGTAGCTCAGCTCATAGCCTGCCTAGCCGAAGGCGCGTATCGTAGCGGGCCGCCGTCCCTCTGACATAGGCCCAAAAGATCGGGCCAGGCGATTTCGCAAGCCGGGCGCGGGTTTGCACCGTTCGCATCAAAAAGCTGTCCGCCCGGCCAATTCTGTCCCTCACATAAACCTGACGGTCAGCCGCAAACGGTATACCACCTGTCGAACCGGCCATTGTTTGGAGCCGCACATAGAGCGCCGTAACAAACCTTCTCACCCTTGAAGTTGGCCAGGAACTGCAGCAAATGCGATATTTTGCGCTGTTTATCTCCGTCCCGGATAAGCTCCGGACCGTCCAGCGACTTCAGTGCCAGCTCGATCAGATCGATCGCCCGATCTTTGTTGCCGCTCTCGTGATAGTACAGAGCTGCCACCGGGGTCGCGTCCCCGGACGTGGTGTAGCTCGGCGGTAGCGAAGCCGCTCGCGAGCGCGCCCTCAACAGCGCCGTAGCGAGCGAGCGGCTTTGCGGCGGTCATCGATGTTCCCCGGTAAGGTCGGGTTGCTGACACCAACCTGATTCGAAGGAACCACCGATGACCGACGACATGATGAACCTGCGCACGCTCGTGGAGAAGACCCCCGACGCCGATATCTTGCGCGAGATGATCGGCTTTGCCGCCGAGCGGCTGATGGAGCTGGAGGTGGGCGCCGCCACCGGCGCCGGCTATGGCGAGAAGAACCCGCTGCGGACGGCTCAGCGCAACGGCTATCGCGATCGCGACTGGGAGACGCGCGCCGGCACCGTCGAGCTGCGCATCCCGAAGCTGAGGAAGGGCTCCTACTTCCCCGGTTTCCTCGAACCGCGGCGCATGGCCGAGAAGGCGCTGACCGCCGTCATCCAGGAGGCCTACGTCCAGGGTATCTCGACCCGCTCGGTCGACGACCTGGTCAAGGCCATGGGCATGAGCGGCATCTCCAAGAGCCAGGTCAGCCGGCTGTGCGAAGAGATCGACGGCAAGGTCAAAGCGTTCCTTGAAAGACCCATCGAGGGCGACTGGCCATACCTGTGGATCGACGCCACCTACCTGAAGGTGCGCCGCGGCGGCCGCATCGTCTCGGTCGCCGTCATCATCGCCGTCGGCGTCAACGCGGACGGCCGGCGCGAGGTGCTGGGCATGGAGGTCGGCACGTCTGAGGCCGAGCCGATCTGGACGGAGTTCCTGCGCAAGCTGACCCGCCGCGGCCTGCGCGGCGTCAAGCTCGTCGTCTCCGATGCCCATGAAGGCATCAGGGCGGCCGTCACCAAGGTGCTGTGCGCGACATGGCAACGCTGCCGCGTCCACTTCATGAGGAACGTGCTGGCCCATGCCGGCAAGAGCGGGCGCCGTGTCGTCTCCGCCTTCATCGCCACCGCGTTTGCCCAGGAGACGCCAGAAGCCGCAAGCACGCAATGGCGTGCCGTCGCCGACCAGATCCGGCCGAAGGTGCCAAAGCTGGCGACAATCATGGACGACGCCGAGCCCGACGTGCTGGCCTACATGACCTTCCCCAGAGAGCACCGCGCCAAGCTGCATAGCACCAACCCGATCGAGCGCCTCAACGGCGAGATCAAGCGGCGCACCGAGGTCGTCGGCATCTTCCCCAACGATGACGCCATCGTCCGCCTCGTCGGCGCGCTCCTGCTCGAACAGAATGACGAATGGGCCGTGCAGCGGGCGCGCTACATGACGCTGGAAACCATCAGCCAAATGAGCGATGATCCTCTCACCAGCCTGCCAGCCGTGGCACGCTGATCATCCCGGCCCTATGCCGGAGAGCGCGGCGACCAAGCCGTCAGCTACACCACTCCCTGGGACACGATCGCCACCGGATAAGGCAGGAGCTTACATTGGTCGCTTTCTGGGGGATTCAGTGCCAGAATGTGTTCGGACAGCTGTTTTCCCATCGCCAAGCGTTCAGCAGACGGAAAGTGCGAATAGTCAAAGTTCGGAAAGAAGAGTTCGTCTAGCGCCGCAATCATCCAATTCTCGGAGTTTCTGTTAATCGCGTCGCGAACGAATTGGCGCATGACGGGCAAGCCGGCCTGCATGTCGCGCATTTTGTGAAGCAACAGATTCACATGAGACCGGCGGAAACCGAGCTTGTCCGGCAACAAGGCGATGCCCTCTTCGATCGCCGAGAGCGCCGTCTTCCACTCCTGTTTCTCCACCGCCGCCCAAAATCTATCATTGATCGGCTTCTTCAGCGCTTGTTCGCGCGCTATGGTTTCGCCTTCCGCGATCCGGTCCGTATCGGCCGATTTTGCTTGATCGCTGGCGCGCCAGCTGCCGTTAAGCACCTTCGGCAAGACCTCATCGAGTTCCATCGGATGACCGATAAAGGCGATGTGGCCGTCTCGATCGACCACGAACATGGTCGGAATCGCGACAGAAAAGCTGGGCTCCATCCAAAGCTTGTCCATTTCGCCCGTGGAGTCGAACGCGATCCGATAGTTCAGATTCGAGAACTTTTCAGTCAACCAAGCGTCCAACTTGCTTCGGGCCTCATCGGCCGTTGGAGCGTCTTCAGAAGCCGCGACTCCGACGATCTCAACTCCGCTCTCCCTGTATTTCTCCTGCAGCTGCATCAGATGGGGCATCCCGTCCACACATGGTCCGCACCACGTTGCCCAAAATTCGACGATGTACACTTTGCCGGGCTGAAAGCTCGTGAGGGGCTCGCCACGCAGCCAGTTCTCGACTTTAATCGAAGGAGCCGGGGACTCGATCTGTAATGCCACCAATGTTGCTCTCCAAAGCTTGCTTTCTGCGCGAGCTTGTTCCCGCTCAGAGAGACGGCACACGGGTTCAGGGGAGAGAGCATTGCTCGTCTTGCCCCATTGCGTGCAGTCACCATCAAGAGTGCAAAAGCCGTGCCAGCGCGCTCAGCGCACAGTAAGCGCCTGATTGCTTGGAAAAACCTCCACGTGCCCAGATGGCCGGTCGTGATGAACCTGACATTTTTGCTTGCGGACGACGCGGCTGAGGTGGTCGTCGACTGGATGAGCGACATCGACCCGACCGGGGCGGATATGCGCCTCCATGCCGGCCAGCCCGAGGACTATACCTGCGCGCCACCGGCGCGACGCGTGGCGCGGTGTCTACATGACCCCGGGAACCGTTCGGTGGGCCGCGCCGCCGTGAGACGCAGCGGAACTTGCCTGGTAATCGGCCGCATTCCGGCATCTCTGACTCGATCCCGGCAACACGGCGAAGTTAACACGGCCGGCTCACTGGCTGCATGACCAATTCGCCATGTTGGGACAAGCCGGAAAGCGCCGTCACCGCTGTTGTCGATCGGTCCGCGCGTTGGCGGGGCAGGCGCGGTTTTGTCCCGAGGATGAACCCAACCCCGTGTTCCCTACTGTGCCATTTTTCGTTTTCGGACCAATGCGTCGGCGGCGAACCGGGATCGAGGTACCGACCGATGGAAAGCAGGCAGGCAACGATCTCTCGTATCAAAGAATCGCGGTCTTCAAACGCTTCGCCTATGCACTCCAGCTCATCGTGCGCCGCCAGCGTTTCTTCGACGTCGCCAAGCACATAGCGAGTATCGCCGACAGCACAGATATCGCAGCCAGCCTTCATCAGCGTCACAACGAAGGCGGGGATATCGCTCGCCTTCATCAGTCGCTTGTTACCTGTCATCATAAGCCTGCCCTCAATTGACGGCGAAGAGGCTGGAGCTGAGCCTTAAGTTGGCACATCAGCTTGAGCGTGCGTCTGTCGATCCGCCAAGTTGATCTGCGTGGGGTACCCCCAGCAGCTTTGACTCCGGCAGGTGTTCACCGGGAGCTTGGCCGATGACGACAATCTCATCTGCCCCGAACCTGTCGGTGCTAAGCCCTTTCGTTTGGACTGCTTTGCCGTGCTCGATCTTTTGCCAGTGACCGTTTCGCGGCCGTGCAATGTTGTAGGCATCGCAAGCCCGCGCGATATGCTGATCGCGAACTCCGAGTTCACGGGCGATCTGTGTCATCGGCTTGGCCCAGACCAAATCATAGAGCTGAGCCCGGCTTAGGCTGACCATTGACGCCTCCCATATCTTATGTCTCGGACCACCCGACCCTGGGGTTCTCTAAGCTTAGCGATTCTCGCTGTCTACGCTCGAATGCCTGCGCCCTTCCCATCATACAAGGTCAACTCTACGCAGCCGGTTGCCGCCGCTAGATTCCAACGACGAGTGCACCGCCGCTCAGACCCGCGCCTGCTGCCGCCAGAAGAATTTTCTCGCCCTGCCGAAACGGCTCCGTCTGGTGGGCCAGCGACAGCGAGAGAGGGATCGTCGCGGCGGAAGAGTTGCCGTATTCGGCGATCGTCTTGACGATCGCGTGATCGGCAATGCCGAGGTTCCTCCCGACGGCATCGAAAATTCGGGCGTTAGCCTGGTGCGGAACGAACCGATCGATATCCCGCGACCGCATCCCGGCCGCGGCGAGCGCGTCCTGCGAGCAGGCAGTCATCATCTCCACGGCCTTGGCGAACACTTCGCGGCCGTCGGCGATCGTCAAGCGGGTTTGGTAGAGGTCAAGATTGCCGTGGAATGGTGTGTTGCTTCCTCCGGCGGGAATCTGGATCAGCCCATAGCGCGAGCCGTCGGAATCCACCGAAGCGCCGAGAATGCCCCGATCCGGCTCCTCGCACGGGCCGTGGGGTGGACGACGCCGGAAGGCACGACCGGACGCCTATGGCCCAAGACCTTCGTATCTGGTCCGCAATGCGACGGTAGCCGATGAATGGTCAAAACGTAGCGCATCGGTTCACGATCGACTGAAAACCGTGACCGGTCCTCTGCGGTGCTCAGACTGCCACCGAGTGCCTGGCCGTTCCACTTTCAAAATATTTGTCGAACTTCGCCGCAATGCTCCTCACGAAGGGACGACTTTCCGCCAGCACGACGAAACTGTCGCCTTGGAGTTCAAGCAGTCGAGCAGGATCCTGAAGAGCGATTGAGCCGGCCTGAAAAAGGAGCTTTTGGCCGGCTTCCCCGAAGCTCTCCACCAGGTGGATCGCCGAGAAGGCGAAATCGCACATCAGCCGCTCGATGATCCAGCCACGGACGCGATCGTCGTCGGAAAAGGCGATGCCGCGGACGGCGGCCAGCCCGCCATTGGCGACCATACGTCCGTACTCAGCGGTCGAAGGATTGTTCTGCAGGTAGCCCTGGCGAAACCGGCTGATGGACGAAGGACCGACACCGATCAGCGTCTCGCAGCGATCCTCTGTGTAGCCTTGGAAGTTGCGATGCAGGGCCCCTGTGCAGGCCGCCACCGCCAGCGCATCGCCCGGCTTGGCGAAATGGTCGAGGCCTATTGCTTCATATCCCTTGTCCAAAATCGCCCGCGCGGCGAGTTGCGATTGCGCGAACCGCTCCGTGGGACCGGGGAGCCATGCCTCGTCGATCATCGTCTGATGTTTCTTGAACCAGGGCACGTGAGCGTAGCCGAACAGCGCCATCCTGTCCGGCTCCAGGGTGAGCGCTTGCGCGACGGTGGAACACAGGCTCTCGCTGGTTTGATGCGGCAGGCCGTAGAGCAGATCCAGATTGACGGACTCGACGCCGCGGGAACGAACTCCGTCGACGACTGCCTTGGTCTGCAAAAAGCTTTGTTCGCGGTTGATCGCCTTTTGCACTTTCGGATCGAAATCCTGCACGCCGAGGCTCGCCCGCGTCATGCCGATTTCGGCAAGTGCATCAAGGCGTGCCTCGTCCATATCGTTCGGATCGATCTCGATGCTGATTTTCGTATTCGGAACAAAATCAAAGCTGTCCCGCATGAACGCGCCTAGAGCCACCATATCCTCAGGCTTCAGCATTGTCGGCGAGCCGCCGCCGAAGTGGATTGCGCGGACGAAGACCTTCCCGCTGGTAAGGGCGGCAACCGTCGCGATCTCCGCGCGTAGCGAGCGCAGATAAGCGGTCACCGGCTCATAGTGGCGCGTCTGCTTGGTATGGCACGCACAGAACCAACAGAGCCTGTCACAATAGGGAATATGCAGGTAAAGCGATATCTCGTCACCGCCTTCGAGGGCCTCCAACCAGCCTTTCTGGACCGCCGCATCGACGCCCGGATGGAAATGCGGCGCGGTCGGGTAACTGGTGTAGCGGGGGACGTTCTCGCCAAATCTGGCAGTTAATTCCGGTCGCATGTCTTGGTCCACCGTGTTTGAGTCGCCGGAACTCTGGACGCGTCGAACAGCCAAAGCCCTGATTTCGGTCAACCTCCAGCACGGACAAACTGCCGCAACGATTTTTCTACCGTCGATTGCTATCCTGCTGGCACTTGGGATCGGTAGAGCGATGGAATGACAGTACGGCAAGATATTCATAGTTCCGGCATTCCCGTTCTTTGCCTACCTTGCGAAGTACGGCACCGCGGCGTCTGCGGTGCGCTCGATCCAGACGATTTGGCGCGGCTCGCCAAGACTTCGTCGCGGCACAAGATCGAGCCGGGGGTCGAACTGATCGGCGACGCCGAGGCCGTCGACAGCTATTCAAACGTGCTTTCAGGCGTGGTGAAGCTGACGAAGAGCCTTTCGGACGGCCGCCAGCAAATCGTCGGCCTCCAGTTCGCACCGGATTTTCTGGGACGGCCCTTCAAGGTGAAAAGCGCGATCAATGCGGAAGCGGCAACCGCTGTCTCGCTGTGCTCGTTTCCGAGGGCGGCCATCGAACGGATGATGAAGGAATCACCGGAACTTGAGCATCGCCTGCTCAAGCAGACGCTGAACGAACTCGACGAGGCACGCGAATGGATGGTGACTCTGGGGCGCAAGACCGCACCGGAGAAGGTGGCGAGCTTTCTCCTCATGATCGCCCGGAATATCGATTCCAGTGTTGGCCCGGCGGCCAGGTCGGCGTGCTTCGATCTGCCGCTGACGCGTGCCGACATCTCTGATTTCCTTGGACTTACAAACGAGACTGTGAGCCGCCAGCTGACCAGACTGAGAATGGACGGCGTGATCCGGATCGAGAACAATCGCCATGTCACGGTGGACAGCGTCAGCCGGCTGGAGCAGCGCTGCGGTGGCCGAGGCGCAACCGCCCTTTAGATGAGACCTAAGCGCGCGGGGCCGTCGCCTACTCCGACCCGCAGCAGGATTTGTTCGCGTTCGAAAGGGATGTGTGTCGCCGCAAGCCTTCGAAGAAAGCCGCGCAGAATGAAACCGACGGCTTCCGCATTCTCCACCGTCTCGCCATGGCCGATCGCTAGCAGAATTCAGTCACCTCACCAGCAAAGCACTCGTCTTCGACGTGTTCGGCGCGCAACCGCCGGGTAGAAGCGAGGCTGGCATCGCCGCCAACGACAGCGGCCTCGTAGGCGGGAAAGACGATCGTTTCTTCATATTGATGAACGCTTGCGCAAAAATGGGAGGATTGCGTTGGCCGTGCCGAGGCACTTCAGGCGATCGACGCTGGGCAGCGCATCAGCGATATTTTCCTAAGCATTGCAGAGCTGCAGTTTTCCCTGTGCGCGCGCTTCATCACATCACACGGAATCGCCTCCACGCCGGCCGGCCCGCAGACGCCGGACTTGTCCATGAGCGGGGCGGCCCGTGCTGCGTTTCCTCGTTCAATCGCCACCTTCTGATCGCACCGAACTCGATGCTGCCCGAAGCAAAATCCTGCGATCTGACATGGATCAGGGCGAGCAGGCGGCGGCTGCGCAATCAATGCACTGCGGAGTTGGGTCCGCCGGAATTGGAGTCGGTACTTGCGATGAAATTCGGCACTGAGATCGTCCTTCTAAGCCTGTTTGCTTTTGCGGCCCTGGTGGCTGCCGGCTTCGGCGTAGACGAACCTTTTCGCCAGCATATGTGGGTTTTGTTCTTCGCCGTGGCTGGCTTCACTGCGATCCTGTTGCGCAACACGGAGTTCAAGCCAGCAGTTCCGATCCACCCCGCCGATTACATGGATGGGCCGATACGCTACGGGGCCGTCGCAACGGTGATCTGGGGGGTCGTTGGCATGCTGGTCGGTGTGGTCATCGCGCTGCAGCTCGCCTATCCGGATCTCAACATCGAACCCTGGTTCAATTTCGGTCGCTTGCGGCCGCTGCATACGTCGGGCGTCGTTTTTGCTTTCGGGGGCAATGCACTGCTTTGCACATCCCTGTATGTCGTGCAGCGCACCTGCCGCGCCCGGCTGTTTGGCGGCGATCTCGCCTGGTTCGTGTTCTGGGGTTACCAGCTTTTCATCGTCATGGCTGCGACAGGCTACCTGCTCGGAATCACCGAGAGCCGCGAGTATGCCGAACCCGAATGGTATGTGGACCTGTGGCTGACCATCGTCTGGGTCGCCTATCTCATCCTATTCCTCGGCACGATCCTGAAGCGCAAGGAACCGCATATCTACGTCGCCAACTGGTTCTATCTGTCGTTCATCGTGACCATCGCGATGCTGCATGTGATCAACAATCTGTCGATGCCCGTCTCGTTCGTTGGCTCAAAAAGCTATTCCGCCTTCTCCGGCGTACAGGACGCCCTGACGCAGTGGTGGTACGGCCACAATGCCGTCGGCTTCTTTCTGACCGCCGGCTTTCTCGGCATGATGTATTATTTCGTGCCCAAGCAGGCGAACCGCCCCGTTTATTCCTACCGCCTGTCGATCATCCACTTCTGGGCGCTGATCTTCCTCTATATCTGGGCTGGTCCGCATCACCTGCATTACACCGCTCTGCCCGACTGGGCGCAGACGCTTGGCATGGTGTTTTCGATCATGCTCTGGATGCCCTCCTGGGGCGGCATGATCAACGGCCTGATGACGCTGTCCGGCGCCTGGGACAAGCTGCGCACGGATCCGATCATCCGCATGATGGTGATGGCCATCGCCTTCTATGGCATGTCGACCTTCGAAGGCCCGATGATGGCGATCAAGACGGTCAACTCGCTGTCGCACTATACCGACTGGACGATCGGGCACGTCCACTCCGGCGCGCTTGGCTGGGTTGGCATGATCTCGTTCGGCGCGATCTATTTCATGGTGCCGAAGCTGTGGAACCGCGAGCGGCTCTATTCACTGCGGCTGGTCAACTGGCACTTCTGGCTGGCGACGCTCGGAATCGTCCTTTATGCGGCGGTGATGTGGGTCTCCGGCGTCATGCAAGGCCTGATGTGGCGCGAATATGACGAGCAGGGCTTCCTGATCTACTCCTTCGCCGAAACCGTCGCCGCCATGCATCCCTACTACATCATGCGTGCCATCGGCGGCGCGATGTATCTGTCCGGCGCCCTTATCATGGCCTGGAACATCGCCATGACCATCTTTGGCTACCAACGCGAGGAGGATCCGATGCCGGGCTCCATCCCCGCCCTCCAGCGTGCGCGATCAGGAGCCAGAAAATGGGCTTGATGGACAAACACGCCATCATCGAGAAGAACGCCACGCTTCTTCTCGTTGGCTCCCTTCTGGTGGTGACGGTCGGCGGCATCGTCGAGATCGCGCCGCTCTTCTATCTCGACAATACGATCGAGAAGGTCGAAGGCATGCGGCCCTATTCGCCGCTCGAACTTGCTGGACGAAATATCTATGTGCGCGAGGGCTGCTACCTCTGCCACAGCCAGATGATCAGACCGTTCCGCGACGAGGTCGAGCGCTATGGGCACTACAGTCTGGCGGCCGAGTCGATGTACGATCACCCTTTCCAGTGGGGATCGAAACGCACCGGACCGGACCTCGCCCGGGTTGGCGACCGCTACTCCAACGAATGGCACGTACAGCATCTTGCCGATCCGCGCTCGGTCGTGCCGGAATCGATCATGCCGAGCTACGCGTTCCTCAAAGACGCGCCGATCGACGTGAAGGACTTCTCGACCCATCTGGTTGCCAACGCGCGCGTCGGCGTCCCCTACACCGACGACATGATCGCGCACGCCAACGCCGATCTGATGGCACAGGCCGACCCGAACGCCGATAGTTCGGGCCTCGAGACGCGCTATCCAAAAGCCAAGGTCGGCGACTTCGACAGCAATCCGCATCAGGTCACCGAAATGGATGCCCTCGTCGCCTATCTGCAGATGCTTGGCACATTGGTGGATTTCAAGAACTACGACGAGGCCGCCGGCTACCGCTGAGGAGTGTGATCGTGGGCTACAATTTGATGCGGGAATTCGCCGACAGCTGGGGCCTGCTCGCCATGGCGCTGTTCTTTGTCGGATGCGTTGCCTTCGCGCTTCGCCCTGGCGGCCGCCGGCAAGCTGACGAAGCCGCTCGCATTCCTCTCAAGGACGATTGACCATGAGCAGCGAGCACATCGACGAGGTCTCGGGCATCTCAACGACCGGCCATGAGTGGGATGGCATCCGGGAGCTCAACAACCCACTTCCGCGCTGGTGGGTCACGACATTTTACATCACCATTGTCTGGGCGATCGGCTACACCATCGCCTATCCCGCATGGCCAATGCTTACTTCCGCGACCAGAGGTGTGCTCGGCTATTCGAGCCGCAACCACGTCAAGAATGAACTGGCGGCCGCCGAAGCCGCCAAGGCCAAATATGTCGCAGCGGTGGAATCGAAAACCGCCTCGGAGATTGCTGCCGACGACGCATTGCGCGAGTTCGCCGTCGCTGCCGGCGGTGCGGCATTCAGGGTCAATTGCGTGCAGTGCCATGGCTCCGGCGCGCAAGGCTCCAAAGGTTTTCCAAACCTCAACGACGACGATTGGCTGTGGGGCGGCAGCGCTGAGCAGATCCAGCAGACGATCACCCACGGCATCCGCTTCGCGTCAGACCCGGATACGCGCCTGTCGGAAATGCCGGCTTTTGGCGACATCATCACGGCGGACCAGATCGCACAGGTCAGCGCCTACGTTGCCAGCCTGTCCGGCCTGGTCCGGGACGCAAGTCTGATCGAGCCCGGCGCCAAGGTTTTCGCGGAAAATTGCGTCGCCTGTCATGGCGACACAGCAAAGGGCAACAGGGAACTCGGCGCGCCCGACCTGACCGACGCGATCTGGCTCTATGGACCGGGCGAGACGGCTATTGCTGCGCAGGTCCACGCGCCGAAGCACGGCGTCATGCCGGCCTGGATCGGGCGTCTCGGCGAGACCAAGGTCAAAGAACTCGCAGTCTATGTCCATTCGCTTGGCGGCGGAGAATAGGAACGGAAGCCTATTCTCGGCCCTCCCCGCCAAGCGACGGGGCCGGCTTGCGCCGGGCCTCGACACCATTCCGGCATCCGGCGAATGACTTGCATCAACGCGGTGCAATTCGCCATGCGGCAAAGCGTGCTCAACGTGGCCATCAGCCAGAACCGATCGGTCGGGCTTCCGCCGCGAAATCGTCGCCGGTGACTGGAGCTTCTCGTGCTTGAAAACACGCAAATTGAACGGCTCGAAGCCGAATCGGTCAACTCCGCCAAGGCCCGTCAGCCGCTTTATGCCCCGCACAAGAAGGTATTCCCGAAGCGCGCTTCAGGCAGCTTTCGCCGCTTCAAGTGGTTGGTGATGGCAATCACGCTGGGCATTTACTACTTGTCGCCCTGGCTGCGGTGGGATCGAGGGCCGTTCGCGCCTGATCAGGCCGTGCTGGTCGATCTTGCCAACCGCCGCTTCTACTTTTTCTTCATCGAAATCTGGCCGCAGGAATTCTACTACGTGGCTGGCCTGCTGGTCATGGCCGGCATTGGCCTTTTCCTGGTCACCTCCACAGTTGGTCGGGCCTGGTGCGGCTATACCTGCCCGCAGACCGTATGGGTCGACCTGTTTCTGGTCGTCGAGCGCGCGATCGAAGGAGATCGCAACGCGCGCATGAAACTCGACGCCGGACCCTGGACAGCGCGCAAGCTTGTGCTGCGCGTATCGAAACACGCCATATGGCTGGTCATAGGGACGGCGACCGGGGGGGCCTGGATCTACTATTTCGCCGACGCGCCAAAGCTGATCGGCGAAGTCTTCACCGGCACCGCCGCACCCGTCGGCTACATCACCATCGCCGTGCTGACGGCGACTACCTACACATTCGGTGGACTGATGCGCGAGCAGGTCTGCACCTATATGTGCCCGTGGCCGCGCATTCAGGCGGCCATGCTCGACGAGAATTCTCTCACGGTGACCTACAATGATTGGCGCGGCGAACCTCGTTCGCGTCACGCCAAGAAGGTTCAGGCCGCTGGGCAGCTGGTCGGAGACTGCGTCGATTGCAACACCTGTGTCGCGGTCTGCCCGATGGGGATCGACATTCGCGACGGCCAGCAGCTCGAATGCATCACTTGCGCGCTCTGTATCGACGCCTGCGACAGCGTCATGGCCAAGCTCGGCAAGGAGCGCGGGCTGATCTCCTATGCGACGCTGTCCGACTACAACGCCAACATGGCGGTGGCGACCGGGGGCGGCTCCAGCACGGTGAAGCCTTCGCTGGTGCGCACTGCCGACGGCGCTTTCGCCGACAGGTTGGCCCATTTCCACATTCGGAAGATCTTCAGGCCGCGCACGTCCGTCTACATAGGTGCGTGGTCGGCGGTCGGTCTCACCCTGTTCTATTCGCTTCTGACGCGCGACCGGCTCGAGGTCAACGTTCTGCACGACCGCAATCCGCAGTTCGTCGTGTTGTCCGACGGTTCGATCCGCAATGGCTACACCGTCAAGCTGCTCAACATGATCCCCGAGCCCAGGACGATCGTCGTCACCATGCAGGGCCTGCCGGAGGCCGAGATGAGCGTCGTCGGGATCGACGACCTGCCTGCGGATCGCTCCTTTGCCATTCCGGTCGAACCCGACCGGCTGAAGATGCTGAAGGTTTTCGTTCGCCAGCCGGCGGAACAGATCAAGGGCCAAGCGCAAACATTCAAATTCCGGGTCGAAGACAAGGCGAGCTTCGAGTCGGACGAATACACGGCCACTTTCAACGCACCGGAGATCGTCAGATGAGCGCCAATCCGCAGAAATCCCGCGAATTCACCGGCGGGCATATGTTGGTCACCATTCTCGCCTTTTTCGCTGTGGTCATCGGCGTCAATCTGACCATGGCGACACTCGCCAACACGAGTTGGACCGGCCTCGTCGTCGAAAACACCTATGTGGCCAGCCAGCAATTCAACAGGAGGGCCGAGGAAGGGCGCGCGCAGGCCGCGCTCGGCTGGACTGGCAAACTGACGATCGCGGCGGGCGAAGTCCGTTACAGCCTCAGCGACGCCGCCGGCAAGCTGGTCCCGTTGCACGGCGTCAGCGTCCTGTTCCGTCATCCTGCCTATGAGGCCGAGGACAAGTCCATCATTTTAACTCTCGCAACGGATCAGGAATTTGCTGCGTACCACACGCCCAAGGACGGCGTCTGGATCGTCGAAGTCGATGCCGACGCCGGTCTCGCGGAGCCCTATCGGGAAGTTCACCGTATCATCATTTCCCAAGGTGCGTTGCAATGAGCTGCTGTGCACCGGGCGCCGAAATGGCGCTGGATGTCGCTGGCGCCGCATCCGTTTTGCCGTCGAGCCAAGAAGTCAAACTGGCGAGCCGTTCGCTGGGCGGCGACCTGTATCAGACCGATCTTTCAGTACCGGCGGTTCATTGTGCAGCCTGCATCCGGGCGATCGAAACGGCGCTTGGAAAGCTGGACCGGGTCGAGGGCGCCCGCGTCAACCTGTCGACGAAACGGGTTTCGGTCCGGTGGCGCGGCGACGAGGTTCCGCCATTCGTCGCCACACTTGGACGGCTGGGCTATGACGCACGCCTGTTCGAACCCGAGGCTTACGGCAAGGACAAGACGCTGTCGGAGCTGATCCGCGCCGTCGCGGTTGCCGGCTTTGCGGCCGGCAACATCATGCTGCTTTCGGTGTCGGTCTGGTCGGGCGCCGAAGGCGCGACCCGCGATCTGTTCCACTGGGTCTCGGCACTAATCGCCATTCCCGCACTTGCCTTCGCCGGCGGCATCTTCTTCCGTTCGGGGTGGAATGCGCTACGCCACGGCCGCATGAACATGGATGTGCCCATCGCGGTCGGGGTGTCGCTCGCCTATGCCATGAGCCTTTACGAGACCATCAACCATGGCGACCACGCCTATTTCGACGCGTCGGTATCCTTGCTGTTCTTCCTGTTGATCGGCCGCACGCTCGACCACGTGATGCGAGAACGAGCCCGAACCGCCGTGAAAGGCCTGTCGCAGCTGGCGGCGCGTGGCGCCATGGTGCTGCACGGCGATGGCGCGCGCGACTATCTGCCGGTTGGCGAGATCGAACCTGGCATGCAGCTGCTGATCGCTGCCGGCGAAAGGATTCCCGTCGACGGCAAGATCATTCGGGGATCTTCGGATCTCGACTGTTCGCTGGTTTCCGGTGAGAGCACTCCCAGAACCGTGGCGTCAGGGGAGGCGGTACAGGCCGGCATTCTCAATCTCACCGGCCCGCTGACCGTCCAGGCGACAGCCGCCGCAAAAGATTCCTTCCTGGAAGAAATGGTTCGGCTGATGGAAGCCGCCGAGGGCGGTCGCGCGCATTATCGCCGGATTGCCGACCGCGTTTCAGCGCTTTATGCGCCAGTGGTTCACCTTGCCGCCTTCGTAACGTTCGCGGGCTGGATGGCGGCGACTGGCGACTGGCACAGGGCGATGACGATCGCCATCGCCGTCCTCATCATCACATGCCCGTGTGCGCTCGGCCTCGCCGTGCCGATCGTGCAGGTGGTCGCCGCGCGGCGCCTGTTCGAGAACGGCATCATGGTCAAGGACGGCTCGGCCATGGAGCGCCTGGCAACGATCGACACGGCTGTGTTCGACAAGACCGGAACACTTACGCTCGGTCAGCCCCGTCTCGTCAATGCGGCCTCGATCGATCCGGCCATGCTGGCAATGGCGGCAGACATGGCCGCGCACTCGCGTCACCCATTTTCAAAGGCCATAGCCGGCTTTGCCGCTTCCGGCGGGCAGGACAAATTCGATGCTGTCAGCGAGCATCCAGGATTCGGGATCGAAGCCACTGTCGCTGGGAGCATCTGGCGGCTGGGCCGACGCGGATGGGCTGGATGGAAGGCCCGGACCGGCGGCGAAGGAAAGCATGGCTATGGCGGAACGGTCCTGACGAAAGACGGGATCATTGTCGCGTCCTTCGTTTTCGAGGACGCACTGCGTGCCGACGCAAGGGCAGCCATCGTGCAGTTGAACGATGCCCGGGTGTCCATGGAGATGCTGTCGGGCGATACCGCAGGCGCCTGCGGTGAAGTTGCAAAAATGCTGGGTGTCGGCGACTTCGTTCCGTGCCTGCTGCCATCCGGCAAGGTCGAACGCATCGAGACCCTGGCGAGAGCTGGCCACAAGGTTCTAATGGTTGGCGACGGCCTGAACGACACGCCTGCGCTGGGGGCAGCACATGTCTCGATCGCGCCGGCCACCGCTGCCGATATTGGCCGCAACGCCGCGGACTTCGTGTTCCTGCGCGAAAGCCTTTTGGCCGTACCCCTTGCCCTGGACGTCTCACGGAAGGCCGGCCGGCTGATCCGTCAGAACATCGCCATCGCGATCGTCTACAACACCATTGCTGTGCCAATCGCCATTCTGGGGCACGTCACGCCGCTGATCGCGGCAATCGCGATGTCTGCTTCATCGCTACTTGTCATCGGAAATGCGTTGCGCCTGCAGGGTTTTGTGCTCGCCGAGGTGACGGGGGCTCCCTCGGCAACGCGTTCGGGCATTCGCGCATCGGTGCAGCCGTCATGACGACGCTCGTCTACCTCATACCAGCAGCTCTGTTCCTTGGCGCGCTGGGGCTGTCCGGCTTTCTGTGGGCCTTGAGGAGTGGTCAATATGAGGATCTTCACGGGGCTGCCGAGCGCATCCTCATCGACCGGGACGACAAGCCGGAACGCTGACCCAGATCGCTGTGCCGACGACTGAGCGGATGCCGGTCGTCAGCCGAGACGGCTTGTTCGGGTACAAAGTGCTGAGGCTCCACAGCTAGCTTAGCTAAGCCGCGCTTGACGTAGATTTGTGAAAAGCCCTGTCGCTCGAAGGACTGCGTCGCCCGGATTTGTCGTGTCTGGCTGATCCAGATCAAGGTTATCTCCTCATCGGCGTGGCTTCGTCGGCTAGCCTTTCAAGGGAGAACGCATGTCTAACGGACAGTTTAGTCGTCACCATCAGCGTTTTGGCGGTTTTTGGATCTTTTCATGATAGTGGTCGGTTCCTTCAATGGATCGCGCCGCCCAACACCTCGGCGACCGGTCTGGATCAAGACCGACACGAAGAACGGCCAAAGCCAAAAGTCAGCCGAGGCGTTGGGGCGCGACACGGCGGCCAGATTGTTCTCGGGACCGCAAACGCCGAACGCGATCTTCTGCGGCAACGATCAGATCGCCGGCGGCGCGTGCGACACGCTGCGCGAGATTGGCCTGGCAGCACCTGTCGACGTGGCCATCGTCGGATTTAACAACTGGGACTTGATGGTGCTTGCGACGCGGCCGCGGCTGGCCAGCCTCGATGAGAACCTGAACGCGCTCGGACGCGACGCTGGTGACAGCGTGCTGGAGATGATCGCCGAGCGCGTGCGTCAGGCGTCGGCCGTGTTCACTGGTCGTGCGGGCATCGTCGAAGCCGTGAGCACGCCAATGCACTTCATTGCAGGAACGGATGCGTTCCAATGAACGAGTTCGAGCCGGTTCAGTTCGTCGATGTCGCGCTGGAGGGGCAATTCTGGCGCGAGCGGCTTGAGACTGTGCTGACGCGGACCGTCCCCACCCAGCACGTCCAGCTTGGCAAGCACGGTATCCTGCAGTCCCTGACACTGCCGAACCCGCCGCCGCTGAGCTCCGCGCCCAATCAGCACAATTTCGTGCAGGTGTTCTGGGATTCCGACGCCGGCAAGTGGATCGAGGCGGCATCCTATGCGCTGTCACACAGGCCCGACGCCGACATCGAGGCCAGGATCGAAAAGATCGTCGACGATCTCGAAAATGCACAGGCTGCCGACGGTTATCTGAACTGCTGGCACCTG
Source organism: Mesorhizobium sp. RCAM 06353 (assembly GCF_059683585.1). Classification (NCBI taxonomy): domain Bacteria; kingdom Pseudomonadati; phylum Pseudomonadota; class Alphaproteobacteria; order Hyphomicrobiales; family Phyllobacteriaceae; genus Mesorhizobium; species Mesorhizobium sp. RCAM 06353. The sequence goes on along the minus strand of NZ_JCASIY010000002.1, from coordinate 316,682 downwards.
CAGCGCGAGCCGGACAAGCGCTGGACCAACCTGCGCGACTATCACGAACTCTACAATCTGGGACATCTGCTCGAGGGCGGCATCGCCTACTTCCTCGCGACGGGCCGGCGCCGGCTCCTTGACATCCTTGAGCGCTATGTCGACCATGTGCGCAAGACGTTCGGTCCGAACCCCGGCCAGAAGCACGGCTATTGCGGCCATCAGGAGATCGAGCTTGCCCTCGTTAAGCTCTATCGCTTGACGGGAGCGAGAAAGCATCTCGAACTCGCGGCCTATTTCATCAACGAGCGCGGCCGCCAGCCGCACTACTTCGATCAGGAAGCGGTCGCGCGCGGGGAGAACCCTAGTGAGTTCTGGGCGAAGAGGTATGAGTACAACCAATCGCACAGGCCAGTGCGCGAGCAGACCAAGGTGGTCGGCCATGCCGTTCGGGCGATGTACATGTTTTCCGCAATGGCCGACCTCGCGGCGGAACTGAACGACGACGGCCTCAAGAAAGCATGCGAGGTGCTCTGGGCCGATGTCATGACCTCGAAGATCTACATCACCTCCGGCTTGGGTTCGGCTGCCGCGAATGAAGGCTTTACTGAAGACCACGACCTGCCGAACGATACGGCCTATGCGGAGACCTGCGCCTCGGTAGCGCTGATCTTCTGGGCGCATCGGATGCTGCATCTCGATCTCGACGGCCGCTATGCCGACGTAATGGAACAGGCGTTGTTCAACGGCGCGCTGACCGGCCTGTCGCGCGATGGCGAGCACTATTTTTACTCCAATCCGCTGGACAGCGATGGGCGACACAGCCGATGGGCCTGGCACACATGCCCATGCTGCACGATGAATTCGTCGCGTCTCATCGCTTCGGTCGGAGGCTATTTCGTGTCGGCCAGCGAAGACGCAATCGCCTTCCATCTCTATGGCGGCATTTCGACGAACATCCGGCTTGCTACGGGAAATGTGTTCCTGCGGGAAACCAGCGCCTATCCATGGTTCGGCTCGATCAGGATCGAGGTCAGCCCTGACGCCCCGGCCGAGTTCGCCGTGAAGCTTCGCATTCCCGGATGGGCGCACGAAACCGAAGCCTCGGTCGAGGGACATCCCATCGACGTGGAGGCATGCACCAGCAACGGCTATCTTTCGATCTCGCGGCTATGGAATGCCGGAGACACGATCACCCTCGAGCTGCCGATGCCTCCCGAGCGCATCTATGCTCATCCCAAGGTCAGTCAGGACATCGGCCGGGTGGCGCTCAAGCGCGGACCGTTGGTCTATTGCGTCGAACACGTAGACAATCCCGGGGGGGCGAGTGCAGCAGCTTAAATTGCCGCGAGACGCCTGGATCGAAACGGAGGGGCGGGGCGACCTCTTCGATGGCGTGGTCACGCTCACCGCCCCCGCGAAGCGCGTCGTAGACCAAGGCTGGGGAGACAGCCTGTACAGGAATGCGCCGCCCGTCGTTTCCGACTGCAGGCTAATCGCCCTGCCATACTTTCTTTGGAACAATCGGGCGAAAGGCTCGATGCAAGTGTGGCTGCTGGAAAGCTGAATTCGGCGCTGTCGCCGCATGGATAGCCCTCTTATCAACTCAAGAATGCCGACAAGATGCAGCCAAGAAACGTCTCGGATAGCATTTTCCCTCATCTCGGGCGCGGCCCAGCGATCCGTGCCCTGGTTTTCGAGTGCCACGACCGGATTGAGACCGGCCCTGCCAACAGGGGGGCATGGCGCTGGCTGGGCGGACCCAAAGACTGGTGCGATCAGCTGCGTCCGTGTTTGATAGGACTGCATCCTTCGTTGCCGATTTATGCGGACGTTCATGCACAGTGGCTTGAGGCGACGCGGCGGGCACTGGAACCCCGCGCAATCCGTCCACAGTTTGCGGCTCAACTCCACCGGCATCTCACGCAGATAGCCGACGCGATGGCGGCACCCTGATGGCCGGCTCCGACGAGAGTTTCGACATCGTTATCGTCGGAGGCGGGCCGGTCGGTCTTTCCTTCGCCGCGTCGCTGGGGCAGAGCGATCTGAAGGTGGCAGTTGTTGAACAGCAGTCCTTGGAACGGCTGGCGAGTCCAGCTTTCGACGGTCGCGAGATCGCGCTGACCTACGCCTCGATTAGAATCCTTCGCGGGGTCGGCGCCTGGGATGCCATCCCCGCTTCGCACAAATCACCACTGCAAGGCGCGCGCGTGCTCAACGGATCGAGCCCTTTCGCGCTGTGTTTCGATCCTCCCAGGGGATCTGGGGAACCACTCGGGTTTCTGGTCCCAAATTGTCGCATCCGCGATGCCCTGTTCAAGATCATCCGGTTGCAGGATCATGCCCGGCTGATATGCGGCCACTCGGTCGTCGGTGCAACAAACAGCCACAAAGGAGCAGTCATAACGCTCTCCGATGGCAGGCAATTGACCGCTCGGCTTCTCGTTGCAGCGGACTCGCGTTTTTCCGCCACGCGCGACCTGCTCGGCATCGGCGCCGATATCAATCGGCTCGGCAAGGCCATGCTGATTTGCCGGGTAAGGCACGAGCGCGTCCATCAGCAGATCGCAGTCGAATGGTTCGATCACCATCAGACGATAGCGATGTTGCCGCTCATGGAAGGCGTGTCGTCGCTGCTACTCACTTTGCCGTTAAACGAGGCCGATAGACTGCTTGCTCTAGACGACGATTTGTTCCTGATGGAATTGACGAACCGATGTCGAGGGCGCCTCGGAGAAATGACCTTGGCAAGCACCCGCCATAGCTATCCGCTGGTCACGACGTGGGCGCATAAGTTCTGGGCACCGAGCGCCGCACTCATCGGCGACGCCGCCATTGGCATGCACCCGGTGACCGCGCATGGCTTTAACATCGCCCTCAGTGGCCAGAAGCAACTCGCCCATAGAATCCTGACAGCATGTCGCGACCGGCGCGACATTGCCGATCCCGACATGCTCCACAGATACGAAAGCTGCCTGCGCCGGTCGGCGGCACCGCTCTATCATGCTACGAACATCCTCGTCGGACTCTACTCAGGCGAGCACCCGGCGGCTCGGCTTGCAAGACACGCGGGGCTTCGCCTTGCGCAAAATCTTCCCTTTGTCCGCCATGGCATTTCGGCCATGCTTAGGCGATGAAATCACAGACAGTCTCGACTCCTGCCGTTAGCAATGCTGCGTCCATGTGTCGTTGCGAATGCTCGGAATGATGCGGATCACGCGCGGCGCGGGCAAGACCTCAATGATCAGCCGGCAATGTTAAGATGAGGCATACGAGCCGCCGCACCAGTTACCACGCTATTAGTTAACCCGTCCTTCAGTGGGCTTGCATAGGCTTGCGCTGCGAAGAAACCTGGGAAGCTAGCTAGCCCGTCCATGGACCTGAAGAAAGAAGACACGCTGGAGGCCAAAATCCGTCAGGATCAGCTTGCTGACCTGAGGGCTGGTCTCTTCGTGTCAATGCCGATCAGCACCGTCCTCTCAAGCCTTATTTTGACGGTGCAGGCCCTTTCTGGCGGTGGCTCTGGCGCCGCGATCTGGTTCCTGGTCATCAATGCGATAAATGTCGGCCGCCTTGCACTCGCCCGTTATCAGCTAAAGCAAACGGGACGCCAGGACGATCTGACAGGGATTTCGCCGCGGCTTCGCTGGTTTGGCATCCTTGCTCTTCTGGCAGGGTTTGCCTGGTCGTTCCTAGCCGTCCTTACGGTTGGATACACGACACCTCACGCAGCGCTGCATCTGATTATTCTGGCAGGCATCTCAGCTGGTGCTGTTACATACGGCAGTTCATATGCCGCGGCAGCGACCAACTTCATCACACCCCCGCTCCTCATCACAGCGGGGTGCTTGCTGGCGAAAGGCAACTTTGAAGGGTACGTTCTTTCTTTCGCCGTTCTGCTCTTCCTGGGCGGCCTGGTTCGAGCCGCGTTTGTTGGACAAGCGCGCTTCCGCGAAGCGAGCCGCCTAAGGCATGAGGCCGAGCGGCTTGCGGCCGAAATGGAGGCCAATTCCAGGCAGGACCACCTGACGGCCCTTCTCAACAGGCGTGGCCTCGAACACGCTATCGGTCGGTTCGAGACTGCAGACGGCCCCTTCGTTGCAATGCTGATTGATCTAGACGGGTTCAAATCCGTCAACGATACGTACGGTCACAGGACCGGTGATGATCTGCTTGTCAGGATCGCCCGCCGGATAGAGCAGGAAGTGCCGGAAGGTTCAACGCTCGCCCGAATCGGCGGCGATGAATTCGTGCTGTTTTTTCCCTCACTGGGGGATTCGCTTTCTGCCAGTGATCTCGCCTCCAATATCATAGCCAAAATTGCCCGACCCTATCCTGAGGTCGCGTCCGTCCGGGTCGGGGCATCGATAGGAATATACTTGGCGGAGAGCCCGGGACTGACAGAAATGTTGTTGCGGGCGGATATCGCCCTTTACACAGCCAAGCGTCGTGGCAGGAACGAGTTTTGCCTGTTCGATGCCGACCTCGACAGGGAACTGCAACGCCGCCAGTCCATCGAACGCGACCTTCATTCAGCGATAAAGACGAGAAGCTTGGCACCCTGGTTCCAGCCCATCGTGAAACTCGACACCGAGGCCGTGGTCGGTTTTGAAGCCTTGCTAAGGTGGTCCCATCCGATTCATGGTTCTATCTCTCCACCCGAAATCGTCACAGCCGCACGCCAAACCGGAATGCTTCAGCTGCTGACCCAAACGGTCTTCGCTGACTGTTGTGCACTTATCGACGGCATGGTGAAAGCTGACTGTCGTGATCTTCGTGTGGCGATGAATGTATCACCGCGCGAACTAGAAGCCGGCGATATCGACGACATGGTTCTGGATGGTCTGGCGGCAAAAGATCTCCCTGCAACGATGTTCGAAATCGAGATTACTGAAGAATCCCCGGTGGACCCGGACAGGGTGGATGAAAAGCTCGGACGGCTTTCACATGCCGGCATTTCCATCGCGCTCGATGACTTCGGCACCGGCTTTTCCACCTTGGCATCGCTCAAGGACAGCCGGATACGCAAGGTGAAAATAGACCAAGGCTTCATTCGCGGCTTGGCCAAGTCCCGAGAGGACCGGCTGCTTGTCAAAACGGTCATCGATCTTGGCAGGACGCTCGGGATCGACGTCATGTCCGAGGGCGTCGAAACAGAGGCGGATCGGCAAACTCTGCTCAAGCTTGGCTGCAGAACCGCTCAGGGCTTCCTGTTCTCCAAGGCGGTGCCTCTGAACCAGGCGATCGATTTGGCAGTAAAAGAGCACGCAAAGGAGTTGTGACCGGCACGCGTCGCGCAACACCAGGATCTGCCGGGTGAGGCTTTGATCTCAGCAAGGCTCATTCGCGAGAGCTCGATCAGCGTGTCGCCAAGCCGAGTTGCACTGGGTAAGCAGCGCCCGGCCGGCGACGCAAAGGTGAACTGCACCTGGCGTTCGTCGCGGAGCCGAGCTGGCAAGCCTGTTCCATCCGACCAGAGGTATCACCGCGCTCGATTCCAGCGCCAGCATGCACGCGATGATGCCGACCGACATGCCGTCCGCCGCCCCGAGCGCATTGAGCACGAGATATCGGGGAGAAGTGATCCCGTCTCGTCGAGCATGGGCTTGTAATTGTGGCTGATCGCCATGCTCGCAGATCAGGCGTGATAGCGTGGTGGCGGAACGCCGAACGAAAGCCGCACCGTCGACGAGACCGCGCCGTAGGCCATGCCGAGCGCGCCGTCCACCGCTTGGGCAAGAAAGCCGCCTATGGCGAACAGAATGAATTCAGTCATTGGTGTCCGCCATGAAAGTGCCGCCATATGATGCCCGTGATCGGGCCTGCCCCTCCGCATTCTAGAGGACGCCGGCCCCTGTGGGCAAAAAGGTTCGCCCAAAGAAAAAGGGCGGCACTGCTGCCGCCCTTTCCGTGAATGCGAGGCAATGGCTGGATTAGAAATCCATACCGCCCATGCCGCCCATGCCACCGCCGGGCATACCACCCGGCATGCCGCCGCCAGCCGACTCCTTCTTGGGAGCCTCCGCGATCATGGCTTCGGTGGTGACCAGCAGGCCGGCGACCGAGGCCGCGTCCTGGAGAGCGGTGCGCACAACCTTCATTGGGTCGACGATGCCCATGGCGATCATGTCGCCATATTCGCCGGTCTGGGCGTTGTAGCCGAAGGTTGCATCCTTGTTGTCGAGGATCTTGCCGGCAACGATCGAAGCTTCCGCACCGGCGTTGGCAGCGATCTGGCGGGCCGGAGCCTGCAGAGCACGACGCACGATGTTGATGCCGGCGGTCTGGTCGGAGTTAGCGCCGGTTGCCTTGATGCTCAGCGAAGCGCGCAGCAGGGCGACGCCGCCGCCGGGAACGATGCCTTCTTCGACGGCCGCACGGGTCGCGTTGAGGGCGTCATCGACGCGGTCCTTCTTTTCCTTGACTTCGATCTCGGTCGCACCGCCGACGCGGATCACGGCAACGCCGCCGGCCAGCTTCGCCAGACGTTCCTGCAGCTTCTCCTTGTCGTAGTCCGAGGTGGTCTCCTCGATCTGCTGCTTGATCTGGGCAACGCGGCCCTGGATCTCGGCCTTCTTGCCGGCGCCGTCGACGATGGTGGTGTTCTCCTTGGAGATCGACACCTTCTTGGCGCGGCCGAGCATGTTGAGGCCGACGTTCTCGAGCTTGATGCCGAGGTCTTCCGAGATGACCTGGCCACCGGTGAGGATGGCGATGTCTTCCAGCATGGCCTTGCGGCGATCACCGAAGCCCGGCGCCTTGACGGCGGCGATCTTCAGGCCGCCACGCAGCTTGTTGACGACGAGCGTGGCCAGAGCCTCGCCTTCGACGTCTTCCGAGATGATGACCAGCGGCTTCGAGGTCTGCACGACAGCCTCGAGGATCGGCAGCATGGCCTGCAGGTTGGAGAGCTTCTTCTCGTGGAGGAGAATGTAAGCGTCTTCCAGATCCGCAACCATCTTGTCGGCGTTGGTGACGAAGTAGGGCGAGAGATAGCCGCGGTCGAACTGCATGCCTTCGACGACTTCGAGTTCGGTCTCGGCGGTCTTGGCTTCCTCGACGGTGATGACGCCTTCATTGCCGACCTTCTGCATCGCTTCCGCGATCATCGAGCCGACCGAAGCGTCGCCATTGCCGGCGATCGTGCCGACCTGGGCAACTTCTTCCGAGGTCTTGATCTTCTTGGCGTTCTTGACGAGGTGAGCGACGACTTCGGTCACGGCCAGATCGATGCCGCGCTTCAGGTCCATCGGGTTCATGCCGGCGGCAACCGCCTTGTGGCCTTCCTGGACGATCGACTGCGCCAGAACGGTCGCGGTCGTGGTGCCGTCGCCGGCGATGTCGTTGGTCTTCGAAGCAACTTCGCGGACCATCTGCGCGCCCATGTTTTCGAACTTGTCTTCAAGCTCGATTTCCTTGGCGACGGTGACGCCGTCCTTGGTGATGCGCGGGGCGCCGAACGACTTGTCGATAACGACGTTACGGCCCTTGGGACCGAGCGTGACCTTCACCGCGTCGGCGAGGATGTTGATGCCGTGAAGCATGCGCTCGCGGGCATCACGGGAGAATTTTACGTCTTTGGCCATTTTTACTCCTGGGCATTTCGCCCGAATTCAGATTGGATGGTGCGGATGAAAGGCGGCGGCGTGTCAGCCGATGATGCCCATGATGTCGGATTCCTTCATGATCAGAAGGTCTTCGCCATTGAGCTTGACTTCGGTGCCCGACCACTTGCCGAACAGGATACGGTCGCCCGCCTTGACGTCCAGCGGGACCAGCTTGCCGGCTTCGTCGCGGGCGCCGGAACCAACGGCGATGATCTCGCCTTCCTGCGGCTTTTCCTTGGCGGTATCCGGGATGATGATCCCGCCGGCGGTCTTCGCTTCGGATTCGACCCGGCGAACGACCACGCGGTCATGAAGCGGGCGGAAATTCGACTTTGCCATTTTTGGAGTCCCTGGTTCGGATGTTGAACGGTGCTCCGTTGCCGGAGAGAGTGTTAGCACTCACCAGAGGCGAGTGCTAACATGGCGGTCAGATAGGCAGTCGGATGGCACTAGTCAAGACGGAAGAGGGGACGGATCGAAGAGCAAAAGATTTTGGAACCGGCGCGGAAGCGCGGCCCCCCTTTACGGAGGAGAAAACTCTTTCTGCATCTTTCTTGCCAGTCGCTCGTCCCCACCGGCTCAAACATCTCCGCCTGCGGCGCCTGCCTGGTGTGGCCGGCGGGGAAGGGCCAGAACGGCAGTTCGCCCAGTGTGCTTTTTCGGCGAAGAGCGCGCGGATAGGGCACCGGCAAGTTCCTCGGATGGCTCGTCGGTCAGAACATCGCGCCGCACATTCCGGTGTGGGACAAGAGCCAGCGTGATGACGTAACCTTCAGCCGCGCGGACTTCATCTTCGATGCGGTCCAGAACAAGTTCATCTTTCCCGCCGGCAAGGCAGTATCGTCGCAACTTCGCGGTCCCGCGCACACGCAGTGTCAGCGTTGGAAACCGGATCCCGGGCCAGCAAACGAGGCTGCCAGAGGTGTGAACTCAAGCGCCGGTGCTATCCAAAGACGCCGGTGCGCGATGTGCTGCGCTGCGTCCACGAGGAGGCACGCGAGACGCCCGTCAAAGCGGATACGCCCATGTTCGGACGGTCGCGCAACGAACGCAAAAAGTCGAGATGCTCTTCTTACACCTGAAGACCGCGCTCCGCTTCGAACGCAGGACATTACGCGGCCTGAGCGGAGCTTGTGACGAGTTCCTTATGGCCGCCATCACGCCTGCGACGCCTGGTGCGGCTGACCACGCCAACGGTGCCGGCACCAACATGATGGAGGCCAATCCGTAGAATTCTCGTCAATGAGCCAAGATACACGCGCCATTCAACCGACCGCCGTTACGCCTCCAGACAGGCAGACAGGGATCGCAATCGAGTTTTTTTACGGCATCGGTCAATTTCTCAGTTCGGGGAACATGACGTTGCGCCAGGATGGACATTCTGCTGAATTTCACCTGCCGGCGCTGTTTCGTGGACGCGCGCTTGGGACTCCCTGCCGGGGCGGGCTTCTTTGCGTTCTGGGAGGATTTGCTCACCATGGTTCAGAGTGGAGGCCATGGAGCTCGCCTCAGAGGCGGCGCCCAGTCGGAAACATTAGCACCTCCGCGTTTTGGCGTGGCAGCTTGAACTCTTCGGCGGCAACCGCCTCAATTAACAGGTCCAAGGCTTCGCGTCCCCTCTGGCTCATCGGGTCATCGCCACGAAGGTAGTGATACGCTCGATCTAAATGCACTCGGGCGGCGGAAAAATCGCTTGTCATATATGACCCTCTCAGTAGCCGCCCGCATTAGCCGTCTACGAGGTGAGGGTCGCGCAATCGTCAATATCCACAGACGGATTTGATTTAAATCGGGGATAATCGGGGGGAGTAGCCGGACACCGGCTGACGCTGTCACGTTGTCTGCGTATGAACGCGCTGAAGCGGTGTGCGCTGCTGTCAGCAGAGCGCAGTCACGGCCTTCCACTCCGCCATTGCGTTCAGACGGTGAAGATGGATCTGAAACGCGGAATGTCTTGAGCTAGGTGGAACGAAGAGGTAGCGCAGGGCGGAGAAGATCGAGACGAAGCGCTGAAGGGTTTCCGCTGATCGGAAGCCCTGCATCGTTCGCTCCCGTTTTCGCAACGGCACATGGGAATTCTCAGCGGGGTTGTTCAATCCTTTGCGCGACCAGTGCTCGACTTCCGGCATCACCTGCCGCCTTGCCGCCCCATTACGGAGAGCGCTACCGAGCCCGGCTTCGGGTCGCCAGCAGCCTCGCCGAGTCGGCAGTGAATTTACTGGTCGGCAAGCGGATGGTCAGGAAACAGCAGATGCGCTGGTCGCTTCACGGCGCTCACATGCTCATGCAGGTCTGGACGGCAGATCTGAACGGTGAGCTTCGCGGTCGATTGCGGGCACCGTTCCGACAGCCAGAACCGAACGTGCCTCCCCTGTTCAACCCCAAACCGCCACTCCTACGCGCCGCCTGACCCAGCGAAATTACCAGTCTCTCTGGGTTGTTCCCCGCGACACAGGCCGCAGTGGCGAGTGCTCGCCGCGGTCCCAACTGTGACCAGCCCCCCATTCCGCGCCGGTCAATTCACCAAGCCTTTTTCCGATAGCCTCGGATAATGCATCAAGGTCGACGAATGCCAGCACAGCGGCATTCATCGCCGAGATTACCGCTGGAGCTGGATTGCTTGCCCCGTAATTCGTACGCACGCCCGCACAGTTGATGAGTGGCTCTACTCCAAGAGATCGGTAGATGTTCCCTGCCGTGTGGTCGGCGTGGAAGCCGAAGGTCGATGCATAGCCCGATGGTGAGGGTGCGACCGCATTACGATACTCCCCGCTGAAGCAGGACCGCCGAAGCGCAGATCGCGAAGACCGTGATCGCCAGATACATCGCCCGGTTGGGTGAAGGCACACGAATTGAAGCAACGTGGGCAATGCTAAGAAGGACGAAAACGACATTCATGACGGGAACGAATATTTCCAGAGCCATGAAAGGCTGAACTAGGACGAGTGCCGCCAGCAAGGGAATGTCATAAGACAGCGGTACCCCTGCAAAGCAGCCGTCCTCGGATTTTCCGAAGTTTGCGAAGTAGCTTAACCGGATCGCACCAGCCAGAATAAGTGCAGACGCGATAAATAGAGAGAGCAGCGAGACCTCGTTCAACTGCAGGATCAGCACGGCAGGAAGGATCGCGCCATAAATTATATCGCCGAACCCGTCGAGACTCTTACCCATTTTCGCCACATCCGGATGGCGATTCAATGTGCGTCTGGCCACCACCCCATCCAAATGATCCGCAAGAACGGCCCACAAAGCGACCGCGACCGCTATCTCAATCTGGCCATTGAGCGCGAGGTACAAGGAGACCGATGAGCACAGCAAACTGACTGTGGTTATCGCATTGGCAGGGTCGACGAGGTAGCGAAGCATAATCGGTCTCCAGGCTCGAACGGCTAGCAAATTTCGCGGGCGGTGATGAACATCGCCTCTGCGATGCGCAGGTCGGCCTTGGTGTCGATCTCATACCACCTGACTTCATCGCGTCTGGCGGCGGCGATCTGGAGGCCCTTGCGCTCGATAAGCTGCGACAGCAGCTCTTCGGTATAGGAGGCTACGCCTTCGCAGCCGATGAGACCGTCGAGATACGGAACGATGGTCTGTCGCAGGTCTTCGCCGGAGAAACGGATGAGATTCATCATCTTGAAGAGCGGTTGCGACGCGTCGTTGAGATCTGCCGCGGTCTGCTTCATCCGGACCACGGCAATGTAGCCATTGTCATTAAGAACGACCCCAGAACCTTCCATCGATCGTTCAAATGGAGCATCCGCGGCGACATTCCCCGCACGCACAGCGTCAGGTTGCGAAGGGCGTCGAGCTCAAAGAACAATCGCCTTCGAGCAGATAGGTATCGCTTGCCGACAAGGCGTGGCGAGCAGCTAAAGCGAGTATGCGCTGCGGGTCTTGTCGAAGACCGGAGACTCGACATAGTTGATGTCGATGTTCCCGAACCGACTGCCGCACGAATACTGGATGGCGTCCCTACGATAGCCGACGACGATGGTAACATCCTCGACGCCAACGGTCTCAAGGTTGTGCAGAGCGTTGTGAAGGATAGGTGTTCCATTTACCTCGACCAGCGTTTCGGCCAAAGGTCGGTGAGCGGTCGAAGGCGAGAGCCGAAGCCTGCAGCCAATATGAAGCTCTCGTCGGAGAATTCGTTGTCATAGCATTTCCCTTCTTCCTATTGACGCTGACGCGTCTCCCCGTAGTCCCAGGCGTTGAGGAATTTGACGAGCCGGCTAAGGCCCATCTCGAGCTTGTCCGGCGGAACGCCGTAAGAGAGGCGAATACCGAACGGGTCGCCGAACGCCGTGCCGGACACCGCCGCGACTCCGGCCCTAGCGATCAGTTCCCGAACCAGCTTGTCCGCGTCGCGGTCGCCAATCACCAGGTTCCAAGGTTCCGGAGCCAGAAGGCTTTTGAGGTCGAGATAGAAATAGAATCCACCCATGGCCGTCGGCGCTGGAATCCTCGAAAGATTCGAAAGTGCTCTCAGCCCCACCTGCCGGGAAGAGGTGAGCTGTGACCGAAGCTGGTGTTCATAGCTGCCGTCGGTGTTTTGGAGATGGAAAAGCGCGGCGTGCTGGGCGATCACGTTCGGGTTCGATGTCGTATGCGACTGGAGCGCTTTCACGGCACTGATAACGTATTCCGGACCCGCAAGGTAACCGATCCTCCAACCCGTCAGAGCAAGCGACTTGCTGAAAGCGTTGACGATCAGCGTCCGGGATCGCACTTCCGGAAGCACCGAGACGATCGGATGATGGTGCACGTCGGCATGGACGAAATCTGCGTAGCATTCATCGAAAATGATCCAGAGGTCATGTTCTATCGCAAGCTGCCCGATCCCGCGCAGAATATTGGCGTTGTAAACGGTGCCGGTAGGATTATTTGGCGTATTGATCACAATCGCACGGCTGTGCGCGGTGAGCGCTGATTCAATGTCCTCGATGCGCAGCGCGTAGCCATTGGACCGAGTATCGACGTGAACAGGAGTACCGCCAGCGATCCGCACTTGGGCGGGAAATGTTGTCCAGTAGGGCGCCGGGATGATGACCTCGTCGCCCGGATTGAACAGCACCATGGCGGCGTTGAAGAGAGCCTGTTTGGCACCGGTCGTGACCGTGATCTCGTTGGCAGACCACGCCAGGCCGGTCTCAACTGCAACCTTTTTGGCCAACGCCTCACGTAATTCCACAATGCCAACTGTGTCGGTATACCGGTTTGCGCCCTTGCTGATGGCGTCGATTGCCCCGTCACGGATCGTTGGCGCGGGATCGGACCAGATTTCGCCGGCAGTTAGATCGACGATTTCAATGCCTGCATCGGCTGCTTCTGTCGCCGCCGCGCGGGTCGCTGCAGTTCCCGACCCTTTGAATAAAGCTGTCCTATGCGCGAGCATGTGCGCCTCCTGGCAATCGCGTTCCTCGTTCATCTCCGGATAGGTCGTGGGCACGATCATGATCGGCACATTTCCGCTCCAGGCGCGCACGAAGCTCTCGACTTCGTCCGGCGTCTTCTGTTTGGAGTGGACAAGGAGAAGTCACCGCTCTCATCTGCGAATGACCAAGCATATGCCGTGCCAAAGGAGAAATCATTTCGCAACAATACGATAGCTCGAACGCAGCTGCGTCGCATGTCCGACATAGTCGGATGCTGTGACCTAAGCCAGACCAACCGGAAGGCGATCGCTTCCTGTCGATAACGACGCGAGCGGACCGGCCATGACGGTCCAGCGATTTTCTGAAGAAGCGCTCGGCCGCCGGCAAGTCACGCCGTTCGCTGAAATAGAATTCGACGGTGTCGCCGACACTGTCGATAGCGCGATAGAGATATATCCGCTGGCCGCGGACCTTGATGTAGGTGTCGCCGACATGCCACCTGCCGGTGACGGCGCGCTTGCGCCGGTTGAAGCGCTCCAGCAACAAGGGCGAGAAACGAACGGTCCAGCGGTTGATGGTCGTGTGATCGACCGCAACGCCCCGCTCGGCCATCATCTCCTCAAGATCGCGCAGGCTCAGATGGTAGGCCAGGTTCCAGCGGACGCACAGCAGGATCACTGATTGGTCGAACTGACGGCCGTTGAACATCGCAACCCTCCGAAAATGATCGAAGGTGCCTTGCTACAACGCTTGTAATTAAAAGTTGCAACACATCCAGATCGCGGACGCCCGATCCCTCTTCGAAGCGCATTGCGTTGAACGCCAACGAAACCGCGGTGCTCATCACGCGCTATTTTCTCGAACAGATCCGCTACGTGGTACACGATTTGCTAGACATCTCTATCTCGGGGATGTCGACCGCAGGTGAGCGAGCTGATGTGGGCGCTCAATGTTGGCAACGAGAAATCTGCCACTAGCGTCGCGCGTGCAGTCCTGGAGCGCAAAATCGAACGCCTGCCGGAGCTTTTCCGGGGGATCGATCTGCAAATCCTGGCGCAGGACCCTCAAGCCTGGATGCAGGACGATTGATCGAGCTATGACAAAGCGTGATAGTTGCTCGACGATTTCGAACTGGCCTTTGTAATCATGAAGCACGGGGTAGTAACGAACGCGTAAGGGTTCAGTCTCGTGGGGCTGCCCGCGCCGTTCGCTTTCAGCTTCAGCAACGGAACGAAGGTCAAGATCGGCGATGAAGAGTTCGACGGCGCGTTCACCATGTACATGGAGCGTATCTACGATCGTGTGGCCGGGCTGACGCAAAATGCCCGAATGATCCACGCCGTGCGTCGCTTTATCGACCGCACGCGGGATGTCCGGTCCGCAAGCAAGAAACCGCGAATTCCTCCTTTTGGACGGGCCCAACGTATTCGCGCTTGTCCATGCCCTGATCAACATGGAGGTTCGGATCGCACTTGAACTTCTCGACGAGCACCTTTCCCGCCACGCGGACAGAATTCCAGTCCTCGTGCAGCGTTCGGAACATCAGTTTCATGGAAAGCGGGCGGCATTACGCCGAGTAGACCGCGCCTACGTGTCGGTGTGCCGCGGGGCGTGGGCTGCCAGAGAATGTTCGTCCCGGAGGTGGATGCGCGTGACGCTCTGATTGGCCCATTCAGCGGGCTTTCGTTTGCATGCTCCTTGGGGCCATCTCCGCCACCGCCTCGGCGTAGCGTAGATAGGCGTCGGCACGGCGCTCCGCTTCGTGCGCACGGATCTCCCTGATCATGGCGGCAGCGTTTTCGACGTTGCATTTTGCAAACTGATCGGCCAGGTGCGCCACGCAGCGTGCCAGATGGCCCGCCGTATGTCCCGTCATGAAGAGCCAAACGCCGGAACGCGAAAGTATGATCCAGGATGCGAGGGAAATGCCAACTTGGCTGCCGGCGATAGACGACTTGAACCAGACGGCGGACGATCGCCTCCTTAAGCCACGAATGTGTGTGTGAACGTCCGAGCCATCACGTCTGGCTTAAGGAATAGGCAGGCCGCGATCAGTTTGAGGGCTTCGTCGTTGATCGCCTTTAAGTGATCGACATCGAAGATTGGCAACGCTCCCTCTGTCCTGTTTTCTGGCTTTCAATCCGGTCAAGGTAGCGGTGGACCAGGGCCGTGAAGGCCCGCCTGTTCAGACATGCTGCTCGTCGTTTCCTCGACCGACACCCTGACGTCGCTCGTAGCGGGCGATTGCCCGTTCCCTAAGTTTTCTGGTCAGGTAATAGATGATCGGCGGAGCGAGAATGAGCGGGATGCTCAGGTTGTTGACCGAAGTTGCGGTCAGCCGCCAGGTTCCCATTGGAAACGAGTAGCTGTCAACGGCAAACGCGACGACGATCCACAAGACCGTACCCAAGATCGACAGTAGGAAGACGCATGCCTTGCCTCGGGCAGAGAAACCAACGTAGCCCCAGGCCATGGCTGCTCTTGGATCCCCATACCCCCGAATGTGTGTCCATCCAAACGGTGCCGACTTTGCACCGCGGGGAGCGGGAGCCTCCACCCCTTCGTTTAGCGTTTAGCGGTAAACTCAACAAACCAACGCTACGCCCTCTATATGCATGCGGTCGCGCAACGCCAGACTCCTTCCGAGCAGAAGCGAATCCGACGCGGGTAATATCAGAACGTAACCGGCGCCCGAGAACAGCCGATGCGGATGCAGTCTCTGCAACCTGACTGATCACAGCGAATTTAGAAGAAGCCACGACATCGTCGGCCATCGGACGGCGCGGATAGCAGTCAAATGACGCGTGAATTCCGCTTCCTGCGGGGGAATTCTGTCCGCCATTCCTGGGAAGACGGTGGGCAACCGACACTATTGCCGGGTTTGTCGAGTGAGCGACACGGATGTTCGGCTTGTCCTGCTCGCACCCATCATTCAAGTCATTGATAAATATCGAGAACACTTTTCTGAGGCTTTTCCTGCGCAGTTGGCATGACTTTTGAGGCTTCCTCCTAGTAAGGCGGCAGGCGCTGCTGACCGATTTCATGTCGTGGTTATCGGGATTATGGAACGAAGGAAGGAAAGCAGCATGTCAGATCCGCGCCGGGGGCGTATACTATCGGAAAAACGCCGCCTGCGGAATCCGGGCGCAAGCGAAGGTATATCTACGCTTCGTGACCTCATTTGCATCCGTGACCGACCGTCATTCCTTATGGAAGCCCATGACGCGCTCTCCGCGGCGATCGCGCAGCGGGCCGGTTTCAAGGCGCTTTGGGCGTCCGGCCTCTCGATCTCCTCCAGCCTCGGCTACCGCGATGCGAACGAGGCCTCTTGGACCCAGGTTGTCGAGGTCGTGGAACGGATGGCGGACGCAGCGGAAATTCCAATCCTCGTCGACGGAGACAGCGGATTCGGCAATTTCAACAATGCCCGTCTGGTCGCTCGCAAGCTGCGGCAGCACGGCGCAAGCGGCATTTGCCTCGAAGACACCGCGTTCCCGAAGATGAACTCCTTCGTCGGCGACCGCCATCCGCTGGTGGAGGTCGGCGAGTTCTGCGGTCGCCTGAAGGCCGTCAAGGACCAGGTTCCGGATCCGGAATTCGTTCTCGTCGCTCGAATCGAGGCGCTGATCGCCGGATACGGTCAGCACGAGGCGCTTGCACGAGCGCACGCCTATGCGGAAGCCGGCGCCGATGCGATTCTCATCCATTCGCGCAAATCCGATCCCAGCGAGATCTTGGCATTTGCTCGACTCTGGCGGAACCGCCTCCCCGTCGTGATCGTGCCAACGAAATACTACTGCACACCGGTCGCCGAATATCGCGCCGCAGGCATTTCAACCGTGATCTGGGCCAACCACAACATGCGCGCCGCAATCTCGGCAATGCGTCACGTGTGCGACCGCATCATTCAGGAAGAAAGCATTGCCGGTATCGAAGATGAGGTGGCGACGCTCGACGAGCTGTTCGAATTGATGAACTACGGCGAGCTCTCAGCGGCAGAAGAGAAATACCTTCCGCGGGCAGCGGACGGCCAGGGACAGGCGCGGTAAGCGGCTTTGCCGAAAAAGATGGAAACGCGCATGTTGGCGTCACGGACAAACTTGTTCAAATCGTCGGGGACCGCGGCCGCCCGCGCCGCGGCGAAGGCTGCCGCCGATGCTGGGATGGAGATTGTTGATCTCACGGCCGGCGAGATCTGGAGCGATCTGGCACCAACGATCCGGGACGGAGCGATCGAGGCGATCCGACAAGGCCTGAACCGCTACACTGACACGATCGGCTTGACGGAGTTGCGCGAGGCGCTGGCACGGAAGGTATCGGTCGAGACGGGGCAGCTCTGGCGGGCCGACGAGATCGCCGTGACGAACGGCGCCAAGCAGGCTCTTTTCAACGTGGCGATGACGCTGATCAGTCCCGGCGACCAGGTCATCATTCCCGCACCCTACTGGACGACATTCCCAGCGCAGGTCCAGATCGCCGGCGGCACCCCAGTCCATATCGACACGCGAGGAAACGGCTACGTTCCACGGATCGACGACATCCAACGCGTCATCACGCCGCTGACCCGGGCCATCGTCGTCAACACGCCCGCCAACCCCAGCGGCGCCGTCTACGACGCGGAGACCCTTGCAGGCATCGCCCAGTTGGCGATGGATCGGGACCTCTGGATCATCTTCGATGAATGTTACTACCCCTTCACCCATGATGGCCATCGGCATCATCCGGTCGTGTCGCTCGTCCCGGAGGTCCGGGCCCGGACGGTGATCGTCAATGCCTTCTCCAAAAGCCTGGCCCTCACCGGCTGGCGCATCGGGTATCTCGCTGCGCCGAAGGAACTGATCTCGGCTGCCAAGGCGCTGCAGTCGCACACGACATCGAACCCGAATGTCGTTGCCCAGCACGCCGTGCTGCACCACCTCCATCAGGGAGATGGCGCCTTTGAAGCCCGGCTCAAGGGTCAATTGACGGCGGCGCGGCAGGTTGGGCTTTCCGCCCTATCCGGGCTGCAGCGCGTGCCGATGCCTGAAGCACAGGGCGGGTTCTATTTCTATCTCGATCTGTCCGGCCTGTTGCGGCCGACGCTCGCCAATGATGACGCCAGGACAGCCGACGACATCGTGGCCGCGCTGCTCGCGCAGGCCGGCGTGGCCGGCGTGTCAGGCACTGCCTTCGGCGATCCCATGGGGCTCAGGCTCTCCTATGGCATTCCGCAGGGGCAACTCGAGGCGGGCCTAGAGCGTGTGGTCGGCGTCCTTAACGCCTGGAACCGAAGGAACCGTCGCAACAACCAAAATAGGGGGGCTTAAACCCATGAGGGCAATTGCTCCGAGAAAGGCGGTGATTCTTGCCGCCGGGTTTGGCTCGCGCCTGCGTCCGCTCACCGATCTGCGGCCGAAGCCGCTGGTCGAAGTCAATGGCACGCCGATCCTTCACAACGCCTTGCAGAACCTCGAGGCAGTCGGCGTGCGGGAGGTGACGATCGTCGTCGGCTATCTCAAAGACGCGATCCAATATTCCTGCGGCCGACGCTTCGGTGGGCTCAATATCAATTATGTCGAGTCGACGGTCTTCGACCGGACGGGCAGCGCCTACTCGCTATGGCTGGCGCGCGATGCGCTTTTGGCCGGGGACACCTATCTGCTCGAAGGCGACGTCTTCTTTGAGGGGGACGCGCTTCGGCGCTTGACGATAGATGACGCGGCGAATTCAGCCGCAGTAGCGCCTTTCAATCCGTCGATGGAGGGCTCTGCAGTAATCTTGTCCGAAGGCGGATTTATTTCCGAGGTTCGGCTCAAACAAACAGCTGCGGACCTACTTTCCGGCGGCCCGGCTCTCTTCAAGACAATGAATCTCATTCGCTTCTCCGACGCCACGCTCCGCACGATAATCGTGCCTGCCCTTGATGATCTCATCGGTTCCGGTGCGATCGAGGCTTACATGGAGGAGCTTCTTGCTCATCTCATCGAAAGCCGCGGCCTCCGGCTTGCGGCTGCCCGCTGCGATGAGCTGCGATGGTACGAGATAGACAGCGAGGCCGATCTAAGAACTGCAGAGAACATATTCTCACCTTATGCGGATACCCTTTCCCGGCATCAAATCGCGTCGAGATAGGATCGGAGGGCTTCCAATGATCATCTATCTCTCAGACCGCGCAAACCAGATCACGATGCTTGGCCTCCTGGCATCAGGAACCGCGCTCTATTTTGCGCAATCGGGCAAACCGGAGCTTGCCATCGGGGCAGGGATCTGCGCGATCTTAGCAGACCATTTCGACGGAGTAGTGGCGAAGCGAACGAAAAACCGGTCGGCAGAGACGGCCAATATGGGGAAGAGTCTGGATGGATTTTCTGACCTCCTGTCCGGCGCCGTCATTCCGGCTGCGGTACTCATGCAAATCGGAACAGGCGGTGTCTTACCGCAACGGCGCTCGACCCGCGTTCGGACCGGCCGTCGAACGGTTCGAATGGACGGTGGGTTCAGCGGAGGAAACCGGACTCCCGGACGCATCTGTTGACTGGGTCTGCATGGGAACCGCATTCCATTGAACAGACCATCATCGCGCCCTCAAGGAGTTTAAGCGTACACTCCGTCCCGGCGGCTACTTCACGGCGATCTGGGATCTCAACGACCCCAATGACGACTTCTTGATGAAAAAAATCGAAGCGGAGATTGAGAGGCGCCCCCCGGGCCTCCAACGGGTTCAAAACAACATCTACAAATTGTTTGGCCAAATCGAGATGGTGCTCACTGAACCGGGCGGATTCGGCGAGTGCTTTTCGATTGCCATGCCGCATTCCGAGGCGATGATGGCAGCCACCTACTTGGACATGTGGAGGTCATCACACTCTATTACACTCATGCATGGACGGTTCGGTCAATCTGAACCGAACCAAACGTTGATAGATATGGGGGCCTAGATCATGAAACCTACACCGTTGCCTAGCGAGCCGCTTAGTCGTTCACTCGTTCATGATTTCCCGGCGGATATTGGCGCTATGGTGTCACCGATCATGTTCTGCTGGTAAATCTATACTTTCCACCCCACAGTTTCTATACCGCGCTTGGCGAGCGGCTTCCCGAGCTCATCAGTTGCTATCCGTCACCGCAGGCACATCTTGCTGAGCAGTTGGGCAGCTTGATTTCCCAAAATCCGCAGAACCTCGCTGTTGGCAATGGCGTTGCGGAACTGATCCATGCGAGCATCCAAGCGCTAAACTGGCGCTTAGCCGTTCCGACACCGTCCTTCAATCCATACGAGCAGGTGGTGTTGCCCGAACGGCTGGCGCGGTTTCCTTTACCTGCTCCGGATTTCGAGCTCGATGTCGAGAAGTTCGCCTGGCATGCGATAGCGCATAACGCCGATGCGGTCGTGGTCATTTCGCCGAACAATCCAACCTCTAGGGGAGTGTTACGGCAGGAGCTTCTCCACCTCACAAAAATACTCTTGGCGCGAAATATTCGACTAATCGTCGATGAATCGTTCGTCGAATTCACCCCCGAGGGTGCTTCCGGAAGTATCGAGGGCACAATCCACGAATATCCAAACCTGGTGATATTCAAAAGTCTTGGGAAGATATTCGGCGTTTGCGGGCTACGTCTCGGCTACATGCTCGCAAGCGATCACAAGCTGACATCGTCCGTGCGAAGAAATTTGCCGGCTTGGAATGTAAATACTTTAGGAGAGTTTTTCCTCCACGCTCTGCCGAGCTACCAGCGCGAAGCAGAGGAAAGCTGGACTCAGGTGCGCCGGGATCGCGACCAGCTCTATTCAGAACTCGCGAAGATCCCTGATATGCATGTACTTCGGCCCGATGCAAACTTCGTCTTCTGCCGCCTTCCGGATGATTGGCCAGATGGCGCCGCGCTCGCGGAAAAGCTCCTTGCGCACCATCGAGTCCTGATTCGCCACAGTGGGGCCAAAACGCTCAGCAAGGGAACTCGGTACCTGCGCATTGCTGCGCGGACGTTCGACGAAAACAGGTTTCTTGTAGAGCGCCTTCAGGAGGTCGCCGAAACATAGTGTCGGTACGAAACGGAGAAAGAAAAATGGCAAACCAATGGAAAATCCAGCGTGTCCCAGGTGTGGCCCCGGGGAGAAGCTCGGGATCGGCTTTTGGCCGCTCACATGGTCGGTCGCGACCGCCGGCGTTCACGACGGTGACCGAGAAAGAAATTGACACTTCTTGAGCTGGATCGATTGTTGCAGGAACAAGGGACTGGCAAGCAGAATCTCCTTTCCATCTCAATCTGTCTTAGCGACCTCAAAGAGAAGCCTGTTTTCGACGTTATCTGGGTGGAGTGGATTGGTCCGGAACCTGCCTATTGCCTCAGCGCGCATGCGTCCAGGACGAACTGGAACATGGCATGCGAGTGGAGGTCTGGCCGTCGCGTCGCGGCCTGTCGAATAGGCAATCGATCAAATTTGTGGTGGAGGAGGTCAGAATTGACTCTTCTATTCTTAAACGAACCCGAGCATCCGGATCGAGATCGCGATGGCGCCGGGCGACCTGAGCACGCAGCTTCGAGAATCGACTTCGCCGCCGACGCCCCCGGGGAACCAGCCATGGATGCCTCTCCCAATCTTTCTGCAACTCCTGCAAGCGTCGACCTCGACTTCAAACACGCCATGTTTGTTCCTTGATCTTCCCGAGGGACTGAAATACCTCTACATGGGTGGCATCTGACGCATTTGCTTGCGGGAGCAGCATCAAAATTAAAACTTGCACCGCGAGCAGTTAAGATGGCTGGGGAGGGTGCACCCACCGTTACTTGCGATCGAATTCCAACTGTCAGCTTCGAATGGCGGATTCAAGCGAACTTGTTAAGCAGGTTAGACATGTAGTTTGATAACCTCTCTGGGATCCTGTTCAGACCGCAGCGTGACTTGAGAGTGAAGTCGTGCGTGCCAACGCGTCGGGAAGGCGCAACAAGCATCGGCGCATCACGTTCATGGTCGCCTTTTCCTTCGTCGAAGGTTGCCTCTGCGCCGACATGCGGCCCTACCCTTCTGCAGTTCCGCTCTCGATGTAGGTCGAGGCTCTGACCCGGACACGCCGAAGAACCTGCTTGAAACGGCCAAGCCCCGCATCAAAAGCTTCACTGCGACTTTCGGGGGCGGCCTTCTGTCCTGGCCCCACAACTTCGGTCAGAACGCGGCCGGTCATCCTTTCCGGCTGCACTATTCCAAGTAGATGCAGAATGGTCGGTGCAAAATCGCAGATACCGGAAGGGATTGTGGAGACGGAACGTTGGGCCGGGAAAGCTGAACCGGCGACAATTCCGAGAGCAGTCAACTCCTTCGGATGCAAGCCACCATGGACGCTTAGACAGCGGTTGTTTTCGTAGAACGTTCCGCCGACAAGGCCGAATGGATCGACACTGTCATTCGCGCGGAACGAAAAGGACACGTCTGGAGCGCGGACATGATCGATGAAAACAAGGTGGCTGCCGAGACTGCCGAGGGCGATGCCCTCGATATCATTCTTAGCGCGGGTAAAGACCGGCCCGCACCACGGCTCGCCGGTGATCGTTGCCACGATCCGGGCGATCCGTTCGTCGCTTGGCTCAGCGAGGTAGAGCGCGCCGACTTGCCCGGGCACCACCACGACATCGACATCCGGTGTGGGTGCGGTACCCGGTCGGTAGCCCGCATCACGCAGGCACTCGACGACCGAAACCTGGGTATGACCCGTAATGTGTCCGTGGTCGGAGATCGCGATGATCTGTACGCCTTCAGCACGTCCCTCCGCTTCCCACCAGTCGAGCACCCGGCCAAACTGCCGGTCGCAATGCGCGATGATGGCGCGAGTCGCCTCAGCGGCTGTGCCATGCAAGTGCGAGGTGATGTCTGGCTCGCCGTAGGAGAGGACCGTGACGTCCGGCCGGTATTTCGGCCAGATGACATCGAGAAATGCTGAAGTGATCCAGTCTTGGCCGGCCTTGTCAGGCTCAGTGCTGGTCGGTTTCGGCGGCAACGGCCCGACAAGCTCTTCGGCTTCAGCCAGCAGATCGTCCGGCGTGCAGGCCTCGCGGAAATGCCCCGAGAGCCGAACCTGCCCGAAATCCTCCGCCTTGTGGTGGAAAAAGCGCGTCGTGCCGGGCGAGTTGGTGGCCAAGACGGCAAGACTCCGACCGGCCGAAGCGAGGACTTCCCCTAGTGTCTGTGTGGACATCAGCCGCCCACCGCTTTCCAGGTCAAGCTTGCGCAGGAGAACCGCGTCTGCAGTGTCGATGTAGCGGGACGGAGTGACTGAACGGTCGACATATTGGTTCCCAACCATGCCGTGCCGGCTCGTGGTCGAACCGGTCACGAAGCTAGGAAAGGCCGAACGGGTTTCGCTTGGATAGACCGTGCGATGGTTCGACAGGGTGATGCCATGGGCCTGTAGACGGCAGAGGTTCGGTGTCAGGTCGGGTTCGACCAGGTCAGGACGCAGGCCGTCGAAGCTGACGATGAGGAAGCGCATACCGTGTATCTCACAGTTCACGTTTGACAAAGACGCCATTTCGCTAGCAGTCGCATATCGCGAGGTCACGCGACAAAGACCAGCATGGGTCGGAAGCGTCGGCGCCGATTAGCATGAACGCTCCGAGACCGCGGACATATCAGGGCAACTCATATGCGGTCGTCCTCTTTGGCCAAGTGATAAGCAACGGAGCAACCGATCGCCCCCGCTCCAATAACAATCGTTTTCATTCGTGAAACCCTGCAATCTGTTGGATCCTCTTGCCCCTGGCGGGCCGCAGCCTTCGCTGCCTTCCCACGTTACTGCAGTCTCTTGTCCAACCGGTCGCGCAGCCAGTCGCCCAACAGGCTGATGGAGAGCGTCGTCGTAACGATCAGCGCAGCTGGCGCAAACATGATCCATGGCGCACGTGTCATATACTCCCGGCCATAGCCGAGCATGTTTCCGAGGCTCGTCATCGGGGGCTGAACGCCAAGGCCCAGAAAGGACAGGCTGCTTTCCATGAGGATGACCTCCGGGAAGGTCAGCGTCATGGAAACAATGAGCGTCGATGAGATATTCGGGAGGATGTGCCGCAGATATACCTGCATCGGGCTCGCACCCAATTGACGGACGGCGCCAGCGTAGCCTTGCGCACTGGCGGCGATCGCAAGCCCGCGAGAGATACGGGCATAGCGCTCCCAGCCGTAAAGCCCCATCAGTCCAATGAACAACGGCAAAGCGTTCCCGAAAAACGCAAGCACCGAGAGCGAAAGAATGAGGAAAGGCATGGCCGCCTGGAAGTCGGCTAGCATCAGGATGAATTGCTCGACGCGACCACGAAAGTGGGCCGCAGCAAAACCCATTGTCGTGCCAAAGCAAGCCGAAATCAGCGTCGCCCCCAGCGCGACCAGAACCGAGATACGAACGGACACGATCAATCGCGACAGAATATCGCGTCCCAGTTCGTCCGTTCCGAGCAGATGCTGCGGGTGGAATGGCGAGGCCAGCCGGTTGGGTAGATCAAGTGCAGTGTACTGGTAAGGGGTGATTTCATCGGCGAGCAGCGCTACGGCGACGATAAGAACAATCCAGAGTACGCTGGCGATCACGGAGAATGGGATCCGACGGTGTTTGGTGTTCTTCCGCGTGCCAGATGCTGTTTCGGTCACGTTTTCCATCATGTTCATGTCTCAGTGTCCTCCGGTCGAGTTGGCTTCGGCCAGGCGCGGATCGAGGAAGCCGTAGAGGAAGTCCACGATGAGATTGGAAAGCACCATTGTGGCGGCGACCAGCAGGAGAATGCATTGCACGACCGCCAGATCGCGGGCTGTCACCGACACTACCAGCAGATTACCGACCCCCGGCCAAGAGAACACGCTCTCGACCACAACCGAACCAGCGATCAGATTGCCGACCATGAAGCCGACAATGGTAACGGTGGGAATCGCGGCGTTCGGTAGCGCGTGACCACGTACAACCGCAGCCCAAGGGATTCCCTTGGCACTGGCAGTGCGGATGTAGGGTTGCCCCAGCACTTCCAGCATCGCGCTTCGCACGAAGCGGGCGAGTACGGCGGCGCCGCCAACGCCGAGAGTGATAATCGGCAGGATGAGATGCAGTAGACTGCCCGTGCCGCCGGTCGGCAGCCAGGCAAACCCGATTGACAGGACTTGAACCAGGACGAGTCCGAGGACAAAGCTTGGCACGGTGTAGCCGGCGACCGCCGTGACCATAACGGCGCGGTCGATGGCGCTGTCCCGGTGCAAAGCGGCATAGATACCCGCTGGAATGCCGATCGCCAATTTCATGAGCAGCGCAGGCAGCGTCAGCATGAGCGTTGCCGGGATGCGTCCCAGGACAAGGTCGAGTGCGGGCCCGCCTCCACGCATCGAGCGGCCGAACTCGCCCTGAAAAATCGCTGCGAAGTAGTGGAGATATTGCATCCAGAGCGGCTGATCGAGACCCCACTCCCGCCGAAAGGCGGCCATCGCCTCGGGCGAGGCATCGTCGCCCATGATACTGCGGGCTGGATCTCCGGAAAGCCTGAGCACGATGAAGGCAAATGTGACCACCAGTGCGATTGTCAGAACGGCACGGAGGATACGGATAGCAGCGAACCGAAGCATCAGATTCCAACCTCCTTGGTCGGTTGGGCGACATCGACGGCATGACAGGCGACGGAGCGTCCGTCCGGCAGCGTTGAGGATGTGGGGGAGAGGCTCATGCACTCCGGCCGCACAGCGGGACAGCGAGGGTGGAACGCGCAGCCGCTCGGACGGGCCGCAGGATTGGGTGGTTCGCCTTTGAGGATGATGCGCTCACGCGTGCGCCGGCCTGCAACAGGGACTGCCGATACCAGAGCCTTGGTGTAAGGGTGAGTAGGGTTCGAGAGCACAAGATTTGTCTCGCCATATTCGACGATACGGCCGAGATACATCACAGCAATACGCTGACTGACCTGGCGAACCACTTTCAAATCGTGACTGATGAAGAGAACACTGAGACGCAGGTCCTTTTGGAGGTCCATCAGAAGGTTCACCACCTGGGCCTGGATCGATACGTCCAGAGCCGAGACCGGCTCGTCGCAGACCAGCAACGCCGGCTGCATGATCAGCGCCCGGGCAAGAACAGCCCGCTGACGCTGCCCACCCGACAGCTGATGCGGCAGGCTTGAGGCATGACTGGCATTCATGCCAACCACGTCGAGCATCGCCAGCGCCTTGTCTTTCCGCTCGGATGCAGATCCGATGTCGTGAATGTCGAGAGGTTCGCGGACCTGATCGAGGATGGACAGCCGGCGGTCCAGCGCGGCGAGGGGATCCTGGTAGATCATTTGCATTTGCGTGCGCATGCGGCGCCACGCTGGTGTGTCGACAACCGGCAGTTCCGCCCCATGGAAGAGCACATGTCCGCTGTTCGGCCGTTCAAGGCCGAGCGCGATCCGTCCTGTGGTTGATTTCCCCGAACCGGATTCGCCAACGAGCGCCAGTGTTTGCCCCTGTTGCAGCGACAGCGACACTTCATCGACAGCATGGATAGGCACCTTTCTTGCGAGGAGACCCTGCCGCGTCGAATAGCTTCGGGAAATGCCGTGCAGTTCAAGAATGTTTTCAGTCATGCCAGCACGCTTTTGATGACGTTCAGGGATTGCTGGGCCTCTGTGGCGGCCCCTGCAACGCAGGCGGAGAAATGGCCGGCTTCGGTTTGCGCGAGTGGCGGGATGGTTTCTTCACAAACCGCCATACGTTGCGCACAACGGGGCGCAAACGGGCATCCCGGAGGCATGTTTGCCGGCTCCGGCACCTGTCCTTCGATTGGAATGAGCCGATGCAACGCGCCGTCGAAAGGCGGTACAGCCGCAAGGAGACCTTGCGTATAGGGATGCAGCGGGTTTGCAAAGATTAGGCCTGACGGCGCCGTCTCGACGACGCGGCCGCCATACATGACCATGATGCGTTCGCAGGTCTCGGAAACGACACCGAGATCGTGGCTGATGAGAACAAGGGCCATGCCCGTCTCGCGCCGAATGGTGGTCAGGAGGTCTAGTATCTGGGCCTGGATCGTGGCGTCGAGTGCGGTTGTCGGCTCGTCGGCAACCAGGACGTCCGGTTTTCCGGCGAGCGCCATGGCGATCATGACTCGTTGATTTTGCCCGCCGGACAATTCGTGCGGATAGGCGTCGAGCCGACGCCCCGCGTCCGGCAGGCCCACGAGGTCCAAAAGACGTTTCGTTTCCGCCCGAATGCTCGATCCCGACACCCCCTGATGTCGCGCGAGAACTTCGCCAACCTGTCTCCCAATCCGGATGACAGGATTGAGCGCGCTGGACGGATCCTGAAAGATCATCGCCACTCGCCCGCCCCTGATCTGGTCGAGCCGCGAGGCTGCTGCGCCCAGCAATTCTTCCCCGTCCAGACGGACGCTTCCCAACACGGTGGCCGTGCACGGCAGCAGCCCGAGGGCGGCAAGCCAGGTGACGGACTTGCCGCTACCTGACTCGCCTACAATACCGAGTGACTCGCCCCGTGTGATCGTGAGGTCGATCCCCCGAATTACCCGAACGCCGCTGAAGTCGACGGTCAGGCCTTCGACCATGAGCAATGGTTGCGACGACGACGTCGCCAGGAACGCGGATGCTGGTGCGGTGCCGACGAGATTTGCCATCGCCGTCCCTGCTGGCGTGGTCATCAGTTCTGCGTATAGGCGGCGTTGAAAGGACCGAAGTTCAGGTCGAGTGTCTGACCCGGAACCCAGGCGATATCTTTGCGCTTGCCATAGAACTGACCGGAACGGTGGAGGATCACGCAAGGCGGATCTTCCCGGTCGACGATCTCGAGCATCCGGCGGATGATCGACCGGCGCGCCTGTGTATCGGCGGTTTCCTTCAGCTTTTCGCCAAGTCCGAAATATTCTTCGTTGCTCCAGATACCCTCTTTGACGTTCCCCCCAGATGATCCGAAGACGCGCCAAGCGTGGCCGAGCGGGTCCGGGAAGGTAGCGGTGTTTGAATCGTCGAAGATTGCGTTGATCGGCTTGCTCTCGATCTGGGCGAAGTTCTCCATCATCTGGATTTCGACATTAATGCCGACTGCTCGCCACATTTCGACCATTATCTGCGCGCCGGCAACTTGGTTGGGATAATAGTTGTTGAGCAGTCGGTAGGTGATTGTCTCGCCATTGTAGCCGCTTCTTGCGAGGAGCTTCCGCGCCAGGTCGGGGTCGTACACCAAGGCTCGGAAGTCCTCGATATAGGCTTCGCCGAAGCTGGGGAGTTGGTAGCCATTGGGAATGGGCAGCCTGTCCTGCCAGAGGGCCTGGACGATAGCCTTGCGATCGAGGGCGAGGCTTAGAGCACGGCGGACGCCTACCTTGCCGAGGATCGGACCGGTCGTATCGATATTCAGTGCGCGGATATTCTGAACGGGGCCGCCGGAGACTTCGAGTTTGGGGTGCTTCTCGATTTCCGAGAACATGTCGGGAGAGAGATCCGTGATGAAGTCCACTTCGCCTGCGATGAGCGCGTTCACCCGTGAAGCCAGCTCCGGGATGATCCTGAAATGAATCCCTTCTAAGGGCGGCAGCCCACCCCAGTAACCATCGTGCGCAGCCAGAACGACTTCGACATCAAGAGATTGGCTGACGATCCGATACGGGCCTGTTCCGACCGGCGCTGCCGTCCAGGCGTCCCAGGAACCCGCAGTTTCGAAAGCGCGTTTGCTGACGATTTCGGCGCCCCACGACGCCAGCCGCTTCTCAAGCAATGCATCGTCGCCCTTGGCATGAACGATAACGGTGTGGCTGTCGACGATGTCGACCTTTTCGATCGTGTCCAGAGTCTCCATGGCGGTGGCCTTCCCTGCCATGTCCGGGCCAAGCAGGTGCTCCGGGCTAAAGCTGAAAGCGACATCGTCCGCGGCAAATGGGCCACCGTCATGGAACGTTACACCCTTGCGCAGGAAAACTCGAACTGACCTGGCGTTCACCCGTTCCCAACGTTCTGCCAGGGCTGGGCGCAACGCCATGTCGGGTGTCTGGTCGAAAGCGATCAGAGTGTCGAACATTTGCGGTGCGATGCGCCGTGTCGCGGTGTGAGCATACAAAACAGGCTCGACGGCGGGCGGGAAGCCGGACATGCCGATTCTAAGGGTGCGGCGAGCGGCGCCCCGGACCTTCGCGGAAGGTACCCCAGTCATTGCCAGAAGACTGCTTGCCGCCCCGGCTACCAATAGATTACGTCGCGTTATCGAAAACATGTGCGTACTTGGCTCCTGTGTAGCTTCGCGAAGCAACGATGTCGCTTCGGGCTGTGGAATCTCTTTTCTACGTCCGTGGGCACTTCTCGGTGCCCGGCGAGAACGAGCGGGATTACTCATCCTCATATGCTACAAAAGCATGACAATCATCGAATAATGCGATAACAAACGCGCTCTTTTGGATGAATCTCAGGAAGGCGGCTAAGACCGGCCATGGCAGATAGCAAAGATCTTTCGCTCAATGCTGTTCGGGCTTTCGTGCAGGTCGCACGCGACAACAGCGTCACCCGGGCCTCGAAAACGCTGGGCATCACCCAGAGCTCGGTGAGCCGCCATCTTGCGGTGCTGGAGGAATACTTTGGGGCAAAGCTGATCGAGCGCCGCGGTCGCCAAAGCCAGCTAACCGACTTCGGACGACTGTTCGCCGATGCCGTCGCCGAGCCGCTCGATACGATCCTCTTCACCGCAAAGCGGATGCGCCGCAACGACAGGAAGGACGCCAATCGTCTCGTCGTACGGACGTCGCTGTCCACCTTCGCCTATACGGTCCTCATCCCAAATCTACACGAATTCTCGAAAGAAATGGGCGGCGTCACGGTTGACGTGATCAGCACCCTGTCGGCCCCCGCTTCGGACGACAGTTTCGATGTGCTCCTGACCCGGGACCTGACCGTGAGCGAACCGGCGGATCGCTGGGATCTCTACGACGAGCAGCTCGTTTGCGTCGGTGCCCCGGACTGCGTCGCCGGCCGAGGCCTCAAGGCCTTGCGGAGCACCCCGGTTATTGCGGTGACGTCCCGGCCCGACATCCTGCCCACATGGCTGCGCGGAATGGACCTGAAGACATCCGATATCACCTCAGGCGCCCGCTACGATCATCACTATCTCGCCCTGCCTGCGGTAACCACCGGACAGACCTTGCTGGTGACGCCGCACATCGTCGTCGCGGAGCTGATCAGGCAGGGCCTCCTGGAAGTGCTTCCCGGGTCACGCGCGCCAAGCGGCATGCAGTATCGTGCCTCTGCGATCGATCGCAGCGACAACCCGGATGTCGCCCGCGCCTTTTGCCGTTGGCTGACCCGACTTTGCCGCAAAATGACGGAGGAAGAAGTCCCAGCCAAATAGGTCGCGCGCGTCTGATTCCATCGAGAAATGCGATCGTTAGCCTCGTTTTACGCGATGCCGCAATTGGCCAGTTGCGGTTACCTTGGTTAGTTCTGGGACAAACCCGGTGCTTCGAGGAGAGTTGTATTGTCACTCATCGCCAAAAGACTACAAGCCGTCCGTCCCTCCCAGACCAAGGCTATGACGGCCGCTGCCGCCGCCCTGCGCGAGAAGGGCATTGATGTCATTACGCTCAGCCAGGGCGAACCGGATTTCGACACGCCCGACGTGGTGCAAAGAGCTGGAATAGCTGCCATTCGTGAGGGCAAGACGCGTTACACGCCTGTCGCCGGCGTCAAGCCGCTGCGTGAGGCGATCCGTCAGAAGCTGCTGCGCGACAACAGCCTCGACTACGACATCGACGCGATCACCGTCGGCTGCGGCGCCAAGCAGGTAGTCTTCAATGCGCTCTTCGCCAGTCTCGATCCGGGCGACGAGGTCATCATCCCGACGCCCTGCTGGGTGTCCTATCCCGACATGGTGCGGCTTGCTGGCGGCGAGCCGGTTCGCG
The DNA here is from genome assembly GCF_059683585.1 of Mesorhizobium sp. RCAM 06353. NCBI lineage: Bacteria > Pseudomonadati > Pseudomonadota > Alphaproteobacteria > Hyphomicrobiales > Phyllobacteriaceae > Mesorhizobium > Mesorhizobium sp. RCAM 06353. Next base: position 285,842 of record NZ_JCASIY010000002.1, on the reverse strand, counting down.
TCGCCTGCCACGAACGTTTCGGCTTCAAACTGAAGGCGGAAGATCTGGAGGCGGCGATCACGCCGCGCACCAAGTGGGTGATGCTGAACTCGCCCAACAATCCGACCGGTGCGGTCTATTCCAAGGCCGAGTTTGCAGCGCTCGCCGTCGTTCTGCGCCGCCATCCTCAAGTTCATGTGCTCGCAGACGATATCTACGAAAAACTCGTTTATGGCGTGCGTTTCGCCACGATGGCCGAAGCCGCGCCAGACCTCATCGGCCGGACGCTGACCGTCAACGGCGTTTCCAAGTCTAGCGCCATGACCGGATGGCGCCTCGGCTACGGCGCCGGGCCGAAGGATCTGATCAAGGCGATGAACACGATTCAGGGGCAGACCTCGTCCCACACCAGCTCGATCTCGCAATATGCAGCGATCGAAGCGATCGGTGGCAACCAGGACTACATCGACGATTTCGTCTCCAGCTTCCGCAAGCGCCGCGATCTCGTCGTCGAGAAGATTAACGAGGCCCAAGGCCTCAAATGCCGGACCCCGGATGGCGCCTTCTATGTCTTCGTCAATTGCGCCGGTGTGATCGGCAAGACAAGTCCTCAGGGCAAGGTGATCGAGTCCGACATGGCTTTCGCCATGTATCTTCTGGAGCATTTCGGCGTCGCTGTTGTGCCGGGCAGCGGCTTCATGGCCTCACCCTATATCCGCATTTCCTACGCCGCGTCGATCGAGGATCTCCAGCATGCCTGCGACCGCATTCTTGTAGCCTGCGAAGCCCTGTCAGAAAGTGAGAGTATCTATGAGCAAAGCAAAGCAACTGCGTGACCGCATGGCCGAACGCGGCCTTGTTCACATTATGGCCGCTCACAGTCCTCTGTCGGCCATCTTGGCCGAAGAGGCCGGCTTCGATGGCCTCTGGGCTTCCGGCTTCGAGCTTTCGGCGCTTTACGGTCTTGCCGATATGAGCCTGATCACGATGACCCAGCATCTCGATATGCTGCGGGCGATCGCCGGTCAGTCCTCGCTGCCGATCGTCGCCGATATCGATACGGGCTACGGCAACGCCGTGAACGTCATCCATGCCATCCGGGAATACGAAATGGCGGGCACGGCCGCCGTAGTGATCGAGGACAAGACCTTCCCCAAAGTCACCAGCCTTGCCGCCGATGGGCGCCAAGAACTTCTACGTATTGAGGAATTCCAGGGCAAGATCGAAGCTGCGGTCTCCACCCGCAGCGACCCGGATTTCCTCGTCATTGCCCGCACGGAAGCCCTGATTGCCGGGTTGGGCGAAGCGGAGGCCCTGAAGCGCGGCATGGCCTATGTCGAGGCAGGTGCCGATATGATCCTGATCCATTCTAAGAAAAAGGACCCGGCAGAGATCGAAAGCTTTTCCCGCGCCTGGAAGGGCATCGTCCCGCTTGTGATCGTGCCCAACGCCTATCCGGAACTCGACGGGACTCGGATCCGCGCGCTCGCCAACATCCAAATGACGATCTATGGCAACTACGGGATCCGCGCCGCAACCACCGCAATGCAGGATGCCTTCCGACGGATCATTGCCGATGGCGGGGTGCAGAACGTCCATAAAGACATCGTTTCGGTCGAGGAAATCTTCCGGCTACAGAAAATGGACAAGGTCAAGGCGGACGAAAAGCGCTTCCTGCGCTGACCGTCGCACCACAATATACAGAAATTGCCGAGATGTTTGTTTCAAGGCGCCTTTCCCAGGTTCGGCCTTCCGAAACTGATACCCTGACAGCCCGCGCCGTTTCGCTACGGAAAGCCGGACGGGATGTCGTCGCTATTAGCTTGGGCGAGCCTGATTTTGACACCCGTAGAATGTAGGAGAGGCGGCATCCGTGCGATCCATGAGAACTACTTCGAGAGAACGACCTCGGCCAGGTGCACCGCTGCCGGCGGCAGCGTAACCCAAGAATAGTGCAAGAGGAGAACCGGCTTTGATCCGAATTGCCGATACGAAAACCCTCGCCGGCGAACTGAGATCCCGTTACGACCCCCCGCGGGCGGTGGCGATCATCAGCCGCCTTCTTTTAAAGGCCCTGTTTGCCGGACTTTCTGACGAAGTCGTCTTCTGGGCTCTGGTCCATGCCCACTATCGCGGCGGCGACCTCTGCGCACCGGTGGAAGAGCAGCTTGCAGCGTTCTCGGAATTCATCCTGCGCGATGAATCCGAGTCGAACTGACGAAAATTACCTCAACTCGTTGGTCAGACATCGCTCGGCGCGACGACGATCGACGCGCTGGCGGGGGTCGGCGCATTGGCCGCGATACCCGTCGGGGTCGGGAAGTCGCCAGGACCTATCTGCGGTTGAGCGCACAATTGTTGACCGGTAAAACAGGATACATCGTAACCCGAGCCTCGGACCAGATAGGAACAGACGCTGACGCCATTACCGTCTTTGACATTGCGGGCACTACAGTCGCCGCCCGCCGCATAGTTGGCAAGCTTGCCCTTGGCGCCGCAGCCGAATTGGCAGGCCATCAGGATCGCCGATTGGTCGATCGTTGCGCATTGGCCGCCCGCACAAACCTGCTGGCCGACGAGGGAGACGAGGCCATTCTTCTGCGCCTGAGCCCAGGAATCCTGTTCGTATTTCGTCCACGCCGCTGTCTGCGCAGATGGATTGTCCAGAAAACTCTGTGCGCTACCGCTGTAGTAGCGTTCGAACGTACCGGGGCAGAACTGGAAGGCGCCGAGGCAGCCGTATTGGTTTGTCGTTCCGAAATTGCCCTCGCTGCCGGAGACCCTGGCGGCGAACTTCGCGCAATTCGCCGGCATCCCCGCGTCGACGAGGCTCGCGGCCGATTGCCCGGCGAAGGCGGCCGCGGCCGACAGCGAGAGAATGAGGCCGGCGTCGAACAGGATTTGCCGGAGAGCGGTTCGCGTGCTCATGGCTTTTCTCCGCCTATCTCGAACCTCAAATCGCCGTTCAAAAGCTCCTTGCCGTCGGCGCTCAGAAGAAAGGGAGCCCTTGCGAAGGCCGCCTGCGCCTCCGATTTCGGCAAAGCCGCAAAACGTGGATCATCCGGCGGGACCACCTGATGCATCATGTCGTCGACCACGACGGTCTTCTTCCCGTCGGCTGATGTCCGAACCAGCCGTGTCGGACAGGTCGCCGAACCACAATCAGCGTTCCAGATTTGGGATATCAGCCAGTCGCCTTGTGCTGACTTCAACGTGTATTCATGGATGGTGACGGTCCCGATCGATGGCGGCGTCAAAGCGGGCCCGGCCCAAACGCCGTCAGGATCCTTGGCGATGTTTCGGTAGGAGATCTTGTAGGCGAACGTGGCACCGGCGGCCTTGGCCGGCGCGGTGGGCATGAGTGCGACCGCGCATGCCAGGGCAAGTTCGATGATGGGGGGGCGGGTCATACGACACTCCTGAAGGTAGGGTGAGAGAGAGATGAACCATGGCCAAGGTCACAGAGGCGGGAGCGTGAGCGTGAGCGAGCAGCCCTCGACAGCTTGATGGGCGACGATCGTGCCGGTCTTCAGCGTCTTGGTCTTGATGTCATAGGAGACGTAAGAGCCCGAACCGACGGGATCGCCGCCCACCACCTTCGGCTCGATCTCAAGGAAGCAGGCGCGCCCGCCCTCCAGCGTGCGGACCAGCAGACCATCGTAGATCGCGATGCGCAGCGGGCAGAGCTTTACGGCCACGCCGGCGGCAGGCACGCCCTTGGCTGTGCAACCCGTCGCGGTATCGAGGACACTAAAGACCACGGACCGTTTGGTGCTCCAGATGACAAAATGCGCCTCGACCGCCGGCGCATTGGCGCCCGCAAATCGCGTATCGCCGCGAGCGACATAGGCGCGGTTGTTGGCTTCGATCGCATCCTTCCAGATGCCAGCATAGGTTGCGGTATCGGCGGATGGCCGTTGCATGTCTGCATAGGAAACGTTGCGCCAGGCGGAGGGGTCGGGCGTTCGCTCCTGGGCGCTACTTGATGATGTTGACGCAAGCGAGACCAGCGCAGCGGCGACGATCGTCACGGCAAAGCGGTCGAAGGTCCTCGGACGAGTTTCATATGTTTTCATTTTGACATCTAATATAATATTTTCTCGGTTGTCCCATCATGCAGCATCCGGCTTGATCGCATCGTTGCTATTCGTAGCGGCTTCGGCCGGGCACCCACCACCACCTGTCCTTGGGCGAGCGCTCTCCAGTTTGCCAGGGAACGGCGGTGACCGGCGGATGGACCGGCTGCATGTTCCAGGCCGAGCGGTAATAGTAGAAGTTCACTGTCTCGCGACTGACACGTCGCCCCGATGGGTCGAGAAAATCCGTGGCACAGTGGACGACTGGACCGCGATAGCGTGTTACGCGCGCTGTCTGTGCGTCGAGAGCGCCAGGCTTGCAGCCGAAAAGCCATATTGAGGCGGGGTAGGGGCGCGAGGCGCCTGGAGCCAGGACGACGAGCCGACGATAGGCGTCGTTGGCTTGCGGCTGGGTAGGGTAGGCAAAGCGCTCCGTCAGAACCGGCGCGAAGGTCGAACCATCCGGGGCGTATTCGAGCCGCCCGGGCTGAACCCGTTCAGGTCGATACAAAGGATCCGTCGCCGGCAGCAGCGTCGCGTCGACGACGGGCGTCGCGACGGGTTGGGCGCACCCCGCCAGGACGAGCGCGATCCAGAAAGGGAGGAAAGCCGACGGGGGCATCACGGCGCGCCCCGTCGGCTGACTGCCGCTATGGCGTGGCGCTCGGGACTGGCGCGAAACTCCCATGGCATCTGGAAGGTGCTCGACCACAAGCCGCGGTAGGCTTTTCGCGCTTCCTGCTCTGCTGAAGCGTAGGCGCGGATTGCGGGATCGCGGTTCGTCGGCGGCGACGTGACAGCGATCCCGTCGCGCACCATGTCGGCGCCGAGATCGGCGTGATCGGCAGCAGCGCAGCGGGCCAGATGCTCCCCGTTCTCCTCGCGCAGGATGTTGCAGGCAACCCATTTGTTCAAAGTAGCCCTTACCAGCCACGCCGCTGCCATGGTTCCGCAGGGCCACGGCTGGCGGCCGAGCAGTGCGGTCTGATCGGGAGCACAGGTATCGATGCCAATGAGGCGATAGATCGCCGTCGTCTCGATATCGCGGAACCGCGTGCCGTCGAGCACCTCGACCCGTAACGGTGGCGATTGGAGAGCCTGGTTGGGACGATATAGGCCCGGCGAACCGATCGAGGGCGACTGGGCGCTCGCCTGTGGGGACACCGCGATCGCCATCGCGAGCAACGTCATGCGTGCGCCAACATCAAATCTCTGCGTCATCGGGATGGCCCAGATCGAGCTTGTGGAAGGCGTTGGCGATGATGTCCTTCGTGTAGACGGTCTCGCCATCCTTTTTGTAGGAGCCGTCGGCAATACGGCATTCGGCGTAGATCGCGTCGCCTTTGCCGACATTGGCCAGCGCCCACTCCGCGACCTTTTCGTTGAGCAGCGTCACCGTGACCCAATCGGTCTCTTCCTGGCGCTTGCCCTTGCTGTCGGTCCACGCCCGATCGGTTGCAACATTGATTTTCGCGGCTTTGCCGAAGGCCTTCGGCGCCTGGCCGACGCGGCCGCGCAGGATGAACAGGTTCGTCGTTCTCAAAGCAGGTCTCCTTGGTGGGATCGAGGTCGATGTTAGCGCGGGGGCGGGCTGGTTGTTGCGGCAGGGGATTTTGATGTTGAAGTCGAGGTCGGGGATCTGAGGGCGCGCAGAATAATCACGTTTGGATCCGGCAGATCGGCAAAGGCCCAGAGGCCTACCTTGGCTCGCTCGGCAACGAGTTGCGCCACGAAGTAGGGCGCGTGCACCGGCTGTCCCTGCGGATTGAATGCCGCGAAGGCATAGCCGGTCGAGATCAGCGCGGTGCCGAGATCGATGCGTGATCCAGCGCCCGCGCCGGTTGCGCGCGTCGCGACACAGAAGACGAACATCGTCTTCATCTGCGGCGCCTCCGCCGCGTCGTAGCACTGCGGCCGCAGATCCCGGGTGAGCGCGATGAGCATGGCGAGCGAGGCTTCACCGCAATCGCGTTTCAGACCGTGGGCATTGGTGAGGCTCGTGCCACGTAGGCAGGATTGCACGCCGTACAGGCGAAAGGTGGTCTCGCCATCGGTCCAGCTGTCGCCAGTCTGGTAGACGGCGGTCGGCGGCACCGGAAACCAACCCTTTGCCGCCGGCTGAGCCATCGCCGGCGTAGCCATGGCTATACCCGTCAGAAGCGCCGCCGCCGCGCCGCGCATCAATACCCCCTCAACGAAAAATAGAATCGCTGCACGCCGTTGCCGGTAGATATGTCGACGTAGTCGGGATCGCTGCGCGGCTGGCGGGGAATTGTCGGATAAGTCGCTTGGCAGGAGCTGTCACGTCCCCATGTGCAGACGTTGCTCGGTTTCTTCGTGTCGGCGCAGAGGTTGCCGTTCGGCGAGGCAATCAAGCCGGCATTGCCATCTAATCCCGATCGCATCGCCGTCATGCCGGCCGGGCAGGGATAGTAGGGCTCGTGGCCAAGGCCACCGGCGTTGCCTTCCGGGCAGGTTGGCCAGGAGCCGCCATGGGCAAGACTGCGGAAGAGTTCATGCATGACAGGGACGCAGTAGGGAATTCCCGACCAACTCGGCGCACTGGCGGCGGCACACAGCAGGACCTTCCAGCCGAAAGAGGCGTCTTGGGCTCGTGCCTGAGGTGGGACGAGGCAAACGAGCCCCGCCGCGATGGTCGCAAAGTGAACCCCGACTCCCTGCATGAAGGCTCCCATAACAAGTTTGCTCAATCTTCGTTTCGCTGTTGCCAACATAACAATATCTATTATATTGTCCACAGTTAATCGATGCGGGAGGCGAAATGCGGTGCAGAAGCATGTGTGTTGGGGGTGCGCTAGTGGCCAGCGCTGTTTCTGCCCTGGCGCAGACCGTTACGGTCACTTCACCCACGGTGCCGATGACCGTGATCGTGGACGCCGACGGTCGCGTCAAACCCATCGCACCCCTGGATCGTCCGGTCGAGGTCGTTGGGCAGTCTGCCACGGGTGCGCCGCAGTCCCCATGTCAAAACACGGTGGCAATGCCGATCGATGCGGCGAAGGCGCTTGTGCTGCGGGTCGCCAACGAGGAAGCCTTCTCTCCAGAATTTGTCCAATCGGTCGCCAAGGTCGAAAGCCGTGACGTTTCGACGGCGCTCTCGCAAAAGGGCGCCTACGGCCTGATGCAGTTGACGTCGGACACGGCCCGCCGGTTCAAGGTCGACCTTTGCGATCCTGAAGCCAATGTGCGCGGCGGCGTCCGCTTTCTGCGTGCGCTGCATGAGCGCTACCGGAATCCATTGTTCATTTTGGCCGCCTACAACGCAGGCGAGGACGCAGTTGAGAAAAGCCGTGGCGTACCGCCCTATCCGGAGACGGTGCGCTTCGTCGCCGACGTCATGAACGATTTCTATGCCTGGCCCGATCCGGCAGGCAGCACCCGCCCGCCCGCGCGCAAAAGCCCCGCAAGCACACCCGACATGATCGAACCAGCCAGAAATTTCGCGCCTCCGGTTGCGGCGGAGGCCGAGCAACCACCCGCCTCCGAATGGAGCGACGGTTTCGTGATGCACGTCCAATGAAGGAGCAACAAATGCGACTACGACACACGCTGCGCCAGCGAGCCATTCCAGCCGGCGCATTTCTCCTGGTCCTGGCCAATCAGGCGGTCGCCCAATCGGGCGGCACATTGCAGCCGGTTCAATCGACGCTGACGCAGCTCGTCTCCGCGCTGACCGGACCGATTGCCACTGCGCTGGCGACCCTGGCCGTGATTGCTTGCGGCTTCTTCGCCTGGTCGGGCCGCCTCACCTGGGGCATCGCCGGCAGCGTGATCTTCGGTATCGTGCTCGTCTTCGGCTCGGCCCAGATCGTCGACTTCTTCCAGTCCGCCGTCGGGCAGTGAGGAAAATCCAATGGACGAACGCCAGCTCGAGGAACCGCTGATCACGCCGCTCGTCAAGGCCTTGACGCGCGCGCCGACGCTTATGGGCGTGCCTTACATGTATTTCATGTTCAACGGCGTCGCCTCGTCGGTCTGCTTTCTCCTCTCGCACGATCTCATGATGCTGCTGGTTGCGATCCCGCTGCATCTCTTTGGCTATGTGATGACGCTGAGGGATGATCGGATCTTCGAAATCCTCTTCGTCAAGTCAACCAGATGTCCCCCACGTTCGCACGCCTTCTGGGGCGCCGATAGCTATTCGGCATGAGGAGGCAGCATGGTCGCGCGGGCGCTACTCGATGAATTGACCTTTGGCGCGGTATCGCGGCGCGAGCGCCCGGTCGCGTCGCACATCCCGTTTACCCGCCATGTTGACGATCACGTTCTCAAGACACGCGATGGCCTGGTCCTGACGGTGCTCAAGCTCGAAGGTTATTCCTTCGAGACCGCTGACATGTCGGAGATCAACGCTCGCCTTCTCGCCCGTAACGACATTGTCCGCACGCTCGCGAATTCCCGCTTCGCCCTGGTCGGCCACATCATCCGGCGCGAGGTCAAACCGCGGATCGCGTCCACCTTCGACAATGCGCTCTGCCGCGAGATCGACGAACGCTACGACGCGGCGTTGTCGCAGCGGCGGATGTTCGTCAACGACATTTATCTGACGATCGTCCGCAGGCCGCTTCAGGGCCAGGCCGGAACCTTCGACGCCTTGTTGACGAAACTCCTCGGCCGAACGGATGCGACCGGCCAAACTGTCGCCGCGCAGACGGCTTTGACCGAACTGCGCGACGCCGCGACCGCCGTGCGGGAGAACCTCGCCGCCTACGGCGCCCGTCAGCTTGGCGTGGTCTCGCGCGATGGCGTCTGGCATTCGGAACCATTGGAATTCCTCGTGCAAATCGTCAACGGCGGCCTGCCTCGCCCGATGCTGTTGCCGCGCATGGCGCTGAGCGACGCGCTGTCGATGAAACGGGTCTTCTTCGGCAAGAACGCCATCGAGATCCGCGGCGCCGGCGCGCACGACACGCGGTTTGGCGCCATGATCTCAATTCGTGAATATCCCGCGCAGACCGGGCCCGGATCCTTCGACAATCTCTTGCGCGTCCCGCACGAATTCATCGCCAGCCAAAGTTTTGCTATCATCGATCGCCCCGAGGCGGCCAAACAGGTGGACCGCGTCGCCCGCCAGGTCGACATGTCGGACGAGGCGGGTTCAATCGTCGCCGAGCACCTGGACGACGCCCGCGACGAGCTCCTGGCCTCCGAGGCGATCTATGGCGAACATCATATGACGGTGATGTGCCTTGGACGCAGCATGTCCGAGGTCGACGCGACTGTCACGGCCGTTGGCGCAGCGCTCACCGACCGCTCCGTGATCTGGACGCGAGAGGATCTCAACTGCGAACCCGCGTTCTGGTCGCAGCTGCCCGGTAACTCTGTCTACATCGCCCGCAAGGCGGTGATTTCCTCAAAGAATTTTGCCGGTTTTGTTTCTCTGCATAACTATCCGAGCGGCCGTCCGGACAACAATCACTGGGGCCCGGCGATCTCCGTGTTCGAGACGACGTCGCAGACCGCCTACTACTACAATCATCACGTCCGCGACCTCGGCAACTTCACGGTTGTCGGCCCTTCGGGCAGCGGCAAGACCGTATTCCTGTCTTTCATCTCGGCGCAGTCACAGCGCGTCACGCCGCGTCCCAAACTTCTCTTTGTCACAAGGATCGCGGAGCGGAGATCTTCATCCGTGCCATGGGTGGGCAATACGAGGTCCTGGTGCCTGGAGAACCGACCGGGTTCAATCCGCTCTCCATGCCCGACACAGCGCCGAACCGGGAGTTCCTGTTCCAGCTCTTCGGTTTCATGCTGCGGCCGGCGAATGGCGGCGACCTCACGGCCTCCGAGGAGCAAGTCATCCGCAACGCGATTGCGGCAGCACTCAGTGCCGGTCCGGACGGTCGGACATTGCAAGCATTCTCAACATTGCTCCGCGGCCGCATCCGGGCGGGCGAGGGAGATCTGCTGGCGCGCCTGGAAAGCTGGATGCGACCGGACCAGCGCGGCTGGCTCTTCAACAACGAGACGGATCAGTTCTCCCTCTCGAGCATTTTCGGTTTCGACATGACGCGGGTGCTCGACGACCCGGTCATACGCACCGCCGCGCTCATGTACATCTTCCATCGCACGCAAGAGCTTCTTACCGGAGACCCGGTGATGATCTTTCTCGACGAGGGATGGCGCCTGCTCGACGACCCCGTCTTCGCCTTCTTCATCAAAGACAAGCTCAAGACGATCCGCAAGCAGAACGGTATCATTGGCTTCGGTACGCAGTCGGCCGCCGACATCGTGCGCTCGAGCTCGGCGAGCACCTTGATCGAGCAGACCGCCACCAACGTGTTCTTTCCCAATCCAAAGGCCGATGATGAGAGCTACGCGCGCGCATTCCGTCTATCGGAGCGCGAGGTCGCCTGGATTCGCGGCACGGTTCCGGAAAGCCGATCCTTCCTGATCAAGCACGGACGCGACAGCGTCATCGCCAAGCTCAATCTCGCCGGCATGCCGGACCTGATCAAGGTTCTATCGGGACGCACGGAGACCGTGGCCGAGCTCGAGGCGCTGCGGGCGCGCGTCGGCGATGACCCGGCCGTCTGGCTGCCGATCTTCCTGGGAAGGACCACGCGATGAAAGCAGTTTTCGCCGCCTTCGCTCTTATAACCACCTGCAGTTTCACCGCGCCGGCTTGCGCGGATATTCCGACCATCGATGCCGCGCAGCTTACCGAACACTCGCAGACCGCGAGCGCGACGGTAAATCTCGTGCCGATCACGACGCAGCGCCAGGACGCCAACAGCGGCGTCAAATGCGCCATGACCACCGGCAAGAAGGCCAATGTCAGCGACCCGACCCTGCAGCCGCAGACGGGCGCCGGTGCCAAGGCGATCCAGGGCTATGCGCCGGATATGCCAGCAACGCCCGACGCGACGGCGCGAGGGGCGGCCTTGAACAGCCAGTCGCTGTTCAAATCGAGCGGCGATGTGGTCGCCGGTCTTGATGCCAGCGGTCAGTCGCTCAGCGCCGCGCGAACCATGTTCCAGGCGGCAGGTCAACAGGTCGGCACGGCGCCAACAGTGATGGGCGCGTTTGACATGAACAGCGCCGCGCGCCTGCAAAACAACCTCGCCTGGAACAGCGCCATCGGCTCGGCCAATCTCTGGGTGACGGCGCTGAATGCGCCCAATCTCGCGCAAACCAGCGACATGAGCCGGGCAGCTATGGGCATGCGCTCGAGCCCAGGGACATCGATGCCGGTCAGCGGGCTCCTGTGCCCAGCCGGAATGGCCGGATCGGGTACCGCAGCCGACCCCTGCCGTCAGCCGGCATTCTGCTCGACCACACCGCCCGGGACCCCGCCCGATCCGGCCTGCGTCTCTGCACGCGCCACCGATAGCACCGGCAACGTTGCCTTCTTCCTGGCACGCAACCAGAACGCGGCCCAATCGGCCACTCCCGCCCCGAGCGCTCTCTCCGCCACCGACGTCAATGCCGCTCTCGCGGCCATGCAAGCAACCGCACGCTAGGACCCCGCCATGTCGATATCCCGCTCGTTCGCCTTTGTCCTCACTGCACTCTTCGGTCTCATTTGTGCCGAGGCCCGTGCGCAAGTGCCCGTCATCGACAATACCAATCTTGCTAAGGCGCAGGAGATCGCGACCAGCACGCGGCAGATCCTCACCGCAGATCAGCAGATCCTCCAATTCACCCAAAAGACACTGCAGGCCGTCACCGGCGATCGCGCTTCCGTCGCCCAGGGCAGCCTTGCCCAAATGGCGCTCGGTGGCGGTTTCTCGATGGCGCAGGCGCCCTCGCTCGGCTCCGTCATCTCCGGCGGTGCTCTATCGTTTGCAGGGATGAGCCCGGGGTCCCAGAACATCGTCTCGACGCTGATCAATGGGCTGCAGCTGGTCAAGACCATCACTGGTCTCACCGCAGGCCAGACCCATCCGGTCGACACGGCTTACCAGAATTCCGTCAATGTTGCCGCGACGCTCTCCGGGCTGATCACGTCGACGCAGACCGCAGTGCAAACGAGGTCGGCGGCCTTCACACAAGGTGGCCAGCAAATCGGCCAGGCCCCCGATCTCAAGGGCAGCGTTGACCAGAACACCCAGGTCCAGGTTCAGACGGGCCAGACGATCAATGAACTGAATGGCGTCGTGAACACCGCCGCCGCGGCAGCCAACCAGGCCAACCTCGACCGTATCGCCGCCGAATCCGCCGCGGCGCGGGCGATGAAGTTCACGCAGTAAAGCCCGACCCTGAATTCCCCGACCCTGAATTCCAAGAGAACGACCGGAGGACATGTGTCAAAACAAGCCATTGGCTTCCTCGTTGCCGGAATCCTTATCGCCGAAACTATATATCTGGCGGTGTGGAGGCCGCGCGAGCAGCCGAACCCATCGTCGACGGCGGCCGGGCCGGTCTCGCAGGATGATGCGGCGAAAGCCGCCTCGCACGCCATGACGTTCAGCCAGCCGAAAGAGCCAAAAAAGTGAAGGCTGCGATCGGTTTGGCCCTCACACTCACGCTGGCGGCAGCTCTCTTAGGCTGCGCTTATAAGCCTCTGAAGGCGCCGTGCTCCTCGGATGAAAGTGGCGCGCCGCTCGCATATGGCGCCCCGGTCGCCGCGCCGGCGCTCCCGCCACCGCTGCGGTTGCCCGACAGCTGCGGCCCGATGAAACCGATCTGAGCGCGCGGATGGGGTCGTTCAGCATCACCACATTGCTCCATTCGGTCGACCAGCTCGGGCAAAACTACGTTTCGACCGCGTACCGGGCGCTCGCGAACGCGGCGACATCGGGCGGTGGCACGGGCGTCGCCGGGCTGCTTCTCACCCTCTACGTCATCTTCTGGGGTGTCGGCATCTGGCAGGGAACGGCGAGCGGCGGGCCGGCCGATCATGCCTTTCGGTTGTTGCGGGCCTTCACCATCTATGCCCTTGCGACGAGTTGGAACGATTTCCAGACGCTCGTCTATAACCTGATGAACGACGGGCCTTCCGCAATTGGCAATGCGCTCTTGAGCGCTGTCACCACAGCCAACAACACCGGCACCGCGGTGAACCTTACCTCCGTAAACGGTGTTCAGAACGCGCTTCAGAACATGTGGGACACGACGAACAATGCGACAGAGGCCTTCCTCCAGAACGCCGGCATCACCAATTGGGGACCTTATATCTTTGCCGCCGTCTTTTACGTCGTGATGGCTGTGCTGATCGGCTTTGCGCTGTTCCTCATCATGCTGTCGAAGATGTTCATGTGGCTGCTGCTCGCCTTAGCGCCGATCTTCATCATCCTCCTGCTGTTCGGCGTCACCACACGGTTCTTCTCGGGCTGGCTCAGCGCATTGGTTCAGTATTTTCTGGTGCAGGTCCTCGTCTATGCCTTCCTCGCCTTTTACGTCAGCCTTATCCAGCAGACGATTGACACGCTAAACGGCGTCGCCAACACCAAGAGCCCGACCTGGGCAACGATTGGCCCGGTCGTGCTGCTTGCCATCATCGGCATTCTCCTGCTCGCGCAGATTAACAATGTGGCGGCAGCGATCGCAGGCGGCGTGCCGATCGGCGCACCGCGGATAGGTCGGTTCTACGCCAGCGTCACCGGCGCCCGGGCCGCGCTTGCTGCGAACCGCGGCCGGCTGGCATTCCGCAATCCTTTCAACCCGGCCTCGGTCTCACGGCGCGAGGAGCTCGCCGCGAGACAGCGGGCACGCGTTGGCCTCAGGGCCGCCGCTTGGGCCGAGACACCGGAGTTCCGGCGCCTTGCAGCCCAGATCAGCAATCCCGCCGTGACGCCAACGGCCCGTGACAACAGGACATCTTCATCATCATGACGCAGGCAAGTGCAGCCATAGCGGAGCGACGCGTCGACCCGCGCTATTATTCGGAAGGGATGACCTGGGAGCAGGACATCGCGCGGCGCAATCGCAATTCACGAGCGCTCGCCTGGATCGTCGCGGCGGTGATGACCGTGGTCGCGGTCGGTTCGCTCGCAACGCTGGCGCTGCTCGTGCCGCTCAAGACCTATGAGCCGTATATGGTCGTCGTCGACAAGGCGACGGGCTTCGTCGAGGTCAAGCGGCCGATGGCAGAAGGGCCGCTGACGCAGGACGAGGCTGTCACTACCTTCAATGTGGTACGCTACGTCAAGGCGCGCGAGACGTACGACCCCAAGGCGCTCAAGGACAATTTCGACCTTGCGCAACTGCTGGCCGCGGGCGACGCCGCCCGCGAGCTGACAGAGATCTATTCCCCCGCCAACCCGCAGAACCCGATCAAGATCAATGGCACGAACACGGTGGTGTCCGTATCAATCAAATCGGTAACCTTCCCGAACAACCGGACGGCATTGGTACGCTTCTCGACCGACACCAAGTCCGCCACCAACATCGTCACGGCGAACTGGGTCTCGCTTGTGCGATTCCGCTACACCTCGGCGCCGATGCGCAATGAATGGCGCTTCGACAATCCTCTCGGCTTTCAAGTGTTGGAGTACCGACGCGACCAGGAAACAGCGCCGTCCCCGGGAACCATGGGGGCACAGCAATGAACCGTTTTGTCCCTGACAGCATCGTCGTCGGCTTGATCCTTTGGCTCGGGGTCGGACCGGCTGTCTCGGAGGCTATCCCGAAGCCCGGGCGCGTCGACAGTCGCGTCCGCGATGTCGTCTACAACAAGGACAATGTCACCGCGATCGACGCCACTTTCGGCACTTCGACCATGATCGAGTTGCAGGGCGATGAGAAGATCGAGACTCTGGCGCTGGGCGACTCGACCGCCTGGAAGGTCGAACCCAACCACAAGGGCGACATCATTTTCGTCAAACCGATCGAGAAGGAAGCGCTGTCGAACCTCAATGTCGTGACCGACAAGCGCATCTACTCCTTCCTGCTGCGATCAAATACCCGCCCGCCGGCGACACAGATCTTTGTCGTGCGCTTTCGCTACCCCGAGGACGAGGCGACTGCGCAGCTGCTGGCGACTGCTAAGGAACGAGCGGCGAACCCGAACCTCAAGGCCCTCAACATCGCCAATGCCAACAGCGACTACGGCTACAAGGGCTCGTCGGCAAACAAGCCGATCGCCGTCTTCGACGACGGCACCAAGACGTGGTTCCGCTTCGAGGGCGAGACGCCGGCGATCTACATCGTCGACAGCGGTCGCAACGAGAGCCTGGCAAATTTCCGGACCGAGGGTCCCTATGTCGTCGTCGATAAGGTCAGCCGGCAATGGACCCTACGCAACGGGAGCGTTGCGACCTGCATCTTCAACCGGCGGCTCACCAATGTGGATGAGCCGAACGGATTGGAGCCCTATGCTCCCCAGCGCGTCGGAATGCCGTCGCCCGCGACGGGAGGCTGAGGCGCCATGCCGAGCCCGCAGGACTATCGCTCGCTTGAGCTCGATGCCGCAGCCGCCACGACGGTCGCGCGCGGTTCGACCGGCTTTGGCCGGATCTTGAAATTCGCCGTGCCGGTCGGCGCGCTCGTGATCGCCGGCTGGCTGATCTACGGGTCGCTCCAGCGAACGCCGAAGAACATGACGTCGCCGGACAAGGAGGAGTTCACCACGACACAGTTTCCCGCGCCGTCGCTCGCAGCGCCGCAGACACGGACCAACCAGGGCACAATTGTTGTTCCGGCGGCCCCGGCCGCCCCGGAACCGACTGTGCCTCCGCCGCCGGTCGCGCCACCAATCGCCCTACCGGCACCGCCACCTCCCGAGCCGCCGCTGGTCGTGGCGCCACCAAACGATGACGAAGCCCGTCGCCTGGCCGAACTCGAGCGTCAGCGCCAGGAGGCGGAGCGGCGCAAATGGGAACGGCTGCGGGCGCCGCAGGTGATCGCCGACAATGCGGCTGCGAGCGATGGGACAGCAAATCCGGGCGACAGCGCGCGCGACGGCGCGGGGCAGCAGGAGGACGACCCGAACCGGCGGTTCCTGGCCTCCGTAGCGAACGCGGGTGTCGAAGTGGCGAAGGCGATCAAGAACAACCGCATCGATGCACTCGTGGCGCAGGGGACCCTCATCCGCGGCGTCCTCGAGACCGCCGTGCAAAGCGATCTTCCCGGCATGGTGCGCGCGGTGACCACCGAGAATGTCTGGTCCTTCGACGGCCGGCGCATCCTTATTCCAGCCGGCAGTCATCTCGTCGGCGAATACAAATCCGGCATCACCCAGGGCCAGACCCGCGTCTTCATCGTCTGGACGCGGATGCTGCGGTCGGATGGGGTGTTTGTGCAACTCGGATCGACCGGCACCGACGATCTCGGCCGCGCCGGCAATGCCGGATTTCTCGACAATCACTATGTCGAGCGGTTTGGTTCGGCGATCATGCTGTCGGTCGTCGGGGGTTTTTCCCAGTTCCTGAGCGGTCTTGGCCAAAACACCGCCAACACCGGCGGCACGACGATCACCACCACCGATCCGGTGACCGGTGTGGTCACCACGACGCAGACCGGCGCCAATCAGAACCAACAAGCGCTCCAGGCCCGCCAAATCGCCGCGCAGAACGTCTCGCAGACCCTCACCAACATCGCGCAGGAGGCGCTGAAAAACTCGATCAACATCCCCCCGACAATCTACCTCGACCAGGGCACGCGGATCATCGTCTTCGTCAGGCGCGACCTCGATTTCTCCGCACTCTATCCCGATCCGGTGAAGGAAGCGCTTCAGGAGCTCAAACGTGAACGTTCCGGCTCGAAACCAGACGATCTTTCTCGATAGGGCGCTCGGCCCCATCCGGCCCTGGCTCGACGACGATCAGGTGGTCGAGATTTGTGTCAATGGACCGGGCGCGGTCTGGGTGGAGCGCTTCGGCCAATCCGCCATGGAGCATCATGACGTTCCGGACATGACCGAAACGGCAATCCGGCATCTGGCCGAGCGGGTCGCGGGGTTCTCCGGCCAGAGCATCAACGAAGAACACCCGCTTCTGTCGGCAGCACTTCCCACAGGCGAGCGGTTCCAAGGTGTGATGCCGCCGGCGACGGCCGGGGGAGGGGCCTTCGCCATTCGCAAGCAGGTCATCAAAGAAATGCGCCTCGTCGACTACCGCAAGCTCGGCTCTTTCGAAAAGGTTGTGACCACGACTGACGGAGCGTTGTCCGAGGTCGACCAGGCCCTATGCGCGCATCTCGACGCAGGCCGCATCGAGGATTTCATCCGCCTCGCTGTCGTCAACCGCTATTCGATCCTGCTTTCTGGCGGCACGAGCTCGGGCAAGACCACGTTTCTCAACGCGATTCTGAAGGAGGTGCCTGTCGACGAGCGCATCATCACAATCGAGGACACGCGCGAGGTTAAACCGATCCAGAAGAACTTTCTGCCGCTCGTTGCCTCGAAGGGCGACCAGGGCGAGGCCCGCGTCACCGTGGAGACACTGTTGCAGGCCTCAATGCGCTTGAGACCGGACCGCATCTTCCTCGGCGAGATCCGCGGCGCCGAGGCTTATTCGTTCCTGCGTGCCATTAACACCGGCCATCCCGGCAGCATCACCACCGTCCATGCCGACAACCCGGCCGGCGCGTTTGAACAGCTTGCCCTGATGGTCATGCAGGCCGGCCTCGGCCTCAGGCGCGAGGAAATAGTCGGCTATATCAAATCGGTGCTCCCGATCGTCATTCAGCAGCAAAAGATAGGCGGATGGCGCGGCACCTCGGCCATCTACTTCGCGCGCATGGCGGAGTGGCGCGAAGGCAGGGGTGAGAGGAAGGCCGTCCATGGCACGCGTCGTCGCCTTTAGGATCGGCGTTGCCCTTCTGGCGCTCATCGGGTTCTGGCTCCTGTGGAGCCTGGCTTATGAAATCGTTGTAGCGTCGCGCTGGGCGCCAGCCCGCTTCCCGAGCGAGGGCGCAACCCGCTGGGCACTCTTACGCATGCAGAACAATGATCGCACCGCAGGCGTTTTCCTGATCGCCTGGAAGCATTTTTACGCGCGCGTCTTCTTTCCGCAGACGCAGGTCGAGGCGTTGATCCGCGCCGGCAGCGCCGCCGGCAGCGTCGTGGTGCTGGGGCTCGCCGGCTGGCTTTTCGCGACTGTCAATCGCCGGCAGATGCCCTTTGGCGAAGCGCGTTTCGGCACCGTGCTGGAAGCGGCGAAGCAGGGCCTGACAACAAAGCAAGGGATCATCCTCGGCAAGCTCGCCGGGGCCACGATCCGCTCCGACGAGCCCGCTCACATTCTCGTCGTCGGTCCGTCGCGCTCGGGCAAGGGCACGGGTTTCGTTCTGCCGAATGGCTATCTCTGGCAAGGTTCGGCCGTTTTCTTCGACCCGAAGAGAGAGAACTTCGAGGCGCTCGCGAACCACCGTCGCACAATGGGCAACAAGGTCTTTATGTTTTCGCCTGGCTCGAACGACACGCATCGCTACAATCCACTCGACTTCGTGCGGCGCGACGAGCGGATGGCGACCGACTGTCTGGTCGTGGCCTCCTTCGTCATCCCGGAGAAGGCGGACGATACCTGGGCGGGTGCCGGACGGCTGCTGCTCTCAGCGCTGATCGGCTACGTGCTCTCCTCGCCGCTTGTCGCTGGCGCGCAACATATGCGCAGCGTTGCGCGCATGACGACGACGGGTAAGGATATCTCCTCCGTGCTGCGCGCCATCGTGAAGACCGAGCGCCTTTACCTGCCGACATGGGTCGTCGATAGCTTCAACCAATATATCGCCCTGGAGCCGGAAACCAGGAATTCGGCCGTCTTCAACGTCAACATGGCAATGTCGCTTTGGAACAACGGTCTGATCTCGGCCGCTACTGAGACATCTGATTTCGACATCCGCGAGCTCAGGCGCCATCCGATGACGATCTTCATCGGATGCACCATCGCCGAGTTGTCGATCTTCCGACCGCTGATCCGCATCCTGTTCCAGCAGATCCACGACCTGATGATGGTGAAAATCCCGGGCGAGGACGAGCCACATCAGGTTCTGCTTATGCTTGACGAATTCTACCACGTCGGCCGCATGGATTCTCTCATCTCGAAGATCACGATCAGCGCTGGCTATGGTTTTCGCATGGCGATCGTCATGCAGGACATTGCCCAGCTCGACGAGCTCTATGGCAAGAACAAGCGCATCACCACCGTCTCCGGTTCGCAGATCAAGCTCTTCATCCAGATCAACGATCTGGAGACCTCGGAATTCGTATCTGAGATGCTGGGCGAGACGACGCAGGTCTACAAGACGCCGGTGATGCGACCGGGGCAGGGGATCTTCGCGCCGCGCCTATGGGCCCCACACTACACCCCGCGGCCGCTGCGCAGTCCACTCGAGCTGCGCGAGATGTCCGCGCGGACCTCGATCCTGATGGTCAAGAACTCGCGTTCTTTTCAGCTTACCAAGATCCGGCACTATCAGGATCAGCCATATCGGCGGCTGTTCGAGGTAGGTAAGGGAAGACCGCCCACCTTACCCGCGCTGCGCAAATGGCACGACGAAATTCTCGGCGGCGCCATCAGCACCGCGCCGAGCCTGGAGGCGGCCGAAGACGAGGCTCAGCCTCCGCAGCTCCAACGCAACGGCAGAAAGACGGCACCACGGCCTGAACCTGCACCGGAGAAGGAATACGCTCGCGGCAGCGTTAAGTCTCCGGCCGAGGCTGCTTTCCGTCCGGCGCCACCGATCGCCGCGAAAAAGATCCCTGTTAAGAAATCCCGAAAGGTTTTGGCGCTCGGCGATGAGCCCAACGCCCCGCAAGACGAGACCTGCAATATTCGTGACCTGCTGGCCGCTACCGAGCGTACCCAACGAGACGACTTCGATGTAATGGCGGCATCAGCTCGCACCGCGTCCATATCGCCGAAGCTCGAAGAAGCTTTATCAGCGCTCGCCACCTTGCAGGAGCAGTTTGGGGATGACTAAATTTCCTTATCGTCCACGCGAGGCCCGCCGGTGTCAACGGCCGTCGCCACTGCGCAGCTCACCCACATTGGTGCCAACACTGCCATGGGCTTCTTGACCGAAGCGAGCGCTGTGACATGCATGGCAGACGATTTACTGCTGCGTTCATATCGCGGCTATCGCCTTGGCGATCGCGGCAAAAGGCAGGACCAGGGATAGCGGCGCGTATCGCGAGCGGCGGCCAACGCCCCACCTTTTGACCGCTGTGGATTAGAGTATGATTGGCCGTGTGCAGGCATTTACGACCCTGCTCACAAGCGGATTCGGGCTTGCGATATATCTCCTGCCGACAATCGCGCCGGGAGCCTCAGAGGCAAGCCTCTACATGGCATGTGGTGTGGCTATTGTGGTCTGCGTCGGCGGGTTAGCTTTTTGGGCCAAAAGCCAAAAGCTGTCGCGACAAAATCACCGGCCCTGATTTTTCAGGGGAATTTCTGTCACAAAAGTCGGTCGCAAATTCAAACTTCCGCGACTGATTTTTGCGACAATTTCGACTTTCCTAAGCGCTTGGGTTTTGGTATAGATCACCCATGCCGACCGTTTTACGCCTCGATGGCTTGCGCGTGGTCATCTACCCGAACGATCATCGACCCGCGCACGTCCACGTCAAGGGAGCGGCCGGCGAAGCGGTGTTCATCCTGGATTGCCCGATGGACCGCCGGCGCTGCGGGAGAGCTTCGGATTCAACCAGGCCGCGCTAAGCCGGATCGCGGATGACCTGGCCGGCGCACTGGCAACCTTATGTGCGGAATGGAGAACAATTCATGGCCGTTACTGAGCAAGAGTTTCACCAAGCCGAAAAGCGGATGGCCGCGCTGCGGGAAAACGGCTTTGCCGTGTCCGCGCGCTACGATCGCCGCTCGGCCCGCATCGTCGTCAACCTGAATACCGGCGTGCAGATCGCTTTCCCGCCGCGCCTAGCAGAAGGTTTGGCTGATGCCTCGCCGGCCGACCTTGCCGAGGTCGAGATCAGCCCGGCCGGCCTTGGCCTGCACTGGCCGAAGCTCGATGCTGATGTGTATGTGCCGGCGCTGCTGCAAGGTGTGTTTGGCTCAAAGCGCTGGATGGCCGCGCAGCTCGGTACGGCTGGCGGCCAAGCCCGTTCGCGCGCCAAGGCGGCGGCGGCTCGGGAGAACGGCCGCAAGGGAGGCCGGCCGCGCAAGGTTGCCGGTGGTGGCCTATAGGCCGGCCGCTGAAATCAACTCTGGCAATCTGCTGAAGCCAACTGGGCGGTCTGACCAAGGCCGTGTCACTGAATTGTCCGCGGAATACATCACCCGCAGTGCGCGCCCAGTCCGATCTTGGCGCATAAATATAGGTTGAGCGCGACGGCTGGTCGCCAAGGCACAGCCATCCCCGCTTACGGCGTGACCTTTCGATATGCGGCACGATCGTCAAATTATCTTCTGGCCCTTGGTAGCCTGCACTTCAGCTTTTTCAGCATCGATTTCTCGAAGCACCTTTTCCTGTTCCAATCGGAGCGTCACAATCGCATCGGTCTGAAGCAGCGACTGCGGCAACGGCTGTGCGGGATGATCGGCGAGCACACGCGAGGCCTCAATGGCGGCCGCAGCCTCGTGTGCCTCACGGGCGGCGGACTGCTGCGAGCTTGCGACGATGGCCCGATCTGCACCAAGTTCGCGATGCGATGACGGGTCGATCCCGCCACGGGCCTCTTGTCGGCGCTCCGCCTCGACGGCGCGATCGACAATCCGTTCCGCAGAGACGGCCTCCCGCTGTTCCTTCAGGCTAACCTGTTGAGCGCGCGCGATCAGGCGATCGGCATTGACCCCTGCAATGGCCTCGACTTCGGAACGGGAGAGCTCCTGCGCGCCGCGCTCCTGTGCGCGCTGGAGATCGATTCGGCTTGCGAGTGTGTCAAGGTACCGTGACGATGCCTCTCGAAACTGTTGCTTGGTCTCCCCATCGAGGAGATCGCTTGTGCGCGAAACCGCCTCGTTCATGAGGCGAAGATCCTTCGTCATCTGCGCCGATGTGATCGCCATGCCGTTAGTCTCCTTTGTAAGATGGTCAACTCGTTTCCCGATCATGTCGAGGACATTGCCCAACGTCTGGGCCGTCGCCAGTCGTTCAAACATTTGCTTCGCCAGCGCATTGTCCGGATGTTCCCGCGCTACAGTTCGCCAGGCGGCGACGCTTTCGTTGACCGCGCGACGATCGGGCTTCGAGGCGGGAAGCTTGATGGGGTTCGCCCGAGCGACACGGATTCGGTTCCTGGCATTGTGGATGAGTCGCTGGTTGGCAGGATCCGCCGCATAAGCGCGATCGCGTGCTTCCCGCGTCGGCCGTGGCCGCTCGGCCACGTTGACGATCGCCTTGTCCTTCGGGCCGTAACTCTGCGACGATGCCCGTTCCTTCGCTGAAGTGGCGACGATTTTCAGCCCATGCGCCTGGGCGTGCTGAGCATACACCTCGCGCCATTCTCGGAACGTCTCACGGCCCGGATGGATCTTCTGTCCGGATTCATTTCTCACCGTGATGATGGCGTGGGCATGGATATGCCCGTCGGCTTGCTTGTCGGTGTGAACGCCAAACATGAACTTGTGGTCGGCGAACCGGTCATGCAAGAACGCGCGGACGGCGTCGGTTAGAGCCGCGACATCCGCCCCAGTCTTCGCCGAGATGATCAGGTGCATTGTGTCGCGCGCGGACTGCGACCGCAGCGACGGTCCCCATTCTCGCGCGGCGACGCGCGCATCGGCGACATTCGACAAAACCTTGCCACGATCGTCGACCACGGCGCCCTTCTCGATCAGCTTGTTTAGTCGATAGGTCACACCGTCTCGACCGTGGGTGGTGGGGCCTGGATCAACGCTCACGGCATGCCTCAGATGGCCGGTCGCCGCCTCTATCCGCGCCTTCACCGTCGCCTCCGATCGGATATTGAGCCGGCGCTGAGTAAACCCAACCTCCGCATTGCCAACCCGTTCCTCCCGGACTCGCAACCGCTCCTTGGGGGATCCAGCCATCGCCACAACGAGCCGCGCCTCCAGCTCGCCCGACGGTGTCGCATCGAGACGATAGGCATAGCGATGGCCCTCGAATCCGGCAACCATCGCCTTCTCATAAGTCTGTCGCCCTGCCGGTGTGTCGCGCACCCCGTAAAGCTTCAAGCGCATGGCAGCGACGTCCTGGCTCTCTGCACGCTTCGCGAAACTCGTGGACCAGACCTTGATTTCGTCGGCCACAGCTTCACGATCGCCAAGCATGCGCCCATCGTGGGTCTCAAGCGCGACCTCCTCGCGCTGCACATACTGGCCCGTTGCCGTGACGCGCGCGACGCCCCGGGCGTAGGACACCACTTTGATGACCGCCGGCTGATAGCCCGCCGCCAGTTGCCGGGCACGGCCGATAGCCCCACCACCCTGCGCTCCACCACTGCTCGAAAGATTTCCAGCGATTGGCGCCGTCGGCGACCCAGATCCGGTGTTCCCCGCCAGCCCGCCAGCGCCTCCCCTGGCCGCCGCCGGCAGCAACCGACGCCGCTCCTCGTCCTGTCCGCCCGAGATCGTCGCGCCACGAATGTCTGCCTGAGACGACGTACTTGGTAGCGACGAAACCCGCTTGGCTTTCGGTTGGCGCTCCTCGTCAATCGGCCTCGATACCCGTGGCCGCCCGCGTTCCTCGCGTGCCGTTTCGACGGCCCGCCGCGCAGCATTGACCTGCTCAAGCCACCATCCGATTTGAGCGGCCCGGCTCAAGAGCGGACTTCCTCCGACAGTGTAAGCTTCGCAACACGTCGAAGCTTGGAGCCATAGGCGACGGTCATCTCGGTGAGCTCTTCATTGATCGTCGCGATCACCTCGTACAAGCCGCGCCACACGGCCTCCGTGTCCTCGATGCGCACGGCACTGGCCACGGTGGATCGCTTTCAAGACCTGGGAGAGATTGCGCCCAACCATCCGGACTTGGTAGGCGAGATCCACGATGACCACAGTGTTCCCGGCAGAAAGTGCGGGGCCGGCCTGCACCGACGCCCGGATCAACCGTCGTACGACCTCGGCCTTCGGCAAGCCGAACAGTGCCACTGCCTCCTGAAGGCGCCGCTCATCCAGCTCCGACAGCTCCGTGCGGAGCCTTGGTTTGCGTCTCGGCATTGCAGCGGAACTGGCCACAGCCGTCCTCCATTCTCTTTTCGGCCGACGGGCTCAAGCTTCGCCGGCAGGCAACGCGCGTCAGCGCCCTGGCTGCGTCCAGCAGCCTCCCCGGTTTGGCCCACAAACCGGTATCTTGTCAACAAATATCTATTATACTGAACTCCAATGGCCCAGGGAGAGCAGCCGCCCCCTGCCGTGCCCGCCTGCGCTGTGCCGCGATCCGCCCCATAGCGCTATCCCCACCCGTTGTTACCGCAATACTGATTTGACGCCTTTTGATGTGAATACACCTGACAGGACCCCCGCTATGCCTCAGGGGTCGGGATTGATCTCCTCCAAGATTGCCGTATGTCGCGAAACGCGAGTTACAGCATTACCCGGAAGTGTCATTGCCGCCTTGGAACAAACGTGTCTTGCGGTATTGCCGCTTTGCCGAAACACAGCACTGCCGCATTCTTTCATTGGAGGACCGCACGAACAACGACTTGCACGATTTCCGACCTCGTAATATCTAATATATTGTTTTGGTCATTTCGCTGTCGCGATCGCGGCGCCACGAGGAGCCTTTCATGCCGAGCATCTTCGCCATCGCAAACCCAAAAGGAGGCTCCGGGAAAACCACCGTCGCCATTATCCTTGCCGGCGAGTTCGCCAATCACGACTATTCCGTCGCCATCGTCGACGCGGATCCTCAGGGCTCCGCCTACCAATGGCATGCATCTTCGGTCGCGCGGGATCTCAGTCCGAAAGGGATCGATCTCGTGCGCGCGCCGGATGAACAGAGCCTCGCACAAGCGCTCGAGCGCCTTGACAGCCATGACGTCGTCGTCATCGACACGCCGGGCTATTACGGACCGGTGCTGACCCATTCGGCGCTGCGCGCCGACCTCGTCGTCCTGCCCTGTAGGGTTCACACCTTCGATGCATCGCAGGTCGTGCGCTCCATCCGCAACCTCGAGCAGCATGCCCACGCAGCCAATCTCCCCATGAGCCAGCACCGCGTTCTCTTCAACGAATATGACAGTCTCGACCGCAACACCAGGCCGCTGCGCGAAGTCCTCGCCTATCTCAACGCCGAGCAGGTGCCCATCTGCGCCAACGCGCTCTATCGGCGCGTCACCTATCGAACGATGACCAGCGGCCACGGTACACTCTACCAGATGAGCGACACGGATGAGTCGATCCGCAAGGCCCGCTACAATGCCGACCAGGTCGTCCGCGAATTGCTCGCGGCGAGCCAGGGCGTCAATAACGGCGACAATGCCGCATGAACGAAACCGCCAAACCGCCCCGTCCTGCCCTGCCACGCGACGCCTTTCGCGCCAAGCGGATCTCGTCTGATCCGCCGCCCGGGGCCAAGCCCGTCGTCATCACACCGCATTACGACGATCAACCGACAACGCAGACGTCAACCTCCGCTGCCCCGCAAACTCCTCACGCAGCCCTGCCCAACAAGATCGAGGCGCCTAAGTCGGCACCGCCGGCCAAACCGAAGAGGGAAAATCCGCGCAAACCGTTCGATGCCTATGGCGAACGCAGTTCGTCGCGCCCTTATGCACTTCGCTTGCCCGACGCCATCGATCTGGTCCTCAGGCAGATCGCCGCGGAGGAGCGCACGCATCCTCTACGCATCATCGATCGTGTTCTCCACGACTACCTGAAACGCATTGGACGTCTCCCGCCCTCGCACGACGCCTGACCACCAGCCCTCCGCCGTACCTGCAGCGCTATTTGGGAGCGCGGTCCGGCTGCGGGCTGGCTCCGCTACGCTTCGGCCGCTCGCGCGGCTGGACAGCCGGTTAAACAGCGGTGAGACAGGGCAACAGGCATCACGCGAGTACGAATTCGAACGGCAAGCCGCTAAAAGGCATCCGAGAAAAGGGCGTCCGGACCGGCTTGACGTCCAGATGCCGCCCGCCATGCAGAGATACTCTTTGCACGAGGAAATAGCCTTGGAGCCATCGCCCAGGGGACGATGTGCCGCTCCAACTCAACACGCCCAGAAAGCGCTCGCCGTGCGTAGCCAGAACCGGAGAGGAGCAGGAAGGTCCATTCTATCGCCAGCAGGCTTATCGGTTTTAGTGGCGAACGGCAACGTTGGCTCATGCATAGGCTTGCGGTTGCTCCTACTTAGTATCGGGCGGGCCTTCCATTTTGCGGCGGGCGGAGTCGCGCGGGGCCTAACGGCATCAGCATCAGAAATGGGAGCGCTTGGGCCGAAACTCAGTCCGTACATTATCTCGTATGTGGCCACCGGCAACGTAAGGCCCGAGTCCACGGTCGTTCACCAAGTGGGAAGCCAAAGTCCCTCGCAGCGACGAAGCTTTAGGAGGTTTGATCCGACACGCCGTGCCTCATTCAGAGAATATTCAATATATAAGAACATTCATATACAAGATAACCTCATTGCGGTATTGATGGTCTCCGCAGGCGCAGGTGCCTCATCTGGAGTTCATCGATTTCATGTCGCCCGTCCGCAAGCCCCAGCCGGTCGATCATTCCATCCTCAATGAAATGCTGGCGCTGCGCCTCCAGCAGCTTGAGATCGAGAATGGCGGAATGGAAGCCTTCCTCCCCAAGACGGGTTTGGCGCGAGGGACCTACTACACGATGCTGCGCGGTATCGGAAATCCCACCCTTAAGACAATGGAGCGTATCGCTTCCAAGCTCAATATGACCGTATTCGAGTTGTTGGGCTTCGAGATCGACGATGCGCGCAGGGCGCTGAAGAAGCGCGGCGTCGACTATGACGAGTTGACCTCAGCCATCCGGAAAAAAGATGAAGCTACCCGGCGTGTAGCGCGGCAGACCCGGTCGCAGAAGCTGTCGGGCTGAGAGAAACAGCAGGGTGCGCGACCCCAGGACACCGTCATCCACGCCGGCGAGTGCCTGGACCAGTTCGCAAAGTTCGGCGCCGACAACGCCAAAGAAGAGAATGCCGAATTTGCTGCAGCTAACGCGATGCTGAGTTCTGACCGCTCGTTTTGCAGGCAGCGGGGGAACGCCTGGAAAAACTGCGGACCTACAAGCCCTCACGCCCACTGGTCCATCCGTCCTGGATATCTGATGGCAGGAACGACAGGCAAAGCCAAGCAGGCGCTTCAGCTGCTCGGCTAATTCATCCCCAACAGAAATTTGCGACCACAAGTGAAACCGCGCCCATACCGCCGGCCAAAGCGCCTCCCGCCGCGGCGCCGGCACCACGTCCTGCTTGCAACCCGGGCGAGGACCGCGATGCAGAGGGGACATGTCGCCCACAGCCGTATGAGGCGAAAAGCAGCCCTCAAAGCACCAAAGGAATTATCTTGTTCAAGATGGTCGATGATGGTCAGACAAACCTCATATCTGACCAGGAATGCCAGCCGTTGAGCGGCATCGAAGGGCTCAAGGAACAATTCAGTTATGCTTCAATCGGTAACACCGCCGTGGCGTATGTTCGTGGCGATTTTCCAAGCCGAAAGCTGGGCTCAACTGACGCCTGTCACAGAGTAAGCCGAACCCCGGCTGGAACCGGGGTTCGGTGGCAGTCAGGTGGCGTGAACAGTTTGACGACGGGCACGAAATCGATCTCGTCGCTGGTACCGCGGAGAGGCTGCTGCTGGCGACCATTCGCCAGCAGCTTGTCCCGCAGATCTTGAGTCAAGAGCTGCATGTCCGCCTCCTACTTGTCTTCTTCGACTTTGGGGGCGCGCAGCACGACGCGTCCGTCCAGGGGCAGGGCCTCGAGGAGGAGCGTGCCGCCTTCGCCATCTTCGTGGGCGAAGAATGCACCGATGCGTGTCCAGAAGCCCTTCTGGCCTTCTTCCTTGGCATCCCGCACCGTATAGGCGAGGTACATCGGGGATTTCGACTCGGTCTTTCCGGTCTTGGTGTTAGTGTCTTTCATGGTCTTTTCCTTTGGTTGATGGTTTGTGTCCCGGAGGACGGTTCCAAAGGGGCCGGCGCCTAAGATGGCTTGTCCCCAACTCGGGAGCGCAGCGAAGGAGCGGGCAGGAACGGGACAAGACAGCAGCGTTGGCCAGAACAACCGTCGCTAATTCCGGACAGATCCATCAACGGGAATGCCTGCAAAGACCGAACAACAGGCCATGACCAGAAATCCGCATGCCACTCGCGCCTGGGGCTTGCGGCTGGGGAAGGGGTTAGGATCTGGATGACGGCAGGCAGTCTTTGACAACAGCAGGCGAAAGATCGGCAGGATAGCAGGCGTTGTCACGTTGTTTGAAATGTGGCCGCGTGAGGCCGATACCGCGCTTTTCAGGCAGGCCGTGCACTCACGGCTTCCCACGCGGCCATGGCTTGGCGTCGATGGGCTCGAATTTCTGCGGCGGAGCGGTTGGTCTGGGATGGGACGAAGAGATTTCGGACGGCGGAGAAGATCGACACGAAATGCTGCAATGAGCCGACCGACCGGAAACCCTGTCGCGTTCGTTCCCGTTTTCGGAACGGCAGGTGAGAATTCTCCACCCGGTTGTTCAAGCCTTTATGCGAGCGGTGTTCCACGTTCGGCATGACCTGGCGTTGGGCCGCCCCGTAGGAGCGCAGTTTGTCGGTGATCATACGCTTTGGCGGCAGACCCTGCTTCTTCAGAAGTCGCGTCAGCAGGCGCCTGGCGGCCTTGGTGTTGCGACGCGTCTGGACAATCTCTTCGAGCACATATCCCTCCTGATCAACCGCTCTCCACAACCAGCATTTCTGACCGTTGATGCCCGCCATCTCATCCTGCTTCGGCTCAACGAAAATTTGCAACAGAACCCAATCGGCCGGTTACGGAGAAACATGATCCAAAAACCGAAGCTTTGGGAGCTCAGTTCCTGCCCCGCTTAGTGCCTATTTGTCTGCGCTATTCTGCCATACGCCTGATGAGATTGTCCCACCTGCTGACCGTCCCTAACTTGGCTGTGATCGTAGCCAAAGCTGGCAGTCAACAGGAGTGACCATGAAGAACATTATCAGTGTCGGTGGGGACGGTGGAGACCGTAGACTGGTCATCGTCTCCAACAGGGTTGCACTGCCCGACGAGCACGGCTCACTGCCCCCGGGCGGAATGGCCATTGCGCTGAACGCCGCGCTCAAGCGACAAGGCGGCCTCTGGATGG
Organism: Mesorhizobium sp. RCAM 06353; assembly: GCF_059683585.1. Classification (NCBI taxonomy): domain Bacteria; kingdom Pseudomonadati; phylum Pseudomonadota; class Alphaproteobacteria; order Hyphomicrobiales; family Phyllobacteriaceae; genus Mesorhizobium; species Mesorhizobium sp. RCAM 06353. The sequence goes on along the minus strand of NZ_JCASIY010000002.1, from coordinate 256,703 downwards.
GCTGGTCGGGGAAAGTGAACGCCGAGAAGAACCAGGTGTCACTGACGATGCAGGAGGCTGCCAACGGCATCACCTATGCCCTTGCCGATCTCTCGCAGAAGGATCTGGACGAATATTACTACGGCTTCGCCAACAGTGTTCTTTGGCCGGTCTTCCACTGCCGTGTCGACCTCGCCGAATATAACGACGCGAGAAAATCAGGATATTACCGCGTCAACCGACTCTTCGCAGAGTCTTTGATGCCGCTCCGCCGCGAGGACGACGTCATATGGGTGCAGGATTATCACCTGATCCCTCTAGGGAAAGAACTGCGCGAGCGCGGCTGCCGCAACCGGATCGGCTTTTTCCTGCACATACCATGGCCACCGGCGGACATCCTCGCCACCGTGCCGGTCTGCGAAAGCTTGCTGGAAGCGCTTTCGTTCTATGACCTTGTCGGCTTTCAAACCGATGACGATCTTAACAACTTCGCCGAATGTCTACACCGCCGAAACGTAGGGCGTCTCACAAAAGACGGTAGCTGCCTAATCCAAGGGCGGGAGTTTCGCTGCGGGGTTTTTCCAATCGGTATCGACACGGCCGAGTTCGAGAGCCTCGCAGAGCAAGCGACGCGCGACGGGGACCTGCAGGAAGTCTACAAGAGGACTGCAGGCTATGACGTCGCCATTGGCGTCGACCGATTGGATTATTCCAAGGGCATCGATCAGCGCATCGTAGCGTTTCGCCATTTCCTTGATCGTAACAGCCATCGCATCCGCAAGACGCTACTGATGCAGATTACCCCGAAATCCCGCGAGGAAATACCGGCCTATCTGGCGCTGCAAAAGCAGATCGCCGAACTGGTGGGAAGTGTCAATGGGGAACTTGGAACCATCGATTGGGCACCAGTACACTACACCAATCGTTCCCATGGCCCGCTGGAACTGGCCGGCCTCTACCGAATGGCACGCGTTGGTCTAGTGACGCCGCTCCGCGACGGCATGAATCTGGTGGCGAAGGAATACGTGGCTGCGCAAGACCCAAGGAATCCGGGCGTCCTCGTGCTCTCGCAATTTGCCGGCGCCGCTGACAAGTTGGTGGGAGCGGTGCTCGTCAATCCCTATGACCCGGAGGCTGTGGCGGCCTCCACGGAAAAGGCCTTTCGCATGTCGTTACAGGAAAGGAAAGAGCGTTGGAACGCAATGAAGGACGGTCTTATCGGCCACGATGTCTATCGATGGTGCGACGGCTTTCTAGCCAAGCTCGCGGCGGCGGACTTACCAGCATGAGGCTGACCGCGACCAAGTGAATCAGGCAGCATTCCGGCCTCGCCGAGGCGTGGTTAATGTGCTGTGGTAACCCCGATGGCGATGATTGCAGACCAACTACCCAGTTGGGTTGTAGCCGATTGTGCTGGCACGCAAGGCGAAGAACTCGCGGCTGCGGCCACATCATCAAGCCAGTTGAGCCGATCCGCAATAAGGGCTCTCGTCGCCGGGTCTGGTCCGTCGTCGTGCATTCGACTGTCATCGCTTCGCTGATCGAGCCCCGGTGTATTGAACATGTCGACCCGGTTGGCGACATCGCTAATGTGCTAGGCAGGCCCGACCTACACCGCAACGCCAGATCTCAAGACGTTAGCCTTAGCACGCTCCGTATTAAAACATAGGAAAAACATATGGATGAGCTTTCTTGCAGTCGGCAGATTTCTTCAAAAACGCGTGAGCGGCCACGACTGATCGTCGAGGGGCCTCGCGCCGCACGGCAAATGCTGGCATCCATTGACCTGAACCTACTGTTGTCTCTTGAGGCGCTGCTGGAGCACCGTAACGTCACGCATGCGGCTCGGCACATGCGCTTGAGCCAACCGTCGATGAGCCGAGCGTTGACAAGGCTGCGTGGGATTTTCAATGACGATCTTTTGGTTCGCGGCTCGAGCGGCCTGGTCCCGACGCCGCAGGCCGAACGGTTGGCCCAAATGCTGCCGCCGGTGTTGGATGCGCTCCGCGGGATGGTGAACCGCCAGGGGAAATGGCGATCAAAGACAATAATGGCGATGCCCGACCATCAAGCGCTGATCTTGCTGCCGCCTCTCCTACCCCTGCTGCGCGAGCACGCGCCTAATCTCGACATCGTCACCGGCTCGTTTTTAGCCGGCGCGCTCCGGCGGCTTGAGCAAGGCGAGATCGATATGGCCGTTGGGCAGACCGGTGGCACTCCAACGGGCTTCTTTCGGCGCAGGCTCTATACTGACCGCTTCGCCTGCCTGCTACGCAGGGACCACCCAGCCCTCGCGCAGGAATGGACGATCGAGACCTTCGCTGCCCTGCGCCAGGCCGCCATTGCCTCGGATTCCAAGGACGGCTTCGGCCGGGTGCATGATGAACTGGTCACGTTACACCTCCAAGATCGCGATCCGGTGCTGGTTTCCAACCTCCTGACGGCTGCTGTGGCCATCGCGGCGACCGATCTGGTGCTGATTGTACCACACCGCGTCGCGAGACGGATCGCCGCCTTGCTCCCCCTAGCGATTGTCGATCCGCCGGTGGAACTGACGCCTTACGAGGTTGGGTTGGTTTGGCACGAGCGTTGCCATCGCGACCCAGAGCATGAATGGCTGCGCCACAAGATTGCCGTCGCAGCGTTGGCGGGAACAGAGCTGACGCATGCATCGAAAGTGAGAGGGCAAACGACTGATGCTTCGTCTCGTCCGTCGGGAGGCGACGCTGTGCCAACGCAGTGAACCGACGCGCCCCGACTTCGAGCGAGCATCTGCTATGAGGAATTGCGGCGATCCGGCTTAACGAGAAGGTATTCGCACTTTTAGCCATCTACACAAACCAAGACCATCCTCTTCGATCGCCGATCAGCCGCGTCAAGCCACTCGCAGGCCAGATTCTCAGGGTGTCTCCGAGGTGCATGCATCCATTCTGGCCGCGTATATTGGTTCGGACCCTGTGGCATGTAAATCATTGGTACAAATCGCGAGTTCTCTGCGGCAGGTCGATATCCTTGAGCACCGTCTGTTGCGGCTAGGGCGCTCCGCGCAAATCGTCATCGTCGATTGCCGCGAATCGGAGCAACATAAGTACGGTCATGCGAAGCTCTCTTCCGAACTGGTGCAACTGGCCCTGGTTTCCGAAGACACACTGGACCGAAAGGCGGTTTTCTCTAACGGGTATTCCGATTACCTGTTGTGGCCGCTGATCAAGCAGGAAGTTCTGAGCAGACTTACCGCCTGCGTCGCTCAGATCGCGCGGCATTCTGCCCCGCTATTCTTCTCAGCCGATCCCCTCGTTCAGAAGGCGTGCGATCTGCTGGCGCAGCGGGTCGATCAGCAGATCGCCCTCAGCAAACTGGCGCGCATAGCCGGGACCAATAAGACAACGCTCGTCAACCGCTTCGAGGCTTCTTTTGGCTGCGGGCCTATGACCTGGTTACGGCACTACCGGATGACGGAGGCTGCCGCCCGCTTGCGAAGCGGGCATGAAAGCGTCGCCGAGGTCGCGGAATCCTTTGGCTACGAGAACAGCAACAACTTCTCCACGGCATTCAAGGCGATTCATGGGCTCTCACCGCTCCGCTATCGCAAAATGGTAGCGCGCAGAGAAAAGTCTGTCTGACGCAAAGGTGGGGACCGGAACGAGCTGGTATACAGCCAGTGAGTACACGCAAAGATCATCTGATACTCAAGCGTTTACGCACTCCCGGCACTTTACCGCTTTCACAGCAACGCTCAGAACAGGAAGATACGCATGTTGAAACAACGGCGGCCCCGATTACAAACACTTCCAGGAGATCGTGAATAAGAACTCCACCAAGCAGTTTACGAACGCCACGAACTTCTTTAACGGCGGCTCGACGCCGCAACAAGATATCACGCCCCAGGTCTGATCCTCAGGCTTTTGGTCGCGAAAGCAGCGCACCCAACCCACGGCCTGGATTCGACGAATCCTCGCCGGTCTCATAGATGCAAATAGGAGCAGTCCGGAAATACTTTGTGAACTGGCGATGCTCTGTCTGCGCTGCCGGTGAACTCCGGCCCCGCTCCATAAGAAAGCAACCATGAACCCATTCGCAAAAACAACTGCGGGCCTTTTCCTGGTGGTCGGCCCGCCGAGCAGCGGACCGCTCGAAGCGGAGAGGATTTGCTCTGCCTTGATTCAGAAGCTATCCGAAGGCCCCACTCTGAACTTGGATGCTAGCCCGAAAAATTCACGGCGGGTTGGCGGATGTGGCGCAAGCCGTTGAAATGACGTAGGATTTGGTTGCTAAGGCCGATCCGAATCATTTCCCGGAGACCACACCCGCCATGAATGATCTTACCCTGCCGCTGAGCGGTTTGTCATCAGTGGGCGGCAAGTCCGTCGTCGCCCGTTTCGACGGCGGCATGTTGTCCTCCAACTGTGGCGTTCTGGTGCTGGCCGAGGTGGAAAAACGACTGCGGGTGGCCGACCGTCTGGCGCGTTGCATCGATGATCCGCGCTGCCCGGACCAGGTGGTCCACAGCCTGGCGGACATGATCGGCTTTCGCATGAAGATGATCGCCGCCGGCTATGAGGATGGCAACGACGCCAACCGGCTGCGCTCCGATCCGGTCTTCAAGATGGCCCAGGATGCGCTGCCGTCGGGTCGGGATCTGGCCTCGCAATCGACGCTGTGCCGGCTGGAGAACCTGCCCGGCGTGCGGGAGCTGGTCGCCATGGGGCGGGCGATGGTCGACCTCTATTGCGCTTCCTTCCGGCAGGTGCCGAAGCGGATTGTGCTCGACATCGACGACACGTTTGACGCCGTACATGGCGGCCAGCAATTGCGCCTGTTCAACGCGCATTACGACGAATACGGCTTCCAGCCGATCGTAGTGTTCGACGGTGCGGGCCGGTTCGTCAGCGCGATCCTGCGACCGGCCAGGCGGCCGCGCGGGGCTGAGATCTGCCCCCACCTGCGCCGCCTCGTGCGGGCGATCCGGAGCAATTGGCCGAACACACGGATCCTGATCCGGGCCGACAGCCACTACTGCGGTCCGCAGGTCATCGACTGGTGCCGCGCCAACGGTGTAGACTTCATCCTCGGCGTAGCGCCGACCACGACGCTGCGCGAGCATGTCGCGGACCTGGAAGCCCGCACGACGGCGCGCTTTGAAGCGTCGGCGAAATCGAACAAGGTCCGCCGCTTCAAGGAGTTCTTTGACGGCGCCGCCAGTTGGAGCCGCGTCGAGCGCATCATCGCCCGCGTCGAGGTCGGCGCCAAAGGAGCCGACACCCGCTTCATCGTCACCAATCTGACCAGTGGCAAGGCCAAGGCGCTCTACGAGGACCTCTACTGCCGGCGCGGCGCAGCCGAGAACCACATCAAGTCCTGGAAGACGCATCTTGCCGCCGACCGCACATCCTGCACAAGAGCGACGGCCAACCAGTTCCGGCTCTTCCTGCATGCCGGCGCCTACTGGCTAATGTGGGGCCTGCGCGCTGCGATGCCGAAACGCTCGAGCTTTGCCGTCGCCCAATTCGACACGCTGCGATTGCGCCTCATCAAAATCGCCGCGCGGGTGGTCGAGATCAAAACGCAAATCCGCCTGCACCTGCCGACATCCTGCCCCGACCAGCGTATTCTGCGCATCGTCCTCGACCGCATCCCGCGGCTCGCGACATAACCGCAGGGGCGCAGACGCCCCGAAACGAACCCGCCGACCGCAACCTGCAAACCCCGCCTGCCATCACGACGGATCACCGCCGCCGCCCGCCCAGGCTTGTCAAAATGCACCCACATCGCGACCAAATCGTCGCTTCAGGCCGCCGAAAACTCATCGCTGTGCATCAAGGCGGCTAGTACGTGGCAGAATGCCATGCAAATGGTACCGAACCAGGTGGAAACCGCCACAGCTTCGATGACGCTGAACCGCACGATGGCCGTTGCGGAATTACCCGATGCCTTTGCTTCAATTTGCGCGAATGCTGCCGACGGCGCCAAAGCGGGCGTCGATCTAGCGAAGCCAATCAGTATTTATCTGAGAAAATACGGCGAACCGACTGCATTCAATTGCCTCATCCTTGATCAATCCGACTCCGCGGAAATCCATTTATCTTTAACCTGCCTTGCTGCTTTCGACCACGGAAGCCTTGGCAGTTTCGCTCTCACCTCAACTTTGCTGAGGGCGTCCCTGATCCTGTCAAACAAGCATACGCAGTCCACTATCGCGCAGGTTTTCGGCCGCTTCGGGTCGCCGAGTGACTCACCGTACTACCTGCGCGTCTTGCCCTGATCCCGTATGCCAGACTCCACATTCAGCTAAAAGGAGCTACCAATGATCATTGCAACCTGCACACTAACGATCTTATAGTCGAAGAGATTGCCCGCAACGCCCACAGCAAACACCATAATCTTCGGCAAATGGCACAAGGTATTTGACGCCTACATTTTTGATCTGGGCATAACGGAAATCTCATCGTTGTGCGCGCGCAGGCGTCAGGGACGAGGTCAGCCTGTTATTGGCAGCAAGTGTAACGACGTCTACCTGACTGCGCGGGTTTTGTTGCAAATTCTTTGGTTAGCCGCTGTCTGTCAAAGCCCTTCGGTACGGAGGTTTCAGATGTTCAAGGGGCGCCACTTCGATCGATCCGTCATCCGCTTTGCGTTCGCTGGTACCTGGCCTATGGGCTGAGCCTGCGCGATCTGAAGGAGAAGATGGTCGAGCGTGCATCGGCGTCGATCATTCGACAATCCACCGTTGGGTCGTCCGTTTCTCGCCCTTACTCCTGGAGCGCTTCAACCGGCGCAAGCGCGCGGTCACCGGCACGTGGCAAGTCGACGAGACCTACATCAGGGTGCGTGGAGAATGGATGTATCTCTACCGCGCCATCGACAGCATGGGCGACACGGTCGAATTCTATTTCAGCGAACATCGGGATTTGCCTGCGGCCAAGCGCTTCTTCAGGAAAGCGCTGGAGCCATGGCCGGCCCGTGTCGTCATCGACGGCAGCCGGACCAACCAGGAGGCGATCGTTTCCTGTGACACGACAAATCAATTGCAGGATCGCTGCCGGTGCCGACTGAAGCCGATCCGAATCCGCCAAAGCCAGTACTTGTCAAATACTCTGCCGAATGCGGATCGGCTTCAGCGACCGCCGTGACCGATCCCAGAGCCGGTTTTCCGCATCGCACACATCTGCGGCAGAACCTCTCCGGCACCAAACGAATGCCGGAACTGTTTCGCCGCAGCAAGTTACGATGCAACATGATCGGATTTAGCTCTACTAGGCGAAGCAGCCTTCGTCGGGCTCGGCTTGTTGATTGGGCTCAAACATCGCCACAAGCGGTTAAGGACGTTCGCGATTGACCGTCACACCGAGGAGTTTCTCGAGCAGGAAGGCTTTCGCGATGTGGGTGGACGTGACCAAGTCATGATTGATCCCTCAGGAAACGAGTTGACACTCGATGACTTCCGGGCGGAATGCGGTCACGTTCAAGGTCTTAGAGTCGGTTTGGAAAATCGGATGGGCGTTTCTGCGTAGCATGATGCCGCCCATGGCGACGAGGATCATGGCCTGCGAGACACCGATGCGCTGCTCGTAATCGCGCACGAGGCGTCGCCACCGGATCATCCATCCGAACGTCCGTTCGACGACCCGGCGACGCGGTAGAACCTTGAAGCCTTTCTGGTCGTCGGAGCGGCGGATGCGCTCCACCTTCGAAGTCGCCGACATCTTTCGCCGACATGGGAGCTCCTACAGGCGTAACAACGCCGGCCATCTTGGCCGCGGCGAACGACGCGTCATGGGTGCGATCGAAGCCTGCCGGACACCCAGGCTCGGGGCCACGTCGATGCCTGCGATGATTGCGGCAGGACCCGCATCTCCTATAATTCCTGCCGCAATCGCGATTGCCCGAAGTGCCAGGGCGCGCTCGCAAGGAGTGGGTCGATGCGCGCGTCGCCGACCTGTTGCCGGTCCCGTACTTTCATGTGGTCTTCACGCTACCGCGAGGCATCAAGGTAGCCACGGCATGGTCTGCCGCTTCAAAGATCGACATCCGCTCAAGTCCGGACCCATGCACCAACGCCCCTCGCATGTGAACGATGGCCTGGCCGCCTTCATTGACCGCAACCATGCGCGTCCTGGTTCGCATGCTCGGCTTTGATCAGCCTCCGCAGGTTCCGTTGGTCGGTCGCGCGGTGCTTGGCGAGAGAAGCGGGCAAGACAACAGTTTTCCTAGGTCAAAATATCAGCTTGACCCTATATCGGTTCCAGCCTATATCGGCTTCATGAAGTGGACGGTCCTTGAGCATCCGGATTCATCAAGGAGCGCGAAGGCTTGGATGATGCTGTGTCTGACAAACTGGACGAGTTAATCTTCGTTCTGGAGCAGACAGGCCCCCAGCTCGGTCGCCCCATCGGGGATACCCTCAAGGGATCCAAACACAAGAACATGAAGGAAATCCGGATAGCCGTAAAAGGCGCTTGGCGTTTCGCCTTTGCATTCGATCAGGAACGGCAAGCCATAATCCTATTCGGTGGCAACAAAGAAGGCCAGTCACAGGACAAGTTTTACAAAGCCCTCATTGCAACCGCCGACGTTCGGTTTGATGAGTGGCTTGAAGCAGAGGAAGAGGAATAGATCATGGCGAAGAGATCAGATTTTCGACCAGCTCGTGAGCGCATTGACGCTTTACCGGCCGCGCGCCTAGCTAAGATCGAAAAGGGAGCGGCCGAGATTCTTAAAGCCGTTCATCTGTCCGAAATCCGCAAGGCGCTGTCGGTCACTCAAACCACTGTAGCGGCCAAGACGGGCTTGAAGCAGGCGGAAGTTTCGCGGATCGAAAAATCCCCGGAAACTGTGCAGCTCAAGACCATGGAGCGGTATGTAAAAGGCTTGGGTGGCGAGATGAAAATCGTGGCTGAGTTTCCTGATGGCACATACGCGGAAATTCCCTTGAATAACGGCAAGCCGGTGCGGTCCAAGGCAACAGCCGAGACGAAAAAGGCGCACGATAACTATGCGGAAGCACGCCTCAGCGCTTGAATGTCTGGGCGAAGATGGCGTGCTATTCTCCCGCTGTTTTCAGCACAAAAGCGACAGCGCGGATAGGTCAAGATCGAACGTTTGCTAAATAAGAGGCAGGTGTTCACAAGTCTGAAATCCGGGCGGATTTCCTGGATCGACGAACGGATTTTTTGCCGTCGAGCGCCGTTTTTTTGGGAGGTGGCGGATCAGCGTGATGTCGTATCGCGCCGGCATTGCGAAGGCGAGCATCGCCAAGTCGAGCTACTGTGTAGCTTGGAGCATACCCGCAGTGTCGGTCGATCAGGCTGGCTCACACTTCGCCGGGGGCTTTGTTCATCCTCCTCTTCAAAACTGTTAGCGGCGAGCCAACCCCACCAATGTCACTGAGGCGAATTGCCTCGGGACGGGCAGAGGCTGCGTGCCGCGCGTCCTTATGGCCTTGGCGCTTCGGGACCGTGCGGACGGGCCATTTTTTCGCTCGGTGCGAGGCGTGTCCAAACCTGGCAGCGGCAGACAATATGACAGGTTCAGAACAACATTGGCAAAATGTCAGGTTCATTACAACCGGCCATCCTGGGCCATGCGGAGGTTTTTCAAAGCATATTTATGCACTTATGCGTGCTGAGCCAGCTGGCATGACCCTTGCCTGAATAATGGAGCAAGAGAGGCTCTCTCCCCAACCCGTGTGCCTCTCTAAGAAGGAAACCCGAGTGCCGATGACCTCACCCTTTGGAAACAGCTTTGGACAGCACCGGGTCTTGCAGATCGAGTCCCCGGCTCCTTCGATTAAAGTCGAGAACTGGCTGCGTGGCGAGCCCCTCACGAGCTTTCAGCCCGGCAAAGTGTACACTCGTCGAATTTTGGGCAACGTGGTGCGGACCATGTGTGGACGGGATGCCCCATCTGATGCAGCTGCAGGAGAAATACAGGGAGAGCGGAGTTGAGATCGTCGGAGTGGCGGCTTCTGAAGACGCTACAACGGCCGATGAGGCCCGAAGCAAGTTGGACGCTTGGTTGACTGAAAAATTCTCGAATCTGAACTATCGGATCGCGTTCGACTCCACGGGCGAAATGGACAAGCTTTGGATGGAGCCCAGCTTTTCTGTCGCGATTCCGACCATGTTCGTGGTCGACCGAGACGGCCACATCGCCTTTATCGGTCATCCGATGGAACTCGATGAGGTCTTGCCGAAGGTGCTTAACGGCAGCTGGCGCGCCAGCGATCAAGCAAAATCGGCCGATACGGACCGGATCGCGGAAGGCGAAACCATAGCGCGCGAACAAGCGCTGAAGAAGCCGATCAATGATAGATTTTGGGCGGCGGTGGAGAAACAGGAGTGGAAGACGGCGCTCTCGGCGATCGAAGAAGGCATCGCCTTGATGCCGGACAACCTCAGTTTCCGCTCGTCTCATGCGCATCTGGTGCTTCACAGAATGCACGACATGTGGACCGGCTTGCCCATCATGCGCCAATTCGCTCGCGACGCGATCGACAGAAACTCCGAAGATTGGATGATTGTGGCGCTAGACCAACTCTTCCATCCAAACCTTGACCATTCGCGCTTTCCGTCTGCTGAGCGCTTCGCGATGGGAAAACAGCTCTCCGAACACATCCTGGCACTGTTCCCCCCGCAAGGCGACGACCCTAAGTTCCGGTCTTATCCGGCGGTCGCTCGGTACTATCATGAGAGCGGCAACAAAGATCGTGCGATCGACTTGATCGAGCTGGCACTGAAGTCGCTGGACGGTCCGGAGCCGATCGCCCACGACCTGAAACAGTACCTTCTACCGGAGTTGCTGCAGGCTCTGGCCAACTGCAAGGGTGAGAAGGTTTGTTACGGCGATCTGTGTGCGGCTCCGCGAAAGGATTCCTCCCAAAAGGTCCAAGCGGCGACCAAGGAGGAACCTAAAGAGGGGCGATAGTCGGAAAGGCTTACTGGCCAATTCGTCCATTTCCCTGGCGTGGTTGTGCAAATAGGCCGACCCATGCGTCCAGCCCAGCCTCGCCGCCATCCGCAAACACGTGAACGACCAAGGAGAAGACGTCCCCTGATCACCTCACCAAAACATATTGCCGCTGCGGGTCTCCCGGACCCCGTCAAAGATGGCACTGGAGTAAGGCTGGCAACATGAAGAAGGTTACTCAGCCAGCTCAGGCGCTGCCCACCGATCCACCTGCTCCCACAGGCGGGGAAGACGGGGGACGCAGCCGACCGCCTGTCTCAGCGCCACGATAGCACTCGCACGCTCCGGCAACGGAGCACCGTTCAACATCCGAACCAGGGACTCCAAAAATGGCAAAGTCGAATTTCCGCCCGCTTCATGACCGCGTGGTCGTTCGCCGGGTCGAATCCGAAGCGAAGACCGCCGGCGGGATCATCATCCCGGATACCGCCAAGGAAAAGCCGCAGGAAGGCGAGATCATCGCCGTTGGTTCCGGCGCCCGCGACGAAGCCGGCAAGCTGGTCCCGCTGGACGTCAAGGCGGGCGACCGTATCCTGTTCGGCAAGTGGTCGGGCACCGAAGTCAAGCTCAATGGCGAAGACCTTCTGATCATGAAGGAATCCGACATCATGGGCATCATCGGCTGACACGCCGCCGCCTTTCATCCGCACCATCCAATCTGAATTCGGGCGAAATGCCCAGGAGTAAAAATGGCCAAAGACGTAAAATTCTCCCGTGATGCCCGCGAGCGCATGCTTCACGGCATCAACATCCTCGCCGACGCGGTGAAGGTCACGCTCGGTCCCAAGGGCCGTAACGTCGTTATCGACAAGTCGTTCGGCGCCCCGCGCATCACCAAGGACGGCGTCACCGTCGCCAAGGAAATCGAGCTTGAAGACAAGTTCGAAAACATGGGCGCGCAGATGGTCCGCGAAGTTGCTTCGAAGACCAACGACATCGCCGGCGACGGCACCACGACCGCGACCGTTCTGGCGCAGTCGATCGTCCAGGAAGGCCACAAGGCGGTTGCCGCCGGCATGAACCCGATGGACCTGAAGCGCGGCATCGATCTGGCCGTGACCGAAGTCGTCGCTCACCTCGTCAAGAACGCCAAGAAGATCAAGACCTCGGAAGAAGTTGCCCAGGTCGGCACGATCGCCGGCAATGGCGACGCTTCGGTCGGCTCGATGATCGCGGAAGCGATGCAGAAGGTCGGCAATGAAGGCGTCATCACCGTCGAGGAAGCCAAGACCGCCGAGACCGAACTCGAAGTCGTCGAAGGCATGCAGTTCGACCGCGGCTATCTCTCGCCCTACTTCGTCACCAACGCCGACAAGATGGTTGCGGATCTGGAAGACGCTTACATTCTCCTCCACGAGAAGAAGCTCTCCAACCTGCAGGCCATGCTGCCGATCCTCGAGGCTGTCGTGCAGACCTCGAAGCCGCTGGTCATCATCTCGGAAGACGTCGAAGGCGAGGCTCTGGCCACGCTCGTCGTCAACAAGCTGCGTGGCGGCCTGAAGATCGCCGCCGTCAAGGCGCCGGGCTTCGGTGATCGCCGCAAGGCCATGCTGGAAGACATCGCCATCCTCACCGGTGGCCAGGTCATCTCGGAAGACCTCGGCATCAAGCTCGAGAACGTCGGCCTCAACATGCTCGGCCGCGCCAAGAAGGTGTCGATCTCCAAGGAGAACACCACCATCGTCGACGGCGCCGGCAAGAAGGCCGAGATCCAGGGCCGCGTTGCCCAGATCAAGCAGCAGATCGAGGAGACCACCTCGGACTACGACAAGGAGAAGCTGCAGGAACGTCTGGCGAAGCTGGCCGGCGGCGTTGCCGTGATCCGCGTCGGCGGTGCGACCGAGATCGAAGTCAAGGAAAAGAAGGACCGCGTCGATGACGCCCTCAACGCGACCCGTGCGGCCGTCGAAGAAGGCATCGTTCCCGGCGGCGGCGTCGCCCTGCTGCGCGCTTCGCTGAGCATCAAGGCAACCGGCGCTAACTCCGACCAGACCGCCGGCATCAACATCGTGCGTCGTGCTCTGCAGGCTCCGGCCCGCCAGATCGCTGCCAACGCCGGTGCGGAAGCTTCGATCGTTGCCGGCAAGATCCTCGACAACAAGGATGCAACCTTCGGCTACAACGCCCAGACCGGCGAATATGGCGACATGATCGCCATGGGCATCGTCGACCCAATGAAGGTTGTGCGCACCGCTCTCCAGGACGCGGCCTCGGTCGCCGGCCTGCTGGTCACCACCGAAGCCATGATCGCGGAGGCTCCCAAGAAGGAGTCGGCTGGCGGCGGCATGCCGGGTGGTATGCCCGGCGGTGGCATGGGCGGCATGGGCGGTATGGATTTCTAAGGTCCACGCACCTCAACAATCTCGGAGGGCGGCAGCAATGCCGCCCTTTTCTCTGGCGCGGATTCCAAGCCGGCCGCCCGACCCACAGTGCGAGGACATCCGCAATACGATGCCTATCGCTGTCTGTGAGTGTCAGATCGACTTTGACGGCCTGGTTCTCGACCTTGGCTGCGAGACTTCTGGCAAGCGCCTGTTCACGCCGCGCGATGATCGCGGGGTCCTTTGTGAAGTCCGCCTTCTTGCCGGGCTTACGGCCACGCTTCACATAGCCATTGCTCTGGCTGCCGTCGGGGATGCCAAACATGTGGTTTGTCTGCCCGGTGCGCCGCGGCCCGCGCTGGCTGCGATGAAGCTCCCGGCCAGCCTGCATCTGGGCGACCAGGTCCAGGGCGGCATCAAGCCGCTTGTTCTCAACCACTTCAGATCGGTGAACCGAGCGCAGCTTGTCGAAGGTCCTGTAGGGCAGGGCAATGCCTTCGTGGGTGACCTCGAGACGACCATCGGGATAGTCGCATACGACAACCTTCTTGCCGGCAAGCCGCTTTGCAGTATCGATCGGGTCGAGAATGAATAGCACCTTGTCGTAGCGCAGCGTCAAAGCCTGTGACAGCGTGCGGACCTCCTTGCGGCACATGGCGCCATCCAGGTTCTCATGCTCGGCGAGGGGCCGGTGCATGTTCTTCGGATTGCGGGGCTCCTTGCCGAAGCGTGCGTTGAAGTCCGCCATGAACTCGGGCGCAAAGGAATTGGCCGCCTCGATCGTGTTGATGCCGCGCAGGCGCAGTTCCTTCACAAGCCGGTCCTGCAGCGTCTGATTGGCGCGCTCGACGCGACCCTTGGCCTTGCGGAGTGTTGGCGCAGATGATGTCGATGTTGAGTTCATAGAGCGCGCGGCCAAACTGCGTCAGGCCGCTGGTGCGGTCCTTCTCCGAGCCATGGGTCGTTCGGAAGATACCGTGCTTGTCGCTATAGAAAGCCAACGGCTTGCCCCATTCCCGCAGATACGCCTTGGCCGCGTGGAAGTAGTCGAACGTGTTCTCGGAGCAGGCAAAGCGCAGATGAAGCAGCTTGCCGGTCGCATCGTCGATGAAGACGAGCAGGGCGCATTTGGGGCCACGGTTCTCGAACCACCAGTGGTGCGAGCCGTCGATCTGCACCATCTCGCCCAAGCAGTCGCGCCGCCCGCGCGGCTGATGCAGCCGCCGCTTTCGCTCACGGCGCGACGTCCAGATTCCAGCCTCCGTCATCCATTTGCGCAGCGTCTCCTTGCTGACCGCGAGCTGATGGCGTTCGATCAGCTTCTCGCGAGCAAGCGTCGGTCCGAAGTCGACGTAGTGTTCCCGGATCAGCTCCAGCGCGAAGTCGCGAACTCCATCGACAGTGTGATTGTTGGAACGCCGGCCACGCGCCTTGTGCCGGAGAGCCGCAGCGCCATCCGCCTGGAACGTCTTCAAAAGCCGCTGGATCTGACGAACTGAAACGCCGAGCAGGCTTGCCGCTGCAACGCTCGTCATTCGCCGCTCAACAATCTTCGACAAAACCTCGATACGCCGCAACTCGCGTTCGCTCATCAGAACCAGTCCCAAACTGCAATCTCCCGCGCTCTCGAACACGGGCAGATTGGCAAGGCAGGAGCGACATTCCTACTTTGCCAGATCCGGACATTTTAACTTAGCTGCTACAGTACATGTTGCAACCAAGTTTGAATGTCGCTTGGCCAGCAAAGTAGAAATGTCGCCACGGGGCAATTGGCGGGGCGGGGCGCAGCAATTTAGAAATGCGACAGTGACGCGCTTCTTGGCGCCGACGAGAGCGCCCGATCGGGCGACAGCTGGTCAGGGTTGCGCAGCCCGATCGGGTGCGGCTCCAGCCAAGCTCCCCGGCTTTAGCTTTGAGTGGCCCGCCAGTGCCTGTTCACGCCGGACGATGACCGCTGGATCGTTCATGAAATCCGTCCTTCGGCCAGGCTTCCTGTCGCGCTTCTGATAGCCAGTCTGTTCGCTGTTCGTCTTAATCTTCGGCGCGGGCCGAGCCTCATCTTGCTGGCTCTTGATCCATGACAGAACCTCGCCAAGCCGCTTGTTCTCGGTGACCGCGGCGTGGGTGACGCGCTGCTCTTTGTCGAAGATAGTGTAGGGCAGGGAGGATGCCTTCCATCGAACATCCAGGCGACCGTCCGCGAACTCGTAAATATCGACATATCTACCGACCAGGCCGCATGAGATATCGTTCTTCTCCAGCATGATCTGCTTGCGTTGGTAGGAGAAAGACAATTGCTGGCCGACATAGCGCTGCTCGCGTTTGCAGAGCAGGTCGCGGAGTCGATCGGCCGGCATGTTCAAGACACGATGCAGATTGTCCGGCCGGTTAGGGATCTTCGCAAACTTGTCGTTGAAGCTGGTCGTGAATGCCGGCAGAAAAGCGTTGGCTTCTTCGATATCTGAGATGCCAGCAAGACGCAGTTCCTTCACCAGCCGGTCCTGCAGCGTGCGATTGACACGTTCGACCCGGCCCTTGGCCTGACTCGAATTGGCGCACAGGATCTCGATGTTGAGCTCGGACAAGGCTCGGCCGAACTGTGTCATGCCGCGGCCGGCACGCGCCTCGGCCTTGGCAACCCGGAACACCGTGTGCTTGTCGGAATAAAACGCCACCGGGCAGCCGTGCGCCTCCAGATAGAGTTCCAACGCCTCGAAGTAGCTGAACGTGCTCTCCGACTTCACAAAACGTAGCTGCTGAAGCTTGCCGGTGGCATCATCGATAAAGACGAGCAGGGTGCATGCATCACCCCGCTCCTCGAACCACCGATGCTCGCTGCCGTCGATCTGCACGAGTTCGCCATAGGCTTCGCGCCGCAAGCGCGGTTGATGAAATGTCCGGCGCTGCTTGCGCGACAGCCAGATTCCGGCCTCTGCCATCCACTTGCGCAGCGTCTCGCGCGACACGACCAGGCCATGTTCCTCGGCCAGCTTCTCAGCCGCCAGCGTCGGACCGAAATCGAGATAATGTTCGCGGACCAGACAGACGGCGAAATCTCGAATGCCATCGCCAATCTCACGGTTTGAGCGTCGACCTCGCGCCTTGTGTCGTAGCGCGGAAGCACCGTCGAATTGGAATGCCTTCAAAAGCCTCTGGACCTGACGCCTGGTCAAGCCGAGCACATGTGCCGCCGTGACCGTTGTCATCCTTCGCTCGATGATCTTCGATAGAACCTCTATGCGTTGCAGCTCGCGTTCGCTCATCAACACCAATCCCACCTAGAGTCTCCCTCGCTATCGGTGCCGGGGAGAATGGCATCCAGCAAAGCGGAAGCGACATTCCTACTTTGCAGAAGTGGGACATTTTAACTTTGCGCCTACAGTACAAAGTCGCATAACATACATTATGGAACACCAGATTGTGTTGGTCAATCAGTGCGTTACGAAGAAGATCGCTCCAGGACCGCTGATCATCCCCTCATGAAGTTATACAAATACGCACCGATGAGCAGATCGTCTTCACCGCCGGCAACCCGCCGCTGCGCTGCGGCCGCGCGATCTACTTTCGGCGCAACGAATGCTTGAACGAGTTGGCACGAACAGGTTCGGGCCGAACAAGAAATGACCTGCCGGATCGGGCAAGGACTTCTCTCCCTGTGAAAGCTCCGGGGCTTCTCTACGGCGCGTTTTGGATAGCGCGTTCAGCCCCTCCGCTTCGCCGCCCACCAAGTTGGGCGGCGGCCCTTCGGGCTGGGGAACACGCGAGCCGTCGATCGCTGACCGTGCCGCAAGCGAATGCGTTCCATCAATACTGCGAAGCACCGGCAACCGATTGGGAACACTCATTGGACACGATCGGCTGCGGCGCGGCAATTAACGTGAGAGCGCGCATTGCATCGCCTGAACTGCTCCCGGATGTTGGGCCGTTGCGTCATCTGATTTGCTCCCCGCAGTTTTGGGGCGGGAGCAAATCAGATGAGGCGGATAAGCATGGCGACGCGGGATGAGCTGGTGAAGGTGGTAGCGGAGCGCTACGCCCGAGGCGATCGGGCAGAGAAGTCGCGCATTCTCGATGAATTCGCGGCGGTAAGCGGCGTTCACCGCAAGCATGCCATGCGGTTGCTGCGGAATGGACCACAGGCGCAGCGTTCGGGCCCGCGACCGGAGCGCCGGCTTTATGACGACGCCGTGCGCGAAGCGCTGATCGTGCTCTGGGAAGCTTCGGATCGCATCTGCGGCAAGCGTCTGAAGATGCTGATTCCAATTCTGGTGGAGGCGATGGAGCGTCACGGGCATCTGCACCTAACCGCCGAGATCCGCACACGGCTATTGGCGATGAGCGCGGCCACGATCGACCGCGCCCTTCGCGAGGTTCGAGACATCGCTGGTGGGCCGAGACGCCGTCGCAGTACAGCGTCCACCGCGCTGCGGCGCAGCATTCCGATCCGGACCTTCTCCGATTGGCAGGATCCTCCGCCTGGATTCGTCGAGGCCGACCTGGTGGCGCACAGTGGACCGACGACGCGGGGAAGCTTCATACAAACGCTTTGTCTTACCGACATCGCGAGCGGGTGGACGGAATGCGCGCCCTTGCTGGTGCGTGAACAGAAGCTGTTGAGCGAGGTGCTGACGGTATTACGGCGGCTCCTGCCATTTCGGCTTCTCGGATTCGACACGGACAATGACAGCGTGTTCCTGAACGAGACGATACGCGACTACTGTCTGAATGCCGGCATCGAGTTCACCCGTTGCCGTCCTTACCGCAAAAATGACCAGGCCTTCGTCGAACAGAAGAACGGCGCCGTGGTGCGACGCATTGTCGGGTATCGTCGGCTGGAGGGACTTGAAGCCGCTGCTGCCCTTGCACAGCTCTATTCGACGGTTCGGCTGTTCGTGAACTTCTTCCAACCCTCCTTCAAGCTGGCCGGAAAGGAACGGGACGGCGCCCGCGTGCGCAAGCGCTATCACCCTGCGGCAACACCGTGCCAGCGACTGCTGGCAGATCCACGCACGCCTGAACCGGTTCGTACCAGGCTTGCGCAAACACAGGCGAGGCTGGACCCGGTAAAGCTGCTGCAGGAGATGCGATCGGCGCAGCAGCGCCTCGTCGACATTGCCGATGAATCCTGCACGCCGGCGCTGGTGGTGAGCGATCCGGCGCTGGACCAGTTCCTGTCGGGTCTGCGGACGGCCTGGAAGGAGGGGGAAGTCCGCCCAACAGCAAGAGCCAGGTCGAGGCAAAAGCGAGGGCGTCGCCGACCGGATCCGCTCGTGAAGGTCACAGGCCAGTTGCGCGCGTGGTTCGACGAAGAGCCCTGGCGGACGAGCCGCGAATTACTGGTGCGTCTGCAGGCGGAGCAGCCGGGGCAATATCCTGATCCACTTCTGCGCACGCTGCAGCGCCGCTTGAAGATCTGGCGGAAGGAAAAGGCTCACGCGATGGTGTTCGGCCCAATGCACGTGGAGCCGGCAATCGAGCCGATCGCGCATTGATCGAATCCTAGCCCAGGGGAACATTATGGTGAGGCAACGGAAAGATCGTTCGGCAGCATTCCAGGGTGAGGCAATACGGCTTCTCTCCCAGATTGATGAGGTGGAACGGCCCGCTCCGACAGCATCAAGTGCTAACGTGGCCGTTGTTTCAACGCCACCAAGGAGGGACCGTTCCGTGACGCAGATTAACACCATCGGGCTAGATTTGGCCAAGCAGGTTTTCCAAGTTCACGGCGCAGACGCCGAAGGCGCGCCGCTGTTCAACAGGCGGTTGCGCCGGGCCGAAGTGCTGCGCTTCTTCGAGAAGCAGCCAACCTGTCTCGTCGGCCTCGAGGCCTGCGGCGGGGCACATTACTGGGCGCGTGAGATCGCAGCACTCGGCCATGACGTCCGGTTGATCCCGCCGGCCTACGTCAAGCCCTTTGTCAAGCGCGGCAAGACCGATGCTGCCGACGCCGAGGCGATCAGCGAGGCGGTAACCCGCAAGACCATGCGCTTTGTGCCGATCAAGTCGGCCGAGCAACAGGCGGCGGCGATGGTGCTGAGGACGCGAGCTCTGCTGCTGCGCCAAAGAACACAAGTGATCAACGCCTTGCGCGCTCATATGTCCGAATTGGGCATCATCGCGGCTGCCGGCCCGGCGAAGGTGGCGGCATTAGCCGCGATCGTGCGTGACCCGACAGATGCTCGCCTGCCTGCGGCGGCGCGCTTCGCCCTGACGGCCCTTGTCGACCAGTTAGACACTCTGAGCGAACAGGTCGAACGACTTGAGCGCGAGATCGTCACCGAGGCAAAGCATGACGAAGACATGCGCCGTCTGACCACGATCCCGGGCGTCGGCGCGATCACAGCGGCGACCGTCAAGGCGCTGGTTCCCGATCCGGACGGGTTTAGGTCGGGCCGTCACCTTGCCGCTTGGCTTGGGCTTACGCCGAGGTCGCATTCGAGCGGCGGCAAGGAGCTGTTGGGCGGCATCTCGAAGATGGGCAACACGGAGCTTCGATCTCTCCTTGTAAATGGCGCTACCTCTGTCCTGCGCCATGCCAGAAACAACGACAGGGCACTGCCCTGGTTGACCGCGTTGCTAGCGCGTCGGCCCTTCAAGGTCGTCGCCATCGCGCTTGCCAACAAGATCGCGAGGATCATCTGGGCCCTGCTAACGAAGGGCGGGACCTATCGGAAACCTGGTGTGATGGCGGTTCGTGCGGCAAACGCCTGAGGGCAGAGTACCGACACGAGCTACCGGAGAAGAGCCAGGAAGAGGCGAGGTGCATTGAGCAGACGATGATTCCACGGGACGAAATCCCGACGCGGGAGAGGCTTGCGCGACAATGTGCTTCGAGCACGTCAGATTGATCAGCCACCCGCTTCGCGGACTTCATCGAGGCCAGCGGTCATGGGCCGCGCTGAAAGGCCGGACATATGACTGCACCGTTCCCGCGTGATGAAATCGACTAAAAAAGCCCTTGCAACGCGGGCCGTTCCACATATGTCGCGCTATAATCGGCGTAGCACGACATTTCAGGCGAACAATCACGGCGCAGCTGGTGTATTGAGCCGAACGCATCAGCCGCATGAATCGGTCACGCGTGATCGATTCATCGAAGTCGTTGGACGTTGCTTCCAAAGGAAGCGAAGATTCCAGCTATGCCGAAACCTGTGACAGAACCGCTTCATCTTCGCCGCATCGATCCCGCTCGCAACATGTCTCGGTTCTATGTGCTGTCCATTCAGCCGACATTGTTCGGCGGCGCGTCGCTGGTCCGCAACTGGGGCCGGATCGGCACAAACGGCCAGGTGATGATGGAAACCTTCGATGAGCGCGCGGATTCCGACGAAGCGTTCTCCCGGCTCGAGCGCCGCAAACGTAAGCGCGGATATATGGCTCCGTAGGAAATCAGGCCGATCGCGCAGTCTTCCGGCATTTTTCAAGCGTTGCGCACGCGCGGACTACCAACCCCGTGTTGTTGTGAGCCAAACAGTGACCAGCAACAACGCGAGGAGCACGTTCCATGACGACCGCAAATGAGATCGCTGACAAGATTGCAGCCGACAACGGTCTGACGAAGATGCAGGCCAGGAGCATCGTCGACAGCGTGTTCAAGGCAATCGCCGATGTGGCCGCGAGCGGTGCCGAGACGAGCCTGCCCGGTTTCGGCAAATTCAAGGTGAAGGACACACCTGAACGCGAGGGCCGCAACCCGTCGACGGGCGCGACCATCAAGATCTCCGCCTCGAAGAAGCTGTCCTTCACGCCGGCAAAAGCCATCAAGGACGCGCTCAACGGCTGATCTTGCCGGGATACCTGACAGAAAGAGCCCGGCGGTCTAGCTTGTGGTGATCAGGTGTAGTGAAGACTTCCCGCTCTTCACGGCCGCCGCCGACAGCTTGCGGTCAAAGCTCGCAAGTTGGCCACCATGGGCCTTGGCGAGCGCAAGAAGATAGGTGTCGGTGACCTGTGCCGAGGTCAGGATTTTTGCAGCATCGATGTCGCCGGAGCCAACCAGGCTCACATCGTCGGGCCAGAAGCTGTGCCCCTGCAGGGCTCGCAACTTGGTAACGATTTGCGCAACGACGGCAGGCGAGCCGGGAGAATTAGGATATTTTTGGTTGCCGACGATGCGCAGGACGCCGTTTTCGGTGATGGGACAGGTAGCCCATGCGGCGTGGCCGGTCACTTCGAACCAGCCATGCGCATCGTCATGGGCGACATGGCCAGGATCGATCAGCGCGATCAGCACATTGACATCGAGCAGGAAGGTCACGGCAGCTCGTCACGTAAGGCGTTGACCGTCTCAAGCGTGACAGGAGGTGCATCCGGCCGAGGCGACAGCAGAGGAATCCCGTTGCGCTCGCTGCCGGCCTGCGGGCGGCGCAGCGAGCGCCGGGCGAGATCGGTGATGATCTCCCCCACGCTGCGATCCTGCTGCCGGGCCATGGCCTTGGCCGCGACCAGGACGTCGTCATCGATCGCCAGTGTCGTTCTCATATCGCCCTCCTTGGTGCGCATCAATCATCACGCATCATATAGAGCAGCGACGACAGATACTCAAGCGGCTCGAGTTATCGGACACGAAAGCCGCATCGCCGTTCCAGACGTCGACCAGTTCGGTCCACGCACCGCCCGGGCAGACGGGGATGTCGACGGAACCAAGAGCTTTTGCTGATGCGCGATGGTGCTCGTCATGTATGTGTCCTTTCGGTTGACCAGTTCGCCAGTGGAAGGCTGAAGGCCCCGCCTTGCGGCGGAGCCCTCGCGCGAGATCCTCAGTCCCGGTTTGATCGGGACCAGATCAGCTGCAGGCCTTCCTCGCCGTCAACTTCGATCAGGGTGGCGTAGATCGGAGCGGGGAAGCTCGGGTCGTCCAGCTTGACCGAGAGGTAGTCACGGCCTTCGGCGGAGACCTTCTGCCAGGCGGCGCCCAATTCGACGTTCGCCGCCGCGAAGATGCGGAAGTGCGGGCCCTTGTCCGAGGGGTTCTCGACGCGGACCAGCTTGGCCTTGACGTTGAGGTTGAGGGTTTTGATCGTGCCGGTGAAGCCGTTGCCGGTGGAGGTGAAGGTGCCTATGGTAGCCATTTGTCTCATTCCTTTGTTGGTCGGGCCGCGCCCATCGCGACCTCGATGACGGTCGGTGGAACGGAGGCGATCGACCCGCACCCACCGGGGTCCCCGTTGCGCGTGCGCAATGGGGTGGTCCTTAGGGCTGGAACGAAGTGGAAGGCGGCCGGGAGCGACTTTCTTGGATCGCGAGGAATGGCGGCGCAGCCGGCAGGGGAAGAAAGTCGCGCAGGCCGTTGCCGGGACAAGATCGAGAGCCCGCGCTGCGGGATCGGCCTTCGGTCAGACCAGTCACATCGAGGACGCAGATGGACGTGCTTTCGGAAACAGGAATGAAGACAGGCGTTCCACCACCGCCTCATCGCCATGAGACGGCGACTTGTGTGATCAACTGTCCGTCCGGACGACGGCCGCCTGCGAGATCTGCCCAGACCCAGTGGGCAGGGTCGTGCTCACAAGCACCAACGCCGACATCAGAACCGAGACGTCGTACTCGACGTCACTCGTCAGGCCGACCGGGTAATGGCATGGGGTCCGGAAGTGGTCCGTCGAAAATCCTGGAAAGAGCAGTGGATCAGATATTTGGGCGTCGTGCTTGGGGTCTCTGTTCGGCGCGTTTTCACAATAAAGGACTTGGGCGGGCGATGAACGGCGCGGGAGCGGCAGGAAGAAGGCCTCGCTGAAGCAGCCGATCTGTGGCTGGCTCCGGGCGGAGGTTATCAAAGGCGACGGACAGGCGCGGGATATTGTGCAACCAGATCGTCGACGGTCAGCAATGTAATGCCCTCGACGATCGACTGAGCAATCAGGATCCGATCGAAGGGGTCCTTGTGGATGGGGGGAAGCCCCTCCACGGCTATGGCATGCTCGCTTATGATTGGCAGCTCATAATAGCCGTTGTCGATCAGGGCCCTGCGCAAAAGACGCGCATCGACCGTGAAATCAGCGCGGCCCAGACCCCGTTTGATCGCAATCTCCCAGAGACTTGCAGCGCTGAACGTCAGGTCGTTGTCGGCATTCTCGATCTCAGCGAGGGCGGCAGGCGGGAGCTTGTCGGGCTCGCCCGCCGCCCAGAGCAGAAGATGGGTATCGAGCAGAAGTTTCATGCGTCGCCGCCAAACAGCTTCTCGATTTCCTCACCGGCCATGCGATCAAAATCGTCCGGAACGGAAAACTGCCCGGCCATAAACCCGACGCGACGCGTTTCGCCGGCCGCAGGAGCGTCTATCGCGACGACCTTCACCATCGGCTTGCCGGATTTGGCGATGATGAAAGATTCGCCCTTGGCCGCCTTGTCGATAAGGCGTGACAGATGCGTCTTGGCCTCGTGGATATTGACGGTGCGCATTGCTGGCTCCATGACTTAGTCCATGCAACTTAGTCTATGCGTGCCTGACGTTCAAGTGCAACTGCCGAAGAAGGCTGAAGGCCCCGCCTTGCGGCGGAGCCCTCGCGCGAGATCCTCAGTCCCGGTTTGATCGGGACCAGATCAGCTGCAGGCCTTCCTCGCCGTCAACTTCGATCAGGGTGGCGTAGATCGGAGCGGGGAAGCTCGGGTCGTCCAGCTTGACCGAGAGGTAGTCACGGCCTTCGGCGGAGACCTTCTGCCAGGCGGCGCCCAATTCGACGTTCGCCGCCGCGAAGATGCGGAAGTGCGGGCCCTTGTCCGAGGGGTTCTCGACGCGGACCAGCTTGGCCTTGACGTTGAGGTTGAGGGTTTTGATCGTGCCGGTGAAGCCGTTGCCGGTGGAGGTGAAGGTGCCTATGGTAGCCATTTGTCTCATTCCTTTGTTGGTCGGGCCGCGCCCATCGCGACCTCGATGACGGTCGGTGGAACGGAGGCGATCGACCCGCACCCACCGGGGTCCCCGTTGCGCGTGCGCAATGGGGTGGTCCTTAGGGCTGGAACGAAGTGGAAGGCGGCCGGGAGCGACTTTCTTGGATCGCGAGGAATGGCGGCGCAGCCGGCAGGGGAAGAAAGTCGCGCAGGCCGTTGCCGGGACAAGATCGAGAGCCCGCGCTGCGGGATCGGCCTTCGGTCAGACCAGTCACATCGAGGACGCAGATGGACGTGCTTTCGGAAACAGGAATGAAGACAGGCGTTCCACCACCGCCTCATCGCCATGAGACGGCGACTTGTGTGATCAACTGTCCGTCCGGACGACGGCAGCCTGCGAATCTGCCCAGACCCAGTAGGCAGGGTCGTGCTCACAAGCACCAACGCCGACATCAGAACCGAGACGTCGTGGCAGGATAGCAATGTGAGCGCTCGACGTCACTCGTCAGGCCGACCGGGGCATTCAACCGAAGCCGAGACTATGGCGCCGGTTCAGCAGAACGCTGCTGGCAACGGCGTATCGGGTGCCCGGCTTCAGTCGGGATCAGCGTCACCGTGCAGGCGATTGCATCACGGAAGCTAGTCGGACGAAAAGTCCTCGGGCCACATCTGCGCACCATGGAGAACACGCAGGATACGGATAGCATCATGGGTTAGAACGTAGGCTGCAATATATGGCGTTCGGGAGATGACCAGCTCCCGCGTGCCGGGCACTCGTCCAGGGCGTCCACTCTCGGGAAACTCGACCAGGCGGAGCACCGCCTGCGCGATATGCTCGTCAACGGCAGCCGCCGCGCGCGGGCTTTCGGCTTCGATATGGGTGAAGATGTCGTCGCGATCAGCAAGCGCAAACGCTGACCATTTCAGCCTCATGACTGGGTAGTTCCTGCCTTGCGTAGCGCGGCAGCGCGTCGGGATGCAAAATGCGTCTCTACATCTTCAGCGGTGACATCGGTCCGGGTATCTTCGAGTGCCTGCATCACCTTGGCGCGAAACCATGCATCATGAGCCTCGCTGTTGCTGATCAGTTCCAGCGGCAGTGCACCTTCATTGGCGGTTCGCGTCAGCAGGATGCGTACTACGTCGGAAACCGTCAGCCCCATGCCTTCAAGCACGGACGCCGCGCGGTCCCTGATGTTGGAATCGATACGTGTCTGCACGAGTGCGTTTGTCGCCATGGTTGTCTCCTGTCTCGAATCCACAATGTAATGCACTTGAATGACTGCTGCTAGCTACGACGACCACACACTAATCGTGGCATCGCTGGCGAAGAATGCAGGCGGCTCCCCTGCGGTGGCAAGGCGCAGGCGGCCTTCAATACCCTCGCTGCGAACGCAGCGCGGCCCTTCAGCGCTCTGGGATGGCCCAGCGCCATCCCATGCGATCGGAGATGCAGTATCACGCAGCGTGCTCGACCAGTGTCCCCTGCGGCTGGAGATCATGCAGATAGTTGACCGCCCGCTGGGCATGGGCCGCCGCGGCGAAGATGAAACGCTTCTCGTTCCTGAGAATGTCGAGCCAGCTCGCAAGATAGCTTGCGTGATCGGACCTCGGCTCGAGCTCGGGAACGATGCCGAGATCGGCCGCCAAAAAGCAACCGCCCAGATCGGCCACGAGTTCCTCGTGCGCTCTGAAGGAGCGATTCTTGTGATACTGGGCGAGATTGCGATCGAGCCGCCTGTCAGACCCGACCCAATGGGTCAGTTCGTGCCCAAGAGTCGCATCGCATAGTAGCTGGGCGCGTCGCGAAAACTCTCGAACGGCGGCATTTGCACGACATCGAGAGCCGGATTGAAATAGGCCTTATCCCCACCGTGCCGGATGACAGCACCGGTGTTCGCGAAGAAGGTGTCCGCGTTTTCGATCCGCTCCACCGGATCGGCTACCGGAGCGGGATTGCCGTAATATTGTGCCGGAAGCCCCTCGATCTGGTCGGCGCAGAACACCGTATAGGCCTTGAGGAAGGGAATGCCGCGCTCGACCTCTTCGCCATGGGCAAAACGCGGACGGCCGGCGCGAGGTGCTGGGCATGGAGGTCGGCACGTCTGAGGCCGAGCCGATCTGGACGGAGTTTTTGCGCAAGCTGACCCGCCGCGGCCTCAGGGGCGTCAAGCTCGTCGTCTCCGACGCGCACGAGGGCCTCAAGGCGGCCGTCACCAAGGTGCTGTGCGCGACATGGCAACGCTGCCGCGTCCACTTCATGAGGAACGTGCTGGCCCATGCCGGCAAGAGCGGGCGCCGTGTCGTCTCCGCCTTCATCGCCACCGCGTTTGCCCAGGAGACGCCAGAAGCCGCCAGCACCCAATGGCGTGCCGTCGCCGACCAGATCCGGCCGAAGGTGCCAAAGCTGGCGACAATCATGGACGACGCCGAGCCCGACGTGCTGGCCTACATGACCTTCCCCAGAGAGCACCGCGCCAAGCTGCATAGCACCAACCCCATCGAGCGCCTCAACGGCGAGATCAAAGCGCAGGACCGAGGTCGTCGGCATCTTCCCCAACGATGACGCCATCGTCCGCCTCGTCGGCGCGCTCCTGCTCGAACAGAATGACGAATGGGCCGTGCAGCGTGCGCGCTACATGACGCTGGAAACCATCAGCCAAATGAGCGATGATCCTCTCACCAGCCTGCCAGCCGTGGCACGCTGATCATCCCGGCCCTATGCCGGAGAGCGCGGCGACCAAGCCGTCAGCTACACCACTCCCTGGGACACGATCCACATGGGCAGTAATAGGACGTGAGGAACCAAAGGGAAAACGTACAATGATCACCTCACCAAAAGGCCTCTCGAAGCCCTCGACGAAAACTCTGCTCGGCCGCCAGACAGGCGTTTCGCGGGAAACAATCTTGGCGGTGGCAATGGCTGGTCGGGCTCTGCCACCGCTCTTGCTGCCGCTGCGCGAAAGGGCCAAGCGCAAGCGTTCGACCTGGATTCAGTATTCCCCTCGTCGGCAGTGGCGACTGGCATCGCGTCTTTTCTGCTTCGTGCACGGTTGCGGCCTTCGGGATCGATGTCCCGCCTGCCGCGGCGGGATTGCCGCCTTCGATCAGACGGAGCTGATCCCGCAGCATTTCTGCCCCGCGCTGCTACCTCAATTTCCTTACGGCTGAATCAATGTGACACCACCGTCCGCACCCATGCACCAACGCCGCAAAGCGCCGCTTGATCAACCCAGTCACCCAAATTCCGTCATAGCTCTGGCCGAGATGCCTCCTGCATCATTATCTCTCGCATCCAGATGCTTGCCGGATCGCTATTGTGGAGAGCCGGCCACTGGGCGGCTTCGGTGAAACCGGGAAGCGGCAGCGGAAGTTCGACAACCTGAAGGGGAAACGTGTTTTCGAAATGCCTGACCAGCCGGAGGGGCACGGTCGCTATACGAGCTGTGCCGGACACCATGGGCGGGATCATGCTGAAGCTCTGCACGACGACTTCGACACGTCTTTTAAGACCATGCTCAAGCAAGAACCCTTCCTCGATGGAGGGCTTCAGGAAACGTCCGAACCTGACGCAGACGTGCCTCATCGACATGTATCTCTCGAATGTAAGGTGCCGTGGCAGCTGCTTGTTCGTGGGACAGCCTACGCATACGAGCCTCTCGTGGAAAAGCGCCACTCTTGGATGCGCGTTCGACATGAACACATCCGGAGTGATCAAAAAATCGACCTCACCACGCCGGAGGACCTCATCGGGGCTGCCGTGGAGAGGCATCAATTCGAAGCTGACGGCGGGGGCTTCCCGGGCAACACGCTCCACGACCGTTTCAAAAAACACGAGCGCGGCGAAATCGGAAATAATGATCCTGAAGCGGCGATCGGATCTAGCAGGGTCAAACGGATCCGACGACATAATCGAGGACTGGATGTTTAGGAGAGTCTCGCGGACTGCGGGGCCAAGTGCTGCTGCACGTGATGTCAGAATACGTTCTCGGCCGCTCATGCTGAACAGTTCATCGCCGAAAAAATCGCGCAGCCGGGCGACGGCCGCACTCATGGCCGGCTGACTGAGGTTGATGCGGCGTGCCGCCGCCGAGAGATTGCGCTCGGCCAGCAGGGCGTCGAGCACGACGAGAAGGTTCAGATCAAGCCCTTTGAAACGCATGTCTGCGGCTATCCATCCGTCCAGGTGGCCCGCGATGGGATCAACCCGACATGGCCGATCACCGGAATGGCCTCGTCGGAGAGCCGCTTCACGGTCGCTAGACTGGCGCTGCAATAGACGGCGTCGGCGCTCGCCTTGTAGAGCGCGAAAGCCCAGCGCACAAAATCGTCCGCCGTGCCGACCTCGAAGAAATTGACGCCCGGCACCGCAAACAGGCTCGGCGCAACCTCGCGGAAATGCGGAAGAACCATGATCTCAGGCGGCACCGAAACCATGTCGACGCCGGCCTTCTCGGAAGCCTCCAACTCGTCCAGCATCTCCACGCGGATCATCGTGAACTGATACTTGCCTTTCAAGGCGCGGATATGCGCTACCGTGGGTCTCTTCCTGCTCATCGGCTGCACCTCCCATTTTGCGCGATCATGACGCCAGCAACGTCTTGAGTTTCACGTCGGGCGACATCAGTTCCGAGGGTCCGGCCGCGCCCGCCTCGCGATCAGCATGTCGGCCAGGCGAATGTCGCGGGCCACGGCGTTGCCGGGACCGATGCCGCTCGCCAAAAGCACATGTCTGTCCGCGGCCGGCGCCGCAGGCCTCGATCCAATCCGTCACTTTCATCTCCGTGGATCTTGTCTGATCGAAGTCGGAGGCGGCGGCGGGCCGCCGCCTCCGTAGCCTTGGGAGGCTGTTGTTCCGCGGCAACTTGGTTTCGGCGTGGAACTCTTCGCGATACGGCCGCGCCGTTGGCGGCAGCTCGCGCTTGACGAAGTAGTCCTCGTTGCGCAACTGGCGCAGGAAGGTCGGGATCATTTCGCCGGTTGCCGGTGATCGACGGCGACGGCTGGTCGTGCTTGACCAAACCGTTCAGCTTCAGCAGCGCGTGGTGCGGCACCATCGGGAACCTGTGGTGCTTGATATGCTCGACGGCGCGCTGCGCGTAGCGCCCTATCAGACTGTAGTCGCGTTTCGTCTGCCTATAGTCGTCGGCTGCGGCAGTTGCCCTCATCACGATCTTCCTTTTTCAGGCTAGGACCCAGGCTGACAAACCGTAATGCAACAGAACTACCATATTCAATCATTTACCTCAACAGCGCTTGCAATTTTTCTATCATCTACTATCATTCCTTCGAAACCCTCAAAGGAGGCTAGCCTTGGCCAAGCGACCAACGGTTTCGGATTTGGCTCGGGCATCCGGGGTCAGCGTGGCGACGGTCGACAGGGTTTTGAACAGCCGCCTTCCGGTGCGCGAGGAGACGGCGCAGCGGGTCTACGAGGCGGCGACCGTCATCGGCTACCATGCCGCGCCCCTCATCAAGCAGCGGATCCGCCAGGATCTCCCGGAATACCGGCTGGGCTTTCTTCTGCAGAAGCCCGAGCAGCATTTCTATCAGGAGTTCGCGCGCGAGTTGGAGGCCGCGACGACCCATGCGTCGCGGTTCCGCGGCGTTGCGGTCATTGATTTCTGGTCGAGCCAGGCTCCCGAGGACATCGTCGTCCATCTGGAGAAACTGGCAGCGAAAACGAACGCCGTCGCGTTGGTCAGCCCCGATCATCCAACGGTCACGGTCGCCGTGGAGAGCTTGAAGGCCCGCGGCATTCCGGTGTTTTCGCTCCTGTCCGATTGCGCCTCCGGCGTACGGGAGGGCTATGTGGGCCTCGACAACCGCAAGGTAGGACGCACCGCCGCGTGGATGATCGCGAAGTGCGCTAGGCGGCCCGGCAAGGTCGCGGTGTTTGTCGGCAGCCACCGCTTTCACGGCCAAGAGTTGCGCGAGATCGGCGTGCGCGCCTACTTCCGGGAACACGCACCGGACTTCATAGTACTTGAGACGCTGGTCAATCTCGAGACGGCCGATTTGACCCACGATGCAATGCTCGACCTGCTCGAGAGGCATCCCGATCTCGTCGGGTGCTACATAGCCGGGGGCGGCATGGAGGGAGCTATCACGGCGGTGAGAATGGCCATGCCTGCCCAGCCTCCGGTCATGATCTGCAACGAGATAACGCCTGAGTCGCGCGCTGCACTCGCCAACAACATCCTCACCATGGTGCTCGCAACGCCGCTGGCGCGGCTGGGCAGCGATCTCGTCGATCTCATGGCGCATACCATCAAGGACGGCGCCGCCAACGCGCCGGGACAGACCTTCCTGCCCTTCGACATCTACCTGCCGGAGAATATCTAGGCGTCTCTGTGATAAAATCTATCATAGATGGGCGGTGGTGCATGGGTCCGGACTTGAGCGGATGTCGATCTTTGAAGCGGCAGACTATGCCGTGGCCGCCTTGCGCCGGGCGGATTTCGGGCGTGCGCAGGCAAGCATGGGTTGAGGACGGCGCAGCCGATGGCGACTTCGGTCTGCTGAACGGGAAGCGACCGTGCCCGCAAACGCCGCCCGATGGTGGACTTGTATCGCCCTATGGCGGTCTCGACCAGCGAGCGTTTGCCATAACCGTTGGAGACCTGCCATTTCATCCGGCCGTCTCTGCCGATTGCGGCGATATGCTGGTCCCTTTGGCCGGCAGGTCTATCGTCGAATGGTTCGACGCGTTGACGCGAGGCGGAATGACGATTGCGGCGGCAGCGCTGTGATCGATGACTGCGTCGTAAGTCGGTTTTCCGTCATAGGCGCCGTCAGCAGTAAACTGTCCGATCGGACCGCCAATCTGGTCGAGTAGTGGCTCAACTTGAGAGACATCGCCAGTGTCCTGATCAGTCAGGGTATGGGCAATGATCTCGCCGCTTTCGGCATCCAGTGCCAGATGCAGCTTGCGCCAACTGCGACGGGATCTGGCGCCGTGCTTCTCCTCCAGCCACTGACCCGCGCCGTAGACCTGCAGGCCGGTGCTGTCGACAAGAACATGCACTGGTCCCTCCGGCGCAACCTGGCGATCATGCCGTTTGTTGGGCGATTGCCATGTCCGCGCCCGACGGCTCAGGGTGGTATGATCGGGGACAGCGAGCGCCAGCTCCATCAGTTGCAGAACCGATTCCAGCAAGCCTTCTGCCTGGCGCAGCCGCAGGCCAAACACAAGGCCCAGCGTCAAGGTGGTCTCGATCGCCAGATCAGAATAGCGGTGCTGGCCGCCACGTGTCTTGCGTCTTGGCGCTTGC
The DNA here is from genome assembly GCF_059683585.1 of Mesorhizobium sp. RCAM 06353. NCBI lineage: Bacteria > Pseudomonadati > Pseudomonadota > Alphaproteobacteria > Hyphomicrobiales > Phyllobacteriaceae > Mesorhizobium > Mesorhizobium sp. RCAM 06353. The sequence continues at coordinate 225,334 of NZ_JCASIY010000002.1, read as the reverse complement.
CACCCGGACAGGGCTTCCGGCGTCACCCACAGGGTCAAACTGCCGCGATGACGAAGTCCTGCCTCATATTCTGGCCAGTTCGTCACCCTGAACTTCATCTTCTCAATATGATGGCGGCGGCTGGTATTGTGTTTGAAAGGCATGGCTACGCTACAAAGGCTATTGCGGTTACCGCTTGCCTAAACCGACACCAATAAACGATCCGTGCACCAACGCCCCACGCTGGATGAACGGGTCGTAGAGAGTGCCGATCGGCAGCAGCCGCTTGCCGAAGATCGAATGCGACAGCCCGAGCGCCGAGAGCAGGATGAAAAGATTGTTCTCGGCAATGCCCAGTTCCAGATGCTGGCCCGACGTGCCGAACTCCCATTTCTGCGTCGAGGCAATTCGTTCGTTGCGGAACGTGTCCGCCAGCGATTCCCTGGCGAAGAGGCCGCGCCGGTTCACCCATGGGCCAAGATTGGTCGAAACAGTCACGTCCGGCGAGATGGTGACAATCGCATCGGCAAGCGGTCCGCCGGCACGCGCGATCTCGTCGAGAATCCGGCCAAAGCCGATCTGGGTGGAAACGCTGCCCTTGGCTTCCGAGACAAGGTGATCGGGAACCAGGATGCGCTGCGCGTGACGGCGCCGCTGACCTTTTGCCACGAACGGAACCGCGTCGAGGAAACGCCGCAACTGCAACTCCTCGATGTCCAACCCTTCGAAATGATCCCACTCGCGCCCCTCGGCGACGGACATCGACGCGCAAAACATCGCCATCTGGTCCTTGGTCATCAGGCCGGCATGATTGTCCTTGTGACCGGCGAGCGGCAACCCGAAACCCTTGATCGTGTAGGCGATGAAGCAGGTCGGCCGGTCGTTGCCGCGCGCCGTTTCGAACGCTTGGAGCAGCGCTGGCAGATCGTGCCCACCCAGATTGGTCATCAGGGTTGCGAGTTCCGCATCGGACCGCTGGTCGAGAAGAGATGCCAGTCCCGGCTTCTCGCCGATGTCGGCCAGAAGGCGCTTGCGCCAGGCAGCGCCGCCCTGGAAGGTCAATGCCGAATAGAGCTGGTTCGGACAAGCGTCGATCCATGCTTTCAACACCTCGCCGCCCGGCTCAGCGAATGCGGCTTGCTGGAGCGAGCCGTATTTTAGGATGACGACGTCCCAGCCGAAATTCCGAAATATGCTTTCGAAGCGTTCCCAAAGGCCTTCGCGCACGACTGCATCGAGGCGCTGGCGGTTGTAGTCGACGATCCACCAGCAATTGCGCAGGCCGTGCTTCCACCCCTCCAGCAGTGCCTCAAAGATGTTGCCCTCATCCATCTCGGCGTCGCCGATCAGCGCCACCATGCGGCCCTCGGGCATGGCTTCGTCGCGGGCGCCGAGATAGTCCTGCACCAGCGAGGCAAACAGCGTTTGTGCGATCCCTAGTCCGACCGAGCCGGTGGAAAAATCGACGTCATCGACGTCCTTGGTTCGCGACGGGTAGCTCTGCGCGCCGCCAAACGCACGGAACCCTTCAAGCTTCTCCTTCGTCTGATTGCCGAGCACATACTGGATGGCATGAAACACCGGTGAGGCATGCGGCTTCACCGCGACACGGTCCTCAGGTCGCAACACCGAAAAGTATAGCGCGGTCATAATCGTCGCCAGCGACGCCGACGATGCCTGATGGCCGCCGACCTTCAACCCGTCGGAGGTTCGCGCAAATGATTGGCGTTGTGGATCATCCACGCCGACAGCCACTGCACCTTTTTCTCCAGCGCCGAGAGCGCCGCCAATTGCCTGTCGTCCAAGTGCCAAGCCTCCTGGTGAAATCGATGGAAATGATAGGCCTGAGGAAAAGCCGATTGTCGCTAAATTTGCCTGATTTCGGCAGGTGTTTTAGTTCCTTTCATCAAGATCGATGATTGGAGTGAGATTCCATGCCAAAAACTCATTGACCAGATTGATCGCAAGATCATCGCGTCGCTCCAGGTCGATGGCAGGATGACGGCGCAACAGCTTGCTGATCAAGTCGGCCTTTCGGCCTCGCCCTGCGCGCGCCGGGTCCGCCTGATGGAGGATCGAGGGGTGATTACCGGCTATGCCGCGGGTGATCGACCAGGATCTCGTCGACCTGCCGATCTCGGTATTCGCGTCGATCAAGCTGGAGCGCCAGCGAGAGAACGAGCTGGAACAGTTCAACACCGCGATCGCTCGCTGGCCGGAGGTCGTGGATTGCTATCTGATGACAGGCCAGCGCGACTATTTGCTACGCGTGGTGGTGCGCGACCTGCACGCCTATGAACGCTTCCTGAAGGAAAAACTGACGCGGCTGGCGGCGTCGCTTCGATCGAATCCAGCTTTGCGCGTGCCCAGATCAAACGGTCAAACCGGCTGCCGATCGAAGCGTGTTTTTTTGTGCAATCGTCTAAGCAAATCAGGCGGTCGCATGCTGCCGTGGGTTTGGACGTCGGGCGCTGCGCCTCTCTTCAATTATGTGCCCTGCAGGCTTGCGCTCGATGATGATGTGGACAGGTTGTTTACATCATCAGGGTTAAGCGAGAATGGTGTAAAATCTACCATACTGTCGGGAAGTAATATGATAGGCTGCTCAAGCAAGGTTACATAGACTAGTGTTACGCGCCTCCGGCGAGGTGGGCCGGCTCGGCGACGCTCAAACAGGGGGGTAAGATGGTCGACAAGCGCAAGGACGCCTGGAAGCTGGGCGCAGGTTGGAACGAAACTTTACTTTGGTACGCAAAGGCAGTGATCGAGTTGAAGACGCGTCCTGTCACCGATAGGACGAGCTGGCGCTACCTCGCCGCGATGCATCAGTTCGACCGCGACCTTTGGATTGACCTCAAAATCATCGATAAAAAGACGCCACTGCCGCCTGCCAGTGACACCAATATCACCTGGAACCAGTGCCAGCATTCATCCTTCTATTTCCTTCCGTGGCATCGCGGCTATCTCGCGCGCTTTGAGGATATCATCGCGGCAACCATCGTCTCGCTTGGTGGAAAACCCGGCTGGAAACTGCCCTATTGGAACTATCTCGATGCGGCCAACCCGAACGCACGCAAGATACCCGAAGCATTTCTCCTAAAATACCTCCCGGACGGCACGACGCGAAACCCCCTCGAGGATGTTCCGCGCTATGGCCAGAAAGTCCTCGGTCCAGAGCCGCTGCTTCAAATCGATGACATCGACCTGTCGGCGATGGGCGAATCTGACTTCACCGGCTCAGTTAGTTTTGGGGGCAGCAAGACGCTTTTCTCTAATCCCGATATCGGCGTGCGGGGGCAACTAGAAAACGTCCCGCATGGTTCGGTCCACGTCCTTGTTGGCGGAGCCCGCCCGGCAAACGCAGGCGAAGGCTTCCTTTCCGCCTTCGAGACGGCCGGGCTGGATCCCTTGTTCTGGCTCCATCACTGCAACATCGACAGGCTCTGGGCTGCGTGGATGACCAAGCCTGGGGTCAAGACGGAGGCAGGCAAGCAATGGCTCGACGGTCCGTCCAACCGAGCCTTTGCCGTTCCGAGAACCGATGGCTCGGGATTGGAAAATTACACGGCGCGCGATACTCTGTCCGGCGGCAAGTTCTATCCTAAATATGACGACCTCCATGCGGGTACCGGTGTTCCGGTCCCGCCGACCGCCGGCGGAGCCGTCACCGTCGCGCAAGGATCAGCGGCAATGGCCGAACCGAAAGTCATCGGAGCAAACAGCGAAAAGGTTACACTCGGCGTCGGTCCAGTCGAAACTGCCGTGAAGATCGCCTCGCAGGAGGGCAAGGCCATGGTCACGGCCATGGGACCGAATGCGCCCGAAGCAGCGGCGGGCAAGCGGACGTTCCTCAAGTTCGAGAATATCCGCGGCGTCAGCATCGCGGGAGGTCTCAAGGCTTATGTCAATGTTCCGGTGGGCGCCGAAGATGATGCTCTTCCGCAAGATCATGTCGCGGGGAGTGCCGCCTTGTTCGGTCTTGCCAGCGCTTCCAAGGTGGACGGCCAGCATGGCGGCAACGGCATCACGCTTATCTTCGACATTTCCGATCTTGCACGACGCCTTGTCAATCAGGGCGATTTCGATCCCGCGCGTCTGCGGGTGAAAATCGTCTCGGCGCACGAGGGCGGCGACGCGGACCCAATTACGATCGAACGCGTCAGCGTCCTTAGAGGCTGATGCGGCTGCTGTCCGCTCTTGGTGTGAGAGGGGGATCCGTGCGATCTCTGTTGCTGAGTGGCCTGCTCGCGCCGCCCTTCAGGGGCCCGATGAGCGTGGCGGGCGCTGCGTTGGTTGCGTCATCGGCGATAGATATCCATGCCGATCTACCGCTCCTGTGCGGAGCCACCGCCGGTCCCCTGCCGTTCAACGCCATCGTCGCCAGCATGCAGTTCTTGATTGTAACCAATCCGCCCGCGATGCTGGCGCTGAGCTGGCTTGTCATGCTGGTCGCGATGATGACGCCGCTCATAGCCCTGCCGTTGTCGCACGTCCGCGCCTCGAGCATCGTCACGCGACGATCGCGCGCCGCGGCAGGCTTTCTGCTGGGCTATTTCGGCGTGTGGTCTTTGGCGGGCATTCCGCTTCTTGCGCTTGCGCTCGCGCTCCGCCTTCTGGCGGGCAACGCGTTGCCCGCCTTCCTGGTGGCATGCCTGCTGGCGCTAATCTGGAGCGCCAGCCCGCTGCAAATGGCTGCGCAGAACCGGGCGCACCGGCTGCGGCGCATCGGACTTTTTGGGCTTGCAGCGGATCGTGATTGCATCGCGTTTGGAACGGCCTTGGGCGGGTGGTGTCTGGCCAGCTGCTGGGTCTGGATGTTGGTTCCTCTGTTTGTCTCGTATGGACACCCCCTTGCGATGCTCGCAGTCGCTGCCATCGTAATGGGCGAGCGGCTCCGGGGACCCGGGGCCTTGCGGTGGCGCGTCCCGGTCGTCCTGTCGCTGCCGGCCGCGTGGATGCGACGGGCTGTGATCCGCAGCCGGCTCCAAGGGGGGATCAGCTATGTCTAAAAAGTGTCTTGCCATCGGCGTCAGCAGTGTCGAACCCGTGGACGGCGCCGCTGACGAATTTCCCTATCTCGATGGGGCGGTCGTTGCCGCCGAGACGATCGGCCAATGGGCTCTCCATTCGGGCTTTGCGGAGTCGGACGTCATAATCCTCACCGACAAGGGTGCCAACCGGGTCACGGATACATCGCTTCAGGATGCCTTCGACAAACTGGTGCCCTTGGGCACGCAGGTCGACCATTTCGTACTGGCGTTCACCGGCCATGGCCTGACCGGTATCAATGATGACACAACCTACTGGCTGCTCAGCGATTCGCTGGACCAAGGCTACAATATCTTTGTCGAGGATTTGCGACGGCAGCTTTATGCCTACGGCATCCAGCATCTCACGATCTTCAGTGATGCGTGCCGTGCCATCGCCAATAGCCGCGATCTTCGTGGCTTGTCGCCCAGGCCCGGGGTGCGCAAACGCCACCAGGCGCAGCTCGCCGACACCGAGGTCGCGCGCTTCAATGCCTGCCAGGACGCGACAAGCGCTTTCATGGTGCGGGTGCCTGGTGCCGCCGCGCCGGGAAAATGTATCTTCTCGGGCGTGTTGGCCGAGGTCTTGTGGGGTCGCGTACCGGCAGCGTTCGAGGGCTCGATAATCGACAGCTCCTCGCTCGGTCGCGGGCTTCGCGCTGCCGCCAAGGAACGGGCGATGCAATACAACCTGACGCTGGTCCCAGGGGGCAGTGCCTTCTTCGACAAGGTTGTCTATTTCGATCAAGCGGCACCGCCATCACCGCCCGATCCTGATCTCACGCCATGGCCACCCGCCGACGACGCGCAGGCCGCCACAGCCGGCCCCCCCGTACTCGAAACCGTGGAGCCGGCGGTCCCAAATGTTTTCAAGACCGTGCTAAAAGACGCGGCGACCCGGATCGCCATACTTGGAGCTTCCTTCGGCGTAGGCCATCCCGACATCGACACCAGCAAGGCCTTCCCCGGCCTGCCCAACATTGCCAAGCCGCTCGTCGAAAGCGTGACTCTGGCGCGCCGGCGGCTCGCCTCTCCCAAAATATCGAAGCCACGCAGGAAAGTGCTTTTGGATCAGGTGACCGACCAGCTGCAGGCGCTGGAAGCACTCGCTGCCGGCGAGGCTCGCAAGAAGAAGGCCCAGGCCCTGCGCGCGTCCTTGGAGCGAGTAGCCAAGCCCACGCCCGGGGTAGATGCTCGGATCGTCGTCAATGGCGCAATAAAACAGATTTGGTCTGAAATGCCGATCTCTCTGCTTCATAGCGAGCCCAAACAGACAGAGTTCGCGCCTTCCAGCCGCGCGGAAGGCTTGCTTATGATTGAATTCGCGGACGGCCTGTTCGCCCCGGTCTGGTTCTACAGCGATCTGATCTGCACGCTGTTGCGCGACGACGATGGCGTCGCCGCCCTCAGCTATCGTCACATCTTCGGTGACAATGCTGGCACCAGTGTCGCGGCGACAGCGATCAGCCGGTTGGTAACCGGCAATCTGTCGGTGAAGGAGGTCGACAACCTCGCGACTGAACTGCGAGAAGAGAAGCACGTCAATCCCACATTCGGCGCGATCGCGGCGTATTGCTACGACGTGACCGGAGATTTGAATTCCGTCCGCCGCATGGCTGCCTACTACGGGCAAAAAGGTCAGGCGGCTCCGTACGATATCGTGTTCCTGGGCATGATCGAGAATGACGGAGCAATGGCACATGTGCTGGAGGTGCCTGAGGACAGTAGTCGCCGGAAGGGTGACGGGCCTGTTTGGCTGATGGCGAGGACGGAGGCCACAGGGGTCCGCCTCGCAGGTCGTTGCCCTTGGCTTCGTCAGGGCTGGGATTTTCTTTCCGCGCCCGAAGATGCGGAACGGTCGCTCGTTGGCGGTCTGGATCGCTTCCGCGCCCATCTCACCCGCTCTGTCTTTACCACACTGGACAAGGACGGTGGCAGAGCACTCGCCGAAAGATGGCAGCTGAAGCCAAATCTACAAGCATAGACCCGCCAAGGGGCGTCGCGCGGTTGACCAGGATATTCAGCTCGTCTGCGGTTTGCCGTGCGGGTTTGCGCAGAGCAAGCAATGTCGACAATGGCCCCGTCCTTGCAGCTCAGGAATCGAGGTGAACCGGTGCGTTCCCAACTAAGGAAGCCTTGAGCGCTGAATGGCTCAGGCCTGTGTGTTGGTACCCAGTTCCGAGAAAACTGCACACCAAATCGGTAGTCGACCTTGCGGCCGTCAAAATGCGCTGTCAGCGCGCAATGTGCGGCAGCCGTCGCCGCGTTCGATCCATAAAGCTCGATAGCTGCCTGCGCTGCAGCATCCGGATGGGCCAGGTCCCAGAGCGTCAAATTGCCAATGCCCGCACCGCTGGCAGGGGAATGATCGGATTGAATTTTGGGCATACCAAAAGCTCCCACGGGTTGATCCGGCGAGAGCAGCGGTGCGCTGCCAGGCCGGACGTTGGGAACCCACGTGGAGTGAGCCACGATCCAAAAGGCGTTTACGCCCAGGATATTCGTCGTGTCGTCCCTGGCCTTCGGCATCTTCGCAAGGCGGTGGTAGACACCCCGCGGAGGTTGCGCATTGGCAATTTATTGCAGAGCGCTGTTCTGAAAACAACCGGTCTTGACGAGCGCGAAGATGGTAAGTCTATGCCAGATCGTGGATCGTAACGCCGGGAACAACAGCCTTGGCGATCTCGCATAGGTGCTAATGATGCGGGACGCGATCGACAGCGTTAGGCCACGAAGCCTCGTCTTAGAGGAATGCGAGCCACTATTGGCTAGACGACATTCGCTGTCGACGCGCGTTTAGACTGTCAGCAGCCTAGACTCTCCACTCACCCACGGCGGCGCAGCGCTGGACGATATCCTCGACCGCCAGCTTCAGTAGGTCGCTGTCGGCCTCCGTTCCCCTCACCTCGGCGAGCAGTTTCTCCGTGGCCGGGATCATGCGTTCGGCCATATCAAGCAATTGCCGAACCACATAGCCGGGGCGGAAGTCGGTTTCTTTGGCAAAGGCCTCCCAATTCTCCGGAATCAGGGTAAGCGGATCACGATTGCCACCGACGAACATCGCCAGCCTGGGGCGCTGCTCCTTGTAGAAGGAACGGAATGCGGCGGCGTTGTTCACGTCGTAGAGCGGACTGAGTTCGATACGGTCGTGCCTGTAGAGGAGTGAATAGTTCTTGGCGTGGGCGTCCGGGTTGCCGATCAAGAACTGGAAGATCGCACGGTCGAGAAGCTGCGTTCGGGCGATCACGACGTCGGTGACGTTCTTCATCAGCTCGAAGCACTCTTTCCAACCCGGCCCGCCATCCTTTTCGTATTTTTGCCGCGGAAAGCGCCCGAGCGCCTGGCAAAAGTCCTCCTGATGGAGCCTGCGGAAGACGTCTTGCCCGTTAACACCAACACGGTCATATCGCCGTATCACCATGTACGGGGTGTCCTTGACCGCACGGATGGCCGAGAAAGGCACCGAGATGCCGACGGCCGCGGCAACGCGTAAGCAGAAATGCTCAACGCGGATCGAGTCAGGTAGCCCGTCTATGTCGACCTTGAGAATGTGCGTGCTGGGGGTGCGTCCTCTTGGGAGAGCTATTCTCCGTTCGACGACACCAACCCCGGCCTTGTGATGTACGCCTGCGAGGGACAATCGCAGCTCACCATCGGCGTCGATGAACAGGGGGCGCCGCGGCAGGGCCTCGATGTATTCGGCGAGTCGATCGTCGTCCAGGACGTCCCACTTTGTCTCCACGTTCTCATCGGCGATAACCTCATCATCGACGGGCATGACGGTAACGGCGCCGGGGCAATCGCGGCCGAGCTGATAGAGCAGTGCGTAGTCGTCGGTGGCATCGACCTGCAGATAGCGCGCCAGAGCGTCCCGCGTCTGCTGGGAGTCTGGGAGCAGTCCATCGAAAAATGGACCTGCGCGATCGTTGTTGTAGGGATCGGGTGAAAGTGGAAGCGCGAGGGATAGCGGGTGATGTGGCAACTGCGTGCGCTCGAACCAGCTCTGCTCATAGCGAAAGGATAGATCTCCATCCTTGGCAACGTCGAGGACGCCGACCGGAAGCCCGTAGAGGCGTATGGAGGCAGGCATCAGAACTCCGCTCCGGGTTCCGATGGGGTGTCCGTCGAGAGTGCTGCTGGGGAGAACTCGATCGTTACACCCACAAGCGTCAGAACCTTGAGGACGATCGACATGGGAGCGTCCACGCGGCCGCGCTCGAAATCGCTAATCCACTTCTGAGAGGTCGCCGTGATATCAGCTAGCTGGCTTTGGGTGAGGCCACGACGCTTGCGCTCCTGCCGAAGAAAGCGGCGAACATCGTCGACACTGCGAATGCGGATCATGGCACCTATCACCGATCAGTAATATTGCAGAACATAGTCGACAAATATCACCGACTGGTGAAATTTCAAGGTACGCTCATGGAAAATAACCGTTCGGTGGTAAAAAAGCTGAGCAAACTGAGATGCTATGTCTCGAAAGTGGATCATCGCCGGCCACCCAAGCGACGGCGCAGACGTCTTTTCGGTTGTTGGACGCCTAGGACTGCCAATCCAGGCGCTCGGCGTCTTCGTCGTGTTGCCTCGCCTGCCAGTCGTATCTATCGGCCAAGGTATCGAGCGCCTTGGCGGTATGGGGATATTCGTAGGCGATCGCCTTTGCCCACGCCCGGTACATCGCCGCTTCCTGGCGTTCGAGTTCACCGCCGTCGCGAGGCATGCGGGTGGTGACGCCGCGCCGGTTGCTCTTGCCGACCTGGAAGCCTTCGATCATCGGCTTGCTACGAAACAGGTCAAGTACCTCCCGAATGGGCTCGGCCGGCCAGATGCCATCCGAACCCATCGGCGACGCCGACAGCATGTTGCCGATACGGCTGTCGGCGATATCCTCCCGCCCGGCTGCCTTGGACAGAGCTCGGGCCTCCTTGATCCATGCCTCCAGCGCCCCTACGTCGATCGCGCCATCGTCACGTGTCCCGGGAATTTGATCCCAGAGGTCCAGCAGGCGGTAAGCCTGGGTGGCGACGGCTCGCGCATGCTGAGGGTCTTCTGGTTCGGGATCGACGACGCCGCTTTCCTCGCTGGCCTTGAAGACGGCACGCAGCATTTCGATGAACAGCGACGGTTGTTTTGAGAGCGCCCTTAGCAGCACCTTCGCCGGTCGGCGGGAGTGCTCAAGCAGCCGGAGGTACTTCCATTCCAGGGCTACCAGAGCGATTTGGTCAACATCGCTGCGCTCGTCGAGCAGTTGCAAAATCTCGGCGACGTGATGCTGGAACATGGTCGCCTCGTTGCCGCCACCATCGCTTTGGGAGGGTTGGCTGGCGGCTTCTTGCAGCACCTCGACCAACAGGTCGGTCGGGAGATGAACCTTATTGCCGCGCCCCGCCAGCGGCAGCGCATGCCGGGCGCGACCAACGCTGATCAGTTTGCGGATGGCATAGGCGACGTCTTCGCTGTCTTCGCTCATCCAGAATACCGGAGTGCGGCGCCAATACGTCGCTTCGATCTCGCCTCCGATCGCGGCGACCTGGTCCCAGGTCCAGCGAGCAATCGGGAGGGCTAGGAGAATCGTCAGCAGGGCGGTATTGCCCCAGTTCTCAGCTCTCGCCTTGGCGATCAACGCTGCCGCCCAAGCCTCCTTCCGATCTCGGAAAACAGAGATGATCAGACCGTGTGCGACGCTTCGCTCGTGGTCGTCGTCGCTGCGAATGGTCGCTGCGAGCAGGGCATCGACGTCGGGCGCTGATAGCCCGCTGTCGTAGAGGGCCTTGCCGAGATAGCCGGCGGCGCCGGTCAGTCGGGCGAGTGATAGCACAGCCGCAATCCCGCCTTCGGCATAGACCGCCTCTGCGGCTTTCTGCCGTGCGGTGTCGACATCCCGCTGTTCGGCTTCCCAGCCCGCCTCCGAAGGCTTCGGGAGCTGGACAGATTGCTGGAAAAGCCAGGCAGTCCGCTCCAGATGATCGGCGGGCGCGAACCGATCGTAGACTGCCTCCAGTCGATCCAATACTGCGATCGGCAAGGACCACTCGGCGTTCGGAAATTGTCGATGGTGGTGGAGCACCAGTCGCAGCTTGTTCCAGAACGCCGCCCGATCGCCCTTGTCCGTGATCCGCGGCTCCGCCGCCTCAAGCGCCTCTATCGCCGCGGCCGGGTCTGGCGCCAGATCGCCAAGACGATCAAGCAGAATGGACCACCGCTCTGGACTCAGGCCGACGTCGGCGAGCAGGCGCTCGCTGATCGCGGCAGTTCCCCGCCTGATCAGTCCCCAGGTTACCGTCTCGACATCATCGACAGTGAAGTCGCGCCAGCGCGGCATGGGTGATGGGGTCGAGGTGTCGTGCCCTTGAGGCAGGATGCCGGCCATCAGCTTCCAGGCGGCGTCCGGTTCCCGCCTGCGGATCAAATCCAAGGCGCGAAGCCGCTCATCAAGCGTGGCATAGGTTTGCGGGCTCCATAGCAGGTGGATTTCGCGCAGACTGTTGGCTGGGCCATTTGCATAGTGGCGAGGCTTGGTGTCGATGGCGTCCAGGCGCGCCAGGACGTGTGTTACCCGCGGCATCCAGTCGGGCGACCAAGCGAGAGATTCCAGCGCCCACATCAGGTCGGACAAATGCTCGGCGCCGAATAGTCCACCCTCGTCGTGGCCGAACAGGGCGCCAATGGGCGGATCGTTCTGGTCGAGACTGTCTTCGATCGCCGTCAGGAAGGCGCCTGGCGAGGCCTCGGCCAGCAGGCGAAAGTCGCGGGAGAGCGACCACCAGCGCCGCTGATCGGCGCTCTGAAGCAGCTTGGCAACAATGGCGTCGGCCCGTCGTCCGGCGTCGGGCACCATGCGAACCCAATCACCCCGGAGCGCGAGCAGGATGAGTACCTCGCCGATGCCGTGTCGCAGCATGCCCGAGCGGTCCCGGTGGATGCCGCGAACGGCCGCCATCCAGCGCTCGTCGGAATCCATATCGAAGCGCGGGTCCGACGATCCGAGGACATCGTGCGCCGCAGCCTCGAACCGCTTGATGTCAGCGCTCGTCAGATTCTGCGCGAGCAGAAACCAAGCGTCGGACGCAGAGGTGACGCGCCAGGTCGAGTTGATCTTCTGCAACGGGCTGTCGAACTGCCCGATGTAGGGCGCCAGCGAAGCGATTGCCGCGTCGTAAGGCTGATCGGCGAGCTCCGAGAGCAGAGCCCGATCAGCCTCGGCGTTTTCATCCCAGCCCCCAGCCAGAAGCGCTGCCAGCAGAGCGTGGGGCGGCGACTCCTGCGCCCATTTTGGTTGTCGCCCAGGAGCTCCAGGCATCAGGCGGCGCAGGACGGCGAGGTTGCGGGCGCTGTCGCGGGCGAGCGCCTCGGCGCGCGGCTCGGCAATGCCCGCCGCCGTCAAGGCGCTGGCGATCCCTTCGCGTGATGGGCGGGCAAGCGTGCGGACCTCCCCGCGCGAGACCGGCCGTTCGTCGTAGACCTGCAGGACATAGTGGCCGCGCGCCGCAAGACTTCTAGCCAAGCCGGGCTCGGGCTCTGTCAGCAGCAGGATCAGAGGTGCGGGCGCATTGGCAAGGGCCCGTGCGGCAGCGGCGGTAGTCGCGACGAGACAGCGCGCGCGGTACGCATCCGCCAGGTCGACCGGCAACTCATTGAGGGTGGCGTGAAAGAACGCCACCACCTCTTCGATTGTGGTCGACTGGAGCGAAAGGACGGACGGCTCGCCGCGAAGCCAGCGCAGGACCTCTGCGGCATCCTGATCGCGGTCGCTGAGAACCAGATCCTCGGTCAGCGGCCATTGGGTCGCCAGTGACCATTCTTGCCAAACCTCTTCTAGCTCCAGCGTCCCAGGCGGTCGCTTGCCAAGTCGTGTCGCAAGCCAAAGCCCGACGGCGGGCGTCTGTTCGATCCAGTGAACCATGTCGTCGGCGTCATGGGCGAGGACCTTTCGCCAAGGACCTTCAGCCTGGCGTGCCCTCGCCCACGCGTCCTTTTGCGGCCAATGGCGCGGGGTGACGAACACATAAGTCGCGTTGGCAGGGTCGAGCGGTGCTGGATTGGCCGTTCGCTTCAGGTAATCCTCATGAGCTTTCTGGGCAATGTTGCTGCGCTGAGTGCCGATCTCCCAGCCGGCGTCGCCCTCAGGAACATAGACGCTTCCGGTTTCGGTCGAAGTGCGTCCGTCCCAGCCTGGATGCCGGACGCCTTCGTCGGCGGGGAAGCGAAGTCGGGCCGCCGGACCATGGGTGGCATGGATGAGATGTGCCAGGAGTGTCGGCAGGCTGACCGCACCGTCAGTACGGTTGGCCCAGTCCGAAAGATCTTCAGCGCTCACCCATCTGATCGGTGAACCGGGACGTTCTGACCTGGTGATGATAGGTACGGCCGGCCCAATGACGGCGCCAGTGGGCAGGAACCGGATGCCAGCCACTTCAAGAGCGCCGCGGATGGCTTGGGCATTATTTGCCACAGGGGTCCGCTGGCCGCGCTCGAAGTCGGCGACGGTCGATGTCGCCACCCCTGCCGCCTTCGCCAGATCTTGCTGCGACCATGCGAGGAGGGCGCGTGCCGCCCGCACGTGCTTGGGTGTGAGATCGGCTGGGGAGCTGGACGAAACCATGGTCATAGAATATATATGACATCAGTGAAGATTTGCCAACTGTTCTCTTTTGTTGACAATTGAGGATTGTTGCCGACAATAGGTAACAAATGGCTGAACATCGTATGACTTATCGTGAGCGCGCTCTCAGCATCACCAGGGCTCGAGGGATTGCGCGCGCGCGCGACTTCAAGGCGGTCGGCATTCCCTTGGTCTACCTGAAGCGTCTTGCCGACGCTGGCGACATAGTCCGCCTCGGCCGCGGCCTCTACCAAGATCCCGAGCGCGTCGGAGAAGACGTCGCGCATGATCTGGCCGAAGCAGTGCGTCTGATTCCGAACGGCGTCGTCAGCCTGATTAGCGCCCTTCGTCAGCACGAGCTGACCACCCAGTTGCCGCATGCCGTGTGGATGACAATACCTCATAAGGCCCGCACGCCGAATGTGACAGGCCCGCGGCTCGAAATTGTCCGCGCGACCGGCGAGGTTCTTGCAGCGGGTGTCGAGCACGTCCAGGTGGAAGGTGTGCAGGTGCCAATCTACGGCGTGGCAAAAACCGTCGCCGATTGTTTCAAGCATTGCCGCCACGTTGGCGAGGATGTCGCGATTGAAGCACTCCGCGATGCCCTGCGGCAGAGGAAGACGACACCGAGCGAGCTCATGAAGTTCGCGGCTATTGACCGGGTCGCAAGCCGGATGGAGCCGTTTATCAAGGCCATGCAATGACGGGCGGCATCGTCAAGGATCAGGCTGCGTCGATCAGGGCCAGGCTGTACGCACACGCCAAACAGCACGGTGACGATTTCGCACGCGTTCTGACGCGCTACGCCATTGAGCGTCTGCTATTCCGCCTCAGTCGGACAGAGGCCGCGGAGCGCTATGTTTTGAAGGGAGCGATGCTGTTCGTCACCTGGCCCCAGCATGTCTTTCGACCCACCGGCGACCTCGACCTGCTCGGCTATGGCGACCCGAACCCCGCCGCCCTTGCCCAACTCTTCACACGCATCTGTCAGATGGAGGTCCCCGACGATGGCATCGTTTTTGACCCCACCACACTGAAGGTCGAGCCGGTCCGTGAAGCCGACAAGGATCAGGGGGCTCGGTTGAGCCTGAAAGGACACCTGGCCGGGGCGGTCATCCCGGTGCTGGTTGACGTCGGCTTCGGCGACCACGTTTATCCGTCGCCGAAGCGTGAGAATTTCCCCAACCTGCTACCGGGTCTGCCACAGGCCAGTATCCTGATGTACCCACCTGAAACCGTTGTCGCCGAAAAGTTCGAAGCGATGGTCCGTTTCGGCGAGGCGAACGGCCGGATCAAGGATTTCCACGACATCTGGGTCACGACGCGCACTTTCCCCTTCGACCTGCCCGGCATGGTCGAAGCGGTCGGTGGCACGCTTCGGCGTCGAGAGACGGCTTTCCCTGCCAGCATGCCTGTGGGCCTGAACGAGGCCTTCGCCGCCATCGCCGAACGGCGCGGACTGTGGACGGGCTTTCTGCGCCGAACGCCGCCGAGACTCGTGCCGCCACCGTTTTCACAGCTGCAGGAAGAACTGCGGCGCTTCTTTGGACCCGTCATCACCAGCCTCGGCATGCCGGAGGGTGCCAGGGGTCGATGGGACCCTGTCGCCGGCGCTTGGCGGCAGATCTAGACTACACCGCCGCGCAGCGAATATGATCAGATTTGCACACCGGTTATCTGGTGCGTTTGCGCTTTCGGACGCCTCTCGCGTTGTGCTTGGGCTGATCGGGCTTGATCTTCATATAGCCCAGGACTTCCGCGCAGACCGCATGATCCCCAAGATCGGCAATCGTCTTATCGTCGACTTTGGCAAGCGTGGCGCCCAATGCCCATGCTACGCCTTGGTGACCTGCGGGCAGCATCGCCCCTATTTCCTCGGCAACATGCCGGTCGCGATCTTTGAGCATCCAGATCATCAGGAGCACAAGTGCCCGGCGCTTGGAATTGGCCGCCAGCTCTTCCGCTGCCGAGCGCACCCTCGGCATTGCGCCGCGGTACGCCATGAGCAGAGTAAGCACCGATGCTACCGGCTCGTACCGCGTGGCAAGCAGCTGTGGCGTTATTGCGTCGATCACGCTCTGATCGATCACCTCCATGGCCTGAAGCAGCGCCCAGGCTGCCGATGAACGAACCCGCGCGCTGCCCGGCTGAATCGCCAGGTCGAGGAGCTTCTTTTGCATCGCAACCGTGGATTTTGCCAACAACAAGAAAATGCCGTCGCGAACATCCGGATCCGACGTGTCGATGGCGATAGCAAACAGGGTGGCTTCTTCTTGGACGCCAAGGGTGCCAAGCTCGAGCAGCGCCTCGACCGCCACCTGCGCGATTGGATAGTCGTCGGTGTCGTTTCCGTATTGCATCGATGATTTTGACCAATCGTCCCCGGCAAGCTTGATCAGCGTTGTTCGGTGGTCGTGATGAGGCTTGGCTTTGAGCATGTCAGCAAGCGCACGCCGGACGGGGCTGGCGCGGTGGCCGACAAGCGCCAGAAGGCGTTCTGGGAGCGGCGCAGAGAGCGGGGTGGCAATGGCTGTCAGCGCACGCGCCGCAACATGGGCGAAACGGTGATTGAGCGACTCTTCCAACAATTCGCTCATGCCACGCCGGATCGCCGCCTCGATTGCGAGAACGGCGATATTATCGGAATCATCGCTTGTTGCGAGTGCCCACTGGATGTCCTCTTCGATCGGCAAACTTATGCTAGCGTCGAGCTCCAGCCGGAATTCGCGCAGTCGATCACTCGGCTTGTCAACCTCGGACAACAATTTATGGGCTGCCTCTTTGAGGATCGGGACGTTGCCATCGTCCAGCGCGAGGTCAGCACGGCAAATATCGTCAAACGGATGCGGCAGCTGTATGACAGCGGCCTGGGCAGCGCTCATATATTTGTGGCCTTCGCCGAAGCGGTCGCGATGCAGGTAGGCAACCTCGCGGCCGATCTCAATCAACCGGTTGTGCGCACCACGGCTGGCAAGGTCGGCCACGATCGCACCGAACGTCGCCGGTTCGTGCTCGAGCAGGCAAGCCAGCGCCGCGTGCTCGGTGCCAAGCTTCGGCGAACCTTCCCGGATCCGAGTTTGAAGCGCCGCTCGATACTGGGGGTTCCAGGCGTTTAGGAGTGCCGACCACAGGTCGTCCTCCTCCTTGGTGCCATAGCACGCCTGGAAAGCCCCCGCGAACTCATCCGCATTAACGCGACCGTGGCGTGCCTGAGCCACAAGAGTGCGCATCCAATAAACGCGCAGCCACTCGGCATGTCGGTGTTGGACGACGTGTCGCCAGCCTTTTTTCTGGCGAACGCGTTCAACGTAGGCATCTAAAAACTCGCTCGCAGTAATGCCATCATCATTGTCAGACAGGTGCTGTGCATGCTCGTCGCTGTACACCCCGTTGATGATATCGAGGTGGATTTCCGAAGCGTCGGACAAGGCTTTGTCCGTCGGTGTCAAGACGTCAACCGCGATGTCGACAATCGCTTCAAAGCCCTCGATATCGTTCAATGCCCCCTGTGCGATCGCATCCGCGGATGGCGTGTAGCCGTAGTAGACTGCGGTAGCGGCCGCATCGAGAAATGCGGCTTCCAACCCTGGAGAAAGCCGCGTGAGTTCGTCGGCGAACGACGCTTGGTAATGAGTCCGATCTTCCGGCACAAGCGTCCGGATAAAGGTCTCGACCAAGGGTTTCGTCGCCGGGGTGTTCACACGTGCTTCGTACCAATCGGGGGTATGTTCCGGCCGCCCCCAGCTCATCATGCCACCAAATGATTTGTCGGGACGATTAAGCAGGAAGCGCGCGGTTTCGGCGCCGTTGCTCTTGGCGGAGCCAGCACGCGCGGCAAGGTCGAGATGCGTTTGGAACTCCTTCCCGCCTTCGCCAAGCCGAGCCTCCAGCCAGGCATCGACCCTGGCAGCGGCGGCATCGCTCGGCTTCACTCCGAACTGGCTATCGGCTTGCGAGAGCACGCGCGCGGCAGCGCCAGCGCCCCACTTCGCGTCGGGACCGGAATCCGAAACAAGGAAGTCGATCAGCGAACGCAATGTGAGGCGGACCGCTTGCCGATGCCTTTCAAGGGTTCGTACGATGCCGGCTTCAACACGTGGATGGTAGTAGGTAACGATCCCTCCGTCGCTCTGCCGCAGGTTGCGGGCGGCAACGAAAAAGTCCACCAGGGGCGACACCCCTTTCGCCATCGTTGCATTGAGATCGGCGAGACCGTCTTCGATTTCTCTGAGCACGGTGCGTGTTAGTTTGTCGTTCGCTACGAGCAATGCCCAGACCACCGTCGCGGCGCGTACGTCGTCGCGTTTCTCGATCTGCTCGATGACCGTCTGTTCGATTGAATTTTGGTGGGCGCGATCAATGGCCCCGGCGACAAAACCAGGTGGATTCTTAAGTCCGTCACGATCTTCCGTCCGCATTGCGTCGAAGAATTTCTGGATTTCGAGTGGTGTCGCCAAATTGTCGAGCACCTGGCCCTCGGCGCTGCGGGCAAGCGGCTGCAGGTCACGCGGCAGACTATCGATTCTGGCACGGTAGAGCCGTTGCCTTTCCTTTTTTCCGTAGTTCTCTGCCTCCAGAGCAACGACCCAGGACTTGGACATCCCCAGCGCGCCCGATGCCAACGCGACGTCGAGCCTTGACGTGGCAATGATCATGCGGTCCGGCCGTGCGGCCGCGAAGAAATCACCGAGCTGGTCATTCCATGGACGACTGTTCGGGTCGAAGTCGAACCGTCCCCAAGGATCCTCGATGTCATAGAGAACCGGTGACGGCGTGGTGTCGTCGCGCAGCTGCGAAGGCCCCAGTCGGATCGGAACGCGCGCCAGGCCGGGTATGTCTTGGCGCAACTCATCATAAAGCATTTTGGTCGCAAGCGTTTTGCCGGTACCGGATTGGCCGATGATGATTGCCGCCGACCTGTTGGCCATTGCTGCCCGCAAATCTGCCCAATTGTTGGGGTGGACATAATCTTCAAGCTCGGGAGCGCTCGCCAGATAACCCTCGTGTCGTCTGATAGCCGCTTCAAGCGCCTCGCGCCTCCAGCGCCCTGCTCCAGCTCCTGCAATCCTCGCTCGCGCATCTTCGCGAAGCCTGGTGCGGCAAGCGTCCAGTTGGGCATTTGGAACCCGACAGCCTTCGATGAGGAGGCGATCTATGTCTCCCTTCAGACGTTCATCATCCTGGTTGGCAACGACCGCGACGCGGCCGGATATGTCGTGGCCGATGCCGTTGACTATAACGCCCGGCATCTCGGCCGGCTTGGGCCAGATCCCGACTTTGCGCCGCTTGAGTTTCCGCGCTTCGCCATTGACGCCCGCACTGGTCACAAGCAGATAGCGAGAGTTCGGATCCTTCAACCGTTCGGCGGCAGATTTGCGCGTATCGCTACCATGCTCGAGCAGGGTTTTGAGCGTGGTCGGCGTCCATGCATCGCCTCCGCGACGTTTCGCCTGCACAATGAGCGTATAACCCGTCATCGGCACGTGACTGACGAGCCGCCCCGGCTCGGAGTCAGCAAGCACCATCTCCAGATCTTCCTGACTTGCCGGCTCCAGCACAAGATCTTCGGCCAATCTTGAAATGAGGACGAGGTCGAGTGCCAGCCAGACCGAAACGTCAATCTGATACTCGTAGCCGGCGAGCGAAGCACCGCCTGCTCCGCTTCCTTCCATGTCTGGGTCGTCGCTCTCGGTCATTCCGAGGAAGTCCTTTCACGAACAATAGGGGCTTTTGTCTCTCAGGGCCGGTTCGATACTCAACACAAGGCTAGGTCTGGCACGCTGGGGGACGCACACGACAGCCTGTGTCCGAATGGCCGCGGAAAATCCACTATCCAAGCTCGTGGATTGTTACGCCCGGCACAACCGTCTTGGCGATCTCGCACAGGTGCTGGTGATGCGTCAGGTAGATCACCTGACCGGCACTTGCCATTTCGCCAAACAACCTGAAAACCTCTTCGGATCGGACATGGTCGAAGGTTTCCATGATGTCATCGGCGATGAAGGGCACAGAGGGCCGGAACTGTGCGAACTCGTAGTATCCTGCAAGCCTGAGCGCCAGGTAGAGCTGAAAACGTGCCCCTTTTGACAGCCCATCGGCGACCTTGGATTGCCCGTCGCGCTGCAACGCGATGAGCACTTCCCCACCCTTCACGGGCTGAGTCGTCAGGCCAGAGTACTGGCCGCGCGTCATCAGGGCGAATGCGTCCGATGCGCGCTCCATCATCCCGGAGCGATGACGTTCACGGTAGACGCGCAAAGCATTGCCAGCCGACATTATTCCCAATTTCAGCTCGATATAGCGGACGGCTTTTTCCTCGATTTCCAGAAGGACGGTGCGCCGTTCGGCATCTATGCGGGCAACAGCACTGTCGCCGCCAATAGCGTCCAGCTTGTCGGTCGCACGCGTCTGCCGAATGAGCTGGTGCTGTATTGCCTCGTCAGAAGCGCGAAGCCGTTGCTCGGCTTCCGCCTTCTCGATTGCGAGACTGTCGAGATCGACACCATCCAATATCGAACGCGCCTGCTCGAACCCTTCCACCGCGAGCTCGGAAAACACCTGCTCCTCAAGCTCGGCCACGGTTTTGCGCAGGCGATCCCTGTCGCGCAGCAGCTCATCGCGTTGCACGACGTCCGCTAGCGTGGCCACGCCAAAGACGCTTAGGACCTCGTTCTTGCGGCGCTCATGTGCCGAAACCTCTGCATCGAGGATCTCACGCCCATCCTGCAGGCGCTGCAGGTCATTGACGAGGCTTGCTTTGGCCTCGCGCATGCGCTCGGCGCGCTCCAGGCGCTGGGCAAGGCGGATCGCCAGCTGTTCCGGTTCGTCGTCGTCCGCCTCGCCCGCATCGGCTGCAACGGCGGTAACCTCGACCAGAAAATTGTCCCTATCGGCCACCATCTTTTCGATGCGCAGTTGCATGGCGTCCCGGTCCTGAAGGCTCTTGGACAGTTCAGCCAGTTGATCAAGGACGCCGCCCATGCCGGGCATCGAGATGCCACTCTCCAGCCAGGTCCCCTTGAGCGCTTCGGCAATGCCGGCCTGCCATTCATCCTCACGTCGCTCCGCGACTTCGACAGCGCGGCGCCTGGCGGCCAGATCCTCTTGCCTTGTTCCAACCGTCTTGAGCGCCTCGGTGCGCTCTGCGTCCACCTTGAACTGTCTCTTAAGAAACAGCTCTGCCACGGCCATGACCGTCTCTAGGCTGTCACCAGCATCCGAACCGACGCCGACGCTCGCCAGCGCGCCGCTCAACTCCAGGCGTATTCGGCCTTCCTCATCAACGGCCCGCTCGGCCTTCTTGCGCGAAAGCTCGATCTCCTCCCAGGCCGCGAGCGCATCGATGCGGGCAGCGATGCGATCCTCGATCAGTTCGATCAGCTGTTCGGAGGATGTTTCCTGGCACGGTCCGAGCAGCTCTCTGGCGACTGTGCGTATTTCCAAGAGCACGGCCTCCCGATCTGAGCCGTTGCGGGCAAGTTTATCACGCGCATGCGCGATGGTGGCCGCGGTTTCTGCGAGGTTGCGGTTTGTGCTGCGAATTTCGACCAGTTCCCGGGCATTGGCCAAACGGCCTGCGCCGACACTGTCGTCTCGGGCCAGTGTTGCCGCGAAATCATCCGCCGTTTCCCCAGTCAGGTCATGGCGATGCCTTGCCCAGGCGTCGTCGCGGGCACGCCGAATGACGTCGGCCGCATCATCGTCGGTGACATCGACAGAGGCACGAAGGGCTTCCAGCCGCGCCGAAAGCAAGTCGTGATTGCCCTGGTGCTCGGCAAGACGATCGGAAAGGACGCCCCTGCCCTTCCCGAGCTCTGCTGCCAGCGCCTTCCATGCGCCAAGCTGCGCAGCATTCGGAATGGCGACCCTGGCCAGTGCCTGAGCGTCGCCCGACCAGGGGTGCAAACGCGCGATCGCGGCCTGCCATCGAATTGCACCTGCATCGGCGGCCTCGCGCGACCCCTTTGTCTCCCTCATGTAGCCGCTGGCCTTTGCCGTAGACAAAGCCGAAACGAGCCTTGCCCTGGCAGGCTCCGGCACGGCCCGTTCTTCGCCGACCCGCTCGCGTGCCGCCTGGAGCGCGTCAGCGGCTGCCGCGGCCTCCTCGCGCGCAACGCGCACGCTGGTAGCAATCCCGGATCGCTGCTCGACCATGGTGCGCACAGCGCCAATGGTTGCAGCAGGCAAGAGCAGTTTGGCAGGAACTGGCTCGGAGGACCTTCCAAGGGCGGCAAGACAGGTCGCCACGGAATTGTCGAGGATTTGAAGCTCCGTCCTGCGACTTGGCAGGTCCAGGCCGGCCGAGACGTGACGCACCTTGCGGTCGGCCAGGCCGCGAACCCGTTCGGAAATCGCAAGGATCACCGCGTCCACGTCAACCGAGGCGATTTTCGTTGTCACCCGTTCGAGCTCTTCCACACTCGCGGTCAGCCGCGTTCTCAGGCTGGCGTCGTCATCGATCATCTCAGTGACACTGCCGGTCCAGGTCCGTGACGGTGAAGCGATCTCGGGCAACTCGGCCAGTTGGGCTTGCTTGCGCCGGATATCGGCAAGGATCGGGATCGCGCGAAGATACTTCGCGATGGTGTCGAGCCTGGCCGACAGCACCGACCGTTCGGCGATGCTGCGGTCGTATTTCTCCGTCGCGTCGAGACGCTCGGCTTCAAGGCTCTCATAAGTCGACGCCAAGGTGTCGACCGCGTCCTTACCGGCTTTAAGTTCCGCAAGCCGCTTCTTGAGCAGCGCAAGTTCGGTTCCGTGTGCCTGCTTGCGATAGAGCCTGTCTGCTTCGGCCTCAAGCACGCTCAAAGTATCGCTTGCGTGCCCGAGGCCGGCGCTGGCCGTGAACAGCAGCTTGCCCAGGTCGCCGCGCGATTCCAGGATTGATTTTCCACCTGCTTCCAGCGTTTCGTCGTCCAACGAGAACATGGTCTCGTATGCGTCGCGGGACAGGCCGGCCAGATGTGCCGATATCGCCATCTCGCTGACCGGTTGGCCATTCGCGTTCAACAATGAGTTGGTGCGCTGTTTCGTGCGTGTAAACGTGTGCTCCGCGCCGTCGAGTTCGAGCACCCCGCCAATGCGCATCGCGCTATATTCGTGCAGGAAATTGTAGCGGCTGCGTTCCTCGATGCCGAACAGCAGGTCGAGATAGCCGGCAAGCGCGGTCGACTTGCCGGCTTCGTTCAAGCCGAAGACGATATGCAGGTCGGGACCCGATTCCGGTTTCGGCCCGAAGTCGATCGTTCTGTCGGTGAACTTGCCATAACGGATGAGATCAAGTCGCCGCAGCCTCATTGTGATCCACCGGCCTTGAGGCGGGCGGTGACAAGGTCGGCGCCGTTGGCAAGCACCCTGTCGAGGAACAGCTCCAGCTCAGCCTCGTCCTTACCGGCGAAATCGCGCCCGTCGGGCGGAAGATCCGCGACCATCTTCTGGACCAACGCCCTCGCCTCGGCGCGAAAGGCTTCCGAGCCGGCATCGGTGCGCATGGATTGAGCGAGTTCGAAAATCGGGTCAGCGGCATCCTCGGATGTCTGGGATGCGGGCGGAGAGACGTTCAGCTCGAGCTTCTCCACCCAAGTGTCTCCCGTCTGCTCCGCGACCTGCTCGGCTTCTGCGAGCAGCAAGTCGCGGTCGCGGATCAGCGCCCAGGATAGAGGTGACGCCCCGGTCAGGCCGAGGCGAACCACGGCATGGCGTGACCTGACAGAGGCGCGCACATCTTCGAGCCCGGAGCGGACTCGCCCGACGACTTCGGACCATTCCACCGCTTCGGTCACGTCGACGTTGACCCTTTCGAATTGCGCGATACTGGTTAGCCTATCCTCGATCTCGACGGTGCGGTCGTCGCGTATCGTCACCAGCGTGACGGATTTCTCCCCGGCCTCGTTGATGTCCCTGCCCTGTGGAATTCCTGGCATCACCACGGTGCTCGCCCCGGGATGGACCTGGCGGACATGGATGTGCCCAAGCGCCCAGTAGTCGAAGCCATGGCTGTGCAGGTCAGCGACATTGCAAGGAGCGTAGGCGTCGTGGCCGGGCGATCCGCCCAGGCTCGTATGCATGATGCCGATATTGAGCGCGCCTTCGCGCGGAGCTGAATATTTGCGAAGCAGACTGTCCGGCGCCTTGGGACTCGCGAAGCTCAAGCCATGGAACGCAACGTCAAGCCCGCCGGCTGTCTGCAGCACGGAGTGGGCACGGCCGCCGAAGATCGTGACCGTGTCCGGGAAAACCAGCTGCTTCGATATGCGCGATAGCGCGTCATGATTGCCACGGATCTTGAAGACCCTGATGCCGGCCTGGTGCAGCCGTGTCATCTGCGACGCCAGGAAGCGGGCGGTTTTCATCGACGTCTGGTCGCCATCATAGAGATCGCCGGCAATGACCAGCGCATCGACACGCCCCGCCAGGCAGAGTTCAACTATGGAAATCAATGCCTGGCGGCTGGCGTCGCCGACGAGTTCGGCAAGGTCGGGGTTTCGCAGCGCCAGCGAACCCAGTGGCGAGTCGAGATGGATATCAGCGGTGTGTACGAATCGAAATGCCATTGAGCAGTCTCCGATCACAAACATACGGGTGTTCGACCGCTGCTCGATAGATGAATTTCGCCATAGATGGTTTTGGCTGATTTTGCCGCCGATCCTCAACGGTTAGAAATTGCCCACGACGACATTGCGAGCGATACAGGAAGCGACGGACATACCGTCGTTCCTGGACCTTCCTCAATGTGCCCGTCAGGCTATGGCGTCAAGTAGAGTTGCTCACCTGCTCGCGCGCCAACCCAAACCGGCGACGAAATCAACCAGGAGCGGACGTTACAAAACAAGCAACGCCGCAATATCCCGCCATCAGGTGATCTGATACTTGAGCCGGCGTTGTACGAAGGCTGGCCGCGAACCTTCGAGCACCCTTACGATGTGACCATTGGTATTTGGGTTTTCGATCGCGCCGCAATCATAGCTGAATCTGTAACCGTTCACCTTGTCCAACCGGACATAGACGATTTGTTCGGCGTCGGCTCCGATCGCGAGATTTGGGTTATGCGTCACCAATATGACCTGCCGGGTTTTCTTCGCGTCGCGAATACACCTTGCGAGTACCGCGAATATGCTGTCGTTGTCGAGATTGTCTTCGGGTTGGTCGATGATGAGGGGCGAGCTGTCTGTATCCAGGTGCAGGTAGAAGACCAGCAGGAGAAGCCCCTTCTCTCCGGGGGAAAGCTGGTTCAGGTCTTTGCCTCCCAGTCTCAACTCGTACCGGGGTTCGAAGTATTCGAGGGAATAAAGGAAGTCGTAGAATTTCTTGACGTCTTTGGTTTGCCGTCTGATGCCACCCGATTTCATCGATCCGACCACATCGTCCACAAAGGCGAAGATGCTTTCGAAGGAGTTCCAGTCGACTATCGACAGCTTCTGTTGAAGGGCGCGCGCCCCTTCCGCGACTCCACGGAAGGGGCCGCTCACGTTTTGGTATAGATGGTTGAAAAATTCATCACCGAACTTGGGAGAAGGTACAAAAGACGCGTCGATCGACACCTTGAAGTCCCCGGTACTCACCGCGGTGAGCCGCGACTCAACCTTGGTTTTCAAACCCTCGTAGAACGTTCTTATCTTGTGCTTGCTTTCGAAGAGGGCCAAGCACAGCGCCTTACGGTCTTCCAACGCCATGGACAACTCACCCGGCAGATCGTTGTCGATCCTGGCAATGCGGGCCTGCAGTTCCGCGATCGTCCCTAATTTCGGCGAGGCCTTTTGACCGACGATATCGCTGATCTTCTCGGATATCTCGCGGACGGCCTGCACATACCTTTGATAGCGCTGTTGAGGTGCCGAGAGAGCGGCGCGTGTCTCGGCGATGCGATCGGCAATATATTTCTGCGCAGCACGCAAGTCGGGTACGCTGGCGACTTTGGAAAGATCGGTCTTTGAATCGAAAACCATGGCGCTCTCGCGTTCAATCGCCGCGATTTCTTCGTTCACAGCCTCAATCTTCTTCGTGACCTCTTCGAGGTTAACGGAAAGACTGATGACCTGATCAACATCGAAGCCGAGACCGCTATACTTGGTTTTGAAAACCTCCTTGTCGCCTTGCACACGGCTTTTCAGGGCATTTACGGCGTCCTTGAATTCGCTGGCATCTTGCAAGGTAATCTTGTGCCGACCGAGCCGCGTGACTGCGCTCTTTTCACGCGCGGCAAGGTCGTCCAGCAACCGGGTTTGTGACGCGATTTCTTCTGTCGCCGCCTCCTGTTCCGCACTCTGAGCAGCCGGGGCAGCTTCCTCTGGAGGCTTCGACGCTTCGAGTGCAGACACCTGCTTCTGAAGGACCCCTAGTTCCGCCTGCAGTTTGGTCTTGAATACAGGTTCGCTCTGGTCCTCGAGTTCGAGAATCCTGATGTTGAGTTCGCGCAGATTCGTTTTGATCTGGCTAGCTTCCTGTCGACTGTTCAACGTCTTGCGTTCTTCGAGATCGTGGAAGCTCTTGGCGTCCATCTTGTCGCTGATGTCGACGTGCGAAAATACGACGTCTTCGATTTCCCGACGCAGCGCCTGCACTTCGATTTCGTTCGTCAGGCTCTCGAAGTAGTTCTGTGGCAGGTATTTGACCGCCTCCGGCGAAAGTTCATCGACATCATCGTTTAGAGTCCGCTCTACAACGCTCCCACTCTTCCATACGAGACGACCCGAAAAATTCTCGGCGAACCCGGGCCGCTTGAATTTCCTGTTCGTCTGGCTGTCGGTTAGAAACGAGAAATATTTCGCTTGGCGAGTATTTCCGAGCAGCGCCACGATATCCGCGACAGCGCTTTTGCCGCTTCCCTTGTTCCCGATTATGGCAGTCAGCTCAGGGTTGAACGGAATTTCGACGTTCCGAAACCAAGTGCCGTTATGACCGGTATACTTGGCGAGTGGATTGATCTCCAGCCTGTCGATGAACTGCGTGGCCTCACGCTCGAGCCGGACGAGAACGGTTGGACGGTCTCCGACAAAGACGCGATGTTCCGGTTCGAAGATCGTCTGACGGAGACCTCGGAAAGTCAGATTGGCCTTGATCCAGGTCGATTGATAGCTCGGTTCGTCACCTGTCAAACGTCCAAGGTCCTCGAAGGAATGAGCGTCGCTGGCGTCATAGATGGGCTTAGGCTCCGACTTCGACCCGTCCTCGTACCGAGAGTCGCTCAGGAAGAACGCCGTGCTGTTCGACTCCCCAAAGAAGGCGCTACTGATCCTGTCGAGTTCATCGGAAATGGATTTGCTACGCTGGGAATTTTTGGCGGTACCGCGCAGGCCATCGTTTCCAGCGGCGGTGACGATAATGTATTGCTCCGGCGCGAAGCATCCTTTAAGCGAGTCCTTAACATCATGTATGCTGACGGTGGCCGCAGCGTAATCTGCAGACGTCAGTTCGCTGCAGCGTAACCGTCTTCCAGCAACGGATATGTGCGTTTCGAGGTCGTTGAGGAACTTGCTCAAAGCTTCGGCCGTCGCGACAGCCGGGTCAACCAGAACATGTGTGTTGACGTTTCTGCCGTCGATGCTGACCGTCTCGGTCAAACGCAGCTCCAGGTTCGGGATCACTAGCTTGGTCGAGTCCGGATGCAATTGGCGAGACCATTTGACGGTGTTCAGGTAGCCATCGAATGAAAAATAGTCGGTTATGCCAAAGGCGTGGACCTCGGATTGTTCGAGAATATCCACGAAGCGTTTCCACGTCGCGTCGTCCGGTTTGCCATATCCGCAAGAAAGCTTCGTACCGGGCGCGTGTAAATGCAGATCCCACTTAAGCCACTGCGACCCTCGATGAGCCTCTCGTTTGGCAGCACGCGGCGTCGAGGACACACTCATCCGAAGCACTCCAGGTGACGGGGTTTCTGATCCGGAGAAGCCATGCCTATCGTCGGCAAGAGCACGAATCTGCGCCTAGATGAAAGCGCCGGCACAATCTAGTCGGATGAAAGAATCAATCAAGGCGTGTTCTCATAAACTTATAGCACAAGTCGCCGCCAGTCGCCGAAAGATAAAAGACGGTTCTGGAAACAAAAGGCGGGCATGCAGCCGCCGCTGACTATTCACGTCAACGAGGTTCCTACGCGTGTTCTTGTGCTTTCCAACTGCCGCAAAAAAGCCGATTGACGGGGTGACATTCGGCTCCGATAGCTGAAATCCAGCTTTCGGCCCGGAACAAGACGTTGATTGTCTGGCGCCGAGCGTCGCCAGTTGACGCACAGCAGACCTGTTCCAATCGCCGACGCGTCCTCTATGGGGTTGGAACAAGAACCGTTCCCGCAGACACGCGGCCCTTATCAACCAAAGACAGCTACGGCTGATTTGATGATGATGCCGCCATGCGGGCTTCGGCGCATCTGACGACCCGTGGCGGTGCGAAAAACATTCGTCAATTGCAGCGCAGGCGGCACGCGCGACCACAGGGTTCGCACGCTCTCCCGGCCATGCCGGGTTTTGCGGATGACGTTTCCTGAGACGACGCGCTGCGACCATCGGAAGCCGATCTCGTGGAAATACAGGTCGGCATGCTGCGGGCTGATATGATGAAAGACGCCGGCGATGGTACGGCGGACGCGGGAGTTGAAGCCCTCCACCGAATTGACGTGGACGGCGTCGCGCGCATACTCACCGCTGGAATGCTTCACGGTCTCATGCTTGGCAAAGCTCTTACCAATGGCCATGAATGCCTTCCACTCGTCGCTCATCAAATGAGCTCCCAATTCGATCTGCGCTTCAATGACGCGTTCGCTTGCTCGCGCCGAGAGACTGGTCACGACCGCGGCACGCGCGTCACCGGACGGAGCGCCGGGCGTGACGTCGGTCGGCCGCTGCACCATGGCCATGACTGGCGTTTTGTCCGTATTCGCCTGGCCTTTCCGGCCCCGTCCCGGAGGTGGGTCATCCGGCCGCTTTCGGGGACTTCCCCCGAGATGGAAATGGTCGATCTCAACCGTGCCGACGAGCATGTTCTCCCGCGCCACCATGAGACGCAGTGCATGTCCCA
Source organism: Mesorhizobium sp. RCAM 06353 (assembly GCF_059683585.1). NCBI lineage: Bacteria > Pseudomonadati > Pseudomonadota > Alphaproteobacteria > Hyphomicrobiales > Phyllobacteriaceae > Mesorhizobium > Mesorhizobium sp. RCAM 06353. The sequence continues at coordinate 196,711 of NZ_JCASIY010000002.1, read as the reverse complement.
TCCGCCAAGCCGTTGGCTGGCTCACCCCGAGCGCCTCGGCCAGGCGCACCGACGACAAGCCCTTGTCGGATTGCAGTAACAGCCACATTGCCTTCAGCCAAACACGCAAGGGAAGCTTCGTGGAGTGCAGAGGCGTGTGTGTCGTCACCGTGAACTGGAACCGGCAATCGCCGCTGGAACATTGATAAAGACCCGGTCGGGCGCGACGCTTGCCGGTATCGCGACCGGCAAGCGCAATCGAGCGTTTGTATCCGCAGGCGGGGCAGATCCGGCCATCCGGCCACACCATGCTTTCCAGCAACCGACGGCAATGCTGCTCATCCCGGAAGGCCGCGATCATTTCTTCAACAGTCCGAATGTTGGAAAGCGCTGCAAGTATTTCAGGCATCTCACCTCCTTCAGACCAGCCCGAAGAATCGCATGAAAGGCTATAGGTCACAAGGATATTGCGGTCTTTGGTTGATAAAGGCCAGACACGCTAAGGTCGAACGAAGCGCGAACACGCGCATAGATCTGTAGATGAAGCCACCGGGCTGGTTGAAAGCTTCCGGCCGATGGCCAACCACTTCCCCTTGGAATTTAGTGTGCCGAGGGAGAAGGCGAGTGGGTAGAAGACGGCTTGTCAGTTCAAAGGAAGCGGCGATACTGCTGGGCATAGCGACGGACGAGGATAGTCTGATCCGTCACTTTACTCTGGACCCGGCAGATAGATTGGAATGCGAACTCCGCCGGCGACCGCAGAACAAGCTGGGCTTCGCCGTTCAACTCTGCACGATGCGACAAACAGGGCGGCTTTTGTGGGACAACGAGCAGCCACCTGCGGCTGTGATCAACTATCTTGCGGAGCAGCTCGGTATCGACGCGCGCCTCTACGCCTTCTATGCGCATCGAGTACAGACGCGTTTCGATCACAGCCGATCGTTGATGGCTTACCTCGGTCTCCGGACTGCATCTAGAGACGATCGCCGCGCCGCACTTGTGGCTGCAATCGATGCGGCGGCCAACGGCGATCACGGGTTGCCGATCGCGACAGCAGTCATTGCCGAGTTCCGGAAACGAAACGCACTCCTGCCTTCGCTGCATTCCATCGAGAAGATCGGCCTCGGCGGTCGCGCGATAGCTCGCCGACGGGCTGAGAAAGAACTTATCGAGGGTATCTCGCCTGATCGGCTTGCGTCACTGGACAGGCTGTTGGAGGTTGACCCGGCCCTCGGCCAGACGCGCTTTCATTGGCTGCGCTCGGCGCCAGAAGCGCCAGGTGCGTCAAACCTAGTCGGGCTGACAGAACGCATTGCCTTCCTGCGCAACCTGGAAATCGACGCGAAATTGCAGGTGCGCATACCATCTGGACGATGGGATCAGATGATCCGTGAGGGCAACGCCACACCGGCATGGCTGGCCAACGACTTCAATGCCAGCCGTCGACACGCGCTGATCGTGGCGCAGCTTATCAAGCTCGGCCAGAAGCTCACCGACGATGCAGTGTCGATGTTCATCAAGCTGATAGTGGATGGAATCTAACGGGATCTGTTGCAACCTTTTGATTACCAGCGCTGTGGCAAGGAGCCTTCGATCATTTCGGAGGATTGCGATGTTCAAAGGCCGCCAGTTCGACCAATCTGTGATCCTGCTTTGCGTGCGCTGGTACCTTGCCTACAATCTGAGCCTGCGTGATCTTGAGGAGATGATGGCCGAGCGCGGCATTACGGTCGATCACACGACCATCCACCGCTGGGTCGTTCACTTCTCGCCTCGGCTGCTGGAGCGTTTCAATCGACGCAAGCGCGCGGTGACCAGAAAATGGCATGTCGACGAGACCTATATCAAGGTTCGCGGAAAGTGGATGTATCTCGCGCGATCGACAGCGCCGGCGACACCGTCGAGTTCTGGTTCAGCGAACACCGGGACCTGCTGGCGGCCAAACGGTTTTTCCGAAAAGCGCTTGAACGCCATGGGCGGCCCGCGCGGGTGGTCATCGACGGCAGCCAGACCAACCGCGAGGCGCTCGTCTCGTGCGATGCCGAAAACCGACTGCGCCGTCCCTCCCGGCGCGCTCCCAAACGGATTGGCATCCGCCAGAGCCGATATATCAACAACCGCATCGAGCAGGACCATCGGCGTATCAAGCGCCGGGTGCGGCCGATGCTCGGTTTCAAGTCATTCGCAAGCGCGACTGCAACACTGGCTGGAGTCGAGATGATCCACATGATGCGCAAACGGCAGGCGAGGTACGCCTACAATCCAAATCCGTCGATTGCTGAACAGTTTGAAATCATCGCCGCAGCGTGAAGCTCTTGCCGCCCCCTCAGTTTCTGTGCCGGTATGAAAATTTGCAACGGAACCACAGCCGCAGCTCCTTCACCAAGCGGTTCTGATTCCATCTATTTCGATCAGGATTTCAAATACGCCAAACCGATTACATTTTTGGAAATAAGTAGCTCAAGGAAAAAGGTACAATTTGCCTTCTGCACGTATCCTGAACGGGCGCGAATATCAATTTCAACGTCTTGGAATTCAAGAAAGTCATTATATAGTGGAAAATACGCCTTATATACCGCCTCCTTCAAAACAAAGAGGTCCCGCCGCTGGAGCAGACGTAAGTCGTACATGCGCTGCTCCCTAGGAGTTGCAATCAATTCAATCAAGTTCCCCGGAAGAAGTTCATTTGGTTCGATGTCGATACCAACCGTTGCAATCCTTTTCTTCCCTGCAATAGTGGCTGCTGCTACTGTATCGTGATGAGCCAAAGAGCCAACAATGCCGGCAGGCCAGGTCGGAATACCCGACCGCGTCTTTAGGATAGGCATCGGTGGAAATCCTAGCCGCCTTGATGCACAGCGATGAGTTTTCGGCGGCCTGAAGCGACGATTTGGTCGCGATGTGGGTGCATTTTGACAAGCCTGGGCGGGCGGCGGCGGTGATCCGTCGTGATGGCAGGCGGGGTTTGCAGGTTGCGGTCGGCGGGTTCGTTTCGGGGCGTCTGCGCCCCTGCGGTTATGTCGCGAGCCGCGGGATGCGGTCGAGGACGATGCGCAGAATACGCTGGTCGGGGCAGGATGTCGGCAGGTGCAGGCGGATTTGCGTTTTGATCTCGACCACCCGCGCGGCGATTTTGATGAGGCGCAATCGCAGCGTGTCGAATTGGGCGACGGCAAAGCTCGAGCGTTTCGGCATCGCAGCGCGCAGGCCCCACATTAGCCAGTAGGCGCCGGCATGCAGGAAGAGCCGGAACTGGTTGGCCGTCGCTCTTGTGCAGGATGTGCGGTCGGCGGCAAGATGCGTCTTCCAGGACTTGATGTGGTTCTCGGCTGCGCCGCGCCGGCAGTAGAGGTCCTCGTAGAGCGCCTTGGCCTTGCCACTGGTCAGATTGGTGACGATGAAGCGGGTGTCGGCTCCTTTGGCGCCGACCTCGACGCGGGCGATGATGCGCTCGACGCGGCTCCAACTGGCGGCGCCGTCAAAGAACTCCTTGAAGCGGCGGACCTTGTTCGATTTCGCCGACGCTTCAAAGCGCGCCGTCGTGCGGGCTTCCAGGTCCGCGACATGCTCGCGCAGCGTCGTGGTCGGCGCTACGCCGAGGATGAAGTCTACACCGTTGGCGCGGCACCAGTCGATGACCTGCGGACCGCAGTAGTGGCTGTCGGCCCGGATCAGGATCCGTGTGTTCGGCCAATTGCTCCGGATCGCCCGCACGAGGCGGCGCAGGTGGGGGCAGATCTCAGCCCCGCGCGGCCGCCTGGCCGGTCGCAGGATCGCGCTGACGAACCGGCCCGCACCGTCGAACACTACGATCGGCTGGAAGCCGTATTCGTCGTAATGCGCGTTGAACAGGCGCAATTGCTGGCCGCCATGTACGGCGTCAAACGTGTCGTCGATGTCGAGCACAATCCGCTTCGGCACCTGCCGGAAGGAAGCGCAATAGAGGTCGACCATCGCCCGCCCCATGGCGACCAGCTCCCGCACGCCGGGCAGGTTCTCCAGCCGGCACAGCGTCGATTGCGAGGCCAGATCCCGACCCGACGGCAGCGCATCCTGGGCCATCTTGAAGACCGGATCGGAGCGCAGCCGGTTGGCGTCGTTGCCATCCTCATAGCCGGCGGCGATCATCTTCATGCGAAAGCCGATCATGTCCGCCAGGCTGTGGACCACCTGGTCCGGGCAGCGCGGATCATCGATGCAACGCGCCAGACGGTCGGCCACCCGCAGTCGTTTTTCCACCTCGGCCAGCACCAGAACGCCACAGTTGGAGGACAACATGCCGCCGTCGAAACGGGCGACGACGGACTTGCCGCCCACTGATGACAAACCGCTCAGCGGCAGGGTAAGATCATTCATGGCGGGTGTGGTCTCCGGGAAATGATTCGGATCGGCCTTAGCAACCAAATCCTACGTCATTTCAACGGCTTGCGCCACATCCGCCAACCCGCCGTGAATTTTTCGGGCTAGTTCGCCGAGGAGTGTTCGGGCGATGATTCTTGCAGCACCGCTTTGGCGACGGACTTTCGCAACAGCGCGTCCCAGCGCAGCAACTTCGGATGCGAACAAGGCGGCCTCGTCGGTGCGTTCTATCGGACGAATGCCGACGAGGATGTTCTGTTCATCAAGCGTTATAATGTCCACCTATTTGGCCCCTTTGAGCTTTCCGAATGGGTATCTCAGCCAACGTAGCAAGCTGTGAGTGAGACACAGGCGATGTCACGTTAACAGCCGCTCAGTCTTGGCTGGATAGGGCGATGGTATGAACAGTTCGCCCGTCAGCTACAAGCGCCATCGCTTTCCCCTCAGGCCTGTGCCTGGTTGAGGAGATGCTGCTGGAGCGCGGCATTGCCGTGTGCTACGAGACGATACGGCGTTGGGGCCGTAAGTTCGGGCCAGACAATGCTCGCCGGCTGCGTCGTAAGACGCCGTCGCGCAGATATTTGGCATCTCGATGAGGTCGTGGAGTCGATTGCCGGCAAGGAGCACTGGCTGTGGCGCGCCGTCGATCAGGGGACTGATGGGGTTGTCTTGTCTTATGACTTTCCAAGCCGTTTGGTCCAGTAAGAGATGCCCGATCCGGGGTGGCCACTCCGGATCTGAAGTGAGGATTTGACCCCTTTGGCGAAGTGAGAAACTGACCCCCTTCACTGGTTTGCTGTTTCGTTGGGTTCAAGCGTCGGTCCGGTCTTCTGCAGAAGGCCGGACCGACGCTTTTCGCGGAGACGGTAGCTGTCCCCGCGGATGGTGATCACCGTGGAGTGGTGAAGCAGGCGGTCCAGGATCGCCGTGGCCACAACGGGGTCGCCAAAAACACTTCCCCATTCGCCCACGGAGCGGTTGGAGGTGATCAGGATCGAACCCTTCTCGTAGCGCCGTGACACGAGTTGGAAGAACAGGTGGGCGGCATTGGCCTCGAAGGGCAGATAGCCCAGTTCGTCGATGATGAGCAGTTTCGGCCGCGACAGGATCGCCAACTGCTTGTCGAGCGAGCCGTCGCTGTGGGCCTTGGCCAGCGTCGCCACCAACGTAGCAGCCGTGATGAACTGCACGTTGTAATTCTGGCGGATCGCCTCGCGGCCGAGGGCCACGGCCAGATGGGTCTTGCCCGTGCCGGGTGGGCCGAGGAACAAAAGTGTGTCCCCGTGCGCAATCCAGCGGCAGGTGGCGAGTTCCCTGATCTGCCCCTGATCGAGCGATGGCTGGGCGTCGAAGTCGAAGCCGTCCAGCTCGCGCACGAAGGGGAACTGGGCGATCTTGCTCGACATGGCGATGCGCCGCTCGTCGCGCCGGGCGATCTCGCGCGACACCAGGAAGCCCAGGGCCTCGCGTAACGTCATCTTCGAGCGGGCAGCTTCGTCCAGCAACGTGTCGAGCTGGTCGCGGATCGCCGTCAGCTTCAGCCGATCGAGCGTTGCGATGAGCATGTCATGATCCACGTTCGTCATCACCAGCCTCCTCCGACAGCCGCCTCGTATTCCGCAAGCGGCCGCAGCAAGGCGGCTGAAGCGATCTCGATGGGATACGCGCGCACCGGCCCTTCAAAGCCGGCGACGCCGACAAAATGCGCCCGGTCCACTATCCGTTGTCGTCGCCCCCGGCACAGGGCATGATCGCCTACCACCTGGCCTGCATGACGGATGATCACACGGCCAGCCAACACCACGACCTGGACACTCTCGCCGATCAGGCGCCAAGGCACCGAGTAGCTGTTCGTATCCAGATCGATCGCACAGTCGGCCTGGACCTTGCGGATCAGGTCCCGCAGTTGCCCGAACGGCGCCCTGCCGGAAAGCGGGCGGAGCTCTCGAGCTTCAGCGGCAAAACGTTCCACGGGCGCAACGCCGGTGGTGCCGTGTTCACGCCGGTCGGCAACCTCGCGCGTCCACCGATCCAGATGCGCCTCGAACGCCGCCCAGCTCTCGAACCGGCGGCCGGCGATCGCGTTCTTCTTGACGTAGCCGACTCCGCGTTCGTCTTTCGTCCTGGCCCGATAAGGGGCACAGGCCCGCGGTGTGAAGCCCCAATATCGGGCAAAAGCGTGCAGCCGGGCGTTGAACCTCACCTCGCGCGTCACTGCGTCGTGATGCTCAACCAGCGCCTTTGCATTATCGATCAGAACTTCCGCCGGCACGCCCCCAAACCGCAGGAAAGCGCCTTCCATCCCTTCGAACCAGTCGGTCTGGAGCTGCCTCGGCGAGGCCCGGATGTGCATCCGGCGCGAATAGCCAAGCGTCCCGACAAACACATGGATCCGCACCCGCTCGCCGCCGATCCATACCCGTGTGTCGCCGAAGTCGATCTGCATCTGATGACCAGGCGCCGTCTACCGAGCGCAACCCGATGACGATGCCATGCTCGCTCTCCAACTCCTGGCGAATGACGTCCGCGTTCCCGTCGTGGCGAAAGAAACGCTCCCGAAGCCAATCGTCCAGACCATCAAATGCTGTCCGACGCACGGGCTGGCGATACGCAACAACGCCACCTTCACGAAGATATCGGCGAACCGTGTTGCGCGCGCATCCAAACTCCTGCGCAATTCGTTTCGCTCCCCAGCCTCGTTCGTGAAGGCCTACCATAGCCAAAACTTCTTCCCCCGATCGCATTTCCTCAACCCGCATCGTTCCAGACAATGCAAGTTGCGATGAAAACTCTCTCGTCATCGATTCTTCCTCTCAAAAGAGAGGGGTCAGTTCTTCGTTTCGTTCGGGGGTCAATTTCTCATTTCGCCCGACAGGATCGGGCGGGAGGGGATGGATCGAAGTTGTCTAGGTCGTTGAGGACCGTCGATTAGTGTGATCACCCCTTTCTTTTCCATCAGGCCTGAACGGAAACCGGGGCTTTGGGCCCGGATGACAAGAATAGGATAGCGCAAAAGATGAGTTACACCCTACCACAAACCATCGGCATCGATATCTCAAAAGCAACACTCGATGCTCATGCCTGTTCCTGCAGGCAGCAACCAGCAGTTTGCCAATACTGCCCGTGGCCATAAAGCCTTAATTGCATGGCTGGGACAATGGTCAGCCGAACGCGTGGCATATGAGGCGACTGGTGCTTACCACCGGGAACTCGAGCAAGCTCTGGCTGATCTGCCTTGCGTCAAGCTCAATCCAGCTCGTGCGCGGCGCTTTGCCCAAGCAGATGGAACCCTGTGCGCATTTCGCAAAAACGGGACAGTCGTTCCGCTAAATCGCGGACAGCAGTTTCACTAAGTCGCGGACAGCAGGATGGGGTCGGTCCTCGGTTGCCTGGTTGAGCTCATTTGCGATTGATTTCGCCGTTTTCGGCGCCGGTCAAGAGCGGCGGTGTTTTTTGCTTTCTCATGCTGTCGCCTTCGAGGGTGACGCGATGGGCGTTGTGGATGATCCGGTCGAGAATGGCGTCGGCGATTGTCGGCTCGCCGATCATGGCGTGCCACTGGGCGATTGGCAGTTGCGCGGTGATCAGCGTCGATTTCCGGCGATAGCGTTCCTCGAAGATTTCCAGCAGATCGAGACGCTGCTGGTCGGTCAGGCTGTGGGTGCCCCAGTCGTCGAGGATGAGCAGTTGCACCCGAGCCAGTTTGTCGATGAGACGGGGAAAGCGGCCGTCGAGACGCGCCAGGGCGAGATCTTCGAACAGGCGCGGCATGCGCAGGTAGAGCACGGAATGGTCGAGCCGGGCGGCCTGACGTCCGAAGGCGCAGGCCAGCCAGGTCTTTCCGGTGCCGGTCTGCCCGGTGATGATGAGGTTTTCATGCGCCTTCAGCCAGGCGCCGTGGGCCAGCGACAGCGTATTGCGCCGGTCGAGCCCGCGATGCGCGGCGAAGTCGATGTTCTCGATGCAGGCGTCGACAAAGCGTAGTCTGGCAACGGCGAGACGGTTGGTCAGACGCTTGTCGGCACGCATGGCGGCTTCACGATCGAGCATCAGGCCAAGCCACTCTTCGCGACCGAGATCGTCGGCGTTGCTCTGGTCGGCCAGGTCCCGATAGGCGGCGGCCATTCCGCCAAGGCCGAGAGCCTGCATCTGGTCGAGGGTTGGATGTGTCAGCATGGTTGGTTTCCTTTCCTTCATTGATAATAGGAGCCGCCGCGGATGTTGGTGTGCGATGGCGTGGGCTTGACCGGCTCGGCCGCGGGCGGCACGCGGTCGAGGCCGGATTTGAGGATGGCGTTGACGGAGGAGTAGGTGATCGCATTGATGGTCAGTGCCCGCGCGCAGGCTGCCTCGAGCCGATCCCGCTCGTAGCGACGGGCCAGCGAGAGGATGCCAAACGCGGAGCGGTATCCCTGCTCGGGATGGGGCCGGTCGCGCATCATCCGCTCGACCAGGATGGCGGTGTTGGCGCCGATCCCGGCTGCCTGCCGGATCAGGTTCGCCGGCGTCGTGTTGGCATAGCGCTGGTGCGCCTTGGGCATGTGCTCGTTGACGGTGACATGGCCGCAGCGCTGCGAGCGGCGGACATGGCTGGCGACGCGCTTGTGATCATGGAAGAGCTCGACCACGCGGTGGGTGAGACGCACATCCACGCGCCGCCCGATCAGCGCGTGCGGCACCGAGTAGAAGGTCCTGTCGATCTCGACATGGTAATCGGGATGCACCTTCGCCGATTTCCACTCCGCATATTCGAACGGCGCCGGCGGCAATGGCGACAGGGCCGTTCGTTCGATCTCCTCGAACAGCTCCCGGCGGCTTTTGCCGACATGGCGCATGGGGCGATTGTTCAGATCCTCCAGCAACACCACGATTGCGGCGTTGAGATCGCCGAGACTGAAGAAGCGCCGGTTGCGCAGCCGGGCCAGGACCCAGCGCTCGACGATCAGCACCGCGCCCTCCACCTTGCCCTTGTCGCGCGGCTTGCGGCTGCGGGTCGGCAGGATCGTCGTGTCGTAATGTTCGGCCATGGCGGCGAAGGTCTGGTTGAGCGTCGGCTCGAACCACAGCGCCTTGGCGACGCCGGCCTTCAGATTGTCGCAGACGATCGCCTTAGTTACCCCGCCGAAGAAGGTGAGTGCCCGGCACTGGCCCTCGATCCAATCCGGCAGCTTCTGGCTGAAGCTGGCATGGGCGAAGGTGAAGGACGACGCGCCCAGCACCGCAACGAAGATCTGAGCCTGGCAGATGACGCCAGTATCGGGATCAACGACGGGCACGGTGTGGCCCGCATAGTCGGTCTGCATCACCGCGCCCGCTTCGTGGCGGTTGCGGAACGTCGCGCTCGACCGGCGCTGGAAAGCGCCGAACCGGTCGCAAAACCATGTGTAGCCATAACCATCGGGGTGCGCCGCGCGGTATTCCTGCCACAACAACGTCAGCGTCACGCCCTTGCGCTTCAGCTCGCGCGAGATCATCGCCCAATCGGGCTCGTCCAGATCCTGCGGCGGACGGCCAACCCGGCGAAACAGAAGCCGCTCAAGCAATGCGTCATTGTCATAGCCCGGCGGCAGCGGCCAGTCCGAGATGCCAGCCTCACGGGCCCGCAACAGATAGGTCGAAACCGAAGTCTTGCTGATCTTCAGCCGTTCCGACACCGCACGCACCGAGAGGCCCTGCTCATGCGTCAGGCGCAGGATTGATCGTAGGTCTTTCACTGTCGTTCGTCTCGCTTGCTTCCGTCTTGGCATGGCCCCTCTCAACCCGATGATGAGAGGGCAAAATGCCAGAACGGCGCTCCCGAGAACCGACCGTTACATCCGCACCGAAAACTGTCCGGGAACTAGCGGAATCACTGTCCCGTAATTACTGAAATCGCTGTCCGCGAATTAGCGGAATGGGTGTCCGCGAATTTCTGAAACACGCAACCCTGGCCAAGACCGACCGGATCGATGCAGTGATGCTGGCCCGCATGGCTAGCACAATGCAGCCACCCGTGCGCCCGGCTATAAACCCCGAACAGGCAAGGTTGGCCGAACTGATCAGCGCCCGCGATGGTCTGATGCGCGACAGAACCGCGCTTAAAAACCAGGAGAAAAACCTGACGATTCCGCTTCTAAAGCGTCAGCACAAGCAACGCCTCAATCAGATCGATCAGCATATAACCGCTCTCGATGCCGAGCTCGCAACAAGCATTGCGGCCGATCCCCAGCTTGCCCGTCGGCATGAAATTATCTCCAGCATAGCTGGCCTCGGCCCACGCACTGCCAACCAGTTGGTCGCCACTATGCCAGAGCTCGGATCACTTGATAACAAACAGGCCGCATCCTTGGCAGGACTCGCTCCCGTCGCCCGCCAATCAGGACAGTGGAAAGGCAGAAGCTTCATCCAGGGTGGAAGGGCCAACGTTAGACGCGCACTCTACATGCCCGCTCTCGTCGCTGCCCGCTTTAACCCCGACCTCAGGGAAAAATATCAGCACCTCATTGCATCGGGAAAGCCCGCCAAAGTCGCCATCGTCGCGGTTATGCGCAAGCTTCTCGTCACCGCCAATGCGCTCGTCAAAGCCGATCGCATGTGGGTCGAAAAACATGCTTGATCACAACGGAAACTAATCGCCGCCGGGACGTCAAGCATGTAATTGCGTCGAGACGACGCTGCCGGGTGCATGGTTGTCTTCGCGGTCGACATCAGTCGCCGCATGATGGAGCTCCGCGGACGAGCCTTCAATGTGGACGACGCACTTTGCTGAGACAGCGGTGCAACCCCATCAGCGGAATGGCTCGGCTCACCGGTTGCTCAGCGCGTTCATAGCCAGACAACGTGACATCGCCCCAGAACCTTCGGTGCAGTTCGCTAGGGATCTTTTTCAAGAACCCCGGCTAAGGGCGTAGAAATAGCTCGGGCCAGAGCCTTGCGGTTTTCCAGAACACTCATCATCGTCACGTGGTCGCCTCCAATCGGTACGGCAGTAATGGCCCCTCGACTCAAGAGCCGGTCCCAGCCGCGCATGGGCGAACGTGCCTCTGGGCATAATGAACTTTCAGCTTGTCGTGCCCGAGAACTGAAGAGAGCCTCGGTGGCATAAAACTGATGTATCTCAATTGGCAGGGTTGGGATTTGGTACGCCTGCAGCGCCTCGTGAAACCGGGCGATCCTTTTATACATCACCACTTCATTGTGGAGATCACGATCCAGAGATATCGCCCCGATTTGCTTCCCCTTTTCAAGCAGCTGAGCGATTGAACTTTGTCCAGCAAATTGCTCCAACACTTCGAAGCTCTCATCATCTAAGGATTCAAAAGAATCCAGCACCACGTCTCGTACCATTTGGATGGGTGATATCTTTTTCAAGTTTGCAGGTAGCGTAACATCGATCAACGCCATGAAAGATATAGCTTCATCGCGACCCAGTAAGAGCTGGGCTATGGCGTAAGCCAAGATTCCGCCTGATGAGTATCCAGCGAAGCGATACGGACCCTGCGGCTGGATCTTTCTAATCGCCACGATGGTCTCCGCGGCTATCGCCTCAAGAGTTGGTGGACAAAGGTTATTGAAGGGGGGCCATGGCAGAGCGTAGACGGGACAGTCTACGTCCATTTCCTCCACCAACCTGAGGACGTAGGAACAATCGCCAAAACCTGTGGGGACAAAGAAGAGCGGTGGCTGCGATCCGGTTGCTTGTACGGAAATCACTCCCGGAGTCCTGGGCTGTGGCTCCAAATGAATCTTCGATGCAAGGTCCTTCAGAACAGGGGCTCGGAAGAGGTCGGCGGCGCTAAAGTTCAGCCCAACATCTAATGCTCGACTGAGTAACTGCACGGCCAACAGCGAGTGGCCGCCGAGTTCGAAGAAGTTGTCGTGGCGTCCGACCCGCTCGACCCCGAGAAGCTCCGCCCAGATCCCGGCCAGCAGCGTCTCGACCTCGCCCTGCGGCGCTTCATAGGCGGTGCGCGCATAGGCGTCGTCGTCGGGGGCCGGCAGCGCCTGGCGGTCGAGCTTGCCGTTCGGCGTCAGCGGCAGCCCATCCAGCCGCACGAAGGCCGACGGCACCATGTAGTCCGGCAGCCGCCCGCCCAGATGGGCGCGCAAGGAGGCAGCAAGCTGCGCGCCATCGGCGCCCTCCGAGCCGTCCGCCGGCTTCGCCACCACATAGGCGACGAGCCGCTGGTCGCCGGTCCGATCGGCGCGCGCTACCACCACCGCATCGCCGACAAGTTCGTGCTCGCAAAGCCGCGCCGCGATCTCGCCCGGCTCGATGCGGAAGCCGCGGATCTTCACCTGGTCGTCGTTGCGGCCCAAAAACTCCAGATTGCCGTCCGGCAGATAACGCGCCAGATCGCCGCTCCGGTACAGCCGGTCGCCCTCCACAAAGGGGCTTGCGGTGAACCGATCGGCCGTCAGCTCGGGACGGTTCAGGTAGCCGCGCGCAACGCCGGCCCCGCCAACATAGAGCTCACCAACTGCTCCCACCGGCACCGGCGCGCCGTGAGCATCCAGCAGGTAGATCCGCGCGTTGGCGATCGGACGGCCGATGGGAGGCAATTCCGGCCAGCATGATGGATCAGCCACGAGGCGGTGCTCCGTGACTACGTGGGTTTCTGTAGGCCCATACTGATTTATCAACCTCGCCCTCGGGTGAGTCTCGAAGAACGACCTGAGCTCGGGGGTGGCTCGCAATTGCTCACCCCCTGTATAAATTTCTCTCAAAGAGGGCAGCAGCGCTCCCCGAGCGCACCAGGCTTCCGCAAAATGTTTCAAGGCTACGAATGGGAGGAAAAGCCGCTCGATCCCTTCTCTGCACACAAAGTCCAGCAACTCGGAAAAGTCGGCACGGGTCTCTTCCTGCACGAGCACCAGTAGCCCGCCGTCCCTCCAGCAACTGAATAACTCCTGGAACGAGACGTCGAAGTTCAAAGTCGTGAACTGAAGTGTACGTCGTTTTGGCGCACCAAACTCCGGCGAGGACCAAAGCAAATTCATAAGCGACCCGTGGGGCATTTCGATGCCCTTTGGGGTGCCGGTGGAGCCTGAGGTATAGATGATGTAGGCGAGATGGCGCGCGGTGAGGCCCAGCGCGCGCGGCTCGGGATCCGAAGCAGGCAGCTCGGCCCAGACCGGGGTGGCCGTTTCCAGATCGACCACCGTCACATCGACAAGCGCCTCAGGGCCGAGTGCTGCGCGTCCGGCCGCATCGCAAACTAGCAGCCGCGGTGCGGCATCCTCGAGAACCTGCCGCAGCCGCGCGCAGGGATAGGCCGGGTCCAGCGGCAGATAGGCGCCGCCGGCCTTGAGGATCGCCAAGACACCCACCACCATCGCCAGGCTGCGCTCGACGCAGATCGCCACCGGCTGATCCGGCCTGACCCCGAGCCCGATCAGGTGATGCGCCAGCCGGTTGGCCCGCGCGTTGAGCTCGCCATAGCTCAGGCGCTCGTCCTCATGGACCACCGCCACCGCCTCCGGCGCATTTCGCACCTGCGCCTCGAACAGCTCGTGGACGCACCGCTGCGACGGATAGGCCGCCGCCGTCCGGTTCAGATCCTCCAGCAGATAGGTGCGTTCATCGGATGACAGCAGCTCGATGCGGCCGACCGGCTGGCCGGCATCGGCAACCATCGCTTGCAGCAGCGCCAGCAGATAACCACGCTGCCGCTCGATCGTCGCCTGATCGAACAGCGCCGTGGCATAGTTCAGCGATCCGGCAATCTCCTCGCCACACTCGCCAAGGCTCAGCTCCAGGTCGAACTTGACCTGATCGAAGCCATTGCCGGCTGCCTCCACACTCAGCCCCGGCAGGTCCAATGACCCGACCGCATTGTTCTGCCAGGCCAACATCACCTGGAACAACGGCGTGTGATCAAGATGCCGGGGCGGCTTGACGATCTCCACCACCTGCTCGAACGGCAGGTCCTGATGCTCCTGCGCAGCCAGGGCCGTGCGCCGCGTCCGTTCCAGAAGCTCCGACACGCTCGGCTCGCCCGACAGGTCCAGCCGAAGCGCCAGGGTGTTGACGAAGAAGCCGATCAACTCTTCGATCTCGCGCCGGCCTCGATTGGCGCTCGGCACGCCGATCACAAGGTCGGCCTGCCCCGACAGACGCGACAGCACCGCCGCCCAGGCCGCCAGCACCGTCATGAACAACGTCGTGCCATGCTGCCGGCTCAACCTCTTCAGCCGCCGCGTCAGATCCGCATCGATGACAACAGGCACACTGGCCCCGACAAACGACTGCTGGGCCGGCCGCGGCCGGTCCGTCGGCAGCGCAAGACGGGCCGGGGCGCCTGACATGGCGTTGCGCCAATACTGCGCCTGGGTCTGCAGCCGTTCCCCCGACAGCCACTGCCGTTGCCAGGCGGCATAATCCGGATACTGGATCGCCAGCGGTGGCAGCGGGTCGTCCTGCCCGGCCACAAACGCCCGGTAAAGGCTGTTCAGTTCACGCATCAAGACGCCCATCGACCAGCCGTCGGAGACGATGTGATGCTGGGTCAGCAGGAAGACGTGCTCCTCATCCGCCAGCCGGATCTGACGCGCGCGCATCAGCGGCCCGCGCGCAAGATCGAACGGCGTGTGCGCCTCTTCACGGCACAGATCCGAAAGCGCCACCTTAGCATCGGCCCGACCGGATAGATCGTGCTCGACCAGTGGCAGCCCGGCATCGGCCGGCAGCACCTCGACCCGGGGCTGGCCCTCCGGTGCGACAAAGACACTGCGCAGCGCCTCGTGACGGGCAAACAGACGGTCAAGGCTGCGCTGCCAGGCGACGCGGTCGAGCACCCCCCGCAGCCGCAAGGCCAATGGAATATGATAGTTGGTGCTGCCCTCGTCGAGCTGCGCCAGGAACCACAGCCGCTGCTGCGCGAACGACAGCGCAAGCGGCTCGTCGCGCGACGCGGCAACAATCGCCGGCAGGTCTTGCGGACCGCAGCGGTTCAACTGGTCGACGATGCTTTCCGCCAGATCGGAAAGCATCGGTCTGGCGAACAGCGTGGCCAGCGGCAGCTCGACACCGACGGCCTGCGGCAACCGGCTCATCAGTTGCACGGCCAACAGCGAGTGGCCGCCGAGTTCGAAGAAGTTGTCGTGGCGTCCGACCCGCTCGACACCGAGAAGCTCGGCCCAGATCTGCGCCAGCGCCGTCTCGACCGCGCCCTGCGGCGCCTCATAGGCCGTCCGCGCATAGGCGCCGTCGGCCGGCGCCGGCAGTGCCTTGCGGTCGAGCTTGCCGTTCGGCGTCAGCGGCAAGGCCTCGAGCCGCACGAACGCAGCCGGCACCATGTAGTCCGGCAGCCGCCCGCCCAGATGCGCGCGCAAGGCGCCGGCAAGCGCGCCGCCATCATCCTCGTCCGATCCTGCCTCGGGTCCACACACGACATAGGCGACAAGGTGCTTGTCGCCGGCGCGGTCCTGGCGCGCCACCACCACCGCCTCGCGCAGCCAGGCGTGCTCGCAAAGCCGCGCCGCGATCTCGCCCGGCTCGATGCGGAAGCCGCGGATCTTCACCTGGTCGTCGTTGCGGCCCAGAAACTCCAGATTGCCGTCCGGCAGATAACGCGCCAGATCGCCGGTCTTATACAGCCGATCGCCTTCCACAAAGGGACTGGCGATGAACCGCTCCGCCGTCAGATCGGGCCGGTTCAGGTAGCCACGCGCAACCCCCGCCCCGCCAATGTAAAGCTCCCCCACCGCCCCGAACGGCACCGGCGCACCATGACCGTCCAGCAGGTACAACCGCGTGTTCGCAATCGGACGCCCGATATGCGGCACAACGTTGTCACTGAAGAGCCGTCCCGAGGTTGCCACGACGGTAACTTCCGTCGGGCCATAGTTGTTTATTAACTTGAGAGGCGACGGTAGCCGGGAAGGCACACGCTGGAGACGATCACCGCCAATAAGCAAATACTCCAATGTGGGATTTATTTGCTTGTCTTCTAACGCTGTTGTAGCCAGCGGCGTGACTAAAAAGGCGGTCTCCAGCGATTGATCACGCCACCATTGCAGTAGAAGCAGGGGATCTCCTCCTGCTGCTCTGGGCGGGAGCAGCAATGCGCTACGATTGGATAATGCAGACCACAGCTCCCAAATGCTGGCATCGAATGCCACTCCGGCCGTGAGTGCGCAGCAGGTTTCTCGTTGCCGACAGAACGTTTGCACATGCCATGCGGTAAGATTGACCAGGCTGTGGTGCTCGACCATGACGCCCTTTGGCGTTCCGGTTGAGCCGGAGGTGTAGATCACATAAGCGAGATGGCGCGCGGTGAGGCCAAGGGCGCGCGGCTCGGGATCGCAAGCGGGCAGTTCGGCCCAGGCTGGTGTCGCCGTCTCCAGATCGACCACGCTCACATCGGCAAGCGCCTCCGCGCCGAGAGCTGCGCGGCCGGCCGCATCGGCCAGCAGCAGCCGCGGTGCCGCATCCTCGACAACCTGCCGCAGCCGTGCCGACGGATAAGCCGGGTCCAGCGGCAGATAGGCGCCGCCCGCCTTGAGGATCGCCAAGACACCGACCACCATCGCCGGGCTGCGCTCCATGCAGATCGCCACCCGGTCGTCCGGACGCACGCCCAGTCCGATCAGATTGTGGGCCAGCCGGTTGGCCCGGGCGTTGAGCTCGCCATAGGAGAGCGCCTCGTCCTCATGCACCAATGCCACCGCCTCGGGCGCCTGGCGCACCTGCGCCTCGAACAGCTCGTGGATGCAAAGATCCGACGGATAGGCCGCCGCCGTCCGGTTCAGCTCCTCCAAAAGATACGTCCGCTCCTCGGGCGGAAGAATGTCGAGCGCGCGCACCGGCCTGTCGGGAGCCTGCTCCAGCGCCTCCGCCAATTGCTCGAGCACCTGCTGCATGTAGCCGCAGACCCGATCCGCAGAGATCGGCTCCGCCACCTGTGCGGTGAGGCCGAGCGCCTCGCCAAAATCCTCCACCGACAGCGTCAGCGGATAGTTGGTGCGCTCCTCGCTGCCCAGCCATTCCATGCCCGCCAGGACATCATCCGGTCCGCAGCCGGTCATGGCCGCCGGCGTGTTGTGACGGTAGTTCAGCAGCGCGCCGAACAGCGGCGCCGGCGCCGCAACGCCGCTGCAGCGTTGCGCCAGCGCCAGCGAGGCATGCTCGTGCGCCAGCAGCTCGGAAAGCCGCGCGTGCGTGGTCCGCACGCTCGCCTCGACCCCGGTTCCGTCCAGGTCAAGCCGCACAGGCAGGGTGTTCATGAACAGGCCCAGCGCGCGGTCGGCGCCCGCGCCTGCATGCATGCGGCCGAACAGCACCGTACCGAACACCACCTGCTCTCGGCCGCTGCTGCGCGCCACCACCTGAGCCCACGCCAGATGGCACAGGCTGGCCAGGCTTACCCCCAGCCGCCGCGCCTGTTGCCGCAGCCGATCGTTGAGCGCCTGCGGCAGCATCCGCCGCGCCTCGCCGACCCCGCTGCCGTCGCCGCGCACCTCGCTCAGCCCGAACGGCATGGTCGGCTCGTCGATGTCGGCCAGCTGTTCCTGGAAGAACTCCTCATGCGCCTTGGCATCGACCCCCAGCCGCGCCTGCGCCACCAGATTGCGGAACGGCTGCGGTGCTGACAACTCATGCCCGCGCCCCTCCAGCACGGCCCGCACCTCGGCATGCATCACTTCCAGCGTGGTGTGATCGCCGATCAGATGATGCTGCAACTCCAGCAGCAGCCAGCGTGTGCTGCCGGGCTCGCGCGCGATCACAAACCGCAACAACGGCGCCCGGCCAAGGTCGATGCGGTGCCGGCGCGGATCAAACCGGCGCCGGAGCTCCTCGGCGCCGGAACCGTCACACGCATCCAGCTCGACCTCGGTCACCTCCAGCGGCGCACGCCGCCACACCACCTGGGCCGGGCTCGACAGCCCCTCCCAGACAAAGGCCGTACGCAGAATGTCGTGCCGATCCACCACCTGCTGAACCGCGCCAAGATAGCGCTCCAACAGGCCGCGCTCGGCAAACGCCATCTGCGAGACCAGCAAATATGGATCGCCCCGGCTGGCCAGCAGATGATGGAACAGGATGCCGTCCTGCAGCGGCGACAACCCATAAATGTCCTGGATGTTGCCGACGCCGCCGGGCACCGTGGCGACGATCCGGTCGATCTCCGGCTGGGCCAGCTCGATCAGCGGCAGCATCTGCGGCGTGATCGCCGTGCTCTGCTCGCCGATCAGGTTGGCCGGCACCGCCACCTCGTGATGGCTGCCCAGGCTTGCGGCAAGATCGGCCAGCACCGGGCTGGCGAACAGGGCGCGCACCTCCACCCCCAGCGACAGCCGCCGCAGCCGCTCCATCAGCTGCACCGCCAACAGCGAGTGGCCGCCGAGTTCGAAGAAGTTGTCGTGGCGCCCGACCCGCTCGACCCCGAGAAGCTCCGCCCAGATCTCGGCCAGCAGCGTCTCGACCGCGCCCTGCGGCGCTTCATAGGCGGTGCGCGCATAGGCATCGTCGGCCGGTGCCGGCAGTGCCTTGCGGTCGAGCTTGCCGTTCGGCGTCAGCGGCAGCCCATCCAGCCGCACGAAGGCCGACGGCACCATGTAGTCCGGCAGCCGCCCGCCCAGATGGGCGCGCAAGGAGGCAGCAAGCTGCGCGCCATCGGCGCCCTCCGAGCCGGCCTCGGGTCCGCACACGACATAGGCGACAAGGTGCTTGTCGCCGGCGCGGTCCTGGCGCGCCACCACCACCGCATCGCCGACAAGCTCGTGCTCGCAAAGCCGCGCCGCGATCTCGCCCGGCTCGATGCGGAAGCAGCGGATCTTCACCTGGTCGTCGTTGCGGCCCAGAAACTCCAGATTGCCGTCCGGCAGATAACGCGCCAGATCGCCGGTCTTATACAGCCGATCGCCTTCCACAAAGGGACTGGCGATGAACCGCTCCGCCGTCAGCTCGGGCCGGTTCAGGTAGCCGCGCGCAACGCCTGCCCCGCCAATGTAAAGCTCGCCCACCGCCCCGAACGGCACCGGCGCGCCATGGCCGTCCAGCAGATACACCCGCGTGTTCGCAATCGGACGCCCGATGGGGAGCCGGCCAAACGTCTCATCAATCGCGGTAATCTCGCAGACTGTCGCAAAGGTTGTCGTCTCGGTCGGACCGTAGCAGTGCAAGAGATGCTGCGGTCGGCTCCCCCTCAAGACCCGTGCTACTGTCGCCACATCAACCGCATCACCGCCGACCAATAGCAACCGCAAGCTTGCCAGCGCCGGGCCTAAATCATCAGCGCTCTGCCTAAACAACCCGGCTGTCAGATGCAGGACGGTAATGCCATGCTGCTGAACCAGACGGCGCAGCACCTCTGGCTGCAGCACATCAATTTGTGGAATCACAACCAGGCTTGAACCGTGTAGCAGCGGTGCCCACACTTCCAGGGTACTGATATCAAACGCGGGATTGCCCACCCACGCCACACGATCACTCGAGCTGAACTGCGCATAGCCATTGTTGATGACGAGCCGGTTGACCGCACGGTGAGCAACAACAACCCCCTTGGGAAGGCCGGTCGAGCCGGACGTGTACATCACGTAAGCGGCAGCCTCGGCGCTCAATGCCAGGCCAGGATCGGCACTAGACCCTGCTCCGGTCATGAGCGGCTCAATCGCCAGAACAGGGATCGTCACCTCAAGCAGATCATCATCGTCACTCTGGCTAAGCACCAGGCGCGCAGCACAATCGGCCATCAGCCATTCTTGTCGCGCAGATGGAAGAGCGCGATCGATCGGCACATACACTCCGCCCGCCTTCAGGATCGCCAGCTGCGCCACCACAAGGGCGACGGAGCGGTCCAGCACTGTCGCAACGCGATCCCCGGGCCTCACCCCGAGCGCGATCAGGTGATGCGCCAGCCGGTTGGCCCGCGCGTTGAGCTCGCCATAAGAGAGCGCCTCGTCCTCATGAACCACCGCCACCGCCTCGGGTGTGCGGCGCACCTGTTGCTCGAACAGCTCGTGGACGCACCGCTGCGACGGATAGGCCGCCGCCGTCCGGTTCAGATCCTCCAAAAGGTAGGTCCGCTCCTCGGGCGACAGCAGTTCAATCCGGCCGACCGGCTGCCCGGCATCGGCAACCACAGCGCACAACAGATTCTGCAAATGCTGCGTCATGCGGTCGATCTGCTCCGGTGCCAATCGACTTGCATCAAAGTGCCAGCGAAAGCTCCCATCCAGAGCGCAAACCTCAAAGGTCAGCAAATCGCCGCATAGGGTTGTCTCAGAACTCGCGTTCGAAGCTAGATCGCTAGCGGCAGAACAGCTATCTGCTGTAATCGTGATGCCAATCTGCCAGGGCCGGTGCGACCGTAGCGCCTCCACACCTCGCAATGTCGGGCAGCGCGCGATAAGATCCCGGGCAAAGCTAGCGTGCGCCCTCAGCTGAGCGAATTCGGCCGCCACCGCTTTGCGCATTTCCTCAAAATCATGTGCAAGATCAATGGTAACTTTGATCGGCACGACAGAGGCGATAAGCATCTCCACCGCTTTCGAACCGGCTTGCGATCTATCCGATGCAGGCGTGCATCCCAGTTGAAGCTCTGTTTCTCCCGTGATGCGGGCGAGATAGATCAGCCAAGCCGTTACTAAGTATTCCGTGCGATCGAGTGGCGACAGCTTAGCCAAAGCACTTGGAATGCCCCCCCAACTCGACTGCCATCTGGGCGGCGTCTCAGCTACGGACGACGACACGAAGGGAAGCTGCGATGTTTTAAACTGCTCTAGCCGCTGTCGCCAAAAATCCTCTGAAGGCGCCAGCAATTCATGGGCGGCAGTTATGCTCCGCGCCTGTTCATCGCCCAAAATTGGAAGGCGATCACCTTCATCCAGATTGGAGTGCCTGGCGAAGGCTCGCGCGTCCAGCAGCTGACCATCGGGGCCGCCAAAGCAAACATCGACATCCTGCGTACCCGTCGCCACACGCCAGTGGCTGGAGTGGATTTCAAGCAGGGAACCCGCGGGAAAGCCCGAGCGTCGAGGCAACACCTCCAGGCGTCTGACAGTGACAACCTCATCGCCTACGAGCGCCTTGGGCAGACACAATGGATTGGGATGATACGGGCCAAAGTCTAGGGCACGCGTCATCGCTGACAAATCTTGCGCGGATCGATCCCATCGCAGACAGCCTGCCGCATCTGGGCGTCGACGTTTCGGAAAATAGCTTCTGTTCATCAGCGCCTGCGGATAGGCAGTAAGCTTCCCGCTCTTGAGGTCAGTCAAAAGCTCGCGGAAACCCTCGACTGCAGCCTCAAAACATTTGAGGTTCAAGCTCAACGCCGTGTCGGTGGGCGCAATCAGCACTTGGCGCTGAACCACGACGTCACCCGCATTAACACCATCATCGATACGATGCCACGTGATGGCATACTCGCTCTCCTGGGCCAGCAGCGCCCAGGACGTCGCGTGAGTTCCTGCATATCGTGGCAGTGGACCGTCGTGGAAATTGAAAGCACGTTGACGCACCCGCCCGAACACATCCACCGGCAATATGAACGGATTGGCAACCGAGAAAATCCAATCCACCGGCTCCGCGTTCAGAAGAGAGCAGAGCTCGTCAACACTCGCAATACACGGGATATTGGCGCGAGCCGCCCAATCCGCGAATATAGCGTCGCCACATAGCACTGCGCGAATGTCGTGGCCCACCTCCATTGCCAGCTGCGCGCAGCTGATAGCAAGCGTACCATTGCCAACAAAGACGCTGGAGGAGATTGATCGCACTGCAGGTTGTGGCCTATCCTGATCGCCTGGTTCGCAAGCGCTTGCGCGCTCCGGTGAAGAGTGAGGTGCCATCTTCATCCCTCCGCCAGTCCATCCACTAAGCTGGGCAGTTCCCTCCCCAACCGCCGCGCCACATAGCGGCCTAAACCTGTCACACTGGTTCGGATTTGCTCGGGAGTAACCGCGCTGAATGCTAATCGAATCCGGCAGTCTTGAGAGTTATCCAACGCAAAGAAGCTCATCGGCATAACAATGACATTGTAACACCTTGCACACTCGTCCACGCTGTCCGCGCCAAACCTGAAAGGAAGATCAAGAGACAGGAAAAAGCCGCCAGAGGGCCGATTCCATCGAATCTGTTCCGGGAAAGGCGAAAACACACTGTCCAGCTGACGCAACATGACGTCGCGATTTGAACGATACCAATCCAGCGCGGGGCGAATCCAGCCACGCAAGCTTGCTGCCTGCTCGATCAAGAGTCCCGCCACAATCGCTTGGGTAATGTGGCTTGTATTGAGCGAGACGAAACTCTTGCGTTGGACCAGGTTTTCCCAAAGTGCCCGGCAAGCGCGCGCGTCTCCAAATATTGTATCGGGCAGTATCGCAGCTCCCACGCGGAGAGCTGGGCTCAAGGTCTTGGAGAATGTGGACAGGTAAATAACACTTCCTGCCTCATCCAAAGCGGCCATCGGAGGGATCTCATCACCTTCATACCGAAATAGCCGATATGGATTGTCCTCCAGAACGATAATCCGATTTCTTGCGCACACTTGAAGGATATCGCATCGTGAGGCCTTATCGAGGACGCGCCCGGTCGGATTGTCAAAATCGGGAATGAGGTATAGAGCGCGGGCCCTCCGACCATTCCGGCGCAATTGTAGGACGGCGAGTTCGACTGCCTCTGCAACGCAAGGCACTGAGTTGGACAATGCTGTAACGGCGACCCTTGCGGCCTTAGCTGCACCGGTCGCACCAATATACGTGGGATTGCAGACTAGGAGCACATCCGCAGCTTCAGGGCACAGCGCCGGGAGGCAGAGTGCGAGCGCTTCCTGGCATCCTGAGGTGATCAGTACGCGATCCGCCCTCGCGGGAACCCCCTCATCAGACCGGACCTGTTGCGCAACGAGCTCGCCGATAATGCCGGCGGTTCGTCCATACTGCAGCAAGTGCGACAATAATTGCCCGCCCCCGTGACCGCCAGCTGAATAGCGTTCATATACCACTAGCGCATTCAACAGCACCTGGGGGTCGAGCTTGTCGAAGAACCGCTCACTCGGTCTGCCAGACGCCAGCGAGACTGCCGAGGGAAACGCACTCGAGACTTCGTTCAAAAAATTCATGACTGAACATTGCGATCTGTGATCCAACATCGAACCTGCGTAGGACTATCGGCGAGCTGAGGACCACACCAGTCTCAGAGCGACGGCATCATTGAGGCCTAAGGGAACGCATTTTCGCGGTTTATTCGCCAGAATGATCAAGCTGATCAAAAAGCACCCCATTGCTTGTTTGATGAATCCTGAGCCGCCTCTCAAAGCGAGAGGACTCGGATCCTATGAAGTTGGCAACCTGCGTCCACGCACACCTAGAGCTGACTGGATTTTGGGTAGTCATGAGACGATTTCTCCTCAACCGCGACCCAGATACACGTGACCGTGCATGTGCCGTGCCAAAGGAAAAATCATGCCAAAACAATTACGTGGCGCTACTAAGATGACTAGTGTCCGACATTGTCGGACATTGGACGTAAGCATCTGAAGAAGGTTCGAGTTTGTCGCGCGCGCGCGGGTTGTCGGACAGGACGATACCAGGATCAGGCCAGAAGCTCTAAAGGCGATACCGTGGCGATCCGG
This sequence comes from Mesorhizobium sp. RCAM 06353, assembly GCF_059683585.1. Taxonomy (NCBI): domain Bacteria; kingdom Pseudomonadati; phylum Pseudomonadota; class Alphaproteobacteria; order Hyphomicrobiales; family Phyllobacteriaceae; genus Mesorhizobium; species Mesorhizobium sp. RCAM 06353. Next base: position 172,814 of record NZ_JCASIY010000002.1, on the reverse strand, counting down.
GCGGTGGAGGTACGCTGATCGAAGGCTCCGCGTCTTCGCCGATTGCTCAACGCGCGCCACGGCGCAACAGAAACGGCCGAGGATAATCGCCGCTGGATGAAAGTTCAGTGGCAGGTCACCGTGCCTGGCGCAGATCAGGTGACGCTTTCCTTTCGTCCAGTTGGAATGGCACCTTCGATCAGTCTTGCGGGACCCTGGTAGGCAGGCGGGCGCGCCTGAAGTCGGATCGCGAAACCCGGGGGCCACACCTCTTTGATCAGTATTTTCCCGACTGCTCAAGCTGCTCGAAAAGCTCTTGTACGTTGTCTTCAAGAAATGCTTCCTCTCCGTTCCGATGGATGAGTTCAAAACTTATCCCCGTATTAGCGCATCGAGAAGAGAATGCTTGTGTTAGGCCAGGTCCTTCAATAATGGTCGTGTCGAACGACAATCCCCGCGCTGTAAGCGTATTGACCGCCGCCGACACATCGTCGACAGCTAATGCAACATGAGCTAGACCAACCCCGTAGTTTTGGACAAGTTGAGACACCTGCGACTCTGGCTCTGTGCCTTGGCAAAGCACAAAGCACATGTCGTTCCGAACCATGTCCGCACACACCATCCCAGTCTTCTTACCTTTTATATGCAATCGCCGCCTAAGCTTAAAACCAAGGACATCTTGAAACAGGTGGATAGCGTCGTCTAGTTTATGAACCGCCAAAGCTATGTGATCAATGCCGTGAAATCGAGGATTATGATGGCCATTTGCTTCGATAGATGCTTTCAGAGAGCCATCCGACGGCGAACCCACGGGATAAGTCATTTTTTGAGTCCTTCTGTTTAGGTGGACGCAGCCAATTTAACGATCGAGCCATAAGCTGTTAACAGCCTGATTACACATGAGTAGCCTCGCGGACCGGAATGGTCCGTTTTTGCGTGGTCATGGACAATTTCTGCTCAGTGTGAGCGCGTTTGTCGATGACACGCATGTAACATGCCAACGGAAAAAATCATTTCGAAGCAATAGAATGATGCTAACATTGCCATGTCCCCTCTTCGACATGTCGCATGCTGCCGGTTGTGTGTCCTTCCCCCGCCCGCACCAACAGCGAGAGCGCGCACGTCCCGGCCGGGACGGGACGGCCACACCCGGAACGATCTTCGGCTGCGCCGGCTTCGAAATGACGGCCTTTGAACATAGCAAGCGCGCTCCCCGAACAAGAGAGGCCTTCGTGCCAGATAGGGTTGCCATTCCGTTTGCGACAGAACCGCAACGCGAGATTACCCCAATGAAACCCTAAAGCACGACCGGCACGTGTCCCAAGGCCTAACGCGTGGTCTCGATCATAAACCGGTGGAACATATACTTGGAGCTTCGCAAAAGCGTCGTCGGCGTTGACTCCGATGACAGGATCGCCGGGCCATGATTCCATCCATTAACACTACTTTGGCAGATTTTAGCGGGCGCGATTTTTGAGATTCCCAGGAGAGGGTTTGCGTGATTCATGAGAGGTCGGCTTATGGAGGGCCGATCAATGGACGTGGACTGGCAAACCGATCTCGATCGATGGCTTGCGCCGTTTGTCGCAGCGCTAGGGCACAAGACGCGGGCGCGGATGTGTCCTCTCTATGTTGCGGGTTTGATTGGTCCAGGAGACCGCAAGAGCGTTCAGCCGATGGCGGCGCGCGCTGGCGAGGTCGGTTACGATCAGCTTCATCATTTCGTCGCTGCCGGAGTTTGGGACAGTGCTCCACTCGAGGCTGCCCTGCTGAAGGAGGCAGATGACCTGGTTGGCGATGAGGCGGGTTTTCTTGTCATCGATGACACGGCGTTGCCCAAGAAGGGACGTCACTCGGTTGGCGTCGCGCCACAATATGCCTCGTCGCTCGGAAAGACTGCCAATTGTCAGTCGCTGGTCTCGGTAACCTTGGCGTCGCGCGAGGTGCCGGTGATGGTGGGCCTGCGGCTATTCCTGCCCGAGAGCTGGACAGATGATCCTGAACGTATGGCGCGGGCTCGTGTGCCGAAGGATAAACAGACTGCTCTGACAAAGCCGGACATTGCGATCGAGGAGGTCGACCGCGTCATCGCTTCCGGTGCGCGTTTTGGCTGTGTGCTTGCCGATTCAGGGTACGGCTCCAGCGGACCCTTCCGTCAGGCTTTGAGCGAGCGCGGTCTGCTGTGGGCAGTGGGTCTGTCGCGACGCCAGAACGTCTATCCCGCCGACGTTGCCCTGATCTTCCCCGTCGCGAAGGCCGGAAAGCCCCGCAAATACCACATCCCTGATCAGCCCCCGGTCTGTGCTGAAACGTTGTTGGCCGAAGGGAAATGGCAAAAGGTCAGCTGGCGGCGGGGCACCAAAGGTCGGCTGACCTGTCTCTTCGCGGCCCGCCGTGTCCGTGTTGCGGATGGCCATAAGCACCGGATGCTCGGTAACCGTATGCAATGCATGCCTGGCGACGAGGTTTGGCTCGTCGCGAGCGGCGGTCGACCGGGGAGAAAAAATGGTGCTGTCACATTGATTTTGGCTTAACGGTTTGACGATAAGTCAGGTTGGCATGGTCGAAGCATGCGCCACCTACAAGAACCATCGCTTCCCGATCGAAATCGTTGCTCATGCCGTCTGGCTTTATTACCGGTTCGGGCTGAGCCTGCGCGATGTTGAAGAAATGCTGCTGGAGCGGGGGATCGTCGTCTCCTACGAGACCATCCGCCGCTGGGGAAAGAAGCACAGTCCCGATTATGCACGTCGCCTGCGCCGCAAGGCGCCATCGAAAGACGATGTCTGGCATCTTGATGAGGGTGCGCCACGAAGGCGCGAAGGAGGAGCTATGATTTAGGCACTTCCCAAGCAGCCATGCTGCACAGGAGATGAGGGCTGGCCCCTCGAAGCCGGCTTGCAGGAGCGGGTTTCAAACCACCTCAAGCTGCTGTCGTAAAGAGCGATGGTGGTGAGCGTTGAGGAAAAGGCCGGACTTGATCCGGTCAGGTAAGATGCAAGGAGACGAGCGTGAGCGAACCGCTGACGACGTGTCGAAAAGTGCATAGATGGCGTCAAAACCGGGTGGGCTTCGTTAACCCGGGAGAAGTCTGGGAGATACCTGTCTACTGCCCAGATGGCGTCCGGCATGAAGGCGGCGTGACCTTGCTTCAGGCTCTTGTGTGGAACGTGGGAACCTGTCGCCCCGATGCGAAGGGAGACATCCAAGTGGAAGCACCATGAGGATCCGAGTACCGATGCGGGGCACAGGGACGGAGTTGCGTGTAGTAGTGAAGAAGGTGCTGTAATGGCGTTGGAGCGAAGGCGCAACACTGTCCAGCTTTATCGAAAGGTCAACCGTCATGCGGGAGGAGCCTTTGGGTAAAGCAAAGCCGTTCGATATTCCTAAACGGGCTGTTTGGGAGGCTTATCAACGGGTAAAGGTTCCGTTGCAAAGTTTTGTCTGGTCAGAGAATTTGCCAGAGTGGTGGCAACCTCATGCGGCAGCGAGGATTTCGAACTGCTCGGCGAGAGACGGGTTCGGATTGAAGGCGTACCGCGCCTGTCGTTTGCGCATCATGTGGACCATCTCGATGCCGGACAGGGTGACCGCGGCGGCGTGCGTCGATTTGAAACCGAGCATCGGCCGCACCCGGCGCTTGATGCGCCGATGATCCTGCTCGATGCGGTTATTGAGGTATTGGCTTTGGCGGATGCGGATCGGCTTCGACCGGCGCCGGGAGCAATCCTGCAATCGACTTGTGGCATCGCAGGAAACGATGGCTTCCCGGTTGGTCTGACTGCCGTCGATGACGATGCGATCGGGACGGCCATGGCGTGCCAACGCTTTTGTGAAGAAACGCTTGGCGGCCGGCAAATCCCGGTATTCACTGAACCAGAACTCGACGGTGTCGCCGACGCTGTCGATGGCGCGATAGAGGTACATCCATCGCCCGCGCACCTTGATGTAGGTCTCGTCCGCATGCCATCTGCCGGTCACAGCGCGCTTGCGCCGGTTGAAGCGTTCCATCAGCAGCGGCGCGAAATGAACGACCCAGCGATGGATTGTTGAATGATCGACACTAATGCCACGCTCCGCCATCATTTCTCGAAGATCGCGTAGGCTCAGTCCGTAGGCCAGATACCAGCGAATGCAAAGCAAGATTACAGATTGGTCGAAATGGCGGCCTTTGAACATCTCAACTCCCCGGGGGAACACCGGAGCCCAATGCCATGCGCCTCGTTACCAAAAACTTTGCAACACATCCTCGGCGTCGGGTGGGCTTTCCTCCAACATGAGGCGGCGTTCGAGACCGTAGAAGTAGAGGAAGACGTATCCGATATAGGCGTCGGGATCGGATCGCGATCCGGCAAGCCAGTCCAGATAGGATTTTCGCGCCGCGGGCGAAATGCTCGAGTAGGACGGCCAGTAGCCCATCGTCTGACCCAGCGGATCGCCGTGAGCGCCCACGGTCAACCTTGGATCGATCAGGCAGTTCTCCGAGTCAATTGTACTTCCCTGCTTCGGCAGGTGCTCCCCCACATAGATCATGCCGCCGGGAATGATATTCCTTGCCACGGTCGTCGATGTATTCGCCGGAATCCAATGCGCCTGTGAAGACTTCGACGCGGTAGGTGTCACTCGGGGTGCCGGTTGCCAGTCAAAGGGCGGCGTCCGGTCCGGCCCAGCTGTATTGGGAATAGGACCGCGCTGCCGAATAAATTCCGTAACCTTGGCATTGTGGGATGCCAGTGATCCTGCAGTTGTTGTTGCTGTCGGAGCGACATTTGCTTCCGGCGCAAGGCGCCTTGCGGGGGCGGTGGGATCCCCACCTGGATGAAAGCCCGCCGGTTTGGATGAAGCGATGGCGCCGCGTTGTCTAATGAAATCGTGGACGGCGGCGTTATGTGCCGCGAGAGAAGTTGCAATATCTGGCGACAGGACCGGCTTTCGTTCGACCGGTTGTCTTCCAGCAGCAATGTTGGCTGGAACGATCGGATCGTTCCGAACCAAGAGGTGTCTGTTGCTTCTGGCCGATTGGTCGAGACCGCTATCAAGTTGGCTGCCCTTGCTTTCAAAGCGCGACGGCTGCGTCTGATCCGTTCCGGCCGTAGGGGGAATGAGAACAGGACCGTGTTGTCGAACGGATTCCGCTACCTGAGCATTATGCCATGGGAGCGATCCTTCCGTTGTTGTCGCTGTCGAGGTGGCCTTGGTGTCCGCCACCCTTTGCCACCCCGCTTTTTCGGGAGCGGCCGGATGCCTGCCTGAAGGATTGCGCCGTGATTTGGATGGCTGGATTGCTCCTCTTTGTCTGATGAAATCGTGGACGGCGGCGTTGTGTGCCGCGAGAGAAGCCGCAATATCCGGCGGCAGGACCGGCTTTTGTTCGAATGGCTGCCTTCCAGCAGCAATGTTGGCTGGAACTATGCGAACGTTCGGAACGTGGAGGCGGTGCCTATTGCTCCTAGCCGACCGGTTGAGCCTGCGAGCAAGTTCGCTGCCCTTGCTTTCGGATCGCGCTGGAACCGGATCCGCGGCTCGCTTTCTTCGGCGTCTGCGTTGGAAAAAGAACGCGACTGCGACCCCTAGCAGGCCCAGATAGATCAAACGCGGTGTGGAAGTTGGCGCCTCGCCGACCTTGTTGGGCTTCAGCGCCAAGCGGTCGGATTTGCCTGACGCTCTCTCCGTGTGCGTCGGCAAAGGCGGTGCTTGGTGGAGACCGCCACTAGCTTTCTCGGCTTCTACCTTACTTGTCTCTGGAGTTGTCTTCGTTGGAACACCAGGCTGCTCCAACGTCGAAGGGCGCGCATCCGTGGCTATGGGCGTCAAAGGGGCCCGCGTCGCCTTGGGCTGCGGAAAAAGCACAGCTGAAGTCGCTTCGTCCAAAGTGCCGGTCTGAGGCAGGTTGCTCGCTTTTTGGAAAGCCTTGAGGGCACTGATCGACCGGCGTCCCCAAATGCCGTCGGCAGTCCCGAGATCGTACCCGTGGTCAGCAAGCGCTTGTTGAAGCTGCCGCGCAGAATATCGGGATTCCTGAGCAGCCGCGTCGCCTGCAATGCTCAGCACTGTCGCCAGGGCGACAGCTACCATCCAATGAAATGGCAACCTCATCCCGTTTGCCCCGCCGTCCCGTTTTGAGCATAGCTGGGATGAGTTCTTTTGAGAACTCGCGAAGCTATATTTCCTCTTCGAACGGAAGCGGACTTTTAACAAGCACGAACTGCCGATGTCTTTGGGTTCCACTTTGCCCCCGATTAGGCGCTGGACGTCGCGCAAACTCGCCCTCCCCAGCCATGTGAAGGCTATCGGATACGATCAGGGTTGCAAGAAGGTCAAAGACCGACGCTTGCGACATATCGGCAGCTCTCCGCGATTCTCGGTCCGGTTTCATAGTCAATTGATCGTGCCGCACTGTGGCGGCCGGTGCCATAGCACTTTGGCCTTTCAACGTCTCGCCTGAGGCATCTGATCCGCGGTCGCAGGCAGCTCTCGAAGCCCCGCTCCTGACGTCGAGCACTTCGTGCCGGCTGCAAAGTTCGGCAGATCGCCGAACCAGCCGGGCGAAGCGATGCCGTCGGTCGACACCCAGAAAAGTGTTCAGCAGCTCGGTCAGATTCCTTTGCCGAGATTCGACTGGCTGGCCATCCACCAGAGAAGCAGGCAATTGATCAGATCGTCGCTGTCTGCATCTTCGAGATCGCGGCACCTGATGTTGGGCAGCGCCAGTCGATCGGCGAGTTCATCGAGCAATCCCTCGCGATCGCATCCTTGCTCAAGAAGTGACCCATCCGGAATTTCAACTTTCGCCAAAGCCTTCGGCAGCAACAGCCTTGGCAAAGGGCATTCTCAATCGGGAATTGTTGCATCGAGCAGGGGTCGGAACAAGAGCAGTGCGAAATCGTACGCGGCCCTTATCAACCAAAGACCGCAATATCCTTGTGACCTATAGCCTTTCATGCGATTCTTCGGGCTGGTCTGAAGGAGGTGAGAATGCCTGAAATACTTGCAGCGCTTTCCAACATTCGGACTGTTGAAGAAATGATCGCGGCCTTCCGGGATGAGCAGCATTGCCGTCGGTTGCTGGAAAGCATGGTGTGGCCGGATGGCCGGATCTGCCCCGCCTGCGGATACAAACGCTCGATTGCGCTTGCCGGTCGCGATACCGGCAAGCGTCGCGCCCGACCGGGTCTTTATCAATGTTCCAGCGGCGATTGCCGGTTCCAGTTCACGGTGACGACACACACGCCTCTGCACTCCACGAAGCTTCCCTTGCGTGTTTGGCTGAAGGCAATGTGGCTGTTACTGCAATCCGACAAGGGCTTGTCGTCGGTGCGCCTGGCCGAGGCGCTCGGGGTGAGCCAGCCAACGGCCTGGCGGATGGGACATGCACTGCGTCTCATGGTGGCGCGGGAGAACATGCTCGTCGGCACGGTTGAGATCGACCATTTCCATCTCGGGGGAAGTCCCCGAAAGCGGCCGGATGACCCACCTCCGGGACGGGGCCGGAAAGGCCAGGCGAATACGGACAAAACGCCAGTCATGGCCATGGTGCAGCGGCCGACCGACGTCACGCCCGGCGCTCCGTCCGGTGACGCGCGTGCCGCGGTCGTGACCAGTCTCTCGGCGCGAGCAAGCGAACGCGTCATTGAAGCGCAGATCGAATTGGGAGCTCATTTGATGAGCGACGAGTGGAAGGCATTCATGGCCATTGGTAAGAGCTTTGCCAAGCATGAGACCGTGAAGCATTCCAGCGGTGAGTATGCGCGCGACGCCGTCCACGTCAATTCGGTGGAGGGCTTCAACTCCCGCGTCCGCCGTACCATCGCCGGCGTCTTTCATCATATCAGCCCGCAGCATGCCGACCTGTATTTCCACGAGATCGGCTTCCGATGGTCGCAGCGCGTCGTCTCAGGAAACGTCATCCGCAAAACCCGGCATGGCCGGGAGAGCGTGCGAACCCTGTGGTCGCGCGTGCCGCCTGCGCTGCAATTGACGAATGTTTTTCGCACCGCCACGGGTCGTCAGATGCGCCGAAGCCCGCATGGCGGCATCATCATCAAATCAGCCGTAGCTGTCTTTGGTTGATAAAGGCCGCGTACGATTTCGCACTGCTCTTGTTCCGACCCCGATCAGCGGCGCCACTGCAGCGGCGGCGGGTAGAAGGCGAACAGGGTGAAGCGGACTTTGCCCCGACGAACGCCCAGCATGCGCCGGTGGCGAGCGCACAGTCGGCCTACGTTCCCGTCCATGTCGCGTCGAGGATGCTCCAGCGCAGCAACGGCGGTACGATCCAGCCCAGCAACGCCACCGTGACCACGGTGATGATCGAATTGAACGGCGTGCCGAAAAGCCCGTCATCGACAAGCACAAAAGCTACCTCTGCGGCTGGCGAACGGTGGAAGCTTCAGCGGCACTTGCGGGCGAGGGCTACGCGATGGTGGTGTGCCCCGGCCAGGTCTATTATCTCGACATGGCCAACAGCCCGGCCTGGTCGGAACCGGGTGCGGCCTGGGCCGGATGGTCCGATCCGGAAAAGCTGGACGGCTTCGATCCTGTCGAGGGCTGGACGGATACGCAGAAGACGAAACTGCTCGGCGTGCAGTGCTGTATCTGGTCGGAGCCGATGACCGACCGCGCCGTCTTCGACCGGCTGGTGTTTCCCCGCATCTCGGCGCTCGCGGAAAACGGCTGGACGCAGCCGGAGCGAAAATCCTGGGAGCGGTTCAAGGCGCTGGCCGGGCTGATGCCGGTGCTCTACGGGGCGACGTAGAGACTCAGCCGGAATGCGGTTTTTGCAGAACGTCGAATTGCGGGTTGGTTTCGGAGAAGATCGGCAGTGCCGCGGCGCCCAGAACCGAAGTGTCCTTGCCGGCGGCGCCGACAAGGACCCGCGGCACGGTGCGGGCGCTGGTTGAACTGACCGAGAGGTACAAGGGGTCAAGCCGGCTCGCCAGAAGCTCGATGACGCCGACCGGCATGAAGCCGCCGAGGACCACGGTTTCGGGATCGAGCGCGAGTTCGAGCATGTTGATGGCCTGGCGCAGCGGATCGATTGCCTGGGCGACCCATGCTTCCAGACTGTCGCCATTGGCCAGCAACGCTTCCAGCAATTCCGGCGAGGCATGATCGGGATCGGGGATATCCAGGCACTCATAGGCGGCGCGCAACGAGACGTAGCGCTCAAGACAGCCGCGCTTGCCGCAGCCGCATTCGAGGCCACCGGGCCTGACGATCATGTGGCCGATCTCGCCGGCATTGTGGCGGCTGCCCTTGTAGGGATGGCCGTCAAGGAACAAGCCGGCGCCAAGGCCGGTGCCGATGAACAGATAGACGAAGCTGCTGAGGTTGCGAGCAACGCCGTAGAGCCGCTCGCCGATGGCGGCGGCGGTGGCGTCGTTCTCGACTGTCACCGGAATGCCGGTCAGCCGCTGCAATTCTTCGGCGACGGGGAAATCCTGCCAGCCGGGCAGTGCGGTCGGCCCGACCGAGGTCATGCCCTCGACGTCGAACGGGCCCGGCATCGCCATGCCGATGCCAAGCAGGCGGCCGCGGTCGAAACGAAACTTGCGCATCAGGTCGCCGGCTATCGCGGCCAGCAAGGGCATCGCCTGCGCCGGCGTCGGCCGGTCGACCGGGCGCTCGATACGGGCGCGAACCGTGCCGGAGAGATCGGTGATGACGCCGACCGCCAGCTGGTGGTCGAGCTGCAGGCCGATCGAATAGCCGCCGTCGGGATTGATCGAATAGGGCACCGCCGGCTGGCCGCGGGCGCCCTTCAGCGTGGCCTGCGCGCGAAGCAGCTGTTCGCGCTCGAGTTCCTCGACAATGTTGGAGATGGTCTGCGTGCTCAGCGCCGTCAGGCGCGCGATCGCCGCCCGCGACAATGCGCCGTTGGTCCTGATCGCTTCGATCACCACGCGGCGATTGTGGGACTTGGCCTGTTCGAGATTGGTGCCAGCGATGGCTTTCCTGAGGGTCATGAGCACCTTACCAACGAACTTTCCAAAGAAAACACATCAAGTTGATTTAATTATAGGCAATAGTAGTTACCACTTCTAGTCGATTTCGCTAATGGATCGACATCCGCTCAAGTCCGGACCCATGCACCAACGCCATCAATTTGGGGAAAAGGCGCAGGCGAGCACCGATGGCAACCCGCATTGATTGGTTGAGGTCTGTAGTGCGCTCCGGCGCGATTTCTTCCCCAAGTACCTGCCATCGCCTCAATTGCCGACAGGCGGTCATCGCGTCGATTGACGGCTAACGGCATGTGCTCACAAATGCCATCGAATTGCCGCCGCCGACGCGAGGAGGATCGTCTTCAGCGATCAGTGGTTTGACCTTCCAGAAGGCGATCGGCGGTCTTACGCCCTAGCTAAAGCAGCCCGATCGTTAGTATACGGATCGCCACCGGACTCTACCCGCCGACCCATAGAGGCTGTCGATAATTTTCGCGCCGAGGAGACCATGAAGGAAATAACGATAAAGAACTTCGACAAGTCGCGCGTTTTATTATTTTTACCATGAAGTTAGTTCCTCGACTGTTTCTGCCGACAGACGGCGATCACGAAGCCGCGCCCCTGCAATATTTTCCAGCTCGGCTCTCATCTCTTCAACAAGCGTCTTCGCGCAACGGAACTCCGCGGCAAGGATGTTTTCCACCCGCGCCTGCAGGCCGCCGTTCATACCTGCTGCCACAGCGGTCAGGGCTGTTCAACGCTGATTACAGAGCCTTGTAAGCGAGGATGAGATCGAGGGAGAGAGCGCCGTTCCAGAGGGCTTGAGCGACGTTTTTCGTGCCGTTGTGACGCAGGATGTTGAGGGCGAAGCTGCGGGCTCTGGCCATGATGCCGGGGTTGTCGCGGATACGGCTGCGGTCCTCGTCGCAGGACACGTCGCGGACATAGTGGTTGCGGTTCTCGATGCCCCAGTGGCCTCGGATGAGGGCGGCCCAAGTCTTGGCGGGGAGACCCTGTTCGGAGGAGATATAGTATGAGACCTCGCCGCGCGGCTGCCACATGCCCGTGGCGGCACTGCGGAGCCAAGTTTGGCGGGTGACGCGGATGATGGTCTTGACGAAGGGCTGCCATTCGCTGTCGACGAGGGCCTTGCCGACGGGAAAGACGTCCACGGTTCGATCCTCCTGCCGGGATCGCACTGTGTCGCGTGAGGAGGCCGTGTCGCTGGGAGTGCGGCTGTCGACGATGGCGCGAATCTCGTCATCCAGATTGGGCTGGTTCTCCTTGAGTTGAACCAGCAGATGGTTACCCGTGGCCAGGGCTACGGCGAAGGTTTTTTTGGGCATGCATGGCGTCGAGAGTGAACATGCGCCCGGTCAGGCCCAGCGTGGCGATCAAGTCCTGGGCGGCGGGGATTTCGTTGCTCTTCTCATCGATCGCCAGATGGCCGAGGATGATCTGACCATCGCTGGCGAAAGCACTCAGCAGATGCGCCGCTTTGCGATCGTTGAAGGCGTCGAAGCTGCCGCGCAGCGTCTTGCCGTCAATGGCCACGCACGCCGGCATGACGTCGTCCGGCATGGCGTCGTCCGGCTCTTGGGCCGGGGGCGTCGGCAGGCCGGCCGCATGCTGGCGGAACACCCTTTCGACCTCCGCCCCGTCGAGACCGCGAAGGATGAACCGCACCGTCGAGTAGGCTGGGGCCTTTCGCACCGAGACCCCGAACACGCCGTTCAGGCGGACAAGATGGATGCGGATGAAGGCGTGGACCTGACGATACGAAACCGCCCCGGCCAGCATCGCCAGCACCGTGAACAGCAGGATCGGCGCCTGGGGATACATCTGCCCCTGGCCACGGCGTGGATCGGGGATCTGCGAAAACAATGACAGCAATGTGCCGGGCAACGGTGCAACCCTCATGATTGGTTGCCCTGCATAGATTCAGACAAATCTCCCGGAGGGAATCGCCCTTTTTGCCCGCGACGCATCAAAGCCGATCACAAAGATGTTAGCGTTGAACAGCCCTGCCACAGCGGTTTCGCACGTCCCGATCCCGTCCGGAGGTTTGGAAATACGCGGCTCAGTCGCCGTTCCAGACTGAGAGGGAGGACTGAGCTTTGGCAATGTCCGAACAACAACCCAATGGGCAGCACTTCCTGCTGTCGCCCGCGTGCCGGAAGCGACATCTCATGTATCTCGGAATCCGGGCAACAGTACTCGATCTGGAGGAGCCAGAGCCCGCTGCTTTGCCCTTCGGGACGAATGCCCATTTTTCTCAGACGCACCATAATCGTTGCATATATGCACGCTATGAAGGTCAGAATTGGGAACGAAAACAAATCGGGCGAGGCTTGATCATGTCGACCGCTAGCCGAGGGAAATCGCCCGCACAGCTTTTCCGCCATCTATCGGCAAAGTGGCCTGCGGCGTTCAATCCGAAAGCCCCCAAGCCGCTCAAGATCGGCATCCATCATGACATTCGCGTGCTTGATGGCGAACTGTCTGATGATGAATTGAGGAGAGCCCTGCGCGCCTATACCAGCATGGCCAAATACTTGGCGAGACTGGATGCCGGCGCCGCGCGGGTCGATCTCGATGGCGAGCCGGCCGGCGAGGTATCGGATGCAGACGCGGCGACCGCCAAGGCTTTGCTGTGCGCCCGTAAGGACAAGCAAGAGACCAAGCAAACGCCGGAGCCAAGGGCAGAGCCTGAAGCGCTACCCAAACCGAAACCGAGGCAAACGGCCGTGTTCAAGGCGAAGAATACGGCCGACAGCCCGACCGGAATAGTCGTTGAGACGAAGCGTCGCCGGTCTTTCCGAAAGCCGATGGCTTGATCGTCGCTGAGCAATCACGTTGTTCGAACAGGAAAGCCGCCTAGCTCTGCATTGGCAAGCGCACTACGGATTGCCGATCGCCGGTCGGCGGGTTTTCCTGCGGGTGACGGTTCGCCGTTTCTGGTGCGACCCGTTCTTTGCCGCCGCCGCATTTTTGCCGAGCGGTTTGGCGCCGATATTCTGGCTCCGTTATCGCGAAGGACCGGACGTCTTGAGACGATCGTTCATCACTTGGGGCTCGCGCTTGGTGGCAGGCCGGCTGCGGCCTTTGCCGATCGCCTCATGATGCCGGTGAGCAATGATACCCTGTTGCGTGTCGTGCGCCGCAGGACTGAACAGCGAGCTCGCCATCATCGGCATTGACGACTTTGCATTCCGGCGCGGTCAGCGATACGGGACGATTGTCTGCGATCTCGAACGCCGCAGGCCGGTGACATTGCTGCCTGATCGCGAGCAGGCGACATCGCAGGCATGGCTCATGGGTCATCCGTCCATCACGACCGTCGCGCGTGACCGAGGTGGTGGATATGGCGAGGCGATCGCCAAGGCGTTGCCGTATGCCGATCAGGTGGCCGACCGCTGGCACCTGATGGAAAACGCCAGCCGAGCCTTTCTCGACGCGGTTAGCAAATCCATGCGGCAGATCCGAAAGGCCGTTGGCAGCACCATCATAGATCCGAGGCTTCTTACCTATGCCGAACGACTACAGTATGAGGGATATCAGCGCCGGCAGGAAACCAACGAGGCCATTCTGGAATTGTCTAAGCAGGGCATTCCGATCAAGCACATCGTCAAGCGTACCGGGCATAGCCGCAAGCTCGTCCGTAGCGTCCTGCGCGGCCAGCGCTCCGATGTGTTCCGCGTCCGACAAAGCTCGCTCGAGGAATGGCTCCCCTGGCTGGACAGCCGTTGGGGGCAAGGCGCGCGAAATGCATCGGCGCTCTGGCGCGAAATGCGCGAGAAGGGCTTCCGCGGCCAGATCGGCGTCGTCTCTGAATGGGCGCGGCGCCGACGGCTGGCCGAAAAGACCGATCAAAGCGCGCTTGCCCGCACGCCCTCGGCGCGAACCATCGCCAGGCTCATGACGCTAGCGCGCGACGACCTGTCCAAATCCGATGCCCTGCTGGTCGCGGCAATCGAGAGCAATGTGCCTGACGTGACCATCGCGCGAACGTTGATCGACGACTTTCAGACGATGATCCGATCGAAGGCGGGCGCAGAACTGGATGGTTGGCTTAAGGACGCCAAGGCAAGTCTTGTCGGATCCTTTGCAAACGGGGTCGAAAAGGATATCGACGCGGTCCGCAATGCCATCACATCCCCATGGTCGAACGGCCAGACCGAGGGTCAGATCACCAAGCTCAAACTCATCAAGCGGCAGATGTACGGCCGCGCCAAGATCGATCTGCTCCAGGCGCGCCTTGTCGGTGCAACTTAGGATGAGATCGCAGCGAGAGTGCGTCAGACCCAAAATTGGACGCCGATCCGGGGTCAGTTTTGGAAGCCGTTTGACAAGCACCGCTATTCTGATCTGGCGATCGAGACCACCTTGACGCTGGGCCTTGTGTTTGGCCTGCGGCTGCGCCAGGCAGAAGGCTTGCTGGAATCGGTGCTGCAACTGATGGGGCTGGCGCTCGCTGTCCCCGATCATACCACCCTGAGCCGTCGGGCGCGGACATGGCAATCGCCCAACAAACGGCATGATCGCCAGGTTGCGCCGGAGGGACCAGGGCATGTTCTTGTCGTCAGCACCGGCCTGCAGGTCTACGGCGCGGGTCAGTGGCTGGAGGAGAAGCACGGCGCCAGATCCCGTCGCAGTTGGCGCAAGCTGCATCTGGCACTGGATGCCGAAAGCGGCGAGATCATTGCCCATACCCTGACTGATCAGGACACTGGCGATGTCTCTCAAGTTGAGCCACACCAATAAAAGATCCGTGTACCAACGCCGTGTTCAGGCAGAAATTCCACTTATAACCCCTGTCCAAATTTCCCGATCCAGCTCTGCCTCCTGCATCATTATCTCTCGCATCCAGATGCTTGCCGGATCGCTATTGTGGAGAGCCGGCCACTGGGCGGCTTCGGTGAAACCGGGAAGCGGCAGCGGAAGTTCGACAACCTGAAGGGGAAACGTGTTTTCGAAATGCCTGACCAGCCGGAGGGGCACGGTCGCTATACGAGCTGTGCCGGACACCATTGGCGGGATCATGCTGAAGCCCTGCACGACGACTTCGACACGTCTTTTAAGACCATGCTCAAGCAAGAACCCTTCCTCGATGGAGGGCTTCAGCAAACGTCCGAACCTGACGCAGACGTGCCTCATCGACATGTATCTCTCGAATGTAAGGTGCCGTGGCAACTGCTTGTTCGTGGGACAGCCTACGCATACGAGCCTCTCGTGGAAAAGCGCCACTCTTGGATGCGCGTTCGACATGAACACATCCGGAGTGATCAAAAAATCGACCTCACCACGCCGGAGGACCTCATCGGGGCTGCCGTCGAGAGGCATCAATTCGAATGTGACGGCGGGGGCTTCCCGGGCAACACGCTCCACGACCTTTTCAAAAAACACGAGCGTGACGAAATCGGAAATAATGATCCTGAAGCGGCGATCGGATCGAGCAGGGTCAAACGGATCCGACGAAATAAACGAGGACTGGATGTTTTGGAGAGTCTCGCGGACTGCGGGGCCAAGCGCTGCCGCACGTGGTGTCAGAATACGTTCTCGGCCGCTCATGCTGAACAGTTCATCGCCGAAAAAATCGCGCAGCCGGGCGACGGCCGCACTCATGGCCGGCTGACTGAGGTTGATGCGGCGTGCCGCCGCCGAGAGATTGCGCTCGGCCAGCAGGGCGTCGAGCACGACGAGAAGGTTCAGATCAAGCCCTTTGAAACGCATGCCTGCGGCTATCCATAGAGGGTCGGCATTCCTGGCGTGCCTCAGGCTACCGGTCATCGACCGCGTGGCCGACCATTAGTTTAGCACTTTCTAATGGCGTTGGTGCACGGATCTTTTATTGGTGTGGGTGGCATCGTAAACTTAACTGGTTTTCCAGAAAGATGTGGGATTTAGCGGCATGACCAAACCTGCCCGTGATCCTCTCTATCGTCGCCATCGATTTCCTGCAGAAGTGATTGCCCATGCGGTGTGGCTCTATTTCCGTTTTCCGCTCAGTCTGCGCATGGTCGAGGATATGCTGGCAGCGCGCGGCATCATCGTCTCTCACCAGACCGTGAGGCTCTGGGCGGAGAAGTTTGGCAGACACTTTGCCAATGATATCCGGAGGCGAACGGCCGGCAAGCTCGGTGACAAATGGCACTTCGATGAGGTTGTGATCACGATCGCCGGCAAGAAACACTGGCTATGGCGTGCCGTCGATCAGGATGGTTTCGTCCTTGACGTCCTGGTCCAGAACCGCCGGAGTGCCAGGGCTGCAAAGCGGTTGATGAGAAAACTCCTGAGAGGACAAGGCCGTTCGCCCCGTGTGATGATCGCCGACAAGCTCCGGTCCTATGGCGCCGCAAAACGCGACATCATGCCCAGCGTCGAACATCGCTCGCACAAAGGCCTGAACAATCGGGCGGAAAACTCCCATCAGCCGATCCGAAGGCGTGAGAGG
Source organism: Mesorhizobium sp. RCAM 06353 (assembly GCF_059683585.1). Lineage (NCBI taxonomy): Bacteria > Pseudomonadati > Pseudomonadota > Alphaproteobacteria > Hyphomicrobiales > Phyllobacteriaceae > Mesorhizobium > Mesorhizobium sp. RCAM 06353. The sequence goes on along the minus strand of NZ_JCASIY010000002.1, from coordinate 156,437 downwards.
ATCATGAAGCGCTTCAAGTCAGCCAGGCAGCTTCAACGCTTTGTTTCCATCCACGACCCGATCGCCAACCTCTTTCACATTCCCCGCCACGACATCTCTGCGAGCAATAGCCATGGAAACATGGCGCCAGATCGCACGCCTTCATGCCGCCTGAACCAAAGGCAGAACTCCAAATCGTGCCTTCGCAGCGTTAAGTTTACGATGCCGGAGCCGGTGCTTTCGGCAAAAGGTGTCGCTGAGTTGGATAGGCAAAGGCACTGACAGTGTTACTTTGATTGAACCAGCTGCTCGCGCAGTACGAATGCGATGGTGTCGAGAGCGAGGTGGGTGGCCGTCAGCACGCCTGCCATTTCGATGAAGCCGTGGACCATGCCGGGGAAATTCCGGCGTATGACCGCCACGCCGGCTTTTTCTAATCGATCTGCGTAAAGCACTCCCTCGTCGTGCAGTACGTCACAGCTCCCCGTTATAACCAGAGCTGTCGCCACATTTTCTACAGACTCGACCACCAGCGGCGACACTCGCCAATCCTGCGCAGCCGTCTTGTCGGGTAAGAAGCTTTCCCGGAAATATTCCATTATGGGACGTGTCAGAGGCGGAACTTCAGCATAGGCGATCCGCGATGGATACGACCATGCGCTGTCTCTGTTGTCGGTGGCCGGATAAATCAAAATCTGGCAGCGTAGAGGGATACCGGCATCTCTTGCCGCGAGGGCCGCGACTGCCGTCAGGCTACCGCCTGCGCTGTCACCGCCCACAGCCAGACGACCGGCATCGACGCCGATCTCCGTGGCATGATCGACAATCCAGATCAAGGCCGAGATAACGTCTTCCGCAGCGGCGGGAGCTGGATGCTCGGGAGCCAAGCGATACTCGACTGATATCACCGCGCAGCTGGCACGATGCGCAATCTGACGGCATACGCGGTCATGCGACTCGATGCTGCCTATAACCCATCCACCGCCGTGGATGTAGATCAATGCCGGTGCGGCATCCTCGGGTACACCATCAGGACGGTATAGACGAAGCGGAATTGCTCCCGCAGGTCCTTCCGCGGCGAAGTCCGCGACCTGGTTTATCGCGACCACCGGTCCGCCCAATACTGCGCTCTGATCGCAATATCGCTGCCGCGCGTCAGCCACGCTAAGCTGATCCATCGACGGGGCGGGTTGTTCGTTTATTTTCGCGAAGAGATTTTTCACTTCAGGATCGATATACATCGAAAATAGACCTCGTCTGTTTCTCGCCCATTTCTTGAGCAGTGGTATGATTACAGGCTTTAAGCATTGCAACGGCGACATTGTTGATGCGGTCGTCCGTGGCCATGAAATATGACTGCACGTGGGCGAGATCGAACCTGGCGCATGCGGAAGCAGCGACAGTCTCGTGATCGGCAGGGTGCGAAGTCGCCAGATCAGCCGCGGCGCGCAGCATAGCCGTCGGGAAGATCCGCCGGCGCGCAGTCGATTACGGTCTCGTCGCGCTCGCCCCGATCCTCGATGAATGTAACAGGAGCAAACTCGTCGATCACAAGCTTGGGATAGTGGGGCCCGGTATCTCGATAGGTTAGCATGGCGTCCAAGTGATCATTCTGGAAACAAATGGTTTTTTCCGGGGCTTGAGCTACCCATCGCGGAAAAAAAATAATTCCGTGTAGCTGTCTCTCAGCGAAATTGATTGCCACGCTCACAGTGGTGCCGGTGGGCTCGTCCCACGAAATTTTGCAGACATCATCACTCAACCGGATGATATGCGCTTCTTGATCCCGGACCCACCGCCCACCGACCATGCCACTGTGGATACGGTAGTCGATGGTACGAGAGTCCTTGAGATACATTTCGTACTGCCAGCCATTCTCGTAGGTATAGATGAAGTGCTTGCCGATGAAGCCCTTCAACTGCTCCGGTTTGGTTGATCCAAATGGATCATTCATTATGCGCTCCTTGATTGCGGTAGCAATTCGTGACTGCCATAGCTTCACATAGGGGCGCGAATGGGGAAGGGCCAATACTTTGATTTGCTGGATCGATACCAATTCGCTATAGATCACCACCATGGAACTTCGTCATCTCCGTTACTTCGTTGCCGTTGCCGATGAAGGCAGCTTCACTCGCGCAGCAAGTCGCCTCAACACGGTTCAACCGTCACTCAGCCGTCAAATTCGCGACCTGGAGGAGCATGTCGGCGCGCGCCTCCTCGAGCGAACCAGTCGTCGGATATCGTTGACGGCGGCCGGGGTCATTCTTCTTGCTGAGGCTCGATTGTTGCTAGAGCATTCCGAAATGGCCTTAGAGCGCGTCCGGCAGGCGGCCAAGGCAAATGCGCACTCACTGTCGCTAGGCTTTGTCCCTGGCGTCGAAATCGAGGAACTCCCACGCGTCATGGGTGCTGTCGGCGGCAGCCTCGGCAGTGGCGAGATTGTACTGCGGAGCCTACCATCCCCATTGCTCATCTCAGCCCTTCGTGAAAGGCGCGTTGATGCCGGCTTCATTCGGCCATCCAAGCAATCTCAGGGTTTGATGGCGAAAATCATTCGTCGGGAGCGGCTCATCGTCGCACTGCCTGTCAACCACCCACTCGCCGCTGAAGCTTCCTTGAACATTCGACAGCTGGTGGGGGCACCAATGATCGGTGTGTCCGCCAGCGATGCGCCGGTACTTTTCGATATTATTCAAACATATGCAGCTCGGCACGGCGTCGAGTTCACTTCAGCTTATGAGTCCGAGAACTTGGTAATGGCCTTATCGCTCATCAGTACAGCGGGCGGCATATGTCTGTTGCCGCAACGGTCCACATTGCTGTTTCCGAAAGGAGTCGTCGCGGTTGAACTTGACGGCGACGCACCGACTATCGAACTGGCACTGGCATGGCATCACGAAAACACATCTCCCGCCTTATCAGCATTTCTGCAACACTTCGCATGAGGCTTTCCGAGACACCGAATAACCAACGCGGCCATCTCATAGTCAGTATCCATCCGAGGTGGGCCGCAGGATTTTTGCGGTCGCGCGTGGTACCATTGCGGAATGGAGATCGACGAAGGCAAAATCGATGATGCAGTCTTGGCTCTGCTATGGCTGAGGCGCTGTCACATTGTTTGAAGGGTGGACGCGCGGAAGCCCACAGCTGTTGTCAGGCAATCTTCAACGCCGCGGCCTTCCATTCTGCCATGGCATTGAGGCGGTGAGTTCGGATCTGCGTGGCGGACCTGTTTGAGCGGGAGGGGACAAAGAGATTGCGTATGGCGGAGAAGACGGAGACGAAATGCTGAAGGGAGCCAATGCTGCGGAAGCCTTGCCGAATTCGCTCCCGCTTTCGAAACGGCAGGTGAGAGTTCTCCGCCCGGTTGTTGAGGCCCTTGTGCGACCGGTGCTCGATATCGGGCATGACCTGACGTCTTGCCGCTGAATAGGAGCGCAGCTTATCGGTGACGATACGCTTCGGCGACAGGCCTTGCTTCTTCAGCAGACGAATGAGCAGACGCCTGGCCGCCTTGGTATTGCGGCGGGTCTGCACGATCTCATCCAGCACATAGCCGTCCTGGTCGACGGCGCGCCACAGCCAGCACCGCCTGCCGTTGATGCGCACGGCTACCTCATCAAGATGCCAGACATCGTCTTTCGATGGCGCCTTGCGGCGCAGGCGACGTGCATAATCGGGACTGTGCTTCTTTCCCCAGCGGCGGATGGTCTCGTAGGAGACGACGATCCCCCGCTCCAGCAGCATTTCTTCAACATCGCGCAGGCTCAGCCCGAACCGGTAATAAAGCCAGACCCCACTTAAACACCGCCTGTAAGAATATGTTATTATATCAGCACGTTAGGCGCGCGCCGGCGCGTGTTACCACTACATTTTGGGGATGATCTCAGGCGAGTTGTTCGTCGAGGTTGTGTGGCAGAGCGATGCCAGATGCCTTGAAGACGTTGCCCACTTGGCCCGTAACGTGGGTTCTGGTGGTGATGATGCGACCATCCTTTTCTATGGTGGCTTCCTGGAGGCGGTCGAGATCGCGTAGGAGCGGCTGCCATTCGGGCGTCAGGCCTTTGGCCCGGCAGAGGCGGCGCAGTTCCTTGCTGAGCACGAGCGCCAGGAACGAGCAAAACACATGCCCGCGGATGGCGGCATCGGATTGGTGGAAGATCGGCCGGGTATTGAAGGTTGCCTTGGCGGCGCGGAACAGGCTCTCGACCTCGAGCAAATCGCGATACCGCAGCACGGCCTGGAGCGGGGTCACCTTCGCGTTGGTCCGCACCACGGTGAGGCCGTCGTACCGGGCTTCCTCGGCAAGCTTGCCGACATCGATCTTGAAGTTCTTGCCGCTGGCCTTGAGGTAACGCCGGTAGGCCGAGTTGCCGACCAGTGCCTTGTCGCCCTTCTTGAGCTGTGCCTCGAGGCCGGCGATGATCGCCTGGCGGTCGGCCTTGTCCTTCTCGGCCTCGGCGTCATTGCGGCTGACAATGTAGCGGTCTTTACCGACCTTGACCTCTTTGACCCACAACTGAGTTTCACCGCGCTGGCGCTCGAGAACGAGCGGAACCATCGGTGCCGCGTCATTGAGCACGACGTTGTGGATCACGCTGCTCGAGCGTTCGCGGGCCCCCAGAATGTATTCCATGCCCAGCTTTTCGAGCGCGGCGATGGTATCGGCGCTGATCATGCCGCGATCGGCGACAACGCAGGCGCGTGTGACGCCGAAGCGCGTTCGCAGCCGATCGACCACCGGCAACAGGACGGTCACGTCAGCGGTGTTGCCGGGCACCATCTCGGTGCAGATCGGCCGGCCCTCGGCATCAACGACCAGCGCCAGGATCATTTGCGCCAGATCGGGGCGGAAGTCCTTGGAATGCCCGCGCTTGCCCAGCGTCTCGCCGCCCGCGCCATGGAAGGACAACGAGGTTGTGTCCATGAACACAAGGCTGAGGTCGGTGAACAGGTCCTGCCGGCGCGCGAAGAGCTTTTCCTCGATCACGTCTTTCACGCAGCGCGCCACCAGCGCGCCTTGCGCCTTTTCGCCGAGTTCCTCGCCCAGCCACGCCATGGCCCGGTAAAAGTGATGGAGCGCCAGACCCTCGGCGCCCTCGATACCATAATCGGCCATCCAGTTCGCGCAGTCGCGGTCCGAGCCGGACACGAACAGCCGATGCAACGTGCCAATGAACACCGCCCGTTCCACCGCAAAGCCGAACTGGCGCCCCTCCAGCACCTCTTCCAGCACATCGCCGATCCCGAGCCGCTGCCACAGCCGCCCGAACAACAGCGGACCGCCAATGCGGCGAGAGGCAATCCGCCCCGCGTCAATGTCGGACAGGATGAGGCTGCGTTCGCCATGGCGCGCAATCGAGGCCGCCAATCTGTCAAGTTCGCCGCTGGCAACCAGCGCATCCTTGCGGCCCAGCGCCTTTATCGTGCGCTGGCGAACGGTTTTGCCGTCGCGGACACTTTCCACGAGGTAGAGATAGCGGTGGCCGCGCGCGACTCTCTCAACGACAAACATGCCAGCGTTGTTAGCGAATAAATGCCGTCAAATCCATACAGAACCACGATAACAGCACAAATGTTGTTACCACACATTTTCGCGCCGGAAATTCAAGGCAAGTGAATTCAATAGCTTAACTGACAGCGTTCGCCATCCGTTCACCTCCAACTGTTCAAGTCGGGCCAGACGGCATGAGCAACGATTTCGATCGGGAAGCGATGGTTCTTGTAGGTGGCGCATGCTTCGACCATGCCAACCTGACTTATCGTCAAACCGTTAAGCCAAAATCAATGTGACAGCACCCGTCGACATCATGCGCCAGTTGATCTGGTGGTTCTATCGCGACCTCAAGAGCTACCAGCGTGCTCCTTGTCCGCGCCGCGCGGCGGCCCTGCGCGCGCGCTTCGACCGCCTGTTCAAACGACGAACCGGCTACGTCATGCTCGACCGGCTTCTTGCCAGGCTGCATCGCCGCAAGCATGAACTCCTGCGCGTTCTCGATCGTCCCGAGATCCCACTCCACACCAATGGTTCGGAAAACGACATCCGCACCTTCGTCACCAAGCGCAAGATCTCCGGCGGAACCGTCAGCGAGGCAGGCAAGAACGCCCGCGACGTCCTGCTCGGCCTGATGAAGACCTGCATCAAGCTCGACGTCTCATTCTTCCGCTATCTCGGCGACCGCCTCGGCATACCAACACAAGAGTCGATTCCGCCGCTCCCGGATCTCGTTAGGCAAGCCGCTCAAGCCTGACTGCCCGGTAATCTGCCCCGGTTACGTCAAGAATCTGCGCGGCGCGATGGAAAAAGCTCTTTACTGAGTTAATGTGACATCCCCGTTCCGGGCTCATCAGATCCACTACGACGGCCCCAGTGCAGCTCCGAAGCGCGAAATTTCGCGCCTTTCAGCGGCGGCCGAAGGCAAGGACCTCGGCTGTGTAAGTCTCCACGACCAGGCTGAAGGGCTGGTTCACCCCGGTATAGAGGATGGCACGGTGCCGCAGCACCTCGCGGGGAATGGCCAGCTCCCCCTTCCCCGCCGCCGGCAGCGGCGCGCCCATCTCCCACCCCTTGGGCAGCGGCGACCACAGCAGGTCGGCGCTAATGGTCTGGCGACGGAAGTGCAGCGGCTGGACCACTTTCCCGAAGGGCTGGTCGGTGGTGTCGAGCACCTGATTCATCTGGGGTGTGAGGCGCGACGGTACGTACCAGTTATCGGCCTCGGAGAGCACGAGCTCGCCACAGGCGAGCTGCACGCGGCGGTAGTGCACGGGTTCGTCAGCGCTGATGCCTAATGCCTGGCGGGCATTATCCGGAAGCAGTTTGTCGTCGCCCTTCACGCGATGGGCCACAATCTTCGCCTCCGGCGCCAGCCCGTGCTCACCACACCACCGTTCCAGCGTGAGGGTGGCGCTTGGGTGGCTGAGGAGGTCGGCGTTGAGCGTTTCCAGCAGGGCTAGGACCTGGGTGCGGGAGGCGGCGTCGTTGGCGAAGAGGGTGCGGGCCTCGGAAGGTGACGAGACGGTCCCCATCATGGCGAGGGAGGCTGCTGCGATGAAAATTCGAGTACCCATGGTCCGAAACCCTTTGCGTTGCGTTACGAGCGCGTTTGCAGGAACGCAACCTGTGCGCTAATTTAAAACATTGTAAGCGCGTAGGCCACCCCACGTAGCGTACGAGTTTCTGAACGCTCATTTTCTGCATGAGTCATGCGGAGAATCCGTAATTACCCACCCCTCGCGCGTTGGTGCATGGGTCCGGACTTGAGCGGATGTCGATCTTTGAAGCGGCAGACTATGCCGTGGCCGCCTTGCGGCGGGCGAATTTCGGGCGTGCGCAGGCAAGCATGCGGTTGAGGACGGCGCAGCCGATGGCGACTTCGGTCTGCTGAACGGGAAGCGACCGTGCCCGCAAACGCCGCCCGATGGTGGACTTGTATCGCCCTATGGCGGTCTCGACCAGCGAGCGTTTGCCATAACCGTTGGAGACCTGCCATTTCATCCGGCCGTCTCTGCCGATTGCGGCGATATGCTGGTCCGGCGCTGTCACATTGTTTGAAGCGTGGACGCGCGGAGCCCACAGCTGTTTTCAGGCAATCTGCAACGCCGCGGCCTTCCATTCTGCCATGGCATTGAGGCGGTGAGTTCGGATCTGCGTGGCGGACCTGTTTGAGCGGGAGGGGACAAAGAGATTGCGTATGGCGGAGAAGACGGAGACGAAATGCTGAAGGGAGCCAATGCTGCGGAAGCCTTGCCGAATTCGCTCCCGCTTTCGAAACGGCAGGTGAGAGTTCTCCGCCCGGTTGTTGAGGCCCTTGTGCGACCGGTGCTCGATATCGGGCATGACCTGACGTCTTGCCGCTGAATAGGAGCGCAGCTTATCGGTGACGATACGCTTCGGCGACAGGCCTTGCTTCTTCAGCAGACGAATGAGCAGACGCCTGGCCGCCTTGGTATTGCGGCGGGTCTGCACGATCTCATCCAGCACATAGCCGTCCTGGTCGACGGCGCGCCACAGCCAGCACCGCCTGCCGTTGATGCGCACGGCTACCTCATCAAGATGCCAGACATCGTCTTTCGATGGCGCCTTGCGGCGCAGGCGACGTGCATAATCGGGACTGTGCTTCTTTCCCCAGCGGCAGATGGTCTCTTAGGAGACGACGATCCCCCGCTCCAGCAGCATTTCTTCAACATCGCGCAGGCTCAGCCCGAACCGGTAATAAAGCCAGACGGCATGAGCAACGATTTCGATCGGGAAGCGATGGTTCTTGTAGGTGGCGCATGCTTCGACCATGCCAACCTGACTTACCGTCAAACCGTTAAGCCAAAATCAATGTGACAGCACCGCCCATCGAGCGTATCAGTTTTTCAGGTCCTCGTGGTCCAGTCCGAGGGGTTCACTCCAATGCCGGGTCACTTCTCAGTGGCAATCAACAGAGTGTCCTGACATGTTACCTGTGGCGACGAATTCCAACATAAAGTCCAAGGATAGAAGATAAGACAAGTACTACACTTTTATAACGCACATTTCACAAACCTTATCTGAAACGTTACCTGCAATCGACCCCCTCCATGCTAAAACTCAAGGGCTTCAATTTTCGGAAAGGATAGCGTCATGTCAGAAAAGATTATTCGGTGGCTAGATAACCCCAGCTACGGTTTGGGCGTTAGTGATCAGTTCGTCGGCGCAGCCGTGGGGCTCTGGCCCCTCAGTGGAGGACACGGCGCTAACCTCGTTTGGGATATTGATGTGAGCAAGAATGCCATTCTGCTCCATGCGGGCGGCAAAGCCTTGGCCCTTGATTTCAAGAATGAAAGGATTGCCTCCAATGTTCCGCTGGTGCTTTCCGAATATACGGGCACGCCGACGAAGTCCCAGAAATGGGACCTCATCACCCGTCCAGGCTACATCACCTCCGTCGCCGACCGGACCCTAGTTGTGGACAACGAAGGGCGAGTGACCAAACCGGGAAATCCCGGGTTGGGCTTTACCTTCAATGGCGGCAGGGCGCAGCAGTGGAGAGTCACGGACCTGTTCGAGGTCGTCCGGGAGTTTGCTGACGACGCGTCGTAATACTATGAGCGGCAGGGCGCTGATGATAGCAGCAGCGCCCTCGTTGGCTTGGTTAGCGACCACATAGGTCATGGCTTGTGGCGCTGAGCAAACAAAAAGCCCCCCGACTTGCTAGCCCGGAAAATTCATGGTGGGTTGGCGGATGTAGTGCAAGCCATTGAAATGACGTAGGATTTGGTTGCTTACGCCGATCCGCGCCATTTCCCGGAGACCACACCCGCCAGTAGAGTCGAGGAAGGGCGCGGTGGCTTGGGCCGTGTTGGCATCGCTCCGTTTCCCTTCCCCGCTCATCAAACCGGACGTGCGGATTTCCCGCATCCGGCTTTCCGACTGGTTTCATCGTGAGGCACACGGCGGCGGTCCAATGTGCACGCGTCGAAGACGCAGGACACCAAGTTTTCCGAAGACAATGTCGTCGGAGAAACGCTGTGTGCCGCGTCCCTGCACCTTGTGCCGTTTGCGCAGGAAGGTGCGAACACGGTCATAGACGTGGTTGTCGACCGCTCGATAGGCCGGCAAGCGTGTTCCATAGCCAAAGTAGCCTGACCAGCCGCGCAGAAGCCTGTTCAGCCGGGTGCAGACCACGGGCCACGGCTCTTTGTTACCGTTTACCAAGTGATCGCCAATCTTCGTTTTGATCCGTTGCACGCTCTTCTTGGATGGGCTCGCACCCAGGTACCAATGGCCGTCTTTCCGGTAGCGGTGAGGTCCGAACGTATAGCCAAGGAAGTCGAAAGGCTCCGTGCGGGCATCCTTCACCGAGGTCTTGGCCTCGTTGAGTGTCAGCCCGAGTTTCGTCATCACCGTCCGCGTCCACGCCAGCGCCTCGACCGCGTGCCCGCGGCTGAGGATGACGAAGTCATCGGCATAGGAGATGACATGCGCACGGAACGCCTCGCCGCGTCCGGTGAGCCGCCAATGTTTCAGGAACCGGTTCATGTAGATGACCGAGAGCAGCGGGCTTGCGACTCCACCTTGCGGCGTGCCGCGCGTGCTGCTCTTACCACCGCTCACGTGCCGTTTCCCGTCACCGTCCCGCTCTTCGATCGGCGCTTTCAGCCACAGCTTGATCAGCCGCAGCACGTGCCGGTCGACAATGCGTCGGGCCACCGATTTGAGGAGGTCCGAATGCGGATCGTGTCGAAGTATTTCGACAAATCGGCGTCTACCACGTCCGTGTGGCCCCGGCAGACAAGCCGGTGCACTTCCTTGATTGCGTCGGTCCCACTGCGTCTGGGCCGATAGCCATAGGCACCATCCTCGAAGTCCGCCTCGAATATCGGTTCCAGCACCAGCTTCGCGACGGTCTGAACCACCCGGTCCCGAATGGTCGGGATGCCGAGCGGACGTTCGCCGCCCCCCGGCTTCGGGATCATCACCCGTCGCACCGGCTGCGGCCGATAGGTCTTCGAGACAAGTTCCTCGCGCAGGCCCGCCAGCCACCTCTCCGCGCCTTCAGCCTCGATCTTCGCGAAGGTCACATTGTCCACGCCCGGCGAACCCGCATTGGCGCGGGCCAGCGCATAGGCATGGCGCAGCATGTCCTCACGGCAGATCTTGTCGTAGAGCACGTAGAAGCGGAAAGCGGGCTCCGCCTTCGCCTTACGGTACAGCTTCCTCTGAAGGTTCCTGATCTTTTCGGGTGTTTCGAGGCTCATCGCCAATCACCCCCTCCTCACCAACGTCAAAAGCACACCAGAAGTCAGGGCCCTTCCCTCCACCGGCATTACCCGGCTTCAGCGGTATTATGACCCTGTCCGACTCCCACCGGCACCGCCGCCCTGACGGCTGCGTTGAGGCCGCTACCCTCATGCCGAGCGGGTCTCCCCCGTTACCCGTATCACCCTTCCGACGTGCCGTGCCCATTACCCCGGCGGATCGAACGGGTGCACATGTCGATTGCTTCCCCGTTCGCGCGGCCTTCCCCGAAATTCAGGCGGGTCGGCATCCACATCATCACTTTCGAGGCCTGCTCAGGCTTCACTCACGTTGCGGCCCATCGGATTGCTCAACCGCCCAAGGCGGCCTTTGTCACGAGGCTTCGACCCGGTCAGTTGCCCGACCGAGCCGCTCGTCAGCTACCAGACCAATCGACTACTATCTGGGTGGAACCTTCCTCCACTGGTGATACGCGCCTTCGGGGCGCACTGAATTTTTCAGGTTAGATCAATAGGCGACTACATAGGTCACGGTTGACCGTCGCCAGCAATTCAAATCGCTTCTATGGCTGTACCGGCGCTACCACTGTGATCGTGCATTTCTGATCCTCGCCGGCCTTGGCCGCTGCTTCGCGGCACGCCGCCACCTCGGCCTTGTTCGCTGCAATGAGCTGGTCGGCCGCCGCGACCCTTCTAAAATCCGCTGTGCTGGCAAAATCCATCAAGCTCATGCCAGCCTGCCATGGCGTATCCCCCATGACGAAGCTGGCCACAAGCGGCGCGGCCGAAAACGGCAGCACTGCCGGCAGGAACAGGGTCGCAAGGATGCCGCCGACGACGCCTGCCGCACCGATCCCCCACAGATAGCGGTTCTGGATATGGCGCTCCCGGGCGCTGTCGAGATGGCCGGTCAGCTCGTGCGCTACCCGCTGCAAATCGCGGCTCTCGTTCTGGAGCTGCTGCGCGGCCGTCTTCACCAGGCTCTCGCCGCTGCGCTCGAGCGCGCGGGCATAATGCTCCGGCCCATTTTTCAGGATGGGCGATTTCTCGACGGCTTCAAGATTCTGGGCGACGATGCTGAGCTGCTGGACGATCTGACCAAGGTCCGTGCTGTAGTCGGCCGGCTGCTGGAATCTATCCAGCTGGTCGAACGCCGCTTCCACACCCCTGCGGATGACGGTCATCTCCGCGCCGATCTGCGCGCCCTGCGTCTCGACCGTCCGGCGTAGCGCCGCGAACGCCTGCGCCGGGTCCTCGTCCCCCTGGCGGTCGATGTTTCCCGGCTCGAATGGCTCCCCGTCGTCGTCCGTCATGCCTGCTCCTTATCGTTCAAGCCCGAGGTCGCGGCCCCGGGTAAGCTGCTGTTCCATCTGCTGGGTGATTTTCTGATCCCGCTGAAGCGAAGTTATGCCGAGTTCCTGGGCGCGGCTGCGCACGATGGATTCAACCTGCGGGTCGCGCTCGATGCTGCCGGCGACTTTGCGCATTCGCCCCTCGACCTGGCCGCGCGCCTCGTCATGCTGCCAGCCGCGAAGCGCCTGGCGCTCGCTCTGTAGCTCCTGCCACGTATTGATGAGCCGATCGGCCCTGACGTTCGGGTCGGCCTGCAAGGCACGCTCCCGGTCCATGCCTTGAACGAGCTGGCCAACCCGCTCCCGGCCGGAAAGCTCGTGCATGGCGCGCTCGGTCTGTGGATCATATTGCATGGCCGATATCACCAGGCGGGACGCTCCCGGCCGCAGCTGATCGAACTGCTGGCCCGCCTGCTGCAATTCGGCTTTCTGGCCTTCCAGAACCGGAAGCCCCTGCCGGTCCTGCCGCTCGACAGCGCTCCAAGCACGGGCGAAGCGGTCAATCGACTGCTCGAAACCGGACATGCGGCGCAAACGATCGGCCTGCCGATCTTGCGCCGGCGCCAGCCGCTCGCTGCGCTCCTGGGAAGCCCCACGGCCGGCGTCGAGCTTGAGGCCGTCGAACATACCGCGCCGTGGCTTCTCGGCCTGCTGCGGGCGTTCCGGGTCCATATGCGGACCTTTCTCGGCGGCACGGTCCTGCTGTGGCCGCTCGGCCGTCGCGCCGCGCCCGAATTTCAACCCCGCGAACCGGCTGCGCTGCTGCCGATCGTCGCCACGATCCTGAGCGAGATCCTCAGCACGATTTTCCGGGCGCGGATCTTCGCCCACTTTTTGCGAAGATCCGCGCGCAAGGGAACGTCCCTCGCTGCGCTCCGCCGTCGCCTCCCGGTCCGGACGGATTTCAATATCGCTCTTGATCCCGAACCGCTCGGAAAGCCCGCGCCGTTCGGCAAATTCGCCGGCATAATCGAGCGTCGTTTCCTTCACGCCTGATCGACTGAGACGGTTTTCGAGCTGCCTCAGCGCCAGCTCGTCAGCGCTTTGCACCTTCCATGTATGGCGCTCGGCCATCCCGCCGTCCGGAAGCCGCACCGTTTGCGACCCGTCATGCTCAAGCCCGATCTTGTCCCCAACCTGCGGCGCAGCCTCCTTCATCGCCCGTTCGAGGTCCACGCCCCAAATCGTGTGTTGCTTGCTGGCCTCGGTTTCCAGCGTCACATAATAGCTGTCGCGGTTTTTCGGGTTGTTCTCATAGGGGGCGGTCCCATGCTCGACCAGCCGGCCGGCGCGACGGTCGGTGAACTCGTCCATGCCGGCATAGAGCTGCGCCCCGTCGCGATGCCGGGTCATGGCAACATAGGTCAGATGCCGGTCCATCGTGCCCGACGCCAGCACAAAGGCGCGATCGACCGTCGCGCCCTGGTTCTTGTGGATCGTGGTCGCATAGCCGTGGTCGATGGCCTGATAGGCGCTCATCGGAATGCTGATCGTGTCACTCTTGCCGTCGAGCTGCGCCACCATCATGGGGCCGGCACCCGATCGGCCGGCCTCGACGTGATCGACCGTGCCAAGCATGCCGTTCTTCACGCCCAGGTCGCGATTGTTTTCCAGAAACACGATCCGGTCGCCCGGCGCGAACGCCCGTTTGCCGTCATTGGTCTGGAATATAACCTCCCCTGCAGCGTCACCCTGCGCCAGTACGCCGCGCTCCTGCAGGGCGGTCCTGATCTCGTCATTGATGGCCCGAACATCGGCGCGGCGGTGCGCCATGGCAACCCTTGTGCCGTCCGGACGCTGCTCGCGATCGGCAAGGTAATCGCGCACGATCTCGCTGCGCGCACCGTCCTGACTGTCGCTAAGCCGGATATCGCCATGCTGCCGATAGGCGGCCAGCCCCTCGGCCGTCTTATGGGTGGCAAACGACACCGACGCCTCGCGCTGCCAGTCCACGCGCTGCCGGCGGATTTCGGAAAGTTCGGCATGGCCGATCTGCTCGGCAATCGCGCGGAAGGGTGCGCCGGCGCCGATCGCCTGCAACTGCTCATGATCGCCAACGAGAACGATCTTCGCGCCGCGCTCCTCGGCCTCGCCCACGAACCGGGCAAGCTGCCGGCTCCCCACCATGCCCGCCTCGTCGATGACGAACACGTCGCCGCGGTTGAGCTGACCCCGGTCGTTCTCCCAACCGCGGGACCATGACGCCAAGGTGCGGCTCCAGATGCCCGAAGATTCCTCCAGGCCCTCGGCCGCCTTGCCCGACAGCGCCGCCCCATGGACGGTATAACCCTCTGCCTCCCACGCCTCCCGGGCGGCCGCCAGCATCGTGCTCTTGCCAGCGCCGGCGAAGCCGACAACGACCGCGATCCGCTCCCGGCCGGTGACATGCTCGATCGCCGCCCGCTGCTCGTCCGAAAGCCGCGCGACCGGATCGCCGGCGCTCTGCTGAATGGCGGCGTCCTGGCGCTCTATGGCCCGCTCGATATGCCGGCGATCGACACCATGGTTGCGCGCCTGGTGCATCCGCTCGGCAGAAACCGCCAGACCGGATTCGATCCCCACCATTTCGCGCGTCGAATAGCGGGCAAGCTCGATCTCGCCCGTCGCCGGGTCCGCACGCTCGGCCTGAAGCTCGACCAGGGCCGGCGATGCCATCACCTTGGCAAAGGCGTCTCTAAACTCTCCAATGTCATCGTTGATATAGCGATGCAGCGCCCGCGCGATATCGTGCCGGTCGAACACGCTCTTTTCACCGCTGATGAGGGTCAGAACCTGTTCGGGCTTCTCCCGGATGATCTCGGCATTGCGCTGCGCCGCCTCCGCGTCCAGCCGCGCCCGATCGACATCCTGACCGCGCCGCTCCATCTGCGTGGCATGAACGCCCATATGCTCGGTCGGCACCAGTGCAAGGCCACGCTCCGAATGCGAGCGATGGTCAATCCGAATATCCAGCCCCGCCATGGCAAGCCGCTCGTTCGCCATCTGCTCCCACGACTGGCGAATGTCGCGGAGCTGCATATGCGAAGTCGGCAGATCGTTCGACAGCAGCCACTTGTTTTCCCGCTCGATATAGGTCTTGTCGCCAAGCCCATCGGCCGTAACCTGCCGCGTCGTCATCATCACATGCGCATGATGGTTGCGAATGTCGGTATCGCCATTCGGGACATGGATGGCAAAATCCACCGCTGCGCCATAGCGGTTCGCCAAGTCCTGGGCGAACTCTCGCGTTGCCTCAAGCCGCTGCTCGGCTGTCAATTCATGCGGTAGCGCAATCTCGAACTCGCGGGCCACGCGGGCGTCCTTGCGAACCTCGGCTTTCTCGGCGGCATTCCACAAAGCCGATCGATCTCGCGCCCATTCGGCAACCACGCCTTCGGGCAGCACGATTTCAGAATGCTCCACGCCCTTCTTGTGCGTGAAATCATGCGTGATCCCATCGCGCTCATTGGTCAGCTTTTCGGCAGAGCGATAAGCGACGGCCGCAACAGCGCTGCGGCCTTTGCCGCGCGCCACGGGTTTCATGCTTAAATGATAGATCGCCAATGCACGTTCTGCCTTCTCTGATCTCCGATCAGCGCCCTGAGTTACGCAGTAACTCGTAAGTGCGCCCTTGAAACACTGCTCGCTCCGCTCTCGAATGCCTACGGTGTGGCGCTGCGGCAAGCTCTCTGCTATCTGACTGAAGCCCCCAATGTGACTCCGAAACCCCAAGATTTCAAGGCTCGCACCGTTCGTGCTCCCCTCCCTCACCGAAACCTGATAACCTCGGCTTCAACCGGAAAGAGGAGACAATGGGCTATGGTAATGGATAATGCTGCCACGCTGGCGCTGTTGATCGACGGCGACAACGCCACGCCGAAAATTATCACCGGCCTGCTGGCCGAGATCGCCAACTATGGCAGCGCCAGCGTCAAGCGCATCTATGGCGACTGGACCAAGCCGAACCTCAACGGCTGGAAGGAATGCCTGCTCGAACACTCGATTCAGCCGGTCCAGCAGTTCGCCTATACGACCGGGAAGAACGCGACCGATGGCGCGATGATTATCGACGCGATGGACCTGCTCTATACCGGCCGCTTCTCCGGCTTCTGCATCGTCTCAAGCGATAGCGACTTTGCCCGCCTCGCCTCGCGCATCCGTGAGCAGGGCGTCACCGTCTATGGGTTCGGCGAACGTAAGACGCCCCGCCCCTTCATTACGGCTTGCGACAAGTTCGTCTATTTCGACGTGCTCAACGCGGCCGTCGAACCGAAGGAAGCCGAAACCATCGCCGCGCCAAAAGCGGTAGCAGCGGCTAAGCCGGCCCCAGCAAAAGCTGCTCTCGATCGCACGGCGCTCGACATGCTGACGAAGGCTGTAATCGCTTCGGCGGACGAGGACGGCCGCGCCAATCTCGCTCGCGTTGGCGCACACCTGGCAAAGCAGGCTCCGGACTTCGACGCTCGCAACTACGGGTTTCCCCGTCTCTCCGATCTGGTCGAGGCATCCGGCATTGTCGAGGTCGAGCGCGTTGGCGAGGATCCGAAAATCGTCATGGTCCGCCTCAAGGGTGAACCGGCAGGCAGTCGCTCGAAATAGGATCACACAAATGGCGCGCAAGACGATCGAACAAAGGCTGGCCGAACTGGATGCGCAGCGCGCCACTCTCAAAGCCAGGTTGTCCAAACAGGAGCGCGCGAACGACACGCGCCGCAAGGTGCTGCTCGGCGCGCTCGTCCTGCATCGCCTCGAACACGGCCGCGACGACATGTCCCGCGCCCTCCCCAACTGGCTGCGCCGCGAGCTGCCGGGCTTCCTCACGCGCGACATGGACAGGGAACTGTTTGCCGATCTGATCAAGCGGCCAGCGGATGGGGGACGACCTCATGACTGATTTCCGGCTGGCATGGGCCGCCTTCAAGAACATGCTGCGCGCGGCCGGCCGCGATCCCCTGTGGGCCTTCGTCGCGATCATCACCGGCCCGTTCCGCGCCGCCGGCTACGTCGCCAGGATGGGGGCGCTATTCTTCCTCGTCCTGTTCATCGTCGGCGGCGGCCTCATGGCCCTCATGCAATGGGCCGGCATCCAGCGCGGCGATGTGCTCTGGTATGTCGGCAACTTCGCTTTCACCGCCTTTCTCGTCCTGTTCGTCTTCCGCCTCCTGTCCAGGCCGATGATTCAGCACTTCGGGTTCATGGACAGCGACACCCACGGCTCGGCCCGCTTCGCTACCGACAAGGAAGTGGCTCCCCTCACCCGCTCGCAAGCCGGCCTCCTGGTCGGCCGCGACAGCAAGACCGGAAAGCTCCTGCGCTATGATGGGCCGGCCCATCTGCTTACGATGGCACCGACCAGGACCGGCAAAGGTGTGGGAACCATCATCCCGAATCTGCTCACTGCCGACCGCTCCGTGATCTGCATCGACCCCAAGGGTGAAAATGCCAGGATCGCCGGCCGCGCCCGCCAGAAGTTCGGCCCGGTCCACGTCCTCGACCCCTTCGGCGTCACTGGAAAACCCTCGGCCGCTTTCAATCCCCTCGATGCCCTCGACCTTGACGGCCTCGACGTGGCCGAAGACGCAAGCACCTTGGCCGACGCCCTGGTCTATGACGAACCCGGCACGGCCGGCGAGGCGCATTGGAACGAGGAAGCAAAGGCACTGATCGCCGGCGTCATCCTCCATATCGTCGCCACAGAACCGCGCGCCAGGCGCACCCTCGCCACCCTGCGCGAGAACCTGACCCTGGCGCCGGAAATCTTCTCCGCGCTCATGAAGGAAATGCAGCGCTCGAACTCCGTTGGCGGCCTGGTCGCCCGCGCCGCCAACCGCCACCTTGGAAAATCCGACCGCGAGGCGGCCGGCGTCCTCTCGGCCGCGCAGCGCCATACCCATTTCCTCGACAGCCCGCGTATGACCGCCGTGCTCAGCCGGTCCGACTTCGCGTTCCGCGACCTGAAGGTGCGCACCGGAACGGTGTTCCTCGTCCTGCCGCCCGATCGCCTCGCGACCTATTCAAGATGGCTGCGCCTGCTGGTCACCCAAAGCCTCACCGACATGGCAAGGGCCGCCAGTTCGTCCCCTGCCCCACTGGCTGCGCCAGTCCTGTACCTGCTGGATGAGTTCGCCGCCCTTGGCCACATCGCCCCCGTAGAGCGCGCTATGGGCCTCATGGCCGGCTACGGCGTCCAGCTCTGGCCCATTCTGCAGGACGTTCACCAGCTCCGCGCCACCTACGGCACGCGCGCCGGAACATTCCTGTCGAACGCCGGCGTCCTGCAGGTGTTCGGCGTCAACGATCACGAAAGCGCCCGCCTCGTCTCAGATCTGCTCGGACAGGAAACCGCCGTGTTCAAGACGATGGGCCAGGCGCTCGATTCCGAAAAGTCCGGCATATCCTACGGCGAGCACCATTCCGGCCGGCCGCTGCTCACCCCTGACGAAGTGCGCAGCCTGCCGCAAAACATCGAACTTCTGTTCCTGGCAGGACAACGCCCTATCCTCGCCGGCAAGCTCGCCTATTACGCCGATCCCGAGTTCCGGGGGCTGTTCGACCAGATAGAGCGATAACCGGAACCATAGTGCAGGCGGCCCCTATGGAATCCTGAACCTGTCGGGCTGCACCAGGCACGACGCCAGCCCCCGGCCGGCCCGCTCTCTCACATAGGGCCGTAGGGACGGTCGGGCCGGATGATTACATGCTTACCTGCAAGCATGTTCGCCCTGCCCTACTAATGCAGCGCCTCAATGCCCCGCCGCCGGATGACGTTCAACAGGGCCAGCGCCGGCCCCTTGGCCAGCGCCTCGCCGCGCTCAAGCTGCGACACATAGCCGGGCGTCACATTGAGATAGCGGCCGAACGCGGCTTGGCTAAGGTGCGCCCGCTCGCGCACGGCCCGCACCTGTGCGCCTGTCATCGGCGTTTCGGTCGGCAAGACCTTCTCTCCAAGGTGCCGCGCGGTGATCTTCTCATAGGTGGCCTCGTCCATGATCCCGAGGCGGCGCTGCGCGCCCGCCATTTCCGCGATCTCGCGGGCGAGGCGACTAGGCTTCGTCGTCGTCATGCTCGATCTCCTTCAAATCTCCGTCCTCAATGGCTTGCACGACCAGCTCGGCCGACGCGGCAAGCCAGTTCGCCCCAATCGTGCGCAGGGCCGCCAGTTCGTCATCGTCAATGTTGTCGCGGTCGCTTTTGGCGAACGCATACAGAAACACCGCGCGCCCAGCCGCCCGATAGGCGACGATCATCCGAAACCCGCCAGAACGTCCCTGACCAGGCCGCGCCACGCGCTGCTTGATAAGGCCGCCGCCAAGATCGGCGTCGATGGTGCCATGCTCGGCCCGCTCGATCGCCTCGCTCAAGCTGGCGTCGGCAATCCGTTGCCGGCGGGCGAACCGCATAACGCCTCTGGTCAAGAAAATTCGCACGGAACCTCGCTATAGCACCACACACTATAGTTCATATTGTTATAGTTTCAAGATTCATCGGCACGACACAAGCGCCCGCCCGCCCGCTCTCTCACATAGGACCGTAGGGACGGCCGGGTCCCCACCCCCTCGAACGACTGGGAAATTGTATTTGGCGAAAAGCAGGTTCAGCGCCTCGGCCACAAGCCTCTCCTGCGGAATCCGCTTGCCCTTGTCATCGCGTGTTCGGAAGCTGAGTTCTTCCAGCGTCTCCCAATAGGCCGGAGGCAAGTGGTGTGTTTTGGCCGCCTTATTGGCCCGCGACGGCGGAATATAGGTTCCGGCCGGCTGCGGGCTGCGAGCGGCCCGCTTCGGCTCGGCCGGCGGGTCGGAAGCCGCAGGCTGCTCTGCCGTCTTGATGGCGGTCGCCAGAAGGGAAGGCTTGCGGCTCATGCTTTCATCCTTTCATGCTTACCTGTAATCATGCTTCCCTGCTCCGAAAGGAAGCTGAACAGGCCGGCGACTTCCTGGGCCGCTCGCCCTTCCGGTTCCAGTTCCTGCGGCGTCTGCCCCAAGGCCAGGGCGTCCTCGTAGGCCTTCAGGCGCGACATATGGATGGGTGCGACCGGCACGTTGAACCGCTCCGTAATCGCGGCGGCATCGTCGGCCGCCCTGCCCCCGGCGTTGGGATGCACGAGATTCAGCACCACGAATGCGGGAGGATTGTCGGCCATGTCCAGAAGCCGCTTTAGCGGCTCCAATGTGTCGATCGCGAAAATCTGCGCCTGGGTCGGGATCAACACCATGTCGGCGTGCTTGGCCGCCTCGGTCGAGGCGCTGTCCATCTTGCCGGGCGTATCGATGAACACCCAATCCATGCCAAGGCCGCGATAGGCGTCCAGCGAGCGCCGGACAGCGCCGGGCTGAATCGAGGCAACGTCCGGGCCGTCGCCTTCTCGCCGGTCGAACCAGTTGACGGCGTTTGTCTGAGGGTCGAGGTCGAGCAGGGCCGATTTCTTCCCGGCCAGGTGCGCCGCGACCGCAAGCGCCGTCGCGATCGTGGTCTTGCCGGTCCCGCCTTTTTGCGTGCAGAGCGCCACAGCGTTGGTGCATGGATTCTTTGTCAACGGTTTGGCGATAGGCAGGCAGGATCGAAATCAGCTTGATGCGAGTTGCCATGCCGTACAAATACAACGCAGATCGTCGTCATCACGTCGGAAAGATGAAATTCAGGGTGACGAATTGGCGTGACTACGAAGCAGGTCTGCGCCGGCGTGGTAGCCCTGACCTTATGGGTAACGCCGGAGGCACTGGCGGGATGGCGCGCTCCGCGACGCAAGACCCGCGGCGGCCAAGCCCGGTATTCCGATCTCGCCATTGAGACAGCGCTGACGTTGGGTTGCGTCTTGGCAATGCGGCTGCGCCAGACCGAGGGATTGCTCCACTCGCTGCTGGATCTCATGGGGCTGAAAGTCCCAGTTCCAGATCATACGACGCAGCACTGTTGCATGGATCAGACTTTGGACGAGGCAACCCTATCCACTGCATTTTTCATGCAACGCGCTCGAACTTGGGCCGGCCAAGTTCTGTCATCCGGTTAAGAACACGGACGCCAATCTTCGCTTCAGTCTTCTGATTGTCAAAATGTCGCGCTTTGAGTTTGGGCCCGATCACAGCCTTCCATCGACCCATCTGGGTCTCAGCGCGACTGCGCTTGTTGTAGCCGGTGGATTTCTGCCATGCCATCCGCCCTTTGGTCTGGATTTCTGCAATATGGCGATCGCGGACAGATGGAACCAGCACCGATTGAGGGCTGGCAACGGCAGTCTTGGGAGGTGGGATAATGACCTCCACGATCTCACCAAAGCGTGTCGCCAGAAGATCTCGGGTTGGCGTTCCATCATAGGCGCCGTCGGCAATGAACTTCTCGACGGGGCCACCGATCTGGTCCAGAAGTCCTGGTAACGCTGTCGGATCGCCGACATCATCCACGGTCAGATCGGAACAAACAATCTCACCACTGACAAGATTGAGACCAAGGTGCAGTTTGCGCCATCTTTTGCGTTTGGCCTTGGTTTTGTGCTTGTTTTCCAGCCACTCGCCCTCGCCGAAGACCTTCAAGCCGGTGCTGTCGACAACCAGATGGACCGGACCTGATGTTGTGGCTCGGGACTTTGTCGACGGCAACGCCAGCCCTTTGCTCCGGCGAGACAGGGTGGAGAAGTCAGGCACGGCAATATCGAACCCCATCAGCGCCGCGACACTGCGCATCAAGCCTTGGGTCTGGCGTAGCGCCAGCCCGTAGACGACGCGCAGGGTCAAGCACAACGTAATCGCCAGATCCGAGTATTTCGGCTGACCACCCCGCGATGTCCGCCTCTGCGCCGTCCATAAAGACAGAGCCTCATCCTTCACCCAGATGGTCAAATCACCACGTTGACGCAGGCTTTCATTATATGCCGGCCAATTCGTCACTTGATATTTCTGCTTGGCAATCTTGTCCCGCCGATCGGCATTGAACTTGTGCGGCATCGTCGAAATCCGGATCAGGAGACTGAAAACCACCGCTCAATATCAGTCGCCGGGTGATCCACGCAACAACGCCCCTTCTTGACGCCCTAACCCTTTGAGTTCTTTGCCCGAAACTTTTCCGCTTGACGAGTAGATAGTAGTATTTCTCGTTAATGTGACATCCCCTTAAATAATGCTGTCGGATACTCTCGGCGTTTCGATGTTGGTCGATGGATAAAAAACCGAAATCCGTCCGGCGCGTCGGAATCGACCGTGGTGAGCTCGTAGGTGGGTTTTCACACGGCCTCGGTCGAACCCCGGCCATTCTGGACAGTTCAGGGACCTTGAATCCACGGCTGAATTGCTTGGAATAATATTACCGGTATCGGATACAGTCTCTTAACGATGCTCGGTCGAACTTGAGTGGACTGAGGAGCGGTGAGCACTCATGGGAGGCAGGGTTTGGAATTATGACCTCAATTCTTCAGACAACAGGCTTCGCGGTCGCCGTTCTCGATGCGCTCACATCCAATATCTGCATTGTCGATCGGGTGGGCGAGATCATTGCCGTGAACCGAGCCTGGCAAAATTTCGGCGCAGCAAACTCCATCGATGTTTATCGCTCTGATGTCGGGACCCACTATCTCAAGATCTGCCGAGGCGCGGTAGGGCCCGGATCTGAAGAAGCGGAGGGCTTCGCCACGGGTGTCCAGTCTGTTCTAAGCGGTGAAACCGCACTGTTTCAAATGGAATACCCCTGCCATTCGCCGACTGAATTCAGATGGTTTTTAGGTCGGGTGACGCCGCTGAAAGTCAAGCAGCAAGGAGCGGTGGTCTCTCACCTCAACATTACTGACCGAAAGATGCTCGAGGTTGATCTGGCCAGACTGGCTTCTACAGACCCACTCACCGGCTTGCCAAATCGGAGATACTTTCTCCAGATTGGCAACGGTGAAGTCGAGCGGGTCCGGCGCTTCCGGTCACCGGCATCGGTGATTATGATCGACGTGGATCACTTCAAGGCTGTCAATGACACCTATGGCCATGCAATGGGGGATGAAACCCTGCGTTGTCTTTCACTGCTCTGCATGGGGTCCGTAAGGCAGATTGACGTGCTGGCTCGCATTGGTGGAGAGGAGTTCGCGGTTATCCTGCCGGCCGCTGATCTATTCGGTGCCGCTAAGCTGGCCGAAAAGCTCCGGGAAATGGTGGAGAAAACTCCTATCCAAAAGGAAAACACCACGGTCAGAATCACCGCGAGTTTCGGTGTCACGGAAATCTTCGCTGACGATCGGAATATCGATGACGCCTTGGCTCGCGCCGATTCAGCTCTCTACGATGCAAAGCGGAGTGGCAGGAACTGCGTGAAGGTTTTTCCTGACGTGCGCTACGCGGCACCAAAACTGCACCCCTGAGTGGCAGATCGGATGTGCGCCGCTGCTGGCTGTCCCTGCGCAAACCGATGCAGGCGCGAGACGCGCCACCCCGTCACGTGGACTTAGTCCGGCTGTTCGACGCCGCCTCGCATCGAAATGATAAGAAAATCCACAAACAGAGCGCAGCGCAAGCACGGCTTTTATCTAAAGGGGAACTCTTATTTTTCTTGTGGATCGTGGCCAAAGTGCGGCTCGTCGCAAGTGGAGTTCGAGGGACGAGCTAACCGCCTTGATGATCTTCTCCGCCGTCCGAAATCTCTTCGTCCCATCCCAGACCAACCGCTCCGCAGCGCGAATTCGAGCCCATCGACGCCAGGCAATGGCCGCGTGGGAAGCCGTGAGTGCACGGCCTGCCTGAAAAGCGCGGTGTCGGCCTCACGCGGCCACATTTCAAACAACGGGACAACGCCCGGCATTCCTCTCGCGCCTGAGACCGGAGCACCCTGACATCCGGGCGATCCTGTTCGAATGCACGCTATATCTCGCAAAAGGCAGCCGGCGACCTGGCTAATCCCCCGGATTATCCCCGATTTAAATCAAATCCGTCTGTGGATATTGACGATTGCGCGACCCTCACCTCGTAGACGGCTAATGCGGGCGGCTACTGAGAGGGTCATATGACAAGCGATTTTTCCGCCGCCCGAGTGCATTTAGATCGAGCGTATCACTACCTTCGTGGCGATGACCCGATGAGCCAGAGGGGACGCGAAGCCTTGGACCTGTTAATTGAGGCGGTTGCCGTCGAAGAGTTCAAGCAGCCACGCCAAAACGCGGAGGTGCTAATGTTTCCAATCGGGCGCCGCTTCTGAGGCGATCTCCATGGCCGCCACTTTGAGTCATGGTGAGCAAATCCTCCCATAACGCAAAGATGCTCGCCCCGGCTTGAGCCGAGACGGGCAATAGAACTGGTCCCAATCGCGCGTCCACGAAACAGCGCCGGCAGGTGAAATTCAGCAGAATGTCCATCCTGGCGCAACGTCATGTTCCCCGAACTGAGAAATTGACCGATGCCGTGAAAAAACTCGACTGTGCGCCTGTCACCCTACTCCGGTTTCTTATAGGTGGTCGGGTAGCCCCTCCCGATCACCGTGTACCCCTCCTCACCCTCCGAATGAATCCTGAGAATGTTGGAGGGGGGCAGTTTGTGTTCGACGCCGAGATCGAGGCCTTCGCGAAGGAATACGGAACCCAGGCTGCACGCATATTCCCTGACGGCAATCCTGGCGGCGCTAAAGCCTGCCAAGCCACCGTTGGCTTCCGCAAGCGGTACCGTGATCTCGAAGACTCTGCCGCGGCCGATTTCCTTCAGAACGCTGATCACATCCTCATCTTCCGTTCCAACAAGCAGCCAGTAAGCGGATTCGCCGCCCCAGTGCTCGACGAGCAGCTTCACGGCGGATTCGTCCGGATGGAGCGGCACAGTTGTTGACCAGAAGCCTTTGCGGACGCCGAAATCCGTGGGCAGGCGGGGTCGCTTGATGATCCTAGTGCCCTGTTCCGGTGTCAACCCTCCAGCCGCGACCTGACGATCGACGCGGTTGTTCAGGGAATCCCCCGCGGTCGGAACGATGCCTTCGGCCTGCACGGATTCAACCTCGTCGTCAGTCATCCGGGTGTAGTGGAATGTCCGCAACGTTTTCGTTGACATGATTTCGGCAAGGCCATCGACCGTCGCCGCGTAGTCGCCTTGGAACCGGTTCGGCTGGATCGGCACCCAGGTCGCGAGCTTGGCGACCATGATGTCCTTCTTCCGCTCGAGGGCAGAATAGCCGTCGATGATGTCTCGGTGGGACTCGAGAGGCACCGTAAAGTTAACCGACGGCTGATGAAGATGTGCGAACATGGGCCATGTCAGAAGTTGCTCGTGATCCGCTTTATCGTCGCCACCGCTTTCCCGCCGAGATCATTGCGCACGCGGTATGGCTCTACTTTCGCTTTCCGCTCAGCCTGCGCATGGTTGAGGACATGTTGGCGGCCCGCGGCATCATCGTCACGCATCAGACCATTCGAAGCTGGGCGGAGAAATTCGGGCGGCATTTCGCCCGGGAGATCAAGCGACGGTCAGCCGGCTGCCTGGGCGACAAATGGCATCTCGACGAATGTGTGGTGGCCATCAATGGCAAGAAGCAGTGGCTCTGGCGTGCCGTCGATCAGGACGGCTTCGTCCTCGAAGTGCTGGTGCAAAGCCGCCGAAATGCCAAGGCGGCAAAGCGTCTGATGCGCAAGTTGCTGAAGGCTCAAGGGCGGACACCACGGGTCATGATCACCGACAAGCTCCGGTCCTATGATGCCGCCAGGCGCGACCTCATGCCCGGTGTCGAACACCGGTCGCACAAAGGCCTCAATAATCGAGCGGAAAATTCGCACCAGCCGACCCGACGACGCGAAAGGACCATGAAACGCTTCAAGTCGGCACGCCAGCTTCAGCGGTTCGTTTCCATCCATGATCCGATTGCCAACCTGTTCCACTTTCCCCGCAATACGCTGTCATCGGCTCAACATCGAGACCTGCGTAACGCCGCCATGCAAATCTGGAACAAAATCGCGTGTCTCGCCGCAGCGTGACAGCCGTCCCGGCCAGCTATCGCTGCATCAATCCGCTGATAACTTTACAGTGCCTTTGGAGGACTCCTGAAGGGGGTCCCAACGCTGATCCTGACCGATGACCAGTTGCTCGACCCCGACCTCTTGTTGAGTGCCTTGACTAGGCATCGCGTGACTCGGTTGTTCGCTTCCCCGCCCATTCTGTCCGGTCTGATCGCCTCTCAAAAACGACATGCGGAAACGACCAGCTTGCGCCTAGTCACAAGCAGTGCTGAACCGATGCCGCCATCGCTTCCTTCTCGTTGGCGACAGAGCTTTCCAGATGTGCCGCTATGGAATTTTTATGGCGCCACGGAATGCGCGTCTAATGCGGCAGTCTACGCAACATCGGAGGCGGACGATGGCTCTAAAGCTGTGCCGATCGGGCGCCCAATCGACAATGTGAAGATCTATGTGCTCAATGCACAGTTGGAGCGGGTTCCCGTCGGGGTAGCAGGCGAACTCTGCGTCGCGGGACGCTGCGTAAGCACGGGGTACTGGCGGGACCCAGAGCGAACGAAGCAAAGTTTCGTGCCCAATCCATACGATGACTGCCAATACGGCCTTCTTTATCGCAGTGGCGATATCGCCCGCGTCTCAGCCAAAGGTGTTTTGGAGATTTGCGGTCGATCGGACAATCAAATCAAGCTCCGAGGTTTCCGAATTGAGCTGGAGGAAATCGAAACCGCCCTTGAAGCGCATCCTGGCATTGCCAGGGCAACCGCAGTCGTTCGGGGAGTGGATGACAATCGCCGACTGGTGGCCATAGTGGTCCCAACTGACGACGGCCTTACCTCAGGAGACCTTGTGAATCACCTACGGCAGGAATTGCCGCCCTTCTCTATTCGGCGTGTTGAGGTCAAGCACTTTCGAGTATTCTACTCTGCCGGCTTGTGATGTCTCTCGCGGGCTCTTGCTTCTCTCCGGGATCGGCGCGCGTCTCGGCCCTCCCAATATGGGATTAGAAGGACAAGACGGAACAATCTACAGCGCGTCCTGATCGCAATATGCGGTCGGAACCAGGGCGGCAACGAACTCATCTCATCCATCGTCCCGCGAAGGACGTCTTTCCGCCGGCTGGCGGAATGTTATTCTCCTTCCCGAAGACCCGTCAAGCAACTGCCGACATACTTTCCCTCGTCCAGCGGAATTCGGTCCCGTTGCTCCACATGCGATGCATGATCACTGCCAGTCGCCGCGCCAACGCGACGACGGCCTTCTGACGACCCCGTCGTTTGGCGACATTCATCGCCCAGGCTTTCAACCAAGACCATTTCGTCACACGCGTCAGCAGGCATTGGGCGGCTTCATAGAGGAGCGTGCGCATCATGCCGTCGCCGCATAGTGAGACGCGGCCGACGCGACGACTTTCGCCGGACTGATTGAGTACCGGCGTCAGACCCAACGCTGGACCAACGGCCTTCGAGCTGCTGAAGCGGGCCGGAACATCGATTGTGGAACTGAAGGCCAGAGAGACGACAGGTCCGACGCCGGGGATCGTCATCAAGCGCCTGCAAACCTCGTCACCTCGGACGATCGACAGCAGCTTCCGATGGAGTTTCGCGAACTCTTCGCGCAGTTTCCGCCGGGCGGCCAGCAACGGCTCGATGATGTCGCCGATCTCAGGCTCGTCCTCGACGAGTTCGCGAATTCGCTCTTCAAAATTGACTGCACCGACGGTGCCGACCTTGAGCCCAAAGTTGCGCAACAAACCGCGGATGTCGTTCTCGAAGGCAACTGCCTTCTCCTGCAGCAACTTACGGGCGCTCAAAAGGACACGGCGTTTCTGGCTGGTCAGCGTCTTGACGTGCACCGGCCGGAACAGATTGACCCGCATCATCTGTGCAATGCCGCGGGCATCATTGCGATCGCTCTTATTGACCTGCGCCTTTAGAAACGCCTTCGTGTGCCGTGTCTCAATACAGATCGCCGGCAAGCCGGCTGCCGCCAGTCCGCTGAACAGCCATTGCGACAATGGCCCAGCCTCAAGCCCTACGCGCGCCAGTTGCCAGGTTGGGTCCTGCAGAGCCCGGATAAGGTCATCCGGGTGGCTCGGGACCTTCACTTCACGGCAAACCTTGCCTGTTTCGTCGATGATGCATACTGACGTCTCTTTCACCGAAACGTCTAACCCCGCATAATGGTCCATGCCGCGCTTCCTTTCCTGATGCTTGTGGCTGTTCCTGAACAGACCACGTCTATCATCAACTCGAAGCGCAGCGCCTCTCCACACGAAGCCTTGAAGAGAGGGCGCTAAGCCGAATACCCCATCTACATGATTCCATCCGATTTTCGCATGGTGGACCGTATGCCACTGACGGCGAGCGGGAAGATAGATCGTCGTCGCCTCTCTTCTGTCCGATCCCGCGAGCTTCGGAATGCCCAATCTACTGAGCCGCGCACGGAGCGGGAGAGACTTCTTGCCGAGATCTGGCAAGAACTGTTAGGCGCCAAATCCATCGGGATCGATGACAGCTTCTTTGATATCGGCGGAAACTCTCTTCTGAGTGTGCGTTGCGTTACATTAGCGCGTAAAGCCGGACTGAGCTTGACCGTTGGCCAACTGTACAGAACATCGACCATTCGGGAATTGGCCAAGGAAATCGCATCGGCCACGACGATCTCTGCCTATGAGGCTCCCGATGGACCGTTGCGAGTGACTCCCGCCGTCTCATCTTGGAACAGCCTTGTCGGATTAGGCGAGCACTACAACCTTGGCGACCTTTTCTTCCTGCCCGCGGGTCTCCTGAATCTATCAATCCTTGAAGGCGCCCTTGCTCATGTCATTGGTCGGCACGAAGGACTGAAACTTCGAATAGTCCAAACCGAGAGCGGCCTATCTCAGGCAATCGGATCGGTACCCAATCCCCTCGTGGAAGAAATAGACCTGGTCGGCATGGCCACGGCAAAACAGCTGACGGTCATCGAAGGCGCCTGCGCAGAGCGTCAAACCAGGTTTCGGTTTGACGGTCAGACACCCCTCGTCAGGCTTTCAGCCTTCCGGACATCAGAGAGCGGCAACTACTATCTGCTTGTTTTGATGCATCACTTTGTAGCTGACGGGACTGGGTACCGACTGTTCCTAAATGCACTGGAAACAGCCTACAATACGCTAGCCGTAGGCGGGACGGCACTGTAAAGTTATCAGCGGATTGATGCAGCGATAGCTGGCCGGGACGGCTGTCACGCTGCGGCGAGACACGCGATTTTGTTCCAGATTTGCATGGCGGCGTTACGCAGGTCTCGATGTTGAGCCGATGACAGCGTATTGCGGGGAAAGTGGAACAGGTTGGCAATCGGATCATGGATGGAAACGAACCGCTGAAGCTGGCGTGCCGACTTGAAGCGTTTCATGGTCCTTTCGCGTCGTCGGGTCGGCTGGTGCGAATTTTCCGCTCGATTATTGAGGCCTTTGTGCGACCGGTGTTCGACACCGGGCATGAGGTCGCGCCTGGCGGCATCATAGGACCGGAGCTTGTCGGTGATCATGACCCGTGGTGTCCGCCCTTGAGCCTTCAGCAACTTGCGCATCAGACGCTTTGCCGCCTTGGCATTTCGGCGGCTTTGCACCAGCACTTCGAGGACGAAGCCGTCCTGATCGACGGCACGCCAGAGCCACTGCTTCTTGCCATTGATGGCCACCACACATTCGTCGAGATGCCATTTGTCGCCCAGGCAGCCGGCTGACCGTCGCTTGATCTCCCGGGCGAAATGCCGCCCGAATTTCTCCGCCCAGCTTCGAATGGTCTGATGCGTGACGATGATGCCGCGGGCCGCCAACATGTCCTCAACCATGCGCAGGCTGAGCGGAAAGCGAAAGTAGAGCCATACCGCGTGCGCAATGATCTCGGCGGGAAAGCGGTGGCGACGATAAAGCGGATCACGAGCAACTTCTGACATGGCCCATGTTCGCACATCTTCATCAGCCGTCGGTTAACTTTACGGTGCCCCTCCAAAATACTCCCATGCTGCGGCAACAAGTCCCGCCGACTTCTGAACAACGATCACGTCGACGCCATCAAACGGAAAGCATCGCCACATCCAGTTCAGTCGATTGAGTATTGCGGGCTCAGGTATGAGAACGCCTTTCGCCTTACCCGTTGAGGATGAGGTGTAGATCAGGCTGGCTGCGCTGTTATCAGGCTGCTCGACCTCGCAGTGCATTGCCCGAGCGGGGTAGTATCTCGCCTGCAGGAAAGACAAGCTAATGGACGGCACACCGAAATCGATCTCTTCGTCCGCGCTGGCGTGAATTAGGAGCTTTGCACCGCTATCTCTTACAACGTGGCTGATCCGTTCCTTCGGGCAATCTGGCGATATAGGCACGACGGTCGCCTGCATTGCCCGGATAGCCAAAGTTGTAGTGGCCACTTCAGGTGACCGGTCGATCAGCATGGCGACCATGTCGCCCGGCCCTACCTCGCCGGTACGCAGAGCGGACTGGATCGCCGCCATGCGTTCGCGCAGTTGGCCGAACGTGACTTCTCCGAACTCGCCGAAATACGCCACCCGGTCGTTCTTTGCGCTGACCTGATCGAAGGCTTCCACGAGCGAAGGTTCGTTCTCATATACCTGCTCAGGGCCCTTGAGCGCGTCCAGCATGGCGACCTCCGAGGGGCACAGGCAGGTCAGGGCGACAATCGGCTCAGCCGGCCTGTCGACACAGGCAGCAATAAGATGGCGAAGATTGGCGGCCATGCGAGCAATCAGGTCACTTGAAAAAATGTCTTCCGCATATGCCAGTTGCAGCGCAATCGCATCGCCCTGGTCTTGCGCATACAGGGTAAGGTCGAACTTCACATAGCCTGTGTCATATTCACGAAACGTCAGATCCAAATCGCGTTCGGCCGGTGGCTCCTGGGGTTCGGAGTACATGTTGAACATGACTTGGAAGATTGGAGATCGACCGGCTTCGCGGTACAATCGGGCGTCCCTCACCATCCAACTGAATGGATACGCCGAGTTCGCGATGGCATCGCTGACAAGGGCTTGCACATGAGTTACGTGAGCCACAAAGGACTTATTGACATCGATCGTCGTTCGGATTGGTAGCATATTGAGGAAAAAGCCAACGATCTCCTCAGTGCCTGTCTGGTCGCGCACGACGTGTGGTATACCGACGATGATATCGTCCTGGCCGCTATACATCCGCAACAGGAGCTTAAAGCATGCCAACAGGATCGTGGATGTGGTGCACCTGTGCCGACGTGCAAAACCCCTCACTTGATCGGACAGTTCTTCACCAAGGGGAACCGCATGCGAGGCTCCACGGTAGGAACTCCCTTTCGGCCGGGGTCGATCACTCGCTAACAAAAGCGCGGGCGGATTGTCGCCGATCTGCCCACGCCAGTAGCGCCGCTGCTCAACCAGCAAGTCCGGTGTAACGTGTACACTTTCCCAGAGCGCATAGGCCGATAGTGACACACGATGCTCTGGAGAGAACGGGGCAGCATTGGAGTATCTCGTTCGCAAGTCTCTGAGCAGGACGGAGATCGACCAAGCATCTATGATGATTTCGTGTGCGGTTATCAGTATTAGATGGTCGTTCGCGGCAAGGCGGATCATGCGCGCACGAAACAAATGGCCCTGACTGAGATCAAAGGTGTGGTTGAGCTCGGTCCGCCGCATCTCCGCCACAAGCTCCTCAGCCTCCTGTCGCGTAAGGTGAGTGGTGTCAACCAACTCTAAATTGGCGCAGTGCGGATCATCAAAAATCTGGACCGGCCCGTCTTCGTCGCTGAAACGTGCCGAAAGCGCGTCGTGGGCCCCGACGACATCGATCCAAGCTTCATTGAAAGCAGTCAGATCGATTGCTCCTCGTATACGCACGCCACCTTGAACGACGTAGTTCTTCGCATCCGGATCGAGCTGCCAGAGGAACCACAGGTGTTCCTGCACCCGTGTCAGCGTTGATCGTCCGTGCTTTCGGCCCACTGGAAGCACGTTATGTGTCGTTTCGGATTGGCTTGATAGCGATGCCGCCAGCGACCTGACGGTCCCATTTAGCCGCCTTGATGCACAGCGATGAGTTTTCGGCGGCCTGAAGCGACGATTTGGTCGCGATGTGGGTGCATTTTGACAAGCCTGGGCGGGCGGCGGCGGTGATCCGTCGTGATGGCAGGCGGGGTTTGCAGGTTGCGGTCGGCGGGTTCGTTTCGGGGCGTCTGCGCCCCTGCGGTTATGTCGCGAGCCGCGGGATGCGGTCGAGGACGATGCGCAGAATACGCTGGTCGGGGCAGGATGTCGGCAGGTGCAGGCGGATTTGCGTTTTGATCTCGACCACCCGCGCGGCGATTTTGATGAGGCGCAATCGCAGCGTGTCGAATTGGGCGACGGCAAAGCTCGAGCGTTTCGGCATCGCAGCGCGCAGGCCCCACATTAGCCAGTAGGCGCCGGCATGCAGGAAGAGCCGGAACTGGTTGGCCGTCGCTCTTGTGCAGGATGTGCGGTCGGCGGCAAGATGCGTCTTCCAGGACTTGATGTGGTTCTCGGCTGCGCCGCGCCGGCAGTAGAGGTCCTCGTAGAGCGCCTTGGCCTTGCCACTGGTCAGATTGGTGACGATGAAGCGGGTGTCGGCTCCTTTGGCGCCGACCTCGACGCGGGCGATGATGCGCTCGACGCGGCTCCAACTGGCGGCGCCGTCAAAGAACTCCTTGAAGCGGCGGACCTTGTTCGATTTCGCCGACGCTTCAAAGCGCGCCGTCGTGCGGGCTTCCAGGTCCGCGACATGCTCGCGCAGCGTCGTGGTCGGCGCTACGCCGAGGATGAAGTCTACACCGTTGGCGCGGCACCAGTCGATGACCTGCGGACCGCAGTAGTGGCTGTCGGCCCGGATCAGGATCCGTGTGTTCGGCCAATTGCTCCGGATCGCCCGCACGAGGCGGCGCAGGTGGGGGCAGATCTCAGCCCCGCGCGGCCGCCTGGCCGGTCGCAGGATCGCGCTGACGAACCGGCCCGCACCGTCGAACACTACGATCGGCTGGAAGCCGTATTCGTCGTAATGCGCGTTGAACAGGCGCAATTGCTGGCCGCCATGTACGGCGTCAAACGTGTCGTCGATGTCGAGCACAATCCGCTTCGGCACCTGCCGGAAGGAAGCGCAATAGAGGTCGACCATCGCCCGCCCCATGGCGACCAGCTCCCGCACGCCGGGCAGGTTCTCCAGCCGGCACAGCGTCGATTGCGAGGCCAGATCCCGACCCGACGGCAGCGCATCCTGGGCCATCTTGAAGACCGGATCGGAGCGCAGCCGGTTGGCGTCGTTGCCATCCTCATAGCCGGCGGCGATCATCTTCATGCGAAAGCCGATCATGTCCGCCAGGCTGTGGACCACCTGGTCCGGGCAGCGCGGATCATCGATGCAACGCGCCAGACGGTCGGCCACCCGCAGTCGTTTTTCCACCTCGGCCAGCACCAGAACGCCACAGTTGGAGGACAACATGCCGCCGTCGAAACGGGCGACGACGGACTTGCCGCCCACTGATGACAAACCGCTCAGCGGCAGGGTAAGATCATTCATGGCGGGTGTGGTCTCCGGGAAATGATTCGGATCGGCCTTAGCAACCAAATCCTACGTCATTTCAACGGCTTGCGCCACATCCGCCAACCCGCCGTGAATTTTTCGGGTTAGCACCAGCCTGAAATCCACCTTCGCCCCGAGCTGCCTCTGTAGCTGGGCTAATATAAGCATCGCCCGTAGCGAATCCCCGCCAAGGTCCATGAATTGGTCGTTCACGCCGATACCTTTGATGCGAAGAACGCTGGACCAGATATCTCGCAGCTTGCTTTCGAGCTCCGTCTTTGGTTCCTCCAACGGATTCAGTAGCTGAGGGCGAATGGTCGCCGGATCCGGCAAAGCTGCAAAGTCGACTTTCCCGTTTCTGGTAATTGGAATGCCATCGACATGAATGATTCGCTCCGGGACCATGTAGGCAGGAAGCGTTTCGGCAACAAAGCTTCGGAGTCCGCTTTCCAAGACTTCGGGAGGGGCCGATACATAGGCCACTATTCGTCTTGGCCTGATCCCTCCGTCGGCCTTGGTTATGTCTCTTGCTGTAAGCTTCACGCCTTCATTGACGGGTGCTACGGCGACGGCGCCACTTACCGAAGGATGGGTGCAGAGCCGAGACTCGATCTCTCCAAGCTCGACCCGGTGCCCCCGGATCTTGACCTGACGATCTCGTCTGCCAAGACATTCCAGCAGGCCGTCAGCTCTGAAGCGTCCGAGATCACCTGTCTTGTAGAGGCGCCGATGGGATGGATGGCTGGAGAACGGGTTTGGAAAAAAAGCATCTTTGGTACGCGCGCAATCATTGATGTAACCAGCAGCGACACCGATTCCGCTGACACAGATCTCGCCGACTTCACCCGTCCTGCACAGCCGCCATCCATCGGCGACATAGACTTCAAGATTGGAGATCGGCCGACCGATCGGTACATAGGCGTCAGTTGCACTAGGCGGGACAGAAACCACATGGTGGGTAACCCCATCAGCACATTCTGTCGGGCCATAGTGATTGAGAATTGGGACTTGGGGATACAGTGCCAGCCAGGCGCGCGCCAGGGCAGGCGTCAGCGGCTCGCCGACCGCGGAGATCATGCGCAACGCAGTGAGAGGCCGCTCGTCGGCCGCGAGTGTCTGCAGATATTCAACAAATATGGCAAGAACCGATGGGACGAATTGGACAATTGTGACGCCTTGTTCCTGCAGCGCCTTAAGAAGAGCCATCGGAGATCTAAGCGTGGCATCGTCTATAATCGTGACGCGGCTTCCAACGCATAGCCCTGCCAAAAGCTGCCACAGCGAGATGTCAAAGCAATGCGATGCAGTTTGAGCGATGCAGTCCTTTTCGGTCAGCTCGAGCGCATCGATCTTGGCTATCAGATGGTTGTTTAGTGCGGCACGCTCGACCATCGCGCCTTTGGGCCACCCCGTCGAACCGGACGTAAACAAGATGTAAGCGAGACCGCACTCAGCCGAAGAGGGCATCGCAGAAGAGGCACGGTCCCTAATTAACGCGGTCTGCACCGTCATGAATTCTCGATTGCCGTGGCTGGTTTCTTGAAGCAGACCAAGGGCTTCCGGTCGCTCTTGCCCGATAATCAGAGTGCATCCACTCTGCTCGATCATGAATGAAGTGCGTGAGGCCGGCAAAGATGGGTCGAGCGGCAAATATGTTGAGCCGCCCTTCAGAATTGCGATTACTGTAGCGGCCCAATCGGGATTTCGTTCACCACAATAGCCCACGATCGTTCCCACCGCGCAGCGCTCTCGTAGAGTGCTCGCGATGCTGGCCGACATGACTCGCAGCTCACCATATGTGAGTTCTGCCGCGCCGTGCGTAATCGCGATTCTGTCCGGAAACGATGCCCCGATTTCATCGATAGCCGCGATTACATCGGTGAGCCGACGTCCGTCCAGCTTGTGCTTCTCACGTGAATTTTCGTTAAACATGCGCATCCAGCTCTGCGCCGCTAGCTCCGCGGCACTCGAAACCTACAATTTTTGGGGTCTCCCTCACTCCAGAGCCGATTCCAGGCCTGGAAGTTTGTGAGGGGCTCGCCACGCCGGGGGCTCAATCTGCAAGACCATGTTGCTCCAAAGCTATTGCCAAAGGTTGCGCAACTTTATGCGCAAGCTTGTTTCCCTCTTAGAGACGAGGCGCCGGGTTCAAGGGAAGTATCTGCGTGCAGTCAGCCCTCACTCAATGTCGCTGCATCTCATTCAGCAAAGGCCGTGCCAGCGCGCTCCGCGCGCGGGATGCGCATGATTACGCGTTGAAAACCTCCACAGTGCCCAAGATGTGTTTTGAACCTGACATGTTTTCTGACGATGTCAGGTTTTGGACACGCATCACGCGCTTCGCGCTGCCAGAATAGCATGGCCAGCTACGACGCCGTTCGGCGCTATGCGCGGACATGGTCGAAGAACCGCGGCGGCGGCGACGGCAGAACCTATGTCCCGCTCTATTACGCACCGACTGGAGCGTAAGCGGTTATGAGCGTCTTGTAGAAGAACATATCTTCTGCGACGTGGTTCGCAGGGGCGTCGATCGGATCGAAACCCAGAGATTGCGAATGGTCCATCTGTCCGAGACCCTCGCCATTCGTTTTCACGAGGGCATGACGCGGACCAATGCGTATAGCCACGACAATCCGGCATCAGCAACAGTCGCCGTCCCGACCCCCGATGAGTTCGATGTCGATGTCACTTTCATCGAGACTTTGATCGCGGATCTCAAGACGGACAGTCTGGCCGCAGAAAGCAAACGCCCCGCAATGAATCAAAATAACCGCCAGCATTTGGCGCGAAGGCGCACCTGGCCTGGCCCTCTCGACGGCGCAGTGGCTACATCAGAAAGAAGTAGCCGCTGTCGCGCTCGACAATGTCGGGGTTGAGGTCGAGCCGTTCGAAGTACCGCACGACACGATCTATCCGCTGCACGTGGTGTTCCTGCGCGATATGGGGCTTGCATTAGGCGAGTTGTGGTGGATGGAGCTCCTCCGATTGTCGCGACGTGCTTAGGTTCTAGACTTGATTCATAGTTTCTCGAAGGCGATGACAAGGACGTCACGATATGCGAACGGCATTTTCGGATTTTCGGTCACGATCGATGATACATCATGAAACGTCTTGCGGTCGTTGCAGATCACAAAATCGTTTGGAAGGTTCATTTCGACATCGCCGAGGAACCGCTTTGCGGCATCTGTAATCGTGCTCACACCGCCGGTCACGTTAACCCGCCCGATCATGTAAGAAACGATGAAATCCACTCCGTCCTGATGAAGGCCCTCGGGTGCTGGTTTGCCGTTTACACCGTCGCGTGCAACAATCCGGTAGGGATGGAGCTTAATATTCCAACGATCATGTCCAGCGGTTTCACATAGAATTCTGCAGAAACCTGTCAGAATCTTGTTTAAGACAGGATGATCTATAAAGGATTGTTCAAAGGGCTCGAAGTAGCGCTTGAAGCCGCCATTCAAGGGGTTGATGGCTTTCGATTGCTCGTAAGGGGCATGCGGCAGGAGCCGAAAAATTCCGTCAACTGCGTCATATTCAAACGCACTATAGCGCCGGTAGCGATAGGTCCCGCCGTCACGCATGTATTCATCGAGAAGCAGTCGGTTCCAATGGTCAGCAAAATTCTTCCAGCCAGCATCAATTTCGATGCCGAAGCCGGCTTCGGTGCGCTCACCTCTCGAAAACCACCATCCATTCGTCACCAGATGATCAGTGCATACTTGACTGAGGCTGCATAGCGCCTGGGGTGCGACCTTTTTCATGGGTGTCTCCCGTCTTGGTAATTTGGCGAGGGGGAAGTTTTAGAGGACGCTTGGTGGCTCGCGGCTTGGTGTTCCCACAGGTGGCGGTCCGTAATGTATTTCGGCGTGCTGGCTATGATGGACCGAGGTAAAAAGCGCGTGTTATCGACTATGTAGCTGACGCTCCCGCTGACGCCCTCGAGTGCGGACGCTATGGCCCGTTCGCACATCTTGTGAATAGTACTGCTCCATGCACCTGACACCGCCTCCTGGGACCAGGCTTGCTCAAGCCCTTGCTTCAACACGATTGATCCGACGCCAAGGGAAGCGGTTTCGAGGTGCCGCAGCGCGTCCATGATGATGGCCGCCGCTGGGGCCTCGCGGACTTCGAGAACCTTTTCGCCGGTTGAGATGTGTTCGAGCCCGACAAAGCGGCCGTGTCCGAATTTACCAACTGTTTTATTCAGGAGCGGGATTGTGTCGATCAGTGCAACATCACGGTCATCAATTGACACGAGATTTCCGTCGATAAATCCGAGTTTGATCTCTACCGGCTGCTCTGCGGCAATGTTGCGCGTCCAATCAAATGCCTCTTCCGGGATAGAAAAGCTCTCGGGATCTTCCAAAGGTCCAGACTCGAATTCCCGGCACCAGAGGTTTTCGTCTCCGCTCCACGTGCGGTCCGTCACAAAAGTCAGTCCGAACTTGGAGAGGGCGGCGGCCTTCTGCTGCCGGGAAATCACCGAGCATTCATACGGACTACCGAAGTGACCGGAAAATCCCGAGCGCTTGATGCTATTGTTAAGACGCGGAAGACTATTCTGCGAAAGACTTGCTGTATGAAGAAGCAGCCGTGAGCCGATTGATGTTGCATGATCAACAATCAACGAGGCGATTACAGGACGACTCAAGGAACTGCTTAACGGATAGTTGCCAAGGTACTTGGCATGGGCCCGAATGGCGGGTTTCACGCCTTGTTCGACAAAAGCTTCCCGCCCTTCGAGACAGACAAAGCGCGCGCCGAACCTGGCTGCCGTCTGTTCCAGCAAAGGCTTATCGATGGAAGTTCCGACATCCGCCGCGACAGCTTCAATATTCGCAAAGCCAAGGCTTTGCAGCTTGTAGAGAAGGTAGGTGCTGTCGAGACCGCCGCTGAACATGGTTGCAACTGGTGCGTTTCGGTCCGGAAAAGCCTCCAGATCTTCGAAACTCAAAATGCCGCCGATAGATGGTTTGATCGAAGTTGAGACGGCGTTCATTTGTCAGGTCCTACTCTCAAAAAAGATGCCGGCAAAGGTTCCGGCGAGGATGAGGCCGGCACCTATCAAGCCCGTTGCGGTCAAAGATTCTGTCAGGAGAAGGTGCGCGAGGACGAAACCAAAAAAAGGTTCTGTTCCCATCAGCAAGCCAACCCGTGTCGGCGTGGATTTTCTGACCGCGGCGTTTTGAATGTAGAATGCACCGATGGTGCAGAAGAGTGAAAGGAAGGCGACGGCGCCCCAAAACTGAAGGGTGGCCTTCACAGTAAGGCCGTAGATTCCGAATTGAGCGACGGCCAAAACGAAAGTGAGTGTTGCCACCGCCGATCCCTGGATGGCCGTCAGTGCCGCAGACGAAATCTGCCGGCCGGCCAGAAGGCGTTTGGTAGAAACGACCATAATTGCTCGCAGAATCGCAGCCCCCAGCACAAGCGCGTCACCCGGACTGAACTTGCCGATCCCGCCAGTGAGAAGGCCGACACCGATGCAGGATATGGCGGCACTTGCCAATATGCCCGTAGGTGGAAGTCGCCCTGATAGCCCATAGTCAATGATCGGCGTGAACATTACACAAAGCGAAATGATCATGGCCGTATTCATGGCGCTTGTTGATGCAACACCGTAAGTTTCAGCAATAAAAATCGAAAAAAGTATTGTCCCCAATACGAGGCCACGGATGCAATCGCCCCAAGAGATCGATGCGATCTCATGTCTTGCCACCACTGCCATAAAGATCGTGGTAATCAGGAAACGATAAAGAATGAGGATTAAAACCGGCGCATAGAATAGTGCACTTTTCGCGACCGGATAGCTCGCGCCCCAAACGAATGCGACACCCAGTACGGCCAGGTCGGCCGAGAAGGATGAGGTCAGTGACCTCCTGGCAGGTATTGAAGCACTTTCGAAAACGTCCACGGTCAAGTATCCTTTGTGCTGGCCATCATCCATCCTACTGTGCAGAATTCGCGGAACTGTCCGGCCTTCCGCGAGGCGCTCATCGATGTCCGAAGCAAATGTCGTGCCAATCCAGAAAACCATTTTTAGACCACATGATCGCTCTGATAATGCAGTGTTTCATGCCCAACGTTGTCAGAAGGCCGACAAGGAGTCCGACTGCTGGGCACGCAAACCGAACGCTGTGATCCTGTTATCCGGACAGGTTTCCCGCTGCAGCCCGGCTTGGCAATTCATCAGGGCCCTGTCGCAAATGAGAAGCCGAAGGGCAAGGCGGCTTCCGGCTCGCAGAGCGGTCCGAACGACGTCGGCGCGGTCTCTAAGCCTCGCCCCGATGTGACGCGCAAAGGCATAGAGATGATCGGCGAGCTGTGCACCGATGCGCTCCACGAAGCGCTCGTGCGTGCGCCGATCGAAGACGTCACGCTGATCGCCTTGCTCGTGCTCAAGCTCGCCGGCTGCAACATCTCGATCCAGTCCGGCGCCTCCGACGACATCTACGGCTATACTAAGGATGGATCGCTGTATGCGGCTCCTCGACGAAGACAGCAAATTTGCCCATGAAATTGAGACGGACACGCGGGCCGCGCTCGTCGAGCACTTCAGGGGAGGGCACTTCGTCCATCCGTCGGCGCTCTTCGCGCCCGGCCCGGCGAAGGTCGGCGCATGGCTCTCAAGGGCAGCTTCAATCCTGGCGCAGTTGACCTACGGCACAGCCCGGCGCTGGCGGAGCACCCATGGCAGGCGCCGCTTCCATCGTTCATCTCGCGGCAAAGCAACATCTTTCTGCC
This sequence comes from Mesorhizobium sp. RCAM 06353, assembly GCF_059683585.1. Lineage (NCBI taxonomy): Bacteria > Pseudomonadati > Pseudomonadota > Alphaproteobacteria > Hyphomicrobiales > Phyllobacteriaceae > Mesorhizobium > Mesorhizobium sp. RCAM 06353. Next base: position 116,197 of record NZ_JCASIY010000002.1, on the reverse strand, counting down.
ACCGCTTCTTCTTGCGGGTCCCTCTGCCTCCAGTCGGTGCGTTCCATGTCAATCGGCCCGCACAAAAGGGACCCCTTTTTTGAGGCACAATGGTCAGCGCTCGCCGGGCGGAGCTGGTCTGGGTTGCGCAGCCCGGCGAGTGCGGATCGGCGTGATGGGGTGATCAGGGGCGGGATGAGCGGCGATAATAAACGGTGGGACCGTCATCCTGATCAGGTTCTTCCGCATACTCATTGTCGGATCCTCGACGATGTAGGGCATGAGACACAGCGCTCTATGAGTGATCGTATTGTTTTGACACGATATCCTCGTTCGGCACGATGCATGCAGGGCTATCCGCAATCGCGCTGAGGCACGGACTGAGGAGACATCAACCATGACCAGGCCCGCCCAACATGCGGTCTACTCGCGAAAACTGAGCTTTCCGAGCCGACGGAAGATTTTGCGCACTACTGCGGCACATCCGGCATCTCTCAACTAGCAGGTGTTTTCAGGCCCCGGCTTTGATTTGTCGTTTTGCCGGATTGAGCCGCGCGGAGAGACACCGTGTGAGCGCAGCTCTCGGCGGGAGGCGGTGACGGCGATAGCACGGCTCGCGGGCAATCGGATACATGCACGCCGCATTGCACAAATCCGCCTGCGCAACGAACTCCAACAACGGATTACCAAAGCGAGTTGGGAGAAAGACATGCTGATCAATCAAGGAGAACTTGCCAACCTCACGGCTGAATTCTGGTGGGGCCACGCAGCGATTTCGCACGTTCTGTCGAAGTTCGAAGCCGAGACAGGAACCCGCCCTAAATTTCCCTGTATTTTCGGGCAGAATGCGGTCAAACGAGGCAATTTACGCTTCCTCCTCATTCCATACAAATTCGAGACTTCACAATATGACCTTAATGTGTTGGCTTCTGGACTACGCACCTACATCGCACACACTGATATTCGCTCCATCGACCTCAACCACCATTGCCCACTACTTGTGCTTTTTGAGCCAATAACCACTCTTACAGCCACAGATCATTTCAAGAGGGTATTCATCGAAGCGATGCAGTTTTTACTGGATGAGGATCACGGAACTTGGCCTGCGCACGTATCCAAGGATCCTGCGCATCATACTTGGACGATGTGCTTTGACGGCTGTGAACTTTTCGTGAATGTAAGTCATCCAGGGCATGTTCTTCGTAAAAGTAGAAACCTAGGCCCCGGGCTGGCATTCGTTATAAATCCGCGCAAGATATTCGACATAGCTGCTCCCGCTGATCGGAAAGGCAGAGCCATAACAGCAACGATCAGGCGCAACATCGACATCTACGACGATGTTGCACACAGCCCGTTGCTGGGGTCTTACCTTCTCGGCGAAGCGCAGTGGCCGCAATACATGATCCCCGACAACAATGAGGAGGCCCCAATCGAGTGCCCTCTGCACTTCAAATGATTGGCAGTACACCAGCGGATTCGCCATTCGCCCCGCCTATATTTTGACCGTCATCTTTAGTGCTGAGTTATACTTGAAGATGTGCCGCGTCGTGCCTAGACGGCGAGCAGAACCAACAGCTTGAAAGTGAGAGTCCGGGGCGATGCCCGTACGACATACTCGTGAATGAGATCACTCGTCTCAGTAGGTCGGCGATGCACGATCTGTGTGACTACTACAGCGAGCTAGGTTACCTTTTCCGAGGGTATTATGAAAGATGTTATCGATAACGAACTCACGGGACATTTGGGACTCGCCTCAGGGAGTTTGCTTATAGCTATAGTGCTCCTTGGATCCGGCATTCTTGTTCTCCCAGGACTAGTGTTCGCAAAAATTGGCGCGGACGGCATCTACGCATGGTTTGCTTGCTCGCTGCTCTCTGCGCCGATCCTCGCCATGATGGTTATCTTAGGCAGTGCATATCCGAGTGCCGGCGGTGTTGCGTACTACGCTAAACTTGCTTTTGGCCAATACCTTGAACTGCTCGTGTCAATGCTCTTTCTTGGAGCAGTAATTTTGGGCTTGCCATCTATCGCGATTGTGGGTTCGGCCTACCTACAAAAGCTAACTTGGCCCGGTGTTGATGTTCATCTGATTGCGGCGCTACTTATTTTGCTTGCTGGCTTTTTCGCTCTGTTCGCCGGTGAGACCTTCCGCAGTGGCGTGAAGCTGGTGGGCGGTTGGTCCTTATCGCTTTTGGTAGGCGCTCTCTTTGTGCTAATCGTGCTGGCAATACGGGCCAACGGTGTCCGCTTCGGTCCACCCTCAGATTTCCCGTCGATTGCGAGCCAGATTCCGCTGATCTTCTTCTCCTTCACCGGTTGGGAGATCGCGTCCCATTTGGCCGCGGATTTTAGGAATCCTAAGAGGGATTTTGGCCGAGCAATGGTCTTTGCCTTTATTCTGATCTGCGCCGTCTACGTCGGCAGCGCGGCGCTCGTGCATATCGCTGATATTAAGTCGAACTTCAATGTGCCAATATTCCAGGCTGCGGCGCAAATCGCACCTTCCGCTCCACATTGGCTGGTTCCCGTGCTTGGCGCATCGCTGGTCGCTGCCAATCTCTTCGGGTCAGTTGTGGCCGTCTCACGGCTGGTATTCTACCTCTCCAGACGACACTTCCTTCCCGCCAGTCTCGGTTGCTTGCACCATGGTGCCCCTCGCAACAGTGTCTATTGCGTGGCTGCAGCCCTGATCATAGTCGTCACCTGTGACCAGATTGGGCTGCTCAATATCGAATTAATGTTCAGCTTGGCCGGAATGAACTTTCTTGCCATTTACGTCGTTTCGGCGGTTGCACTGGTCCGACTCAGGCAAGGATTGGTTTCGAGGCTACTCGCTGCTGTGATTGTCATTCCCGCTGTGCTGATCATACTCGGCGCCGGAGTCTCTCTCCCTTATATTGCATCTATCGCCCTCATTGCCATTTTTTTGAACCGCAACAATCGAGCGGAACTAACATGAACCAGTCCACTATCAATGAGGCGTTCAAGACCATCTCGATCAAGCAGGGACTGCTGCCCGTGAAGGTCACGCCATTCTATGAAATGAAAATCAGGGAAGAAGTTGAGGCGCTAGGCAATCATCTGGGGCCGCTTCATCGAGCGTCCTTTCCAACGCAGGACAAAATCTCATTGAGGGCTCCCAATGAGGTGAACGACTTCGTCGATGACCGATCAAATGCGCTCGGCGATACGAACAAAACGTCCATGATCAGAAAATACGCCGACCGCATCCTGTTCCTACCCACCTCGAAGTGTTTCGGGCATTGCCAGTATTGTTTCCGAACAGACGTGCTTACAGAGAACAATGCCGTTGACCCGCGAAATGGACAGAATGCAGATCTGCGGCAGCTGCTTGAATATCTACGCACCCACCCAGAGGTCACGGAGGTGATCCTCTCAGGCGGAGATCCGTTGATCCTGCCAACATCCCGGCTTAAGGTAATCATGGAGGGGATTCGCTCGGTTCCATCGGTAAAGTCAATCCGTATTCATACGAGAGCTATTGTGTATCAACCGGATGCTTTCACGCCAGAGAAAATTGAAATCTTTGCGACGCACAATATCCGCGTTGTTTTTCACATTGTGCATCCGTATGAAATCTGCACAGATGTATCTGAAAAGATCGAAGAGCTTCGACGGCGTAGAATCAGGCTCTACAATCAATTTCCGTTGTTGCGCAACACAAATGATCATCATTTAGTTCTCAGTCGGCTCCTGGAGAGGCTTGACGAGATTGGCGTACGCAACCTCTCAATCTTCATCCCAGATCCCATCAACTTCTCTGCAGCATTCCGCGTGCGTTTGGGTCGCGTCTGGCAGATCGCTGATCATCTTAACTTCATTTCACCATCATGGATCAATTCGACACGATTTGTGTTCGACTCCAAAGGTGGAAAAATGAGGCGCGAAAACTATGTTGCGACGAATAGCAGCAATGATGTCGCCATCTTCGTCCGCGACGGCAAGCCCATTTCCTTTCCCGATTTTCCGGAGCATCTTGATGTCCCAGGCAAGATCGAATTCATGCTGTGGAAACAACAGTGATTGTAGGGCTGAAGGGTGCGACATGGCCGGCTGCCGCTTTGGTAGACGCTGAGACGAAGGTGTTTGACGGAGCTGGAGTATGGGAGCGCGAAGAGAGAAAGTCGTCCGCGCGCTAAGCTCAAGTCATGCTAAATGAAAAAATTTATCCGGGTTAACCTGGGAGTGTACGCGAACGGATATAGCATCTTAACGCGATCGGAAATGTAAAAGCTTTCGCAGAAAACTTTTGCAAAAATGTGAAATTGTTACGACAGTTTACCGCATTGTTTCTTGATGTGCGAATTCCTGCAGGTGACATTTGCGTTCACGATGAACTCGACGTTCGCCCATATCCACGCCGTTGGTGGGGTGAGTTGCTTTCGCAGAGGATCAAACCAGCGGCCTGATGTCTTGTTGCGGCGTCGAACCGACATTGAAGAAGTGTTGGCCCTTGTGAACTGGTCTGTGGAGTTCTTATTCACCAGCTCCTGGAAGCTTTCGTAATCGGGGCCACCTTTGCGGATCCGACGGGTCTGAACGAGATTGGTGACCTCGGTGTAGTCCATGTCGAGGTTGACGTAGTGGGTCGATGAGCAAGAGGAGTTCAGCTCGAGGAAGTGCTCTTTGAACCGATCTGCCGCAGAACGATTGCTCCGTAGTCGTAATATCCGCCTGCCCCATTATCGAGAAGGTAGCTTTGGTAGGTGCACGTCAGCGCTTTGTATCGCTGCGCCTGGCCGCCTGCACGGAAAGTGAGGTTGCCAGTTTCCGTAAGGAAGGACTGGAAATCGAGCAGCAACGAGGCCCCATCGGTAATGATCGCCTTGCAAAGGAACGAAAGAAAAGTTCCTGAAACAGCTTGGGGAGCATGAGGATTTGTGGGGCGGGCTGGAACGACGTATGTCGTCACCATTGAATTTCGACAGGGCCGGCGGATGTGAAAAGGGCAAAACGGGCAGCGACGAAAGCTGCCGGAGAGGCGGCAGCTTCGGAGGATGAGATTTCCATCCTGCAATTCCGCATCTGGCTGAAGGACGTGAACCCGATGATGTGGCGTAGGGTTCAGGTTCCCTCCACGATGACGCTACGCGAGTTTCATGGCGTCCTTCAGGTCGCGATGGGATGGGAAGGCATGCACCTTTACCAGTTCGTCGTTCACACGGTGCGGTACGGCTCGTGGGAGGCGGGTGCCCGCTCTCCGGCTGTCACACTTGGCAATCTGCAACTGCGCAAGGGCAGCCGGTTCCTCTACGAGTACGACCTCAACATCCCCTGGGAGCACGAGGTCCGGCTAGAGGAGCGCCGGCCTGTCAAACTCGGCGCTCACTATCCGGCGTGTACGAGCGGCGACGGCAACTGTCCGCCTGAGGATTGTGGGGGACCGGAAGCCTGGATGTGGCAGAGGGACGAGGCGCTCGGGCCTGACCTCGATGAGGATCTCGCCACAGCATTGGAATTCATCACGGAAATCGGCGACACCCGGTCCCTTGCGGTCCTCGATGATCCGGACCGCGCTGGGGAATTGCAGGAATTGCTGTTTCGGATCAAAGGCCGAGCTACACTGCTGGGCCAGTCGTTCGAGCGGCGGAAAGTGAATGATCGCCTGCGGCAGAGCGAACATCTGATCCTCATGCACCAGCAGATGTGACGGGCCTGGGCGGCATCATCACCGCGAGTGTGCCGGATGCCCGAAAGCAAGGCCTGCGCTGGCGTTTGCGGCCTGCTGATCGAGGTCATGTCGGTTTACCCAACGGTTTTCGGATTGCTAACTGATGGTCTTTATCAGCGTTTCCGGCAGACCGCAGAGAAGAAACGGGCGTCACGGGCGCAATCAGTTTTCCACTCCGGTCATTCGGGAAAACTCATTGCGAGGACATGAGATGCGGGCGCGGCTGGTTCTGGAGATTATGGGTGACGATGGTGAGACGATCGGAACCGAAACCGTCGCCGATCTGGTGAAGGTGACGAAGGGCGCCGAGGATCTCGGTCTGTCGTTGTCGGAGGCGAAAGGCCTTCTTACGAAATTACAGCAGGCGATGGTGGAGACGCAGGTGGAACTTTGGCTGAGCGAAAACCGGGAGCTGGATGGGCGTCGCCTGCGCAGCAAGGGCAGTTATCCAATAACCTTCCATACTCTCTTTGGCGACGTCCGCCTAAAAAGCCCTCGATACTACCTGCCGCACTTGGTCGGTGGAAACGGTCCAGCAACGATCTCTCCACTCCGGAAACTGATCCCCGACCACATTGCGCCCGAGCGCCTCTATCTGGAAACCCGGTGGGCATCGCTCGTGCCCTATGCTGCCGCGGCCGAACTGCTGGCCGATGTGCTGCCGGTCGAGAGCGGCGCCAACGCCACGACGGTTCGGCAGCACGCCTTGCAGGCCGCCAGGCGCATCGAGCGGGAACTGACCGAAGAGCGGGTTTCCTTCATGCAGGATGCCTGTCCGCGCGACTGGATGAACCTGCCTGTTCCCGACGGCCGCATCGTCATCGGTCTGGATGGCGGGTATATCCGGGACCGCAACGATCGAAAGAAGAACTTCGAACTGATCGTCGGCCGCTCCTTACCCGAGGACGGAGATGCCCGTTACATCGGTTTTGTCCATGGCTACGATCGCAAGCCGCAGCGGCGTATCCTTGACCATCTTAAAAAGCAGGGCGTTCAGGCAAATCAGGACATCACCTTCATCACCGACGGAGGAGAAGAGGTCCGCTCGCTTGCCGAGATGATCGCGCCGGCAAGCGAACATGTCCTCGACTGGTTCCACATCACCATGCGCATTACGGTCCTGCGCCAATTCGGCCAGGGTGTCGAAAACCATAATGAGCGGGCCGGGCAGGCCATCCTTGAAACCCTCCGCAGGATCAAATGGCATCTCTGGCATGGCAATGCGTACCGTGCCCGTGAGGAAATCGACGACCTGCAATTCGATGCGGAAGCGCTCGAAACGGACTACCCGAACATGCGCAAATTCCTGACGGCCGTCGGCGAGTTCCGATCCTACATCGCTTCCAACAGCGCAAGCCTGATCAACTACGGCGAACGTTACCGGTCCGGAGAGCGGATATCCTCGGCCTTCGTCGAGGCAACCGTCAATGCCGTCATCAGCAAGCGGTTCGCGAAAAAGCAGCAGATGCAGTGGAGCAGGATCGGTGCGCATCTTCTGCTGCAGACCAGGACGCAGACGCTCGACGGCTCCCTGCGCTCGACCTTCCAGCAATGGTATCCCGGTATGGCGAACGACAATCACGAACCAGACGAAACAGCTCTCGCCGCATAACCGCCCCACACTTCCTCATGCTCCCCAGGTAAGGGCGCGCCAGCCCTCAATTGTTCCGTCCTCTTCGCGTAGTAGAAACTCGGGCGAACTATATTGAAGGGTGCCTATGAAGGGGTGAACACCCTCCATGTCAGTGATCCCGGGCTCTTTGACGGGCTTCAGGACCCCGAAGTCGAGTAAAGTTACTTTCTTCATATCCTCGCTGACCTGGATATTCTCCGGCTTAATGTCCCGATGGACCAGATCCAGGCTTTCAAGATATTCCGCACAGGCCGCAATGTCGGCGATGAATCCTCCAATCGCCTCAATGGAAATGTCCTTGAGCCGCTTCTTGAGATTGCTGCCCGGAAGAAACGCCATCACGACGAAGTGGTTCTTCGTACCCTCATCGTATCCTCCATCAAGGATCTCAACCATGCTTGGGTGGCCCCGCCCCTTGAGGGAGACCTCCCGCTTGATCCGGGCAAGCTGTGTCTTGTCGCCAAAGCGCTCGATCAGTTCTTTGTCGAATACCTTCACAGCCGCTTGCTTCGCAGCATTAGTGGCCTCGAATACTGCTGCCGACTTGCCGTGATCGATCAATCTTACGATCGTCCACTCGCCGATCATCGTGTCCTTTAACTGATCTTCGAGTAGACGTGCCCTGACAAAGTCCATGTATTTGTCCCGATTCGGATCGAGGAAATACGTCATCTCTACCGATAGTTGTCAATGAGTGTCTACATCTGAGATCTAGAGACGACACGATGAAAAGTCGTTCGCTGGTCCTTCGTTGTTTCCATTGATCAATCTAGGACTGGCAAGGAATGGTCCTACGATCTGCACGCGGCAGGACATCGATTGGGTAGCTCTCGAGCCAGCGCTCGAAAGCAGGCAGAGTGATCAGCGATACCATGGAGCGCTTCTCGGCAAGGATTTCGTGTGGAAACCGCACGGCCACATGGGGGCGAGGGCTTGGCTCGCTGCTTTTTCCAGGTGTTGAAGCAGCCATGTCCGCGTCTGGTAGGCGGAAAACGCCAGTAAAGTGACCGAGATGGCGCGGCGCTGCCGTTAGCAACCGCTTCGAGAATGAGGAAGGACGGGCAGTGCGCTTGAAGGGGTCAGGCCTCCGTTCACTTGCTATGCGTTAAAATGTGCATATATTGTGCTTATGAGAGGTCGGAGAATTGTCATGGCCCACGCACAGCTAGCACATTCCAGGGTGATCTCGGGCTTTGTCGATAGCCTGCAGGAGCCGCGCACACCCTTTATCTCGCCGAAGCGCCTGTCGGAAGCGCTGGGCGTGAAGGTTGCCAATTTGGCCCAGTTGACCGGCGTCCACCGCAACACGCTTCGTAACCCGTCATCGGAGCGCTTGCAGGGTCGGATGCGCGAAATGGTGAAGGTGATCTCGGCCGCGACGGAGCTCACCGGCGACGTCGACAAGGCGATCTACTGGTATCGCAACGAACCTATCGCTGACTATAGCCATCGCACGGCGGCCGAACTCGTCGCCGACGGTCAGGTCGAAGCGGTTCTCGCCTTCATCCGGGATCTCGAGAATGGCGCGCGCGGGTGAAAGTCACCCGCGTCGGCCCGGACGAGATCTTCCATCGCTATCTGACACCGAAATGGGCTTTCCTGCCCACCAGCGGTGCAGGCGCGGCGATGGACGGCGGTCGTTTCAACCGGCCCGGCATCGAAGCGCTTTACCTGTCCCGTTCGGCGCAGACAGCGCTGGAGGAATACAAGCAGGGCGCCAGCATCACCCCGCCAGCCACCCTTGCCGCCTATAAGATCACGCTCGCCGAGGTAGTCGACCTTTCGCAGGGGTTCGACCCGGATATCTGGGACGGCTTGTGGAAGGAGTGGGATTGTGCCTGGCGTCAGGTCGCTCGCATCGACAAGAAGATCCCGCCATCGTGGAAGCTCGCGGACCTGGTCATCACCGCCGGACTTCGCGGCATTCTGTTTCCGTCGCTGCGTCACGCCGGTGGCACCAACCTGGTAGTCTTTCCGGCCAATCTTGTCGAAGGCGATAGGGTCACGGTCCATGATCCCGATCACCGGCTGCCGCACGACCAGTCATCCTGGCCGTGAGTAGTCGACTGTCTCTGGGATCACAACGCGACGACGCTCCCCGTCACGGCGCTTGGTCCCCAACGACATCGTCCTTGCCGTCGCCCTCCCTGCTAGCCAGCCCGGCTGGAATATCGCCCGCCAGCAACTTCTCTTTTGACAGCAGGCCTGCATCCTCGAGCGCCTCGAAATCCGGCAGGTCGCGCAGCGTGTCGAGCCCGAACTCCAGCAAGAATTCTTTTGTCGTCACATAGGTGTAGGGCGCGCCCGGCGTTGGGCTGCGCGGACCGGAAGCGATCAGGCCGGCACCGCGCAGATGACCAATAAAATCGCGGCTGATCTCCTTGCCGAAGAAAGACGACAGTTCTCCACGCGTGATCGGCTGGAAATAGGCGATGTACATCAACACGAGCACTTCGGATTGTGTCAGGTCAACGGCTCGCTCGCTGCCACCGACCGCGGTCTGGATGGCGTCGGAATAGGCGGGCCGCGTCAGATGCTTCCAGCCGCCGGCGACGGCGACCAGGTCATAGGGTCGGCCGCGCAGCTCCTCGCGGATGTCGTCAATCAGCAGGTCGATGCTGCAGCTTTTGCCGACGATCCGCGCAAGCGTCTCTCGGCCGACCGGTTCGCTGGCGGCGAAGATCGTGGCCTCGACACGGTGCATCCATTCACGCCAACGCGCTTCCGGCGGCAGATGATCCAGTTCCCGGTCAAACAGCTGGTCAGCTGATCGACGGTCATCTGGCTGGCTCCCTCCTCGCCTGCGTGCACTCTCCGCCATTGTCTTCACAGCCCGTAGATGCGGAAGGTGGCGCGGCCGGACAATTCACGCACGGCACCGAGCTCGACCAGCCGGTCGAACAGGCGGCGCAGGCCGCGATCGCTCATGCCGGCGATTTGTTCCGAAGCGACGATCGCGTCGTCAGAGAGCAGCCTTTCCACGACGACGTCCGCCGCCTTGGCCCTGAGTTTCGGCGCAACCGCAAGCAGCCGATCCGCGCGGCGCTCAAGTTCGGCGAAAAGATCAATGGCGCGCAGCGCAGCGCGCGCCTGTGCGGCCAGCAGGCTTTTAGCCCAATCGGCTTCCGTTTCGGCGCCGGCAGCCAGAGCGGCAGTCCCTGGTCGACGCGCTCGGCCCGTACCCACAACTAAGGTCGCTTCGGCGCCCAACAAAGGGATTGCATGTGTCCAGCCTAGCCGCTGCGCGAGCAAGACATCGGCAAGCCAGGCTCCGAGAACGCGCCGGAAGCCGTAACGCTCCGCGGCCGCGAAGGCCCCGACCAGCGTTTCGACCGTGCCGGTGTTGGCGGCAAGCTGTCGCAGATCGTCCGTCAGATCGCTGACCGCCTCATCGTTGAGTGTGAGACCTAGCCCGAAAAATTCACGGCGGGTTGGCGGATGTGGCGCAAGCCGTTGAAATGACGTAGGATTTGGTTGCTAAGGCCGATCCGAATCATTTCCCGGAGACCACACCCGCCATGAATGATCTTACCCTGCCGCTGAGCGGTTTGTCATCAGTGGGCGGCAAGTCCGTCGTCGCCCGTTTCGACGGCGGCATGTTGTCCTCCAACTGTGGCGTTCTGGTGCTGGCCGAGGTGGAAAAACGACTGCGGGTGGCCGACCGTCTGGCGCGTTGCATCGATGATCCGCGCTGCCCGGACCAGGTGGTCCACAGCCTGGCGGACATGATCGGCTTTCGCATGAAGATGATCGCCGCCGGCTATGAGGATGGCAACGACGCCAACCGGCTGCGCTCCGATCCGGTCTTCAAGATGGCCCAGGATGCGCTGCCGTCGGGTCGGGATCTGGCCTCGCAATCGACGCTGTGCCGGCTGGAGAACCTGCCCGGCGTGCGGGAGCTGGTCGCCATGGGGCGGGCGATGGTCGACCTCTATTGCGCTTCCTTCCGGCAGGTGCCGAAGCGGATTGTGCTCGACATCGACGACACGTTTGACGCCGTACATGGCGGCCAGCAATTGCGCCTGTTCAACGCGCATTACGACGAATACGGCTTCCAGCCGATCGTAGTGTTCGACGGTGCGGGCCGGTTCGTCAGCGCGATCCTGCGACCGGCCAGGCGGCCGCGCGGGGCTGAGATCTGCCCCCACCTGCGCCGCCTCGTGCGGGCGATCCGGAGCAATTGGCCGAACACACGGATCCTGATCCGGGCCGACAGCCACTACTGCGGTCCGCAGGTCATCGACTGGTGCCGCGCCAACGGTGTAGACTTCATCCTCGGCGTAGCGCCGACCACGACGCTGCGCGAGCATGTCGCGGACCTGGAAGCCCGCACGACGGCGCGCTTTGAAGCGTCGGCGAAATCGAACAAGGTCCGCCGCTTCAAGGAGTTCTTTGACGGCGCCGCCAGTTGGAGCCGCGTCGAGCGCATCATCGCCCGCGTCGAGGTCGGCGCCAAAGGAGCCGACACCCGCTTCATCGTCACCAATCTGACCAGTGGCAAGGCCAAGGCGCTCTACGAGGACCTCTACTGCCGGCGCGGCGCAGCCGAGAACCACATCAAGTCCTGGAAGACGCATCTTGCCGCCGACCGCACATCCTGCACAAGAGCGACGGCCAACCAGTTCCGGCTCTTCCTGCATGCCGGCGCCTACTGGCTAATGTGGGGCCTGCGCGCTGCGATGCCGAAACGCTCGAGCTTTGCCGTCGCCCAATTCGACACGCTGCGATTGCGCCTCATCAAAATCGCCGCGCGGGTGGTCGAGATCAAAACGCAAATCCGCCTGCACCTGCCGACATCCTGCCCCGACCAGCGTATTCTGCGCATCGTCCTCGACCGCATCCCGCGGCTCGCGACATAACCGCAGGGGCGCAGACGCCCCGAAACGAACCCGCCGACCGCAACCTGCAAACCCCGCCTGCCATCACGACGGATCACCGCCGCCGCCCGCCCAGGCTTGTCAAAATGCACCCACATCGCGACCAAATCGTCGCTTCAGGCCGCCGAAAACTCATCGCTGTGCATCAAGGCGGCTAGATCTTCCAGCACCGCCGCGACATTTCTCTCCGTCAGCAGATCGTCCGCTGGCCGAGATGCCAGCCGCCGCCAAGCAAGAAGGAAAAGGCCGGCGGGCCCGACATTGTCGCCCGGTCGTGTGAGAAGCACGGCGTCGCGCAGCGCGCTTTCATCCTCGACGCGGCCGGCCTGCTTTGCCGTTGCAGCGGCCGCCGCAAGCGCCAGCCGCTGCCGCCAGGCGCCAGCCCACCGCTCCTGCCGGCGGACCACCGCATCGAGTGTGGTGATGGCCGCGCCTGTGGCGAGCGCGACGTCCTCAACGTCTTTTCGCGCAAGGCTTTGCGCATCCGGGATGGCCCGGCGCAGCCAGGCTGGCACCGCTGCCATTGGCACAGTCGGAGGGGTTCCGGCAGGCGTGACGTAGTGGCGCGGAGAGGGTTTGGGGCGCAGAATCATCGTTGAGCAGCATGAGTCAGCGCGGCGCTTTTGGCAATCGATTTGCACGAAATCCGCCGCACCTGTCGTGACACAACAACGACCGATAATCTTGCATTATCGTTCGTTTTAAAAATGCCTGTCGCTTGCCCTGTGTCGCTTGCCCTGGATGGGTGGAAAAGCCGGCATTTGCGCGGTTTCAGGCGTCGTTTTCATCCTAGATCGGCGGATTCTCACCTTAATTGGGTGGACAGCGCGTCCAAGATAGGTGGAATTCGTGAGACGCGACCGCCAATTCGGCCGGTTTTGAATCGGTTTTCGTGAGACTGCGTGCCGGATAAAGTTCGTCAGCCGGGCCGCTAACCTCTTGAACTACCTTGATATTGTGTGCCCCTCCGGCAAAGACGCGCTTTGTCACGCAGTCTCACGATTTCCGCCTCGGATTCACGTGGTCTCATGAAATCCGCTTCGCCCCGCCGGTGGATCTAAAGCCAAATCGATCGTCCTAGCGCCTCGATACCGGTCCTCCTTCAGGCCACCCCGGCTCCAAATGACTAGTTTTGCCCGCTTTGGGCCCTAGCGCGCCCGTGGACGTGATTTTGGCCCTTTCCGAGTCCTTGGACACCTCCGAAGGCCTCGAACGCGCTCTACGGGCCTGCAAATCGGTCGATAAACGTTGCAAAAACCAGCCCAAATTGCCCGGCAAATGGCCAAACCGCGCACCCAACCCACACCCCCTCCCCGCTCCCGTCGCCTGATCGGCTATGCACGGGTTTCCACCGAAGACCAGCTCAACGACGCCCAGGTCGACGAGCTCAAGGCCACCGGCTGTCATATGGTTCACCAGGAGCATGGCTCGGGTGCCTCGCGCTCCCGGCCAGTGCTGGCGAAGCTGATGCGCGAGATCGCCGCCGGCGACGTTCTGGTCGTAGTGCGGCTCGACCGCCTCGCCCGCTCCGTCAGCCATCTGCTGGAGGTCATCGAGCAGCTCGAGGCGCGCGGCGCGCACTTCCGCTCGCTGCGCGATCCGATCGACACGTCGACGCCGCAGGGCATGTTCTCGCTGCAGGTGCTCGGCGCCGTGGCGCAGCGCGAGCGCGCCCTGATCGCTGAACGCACCAAGGCGGGCATGAAGGCGGCCAAGGCACGCGGCAGGCTGGCCGGCAATCCCGGGCTTCGCGAACGCCGTCCCGAAGCTGTCCGGGCGATCGCGGCGGCGCGCCAGCGCGCCTATCTCGACGATCTCATCAGCTCGGCGCAGACCTGGCTGCCGACCGTGCGCCGGTTGCGGCCGCAGCACAGCTGGGACGACGTGGTGCGGGTGCTGAACCGAAAAGGACACAGCTGGACGATCGAGCGGCTGCGCCGCGCGGTGTATCGGCTGGTTCGCGAACGCATCGCCGAACCCGCCCTGATCAAACGCGCCCCGCGCCGGCCTCCGGAGGACCGGCTGATGACTCTCGTCGCCGGCATTGCGCTCGCCGATCCGGATCTCACACTGCTCGAGATCGGCGCCCAGCTGGAACGCATGCACGAACGCACGCCCCGTGGCGCTCGCCAATGGCAGCCGTCGTCGGTCAAGGCGCTGCTGGATCGCGCCCGGCGGCTCGGTCTCGTGGTGCCCGATCAAGGGCCTCAGTCATGAGGCGTGCCAACGCCCGCTCTCGCACGATCCGTGCGGCGCCCTGAACGGCCCTCCATTGGGAACTGGCGAGGATTTCTTCGGCCAATGTACGGTACTCGGCATCCGATCGGGGCGCGTATGTCGTGGCGGGGCGCTCGACATTCCGGGTCTGCGGCATGACCCGGCCTGTGGCAGACCGCGATAGGTCGCCCGCCGCGAATTTTTCCGCCAGGAAGAAAGGCGGCGGCCCGATGCGGCTTCTGGCATCGGCCAGATCCAGCAGCTGTGCAATTCCGAACAGGGTCAACATGCGGCTTGGCAATGAGGCAGTGGCGAGCGGCTCCTCGCGATCGGCTGGCATGTCGTTGCCGCTCACGCGGGGATGCCCCAGCCATGCGATGAAGGGCTTTCCGCCTGCCTGCGATGACGACCACAACAATCGCGCCGCCCGCACGATGTCTTTGGCCGCCGTGCCCTGAGGCCCCTCCTCGACGGCCAATGCGACGGTGTCGGCGAGTGCCAGCAGGAAGCTTTGCCGTTCCGAATCTACCGTGTCAGTAGCCCCGAAAGACACGGGAGCCGAACAGCTCCCGCAAACGAGACGCCCCCTCCCCTCTCGGCAATCGAAGCGAAATCCGGTACGGGCGAAGCAATGGCCGCACATGTCCCGCAGCATGGTCAGATGCCGGGGGCAGACGATTGCTTCGACCCGAGACCACGCACGGCGAAGATAATGATCCCGGCCGCCAGTGTGATCCTCATCGAGGCAAGCAGTACAGACGCCCTGATGCCAGCGATCCTGGATGTACCAGTTGGAGGCGCGTGCCTGCCGGCGCAGCGCCATCCGAGCAAGTCGTCCCGGATCCATGCGGCAAGCGCGGGCCCAAAACGTTATCATTGCGTCGCCCGGATCGAAGTCTCGCCCGATCAACCCGCCGCGCCGCCCCGGATCGATGTCCGCGTCGAGCCAGCTTTCAACGTCGCGCAACGTGCATCCGTAGCGACAGGCCACCCGCCCCTGCCAGGAGGAAAGCAACTCGTCGTCGAATGGCCGCGGCGCAAGGGGGAGAACGCGGACAGGCCTCACCGGCTCGCCCGGCGCTGGAGTCCCTTTTCCATGTGGCGTGTCATCGACACAAGCGGCAGGACGAGATTGTCGCCGTTGAAACTGTCGATGGTAATGCACTCACTGCCGCTGCGGACCGCCTCAACCGCCACCGTCTCCATCAGGCGAAAGATCCGCACCGTCACGCCGTCGGTCAGATCGAGCACTTTTCGGCGGACAGCCGTCGTTGCCAAATCCGAGGGACGGCGCAGCGGCAGGATCCCGCCCAGGCTCGTCAAAAGCTGGGAAACCTGAAAGTCATCTGTCCAACGCTCAAGGTGGAAGGCCTCGAAACGCTCGGCAAGCTGGGGGTCGGTCAGCAGCGCCTGCCGGGCCTTCTCGGTCCCGGCGCAGATCAGTGGAACCCTCAGGTCATTTGCCAGAAACCGGATGATGTTGAGAAAAATGCGCTGCTGGCGGAAGGTGCCGGCAAGCATCGAGTGGATTTCGTCGATGATCAGCATGCGGGCGCCCATGCTGCGTAAAAGGCTCCGGCAGACCTCCTTAAGACGATAGGTGGAGTCCGTCATCGGTCCCGGTGCGCCGAGCGCGGTAAGAAGTCCGCCATAAACGTCCCGTTCCAACGGTTCGGGCGGCATCTGCATGGCCACGACGGGCATGGTGGTGATGCCTGTGCCCCGATCGAAACAGGCCGGATGATCGCGCAGGAATTTACGGATGATCTTGGTCTTGCCTATACCGGTGTCGCCATAAAGCAGAAGGCAGGGCATGCGGTCGCGCGCAGGATAGGACAGCAGGTCCTCCAGCCGCGCCAGCACCTCCCGCGCCTGGGCGGTTTCCAGCCAGCGGTCCGCCCGAATCCAGGCGATCCTTTCGGCATCGCCAAGAGCGGCATGCGAGCGATAGGCGGGGAGCAGATGCTGGTAGTCGCTCAAGACCATTCTTCCACGACCAACGACGGCAGATCGGCATCCCATTCTTCGTCGCGATCGATTTTCGGCGCGGCAAAGTCCCGGTTTTCGGTCGCCATCAACGACCGGTCGCGGCGCTCTGCATACCGGCGCGCGCTCCTGGTCTTATGTCCGGCTGCGTCGACGAGCTGCCGCTGCTTTTCGACCGTCTCAAAAATCAGCTGCTCGTCCACCGCCCTGACCCCGCGTTCTTTCAATTCCGTGCGGGCAAGACGATGCTCGCCGAGCGTAATGCGCGGCCGCCTGAGATCGGCAAACTGGACCGGCCAGTTCGTGCCATCGGGGCCTTCCACAAACACGCACGACAAGTCGCGCGGGTCATATCTGACGCGCATCCGGCGAGGAAACCGACCTGCCCAGGGACTTAATACATCGTCCCAATATCGAAGTCCGAACAGATGCACGCCGTCGCGTCGGATGCTGCGCTCCTCGAAGGGCAGGAAATCCTGGAGAAACCGCTCGCGGTCATGGGGCAGCCGCAAGGGATGACGGCGTGCCGCAACGGCGTCGTCCCACGCGCTGGCGGGCGGCAGATGCAGGCTGCTGTGGATCTCCGCATGATAGCGACCGACAATCTGCAGCGCGAGCCACCCTTCCAGTTCGTCGAGCGTCATTGCGGCATGTTTTTGCGGATCGTAGGAGCCGCGCGCGGCGATGTTGCTGGACGTCGTGCCCGGAAGCAGGTGGACCGCACCCATCATCGTGCCGATCAGCCGCTCGATATGGCCCCCATAATGCGGCCTTGCGACGGGCCGATATTCAAGGGCGATGCCATGCTCCGCCGTCCCACGAGCCAGCGCCTTTCCATGGAATTCCCTGCCGTTGTCGACGTGGATCACGTCAGGTAGCCCGAAAACCGGCCACGCCGCCTTGATATCGCGTGCCTCAAGCCAGGGTTCCTTCGGCATCACCATGTGCTGGACGCACAGGGCTACAGATGCCGACGACGGACTTTCCAGAGTGAGATAGAACCCCGCCACCATGCGGCTTGCAATGTCGATGGCCAGCGTCAGCCAAGGCCGCTGAAGGGGCCGGCGATGCACGGCATCAACGATAAACAGATCGACCAATGTGTGGTCGATCTGGACGATGTGAAGCGCATGATCGGCGCGATATTCCTGCACCACGGGCTCAAACCGTTCACGCGCCGCCTTCGCCCCTTCCCGATCACGCATCAGTAGCCGTGGATCGGCAAGCTTTACACGGGCCCTTACCGCCTTCCAGGAAGGCGCCACCTCTCCACAAGCTCGGCACAACTCTCGAACGCGGTCATGCAGGGCGGTGATCGAAGGCCTCTCCCGCCTGCGGTAGGTGTCGCGCATCGCGGTCTCGATGAGCGCCTCCATCTCTTCCGACAGGCGCCGTCGCCCTTTCGCTGGGCCGGGGTTGTGCCCAAGCAGCGAACTCGTGACAGGAGAGACCCGGTATTGAGCGAGAAGTTCATAAAGGCGTGCCCGCCTCACACCGAGTTGGCGGCACGCCAAGCCTATATCGGCGGGAGACAAGCGATCCTTCGATGCCAAAGGGCGGATGACAGCCTCGCGCGCTACCGCCCTGCGCCAGTCGGCATCATCGGCCGCAAGCTTGTCGGGGTTACGACCCATGACCGTCGCTCTCGCCTTCGTCCACCAAATCAGGGTAAGAATCTACCTAACCGGGACGAATCCACTCGATTAGGATGAGTGATGAATGTTACAAAACAAAGACATACCGTCCACTCATCTAGGAAGAGTGACACTACCTGAGAAATGGCCGTTTTCATCGACAAGAAACCCGAAAAACGCGTTGGGCCGACTTTCGGACCGCGCCACAGCACGGGCGCGGAGGATGGTATTTCCGCCGCCTGGCCGACGGCCGCCGGCGAGCCGATCGCTGACGACCTGCCCGACATTGTCGACGTCGTCATGGAGATGGGGCGGACGCCGGACGAAGTGCAAACGGTCCCTGCCCTGCAGCCCGCACCGGGTCTGTCGGCCCATCTGGAAACACTGGCCGATCACGCGCGAAAATACGTCGAGGCGGCGAGTTCGGCCAACACCCGCCGCGCCTACGCCGCCGACTGGCAGCATTTTTGTGCCTGGGCACGCCGCCAGGGCCTGGAGGTGCTCCCGCCCGATCCGCAGAGCGTCGGCCTCTACATCACCGCCTGCGCATCCGGAAAGGTAACAGGAGACAAGAAACCGAACTCCGTGGCGACGATCGAGCGCCGTCTGTCGTCCCTGACCTGGAATTACGGGCAGCGTGGCCAGCCGCTGGACAGAAAGGACCGCCACATCGCCACCGTGCTGGCCGGCATTCGCAACAGTCACGCCAAACCGCCGGTGCAGAAAGAAGCCATTCTACCGGAAGACCTGATTGCCATGCTGGAAACACTCGATCGCGGTGCCCTGCGCGGCTTGCGCGACAGAGCAATGCTCCTGCTCGGCTTCGCTGGCGGGCTAAGGCGCTCTGAGATTGTCGGTCTCGATGTCGGCCGCGATCAGACCGAAGACGGTCGCGGCTGGATCGAGATTTTTCCCGACAAGGGCGTGCTGGTGACGCTGCGCGGAAAAACCGGCTGGCGCGAGGTCGAGATCGGCCGCGGCTCGTCCGATGCCACCTGCCCCGTCGTCGCGCTGCAGACCTGGCTTAAATTTTCCAGGATCGGCCATGGCCCGCTCTTTCGCAGGGTGGCAGGGCAAGGCAAACAAGTGGGCGCCGATCGGCTCAACGACCAGGAGGTGGCGCGGCTGGTCAAGCGCACCGCTCTCGCCGCCGGTGTCCGCGGCGACCTGTCCGAAGGGGATCGCGCGACAAAATTCTCGGCCCATTCGTTGCGCGCCGGTCTTGCCTCATCGGCCGAGGTCGACGAACGTTATGTGCAAAAACAACTCGGACACGCCTCGGCTGAAATGACCCGCCGCTATCAGCGCAGACGCGACCGTTTTCGTGTTAATCTCACCAAGGCATCAGGACTGTAAACGGCGATAAAACCCCTCCCCTGCCCAATTTTCAGTGAGGCGCCGCGGCGGTTTGAATTTCCTCGGCAGACTTGTCGATTGAAAGAGCCCGCAAGACGGCTTCGGGCTCTTTCTCCATGATCCAAAGCAAGGTTCGAGCAGCACCACTGGGTTGCCGCTTTCCTTGCTCCCATTTTTTGTAGCCGGAAGGACTTGTACCGAGCACAGTCGCCATTTCCTCCTGAGTGAGGTCAAGCTGCTTGCGGATTGCCTTCGCATCAACCGTGCCGACATCCACAGCGCTCACGCGAACGCCGGGAACATTCTTGCCCTGCGCATGAGCCAATGCTTCAGACATCGCCTGGATCAGATCCGCACCGAATTTCGTCATCTCGCTCATGTCCTGCTCCTGTTTGCAGCCTTGATCGCCTTTGCAAATGGTGAAACCGCCTTAGCCTCTTCCGGCTTCAAATCCGTCTTTTCGTTCTTGCCGTCGGCCAAAAGGGCATAAATCGGGGCATCGTCACTGTACCAATAGTAGATCACCCGCGCTCCGCCCCGCTATGTACAGAAGCAGTTCACATGTCGACAAATTGGTATTCTATCGACTTGATTAAACGACGTCTCGATGCCCACGACATATGCACATTCGTGGATGACCCCCCATACTATCCGGTCATCCTTGCTGTCGAGCCATTGGCCTTCAGCGCCGCCATGAGCATCGGTCCGACAGAAAACTGCCCTCCCCTCGCCTTTTCGGTCAGCACCCGCAGATAGCCGCCTGCCGAGTTGATATGTTGCGCTCTTTGCAGGATGCAGGCGATCACGATCGCTGCAACTTCCTGGCCCATCACATGGCAAGCTTCCTCATACGCTGAGGGCGAAACGCCAAGGTACCCCCGCACCTGGGCAGCGGTCATCATCAAGTCGCGCCAATTTCCGATCCCGTTGACGGCATAGTCCGCAATTTCGGGGCACGCTCTCAGCACAAGTCCTATCGGGTAGCCTTTCGGTTTCTCGGCCGAAACAGATGTTGGCTCGACCGCCACCCTGCTTTTTTCAGAAGCCGGTTCAAATACAAATGTGGAGTCTGTGTTTGAATCAGATTGCTGCCGCTCATTTTGGGACTCATTGCCGCTAGGATTCCTGGATTTTGTGAAGCTTTCCAGCATCCTGTCCACTTCATCGTGCAATGCGGTCAGCTCCGCAACGATGCCGTCCAGGTCGGATAGGCCGGCTCGGCGGGGAATGGCCCCCACGATGGTTCGGAAACGCCTCCAGATGGCTCCCCAGTCGCCAGGAACGGCCTCCTCGATCGCAGCCTCGACAAGCTTATGGATGTCACGGCGATGGAGCGTGACCCGCTCACGCATCAATTTGAGCGCCCTAGAGTCGGCGCGGACCTGGTCGGCCGCCAGCTGAAACTCCGCGGCCCGTGTCAAAAGGGGCGCCAACGAGAACCCGAACGCTTCCACGACAGCCCCGCCCTGCCCCTTGCGAGCGAACCTTTTGCCATTGGGGCTATCGCGGCGGATGATCAGACCGCAATTGACCAGCTCCGCCAAGTTCCTGCGCAATGTGGAATCGGCCATGCCGTGTGCGCGCAACGACAGCTGAGCGTTCGACGGAAAGACCATCAGGCCGTTTTCCTCGCTGATCTGGTCGTCTGGGTAGAACGTCAACAGGCCGCTCAGCACCGCCAGCGCGCGGTCTCCCACGCCGAGAGCCGACTTTCCCTCACAGAGCCAACGATAGACCTGCCACTTCTCGACGAGAGATCCTTTCGGGATCTCCCGCGATGCCGTATTCGCTTGCACCAGGGCAAGCGTCATCGGCCGCCGCCCGAAGGGCGTCGTCGCGTACCCACTCTCCATTTCCCTCACCTTTCAATCAGGCAAAAGAAACCAGCTCGCCGAAACGGCGCCACGACTCTTGACAGTGATTCGGGGAAGTGCGATTCTCAGCTTGCTAGAGACATGAGAAGGGCTTCCGCGACGGTGACGTTCGGGGGCCTTTTTCTTTTGCGGTTTTAGTCTCCTGTTTTCTTCGCAATTTCCGATTCCCGAAAAGCCTCGAAAAGCTCGTCGAGCTTGCCGGCAATGAATGCGCCGAAGGGTGATGCTCCCTTGGATTTCAAGGCAAGCGTAAACACTTTTCCAGTGTCGGTGATGTTGGCCCGGACCGATTTGTCCCGGGGGATCCACGACTTTTGCTGAGACTTCGATGGCGCCGGCGGGCGTTTCACCGGGCCACTCAGATAGTCGAAGAGATGGGCGAAACGGCCATCACTCCCCGGTTGAGCAAAATCGGCGCTTTCCACATACTCTGTCGCCCTGGCTGCAGCCCCAGGATGCTCCAACAGTTTGGCAAGTTGCCACCAGCGATCCCGGCCAATGCCCTTGGCGGCGCCGACTGCCAGAATGACCTGCTCAGGAATGCTGCTGGTAACGGAGCGCATCTTCGAGAAGGTCGTATCATCGAGTGCAAGAGCCGACTTCACCGTATCCGGCGAATGGCCCCGCTTGAGAATGCGCTCCGCGAAAAGCGTCCGCTCGATGAAGGACAAATCAGCCCTGGCAGCATTCTCTTGACCCTGGGCGATGACATGGTCCTCATCGCCCATCTTCTTGACGACAGCACGGACAGGCCTGCCCAGTTGGCGGGCGACCCTGACGCGCCTGTGGCCAAAGACGGTCTGAAACCGACCGGAAATCTCCGGATGAGGTCTGACCAGTACAGGGGAATCCTGTCCTCGGTCACGAATCGCCACCAGCAACTCCTGAAAGGCCTCATCGTCACCGGCCATGCGGTCAGAGACGAATGACGTGTCGACCAATGCCGGATCGAGATCGACGACAGAACTCTTCGAGAGCTCCTCGAACGACTGTATAATCGACCGTGATGCGCCGCGAACGGCATACCCCGATACATCCTGGTTATTCGCGACTCCAGTCGCTGGGCCCATAACACTGCCGAATATGTCCTTGCGCGCCATTCAATCGCTCCCATTCTCGGTTAGTCGACTGATTTCACGAGCAAATTTGTCACTTTTTACTGCCGTAAAAGCCGTCATGACCGTCCCCATGCGCGATGGACTAATGTCGCGATCTCCGAGTTCACCGCGTCCAGCGATTCGAGCGCCCGGTCGTAGGTTGAACGGGTAAAAGACGATTTCTCCACCTCGTAGAGCGTCTGTTTCGTGAGGCCCGCGTCCGAAATCGCCGTCGACTTGAGCATGGGATTTTCGAGGATCTGGCCAGCAAGCATCGATTGCATGAAGCCGACCATCTGCGCCTGCGGAATGTCTGTCGGTTCGTAGCGCGTGATCAGATAGCGAAACCAATCCAGCTGTATCGATGCGCCGGCCGCTTTGATGGTCTTCAAGATGCCGCCGAGCATCAGCAGAAATTGGCTCATCGACATCAAGTCGAGCATCTGCGGGTGAACGGTGATGAGAACGGATGTCGCCGCCGACATCGCCGTCAAGGTGAGATAGCCAAGCTGCGGCGGGCAATCGACAACGACGACGTCATAGCGGCTGTCTACTTCTGACAGCGCCTTTGCGATCCTGGTGAAAAACTGGCGGCCGGCATTGGACGATTTGTCCTGCATGGCGAGCGGCGTGTCGTACTCATACTCCTGCAGCTCGAGATTGGCCGGAATGATATCCAGGCCAGGGAAATTCGTCGGCACGATCACCTCGGAGATCGGCTTGCGCTCATCATCGTAGCGGATCGCCTCATACAGAGAGAGGTTGCGATCGAGTTCCGGCTGAAAGCCATGGAGCGCGGAGAGCGAGGCTTGCGGGTCGAGATCGATTGCAAGGACACGGTGACCGGTCAGCGCCAGGTGCTGGGCGAGGTGGGCGGCGGTCGTTGTCTTGCCGCTTCCGCCCTTGAAGTTGACGACAGCAACCACCTGGAGCTTGTCGCCGGGCTTGCGGTGGGGGACGTACTTTTTCACCTCGGTCCGGCCGTGGCGGTCAAGGAAATGGCGCAGCTCAAGCATTTGCTCGGCCGTGTAAGATCGGCGGCCGGAGGGGACTTGATCGGGCAGCGGCCCTTTGCCCTCAAGATGAAGGCGCTTCAAATTGTTTTGCGACACACCAAGATAGTGGGCCACCTCAGCCATCGAAAAAGAGCGTAGCGTCTTCGTCGCGTTAGGTGGGAACTTCTCCATGCGAAGCTGGTTGAGGCGTCGCGATATCTCGGCACCCTGCTCGAGAATTTTGTCATCGAACTCAAAGCGTGGTAGCCGCATGGCGATGTTCATTCTCGTCGGAACCTGAATTGGCGCTTTTTGCGATGAAACTATTCAACAACCGCCATTAAGCTCCGATTCGGCCAACCCCCGCAAGAGGTTTTAGGTTAAGAGAATGTTAACGATGCGGGGTCGGCCCTTTTGCTGCCGGTTGATGCTGGGATGACAAAGTCCGTACCCATTAGCCGAAACTCGGAGGTTTCCGCTCTCCCATCTAAATGTATGTTTTCTCTGCCATAAAGATCCGTTTTTACGGCAGTAAATCACGGTCGTCAGCAGCCAAAGATTGCAGATGCCGGCTGCGCAGGGCAGTGCGTTTGGTTCCCGCCGGCGAGACCGGGGAGGGACCCTTCGGGCATGGGTCAATCTGGCCATGTGAGACAGAGGCAAGGGCCGCCCGTCGAAGGGGAGGCAGGTGGGCAATGGTCGAAGGTCCAAGCTCAATTGGGCCGATTGGCTCCCAGCAAGTCGCTGGGCGGCGTGGATGGAGTGGGATGTTCGAGAAATCAAGCAGCCGTGTCGATAGCGGATGTCGGTGGCGTCGTGCGGGTGCATGAGTATCTCGCATTCGTATGCTTGATAATCCCCTTCCTCGGCGCTCAAAGGATAGAGGGCGTATAAACCGCAATCCAGCGCGCGTCACCAACGTTGGACACGCTTCGCGCGCGGGATGGAGGCAATTCGCCCCCCGTGGCGGTGAGCGGGACAGCCGCAGGAGCGTTCTCTAATTGCGGGCCCGAGGTCAACCGTTTTCTAGCCTTGCCGATGTCCGGTACGTGCACAGCGTCTGGATCGAGGTGCAGCGCGACCAGGTCGGCAGGGTGACCTTCACGCAGCTCCTCGGCGGCCAGCCTACGGTGCTGAAGTGTCCACAGAACCTAAATAGCCGCTCACGCCCTTCATTCGCGGATCGTTCTAGCAACACGTCGATCGCTAGATAAAGTTCCTTCTGGCCCCTGGACGATGACCTGCCTCCTGCCGGTTTCAGCGTTCTCTTCGTGGTCGAAACAGTGCTCGCCACAGCATGGCATCGGACGCTGCGGCTCCCAATGTCAGCAACGCAGTCCGCTCCGAAGGAAAGGCTGCACAGCTCCTGGCGGGTTTGCCGCTGCTCGTCCCGGCAAGGGACAAGAATACCGTCGAGCGACGGATCTCTTTGGGTTCACCTCCATGTTCATGCAGGTGCGTCCGCTCCAGCGGCCGACCATCGGAAGGATACGCCATCCACCCACATGCGGTGCATGACTACTGCTAGCTTTCGTGCGACGGCGATCTTTGCCTTCTTCAAGCCACTACGCTTGGCGAGCCGGAGGCCCCAGGCTTTGAGCGCCGACCACTTCTCGACCCGAGTTAGCAGCGTGCCGGCGGCCTCAAATAAATAGGTGCGGACAAGTCCATCTCCGCATTTTGAGATGCCCCTGTTTTGGTCGATTTCACCCGACTGGTAACATCGCGGCGTCAGGCCGAAGTACGCGCCAACGCTTCTGGACTTCTCAAACTTGGCCGGATCATCGACCGCTGTCACGAACGCAAGGCTGTGAGCAAGCCCACGCCAGGAATGGCCATAAGCTGCCGGCACACAGCACGCCCTCGAGCATGGCTCATCAGTTGGCGGTCAAGCCGCCGAATCTGCTCCTTCAGGCAGGAATGGACACACAACATCGACCGCACGGTTTGATTGAGCATGGAGTCGCTATTGTCGCACGCCTCATCCACGAGCCGTTCGAACGGCTCGCCCGTTCGTCTTGACAGCACGACGCCGAACGTTTTGAGAACGCCTCTGATCTGGTTGGTGATCTCTACCCGCATTCCGACGAGTTGAGCTCGCGCTCCAAGCATCGAGCGGACCGCGTGGCTGTCGAGACTCTTTACCCCGACCTCCCGATACCAGCCCGCTTTGACGATCTGGGCCAATCCATATGCATCATTCTTGTCGGTCTTGTTTACCTGGCCACTCATGGTCGCCTGCGCATGGCGAGAATCAAGGCACAGCACAGGTAGGCCCATTGCCTTTAACGCGTGCCAGTGCCAGGTGGACAAGGGACCGCTTTCGAGCCCAATGCGTAAAACATCGGGTGCCTTAGATCTGATATTTCCGGCTATGTCTTCTGGCGTCGATAGACACTTTCCTTGCCAGACAATCTTACCGTCGCTGCCGACAACGCATAGGTGGGTCATCTCCTGTGAGACATCTAACCCAACAAATTGGTCCATGTTGGCCTCCATGAGAATCAGTGACGGCGAAGAATCTAGCATCGCCCGCAATTACCCCATGTCAGCATAGCGACGGCTGACGGCCGGGACGCGGGACCGACTGTACCCGCCACGGCGGTCCGTAGACTGCCTCAGGGATGGAAGCGGAGCGGCCGAGACCAGCCGTCCGGCCGCCTGGGCGCGATCCTGGGCCGACATAGTGAGTTGAAGAGGGCTGCTAGCGCGATGTTTGTTTAGTGCGCGGCGATGCAGATCGGGCCCTATTGTTGATAGAGGCCGGATATGGCCAACGTGGCGCCCTCGGCTACCCAAACGAGCTTCCGGCGAGAACGACTACGCAGTATTCGAAAGACGAGAGCGCTTTCGCTCAGGCAAGCGGCGACAGTTGGCGTAGCGATCAGTGGAAGAAATATTGCAGCCGTAGCTGTAGTAATTGCGACGTCAGAATATGCCGATTAGGAACTAATGAGATCAACGAGGAGACTGACCATGGCGGACGACGCGAGTGAACAGGCAAACAGCGATCTGATGGGCCTGACGGCGGGTATCGTTGCGGCTTATGTCCAGAACAACGCGACGTCTGTGTCGGGACTTCCGGACTGATCGCCAGCGTCAATGCTGCATTGGCAGGATTGCTGCAGCCTGCGGCGCCAACGGCGCCAGTGCTCACACCCGCCAGTAGCCCAAAGCGATCAGTGACCTCAGATTTCATCGTTTGTCTGGAAGATGGAAAGAAGTTCAAATCGCTAAAGAGGCATCTTGCTACACACTTCGGCACGACCCCTGCTGAGTATCGAACCAAATGGGGATTGCCAGCCCACTATCCAATGGTCGCACCAAACTACACTGCACGGCGTTCCGCGCTTGCAAAGTCCATAGGCCTCGGCCGCACGCCAGCCGCAAAGACACCTGCCGAGAAAGTGCCGACAAAGCGGAAAGCAAAGGCCTAGCCACTTTCCTCCATCTCGATTCTGGACTCGCCTGCCTGGCTGACGCATTCTTCGCAGGGGCGTTGGGGCGGGTAGTTTAAGCAAGCGACGAAGGCTTGGCGTTCAATAGCTGGGACTAAAAGGGGGCAGGTGGCGCAGATCGTGGCGGTCGCATGTATAAATCACCTTCAGACTGCTCGCGTGTCGATGTTCACCTTATTTGATCAAGGATCGCCTATGCGAGAATTGCCAAAGAATATCGATGCTGACCTTGTAATCGAGATCAGTCAATTGCTCGATGATCATCCTCCTTTGGTTCCGGTTCCAGTCTATTAACTCACCGTGCTGGTTCGCCAGAGGGTCAAGACTGGTTTGCCCGATCGGTCCATTGAAGAGTTGATCGTCGAGATGGCTACGGCACGCTTGATGGCAATGGCTTTTGATCTGCCAGGCGAGGGAAATGTTGTGGCCCTCCCGGTGAGACGATAAGACGGAGGCTATGCCTACCCAGGACGCCTCAGAGAGAGAGCTGGCCCCGTGCTTTTCGGCGACAATCAAGATTGGCAATCCTTGGTCGCGCCAGCTGGTAGCCTTGACCATTTTGTCTCCAAATGACGAATGTTTCCATGATTCGGTGGCATAGGTACCTATCACCAGAACCTCTGTCTTCTAGCTCAAACTTCCCGAGAAGCCACCGCGGTCTGCAATCGAGCTTAGATCCAATTGCGTTTTATCGCGATGTCGAGGGCCTGGTAGGTAGTCATGACGTTGAGCTTCCGACGGATGTTCGGCAGTTGGAACTCGACCGCCCGTCTTCTGACATTGCCAAGTGCTGCGATATCGCCGTTGGTCTTGCCCTGCAGGAGCCATGCGAGGCATTCCAGCTGATAGCTCGTCAGTGGGAGGGGGCTGCGCATATCAACCCGTCGTCGCTGCGGCTCTGTAGGTAGCCATCGATGAAGGCACCAAGTGTCAGAACGGAATACCCGTCCGCTACCATCGCGGGGTCGGGTTTCCGCTCACGGGACGGGAAGGTAAAGAGGGCACGCCTTCCGGACCCGTCGAAGATCGGGATCGACATCTCCGAACGGATGCCAAACTTTCGGGCTTCGCCACAGAACGTTGGGTGAGACCTTCTTGCTGGAACGGCAAACCTTGCTCGGACCAGGCGTAGGCTCCGCGTCTCGGGGAGATTAGCGAGGCCGCTGTCGCCCTTACCTCCCGATGTCAATTGAAACGCTAAGTAGAAATCTCGCCCTAGGGGGCCGTTCAAAGCCCGGAAGCCTTGGTGAGGTTGGTGCGGAACCGATCACGCCGGCGCTGATATTTGCGGGTCATCTCGGCCGAGGCGTGGCCGAGTTGCTTCCGCACGTAGCGCTTCTCGATCTCGGCCGAAGAGGCGAGACCTGCTCGCAGCGAGTGTCCGGCGAACAACAGCGCGCGCTCCGCTTCCGGAAGATCGGCGCGGACGCCGCCGGCGAGCGCCGTTTGTTTGACCAGGCGGGCGATTGCTTGTCGGACAACCGCTCGACGTCGACGGTCTTGTTGTCCTTGAAGATGCGGCGGAAAAGCGGGCCTCGCGCAATGCGGCCCAGCCTGATCAGGTCTCCAGCGCCACCACGGGGCAAGACAAATCGCTGGAGCCGCTGCCAACCTCGACCTCGCGCCAGCCGGTCTTCCCACGCAGCGTCACCAGCACGCCCTTGTCCGGAAAAATCTCGATCCAGCCGGCGCCGTCACTCTTGTCGTCTCGCACGACGTCGAGGCCGACGATTTCGGAGCGGCGCAGGCCGCCGGCGAAGCCCAGGAGCAAAATAGCGCGGTCGCGCAGGCCGCGCAAATTATGGCCGAGCGTCGCGATCATCGCCAGGAGATCGTCGCCGAGCACGGCTTCTTTCTGCCGCGGTGGCTTTGCATGTTTTCTGCGAATGCCGGCAAGCGCCATGGCGATATGCCGATCGGATCGATCGAGCGCAAAACCGCGCTGGGTAAAGTTCCAGGCGTGGCCGGACAGGCGGCGTTCAATTGTGGCGACCGAAAGGGGTAGCAAGCCCCGGTGGGCCTCACCGGCGGCGCTGCCTGAGGCACCGGCGCTGATATAGAGGCCGATTGTTTGTACCTCTGGGGGCAGGGGCTCGAAACCGTTGCGCCGGCACCAGGCTGAAAAATGCCGCCAATCCTTAGCGTAGGCGGTTTGGGTGTTTTCGGAGCTGGCGGCCCTGGCGTAGCCTGTTGCCGTCTCGACGAGCGCTTCGAGATTCGCCGGCGCCCACGGGGTGGGGGGTGGGGCCCCCATTTCCAGCACCAGATCGACGATATCGGGCAGATCGCCATCTGGATGGTCGGCGGGCGAGAGGTCGATTTTGGCGGGTTTCGATGGGGAATCTTCCATGATTTGGCAGGCTAGCGCCATACGTCCGATAACAAGATTATCATTCGTTTTGTTGACACGACAGGCGCAGCGCTTTTTGTCCATTTCTATTGCCAAAAGCGCCGCCATGATTCATCCTGTCTTCGATGATTCTGCGTCCCAAATCCTCTCAACGCCACCACGCCACGCTTGCCGGTGTCCCTTCAATCGCGCCGATGGCACCGGTGCCGGGCTGGCTGCGCCGGGCCATCCCGGATGCGCAAAGCCTGGCGGGAAAAGACGTTGAGGACGTCGCGCTCACCGCAGGCGCCACCATCGGCGCGCTCGATGCGGTGGTCCGCCGGCAGCAGCGGTGGGCCGGCGCCTGGCGGCAGCGGCTGGCGCTTGCGGCGGCCGCGGCAACGGCGAAGCAGGCTGGCCGCGTCGAGGATGAAAGCGCGCTGCGCGACGCCGTGCTGCTTACACGACCCGGCGACAATGTCGGGCCCGCCGGTCGTTTGCTTCTCGCCTGGCGCCGGCTGGCCGCCCTGCCCGCGGAGGAGCTTCTGACGAGGAAAAGCCTCGCTGCGGTGTTGGAAGAGTTCGGTTACGCCCAGGACGACGAGGGCGTGAGCGCCCTGACGGATGATCTTCGGCAGCTCTCCGCCAATTCCCGGACGGTCGAAACGCTGGTCGGCGCCATCGCGATCGCCGAACGCCACGGCTTGGGGCGCGCCCTTGGCGCCTGGCTCGCCGACGCCCTGCTGGCGCAACGGCTGGGTTGGGCATACGCTATGCCGTTGCTGGGCGCCGAAGCGGCCTTGGGCACAAGCGCTCGCCCGCGTCGACCAACAGTCAGCTCTGTGGCGACACGCATTGAGACAGATTCTCAGGGTGCGAAGGGTCTGCTTGCCGCGCAGGCGCGCGCCGCGCTACGCGCGATTGATCTTTCCGGCGAGCTCGAGCGCCGCGCGGACCGGCTGCTTGCCGTTGCGCCGAAACTCCGGGCCAAGGCGGCGGACGTTGTTGTCGACAAGCTCCTGTCAGACGATGCGACCGTCGGATCCGAAAAGATCGCCGGCATGAGCGATCGCGGCCTGCGCCGCCTGTTCGACCGTCTGGTCGAACTCGGCGCCGTGCGCGAGCTGTCCGGCCGCCCAACCTTCCGCATCTACGGGCTGTGAAGACGATGGCGGAGAGTGCGGCCAAGCGGCGAAAAGGGGAGCAGGGAAGCGAAGGCGTCTTTGACCGGGAGATGGATCACCTGCCGCCGGAGGCGAGGTGGCGCGAATGGATGCACCGGGTCGAGGCAACCATCTTCGCCGCCAGCGAGCCGGTTGGCCGCGAAACGCTGGCCCGCATTGTCGGAAGAAGCTGCAGCATCGACCTTTTGATCGACGACATCCGCGAGGAACTTCGCGGCCGGCCCTACGACCTGGTCGCCGTCGCCGGCGGCTGGAAGCACCTGACGCGGCCGGCCTATGCCGATGCCATCCGCAGGGCATTTGGCACCGCCGGTGGCGGCAACGGGCGTGCCGTAGACCTGGTGCAGTCGGACGTGCTGGTGCTGATGTGCATCGCCTATTTCCAGCCGATTACACGTGGGGAACTGTCGTCGTTTTTTGGGAAAGAGATTTCTCGCGACCTGATCGGCCATCTGCGCGGCGCGAAGCTGATCGCTTCGGGCCCGCGCAGCCCAACACCGGGCGCCCCCTACACCTACGTTACCACAAAAGAATTCCTGCTGGAGTTCGGGCTCGACACGCTGCGCGATCTGCCGGATTTCGAGGCACTCGAAGATGCGGGGCTGCTGTCAAAGGAGAAGCTGCTGGCTGGTGACATCATGCCGGACTTTGCCGGTCTCCAAGAGGGCATCGAAGTCGAGGCGGACGAATAGCTCTGCGTTGACGCCAGGAGTACCGCAGCGCCTTGCCTGTGCTCGCACCTGATCAATAAAGTCGATCGGCTATAAACGCGAGACAGTGCCACCGGCCCCGCGTTGTGTAGGCGTTGTCCGAAATTTGTAGGCATATTTCGGACATGGGGCGAAATTTCAGCCGGCCTAGTTTGGGCCCGGCCTTCGTGCTCACCGTTGTCATCGCAAATCGGCTATTGTGAATGGAGATCCTGTTCGGGCTGGCGACGCGCGCTAAGCGCGGCTCGACGAGCGGCTGGCCCGCTCGCCGGCGGCCGCTGCGCTCTGGCTCGAGGGCGAACTCATCCATCTCGAAGTTCCCGTCCTGCACGACGCCCATAGCCTTTGCCGAGGATGCGCAAAAGCAGCGACAGTGGCGTGCGTTTGTCGGAGATGTCGCCCACGATCCGGGTGATCTGGGAAACGTCACTAGAGATATAGCGGCATTCCTTATGCCCCACGCGGTCTCAGCAGCGAGCTTGGGTAAATGAGCAGTTTGATTTCCACTGTTGGGTTGGGCGGGCCAAGGAGCGGTTCAGTCTCCCAGGATATATCCGCTATCAAATGGCTAGAGCAGAATCTGATCATTCCGGCTCATATCCTGTGGCAGCGAAGTAGTTGGCGCCCTCCGTTGGTGTGAAGCATGGCAGTGCGGCGCTGATCGTACCTGCACGGTCTCTTCATCAGCCTCGCAAAGGGCCACCTCTCCAAAGACATCGACGCCCTCATGCCCTGGGCCTATGCACAACGGATCAGCGCCTCACAATGAGCTCGTCCGGGACTCCCCGACGCGCTCATGGACCATCTGCAAGCGCTAGGCTGTAGTGACAAATTAACGACTTGGGATTCCCATCGCGAGGCAAATCAGATTCAAGGCTGACTTTTGGAGGTCGGCTTTGGAAGGTGAGGTTCTACGCGACGATCAGTGGGAGCAGATCAAGCCTTTTGTGCCGGGTGGGCGCAAGGGCAAGCGGGGTCCGCGTAGCGATGGTCGGCGCTTCTTCGATGCGCTTTTATGGATCGCTCGGTCAGGCGCGCGCTGGCGCGACCTGCCGGAGCGGTTCGGCCCGTATCAGAGGGCAAAGCGACGTTACTACCGCTGGATCGAAGCGGGCGTGTTCGACCGGCTGTTCGAAGCCATCAGCAGGCATCCAGATATGGAATGGCTGATGATCGACGCGACCGTTATCCGCGCTCAGGCCCAGGCTGCTGGAGCCCGGCGTAAAAGGGGGGATCTGAAGCCCAGGCTCTCGGCCGCTCGCGTGGTGGGTTCGGCACCAAGCTCCATGCCGTCGTAGATGCGCTCGGCCTACCGGTCCGCTTCGAGATCGGCCCCGGCCAGCAAAACGACATGGCAGCGGCCTGCGGTCTGATCGAGGGGATTGCAGCAGGCCAAGTGATCGCCGACCGCGCTTATGATGCCGATCGACTGCATGATGTGATCCTCGACCAAGGCGGTGAACCGGTCATCCCGCCGCGGCGCCATCGCAGATACCAACACAGCTATGACAAGATCGCCTACAAAAACCGCTGGGGCATCGAGGCCTTCTTTGCAAAGCTCAAGCAGTGGCGGCGCATCGCAACGCGCTACGACAAAATCGCCGCCAACTTCCTCGGCTTCGTCAAGCTCGCAGCCATCATGCTCTGGCTCAAATGATTAAATTGTCACTACAGCCTAGACCTGACCGTTGTAACCAAAAAATCAATGGGGCGGAGACGCCGCATACTTCTCTGGTGGGGGATCATCGGATGCTTCTCCTTAGTCTGTGAGGTGTTTTCGGGATCGCGCACATGCCGTGCCAAACGAGAAACTCGTCTCGGCAAGGTGATTAATCGGAGTCTGCTATGTTGCGTACCTGTTAAGCCGAACTCTGGTTGATTGGACATTCTGCGCGTTCAGATAGACGCGGCAACGTGAACTTTCCATCCTGCACGCATCCCGACTCGCCGCCTCAGTCACCGATACGGTTCATGATCCACTCGCGATAATACGACACGCGCGTATACACACCGTATGTCTTTCCGCATTCGTCCCCCCACGATGTAATTCCAACCAAGATGGCGTTCTTGCCATGGCCTTTGGTCAGAGGACCTCCACTGTCCCCCTGGCAAGCATCGGTCCAGCCGCTTTCGCTTCCGGCGCACATCATCCCAGGAAGGGATCCGATCCTTTTATATTTGCGGCTCGCTTGGCTGCACGTTTCGTTGTCGACGTACGGGACCTTGCCCTCTAGGAGCTGGTCTGATGATTCTCCACCATATTGTGTAGCTCCCTCACCCGTCACGGTAAGGTCCTCGCCAATAGCAATTTGCGTACCGTGGCGAGCAAGGCGAATGGGCGTTGCGGGTCGCGTACTGTGCACCCGCACGAGCGCCACATCATGTTCTAATGTTTTCTTTTTATATCCTGGGTGAACAATAAGCTCCTTTACATCTAACGAAACGCCATCCATTACAAAGGCCTCGACCTCGTCGACTGTTGCATTCGCTAAACAGTGCGCCGCTGTGAGGATCCAGCGCTTTCCGATCACCGCTCCACCGCACTGCCCAACCCATTTCCTTTTGGCAATATTGAGTTCGACGTGCCAAGGATGCGCTTCGAACGTGGTCGGCCTGCCGAGCGTGACTTTCCGTTTCCCTCCAAAAGAACTCGTGGGCTCCGGCGTTGAATCAGGCCCGCCTTGTACAGAAGTTTGAGCATGGGCGTGTTGTCCACCAAAAAGGGCAGCGAGCGCGCAGAGGGCATGACGGCGGGTGAGGTGTTGCATCGGTTTCCTCGTACTATTTTGCATTGCATATGTACGGCCGTGTGCCGTTGGCGCGCCACTCCTGCCTGCCCACGCATTAGCTGGCAACCCTCATCTCGGATGTGATTCGGAATGCCGCAGGCAACATGCTTTGTCCTCGATAGGACGCTCTGGTTGCCGTGGGCAGAGGACTTCTTCGGAAAGCGCGACGACGGCACGGGGCCCGTTATAGGCAGGCTCTCCAATACGGTGCTGAGGCAGCTCGAGCCCCTCAAGGTTACTCGCCGCCAGGCACGATACTATTAGCCCCGCCCCACCTGTGCAGGGCAGCGCCTGCCCGGCGAGCGCGATCGGCCAGACGGCGGTCTCGGCCGCGGTCGCCGGCCGGACGAAAACGCCCTTAAAGGCCGTCGTGCTCTAGACCCCGCCATCAATCTTCCAGCGGCGTTTATTTCTATCTTTGGCAAGAAGCAGATGGCTGAAGGCTTGAAAGCGGGCGATAAGTCTATTCGGCGAAGCTCGGCGATGGCAAGGAAATCCCGCTCAAAGGTCGCTTCTCTGAGAGCCTATACGCTGTGCAACCCGCCGGCGAGATTGCACGCTATCACGGTCCACTGCTGCTGGCCGTTGGTACCAAGGGTACCATCGTCTTTCCGCAACCTGTTCTCGCGAATATTTGGGCTGAACCGGTCGATCATGGCTTCGGCGTCGAGCAGAGCGCCAAGACAGTTGACGCCTTGATTACGAGGACTGTCGACTTCCTCAAGTCGCACAGCGAATGAAAATCAAAGCGACGAGTGCGGAAGGCATCCCGTCGCTGCTTTTTGCATCGTTTATTGGTGTGGGTTTACGCAAGCGGCAACCGCAATAGTCTTTCTAGCGTAGCCATGCCTCTTGGGCTGGCGCTCGCTGTACCCGACATATCACCCTGAGTCGTCTGGCATGATCGCCAAGTTCCGCCGGAGGGACCAGTGCATATTCAGTAACCGGCGCGGCCAGCTCCGCGATGGAAATGGCAAGCGAGGCGGCCGGCTCTGCCAAGCAGACTTTTGCCGGCGCCACGGACAGCGTCGCGGGGAGCGCCCGTGGGCTGGCCGACGCGCGACATGGGTGCCCAGGCCCGCCATGTGGCAGAGGATATGTTCGAGCGCGAGCCGCTGGTGCTTGCCGCGCTCGAAGATACGGACCCGCTGTCGCACTGCACTTAAATGGCCCAATGACCTCATAGCTGTTGAAAAACGACAACGAAAGGAACATCCCAGCAACTCCGGCCGAAGGTCTGGGTAGGATGGCTCTGATTAATACTCGAACGAGGGCGCGCCGATGGGCCGGACTTGGAGCAGACAAGAACTCGCGGAACACTGGAGCCTTGGGTTTGAAGAGCTGGCGCGGATCGAGGCCAAATCGGAGGCATGGCCCTCGCGGAACCGGTCATCAATCGGGTCGATGACAGCAATGGCATCGTTGGCGAGATCTTTCGGCAGGCCGGTCATGAATTGGGAGGGGTCGCCATCAAGGCCAAGCCAAAGCCGCTGCTGCTTGCCAAGCAGACGTTCGACGCCGTTACCAACAATCATTACGGCGAATATGACCGATTGATCCCCGCCATCATGCTGGCGCTGAGCAAAGAGGGCATCGATCATTTGAAAGCCAGGCTTCATGACGCCCTTGATCGACTCCCGCGAAGAAATGGCGAATACGATCATCGGACGCCCGCCATTGCGCGGACCCTGCAGGAAATAGCCGATGGCGAGAACGACGTTGACGCTTTCATTGCTCTTACCCCGCTGAAAGCGCGGCAGACACCGAGGGTCGCCGCCGGCATTGCGCGACGGCTTCTCACGGCAGGGCGCGCACAAGAGGCGATGATCGCACTACAGAAAGGTGCGCCGAACGAAGAGGCCGTCGCCACTCATGATCTCTGGATTGATGGATACCATAGTTATTTTGGTCACTCCGAATGGGAGGACGTGTATATCGATGTGCTCGACGCGACAGGCGAGCCTGAAAGGGCACAGCAGATTCGTTGGGACAGCTTTGAAAAGCACCTTCTCCGTGACCGTCTGCGAGACTATCTGAAGCGGCTTGCTGACTTCGACGATGTCATCGCCGAAGAAAAAGCTCTAACCCATGCGTTGACCTTCCCCAATATGGGGTCGGCATTGGATTTTCTCATCGAATGGCCGGCGCATGAGCAAGCCGCCAAACTCATCCTCCAACGCCATACTGAGATCGATGGCAATGCCTATTATCTGTTGGATCCAGCCGCACGAACCCTCGAAGGAGCCTATCCGCTCGCCGCCGTGCTGCTGCGACGCGCTATGATCAGTGACACGTTGGACCACGCAAAGTCGACCCGATACCGTCATGCCGCCCGCCATCTCGCGGAGTGCCAATCGCTGCACAGTGCAATTCCGGACTACGCCAATCTTGGGGATCATGCCGCCTTCCTGGCATCGCTACAGGACAAGCATCGACGCAAGGAAGGCTTCTGGGGGCGTGTTCGGGAGTTCTCGACAAAGAGATAATTGTGTTCTTCTTTTGTTCGATTGGCTGTCGTTTTTGAACAGCTATGAGGTCATTGGGCCCATTAAAAACTGCCTTCTTACAACGAGATGGCCAATTCTCTAACTATGGTCTCAGGATTTGTGGGGTTCATCCCGGCGATCCGATGCAGCTGAGAATAGCTGCATTTCGATGGTCAACTGAATTGGAGAACCTATGTCTTTGAAGAACTTCATGCGCGCTGGCGTATTTGCGGCTGTCGCCATCATAAGCCTTACAGACGCTGCACATGCGGGTCCTGCGAAAAACAGGGCACTGGTCATTAGGGCTGTTACCGGCCTCTTCATCGATCATGATCCGGCGGTTGTCGACAAATACTGGAGCCAGAAATATATCCAACACAATCCCATGTTTCCCAACGGGAGGGACGTCATCAAGGGATTTGTATCGAACCCTCCGCCGGGCTTCAAATATGAAATGGGTGCCGTTGTCGCCGACGGCGACATTGTCATGGTGCGCGGCCGGTACACAGGTTTTGGCCCCAAACCGATGATCGCGGTCGATATGTTCCGCGTTGAAAAAGGCAAGATCATTGAGCACTGGGACGTGCTTCAGGAGGAGGTTCCAGCCAGCCAAACCAAAAGCGGCAACCCGATGTTCGTTCCGGGGATGTAAAGTGAACGAGGGTCTGGTGGAATCTACCTGACCTTCTCGTTTTTGTCGTTAGGAGCGATGGCGTCGGCTTTTTGCGTGATCAGCCACGCACGCTCTTTCTGGTTGCGGCTTATCCCGTTCGCTCCGGGAGATACAGCTTGTATTGGCTTGCCGCTTGCCATGAAGGCCAGCTCTGCTGGCATGTTCAGCTTACGGTGGCTCCTCATCGACAACGCCGGATGGCACACGCAGCAAGGCCTGAGCATACCCGGTGGCATCGAGCTCACCTACCTGCCACCCTATACGCCCGAACTCCAGCCGGCCGAAACGCTTTGGGTTCATGTCGACCAACCCATCGCCAACACATACCTCCAAACCATCGACGGACTCGACCGCATCTTCGCCGCGAAGTGTCGAAGCTGACCCAAATCGCATCAAATCTCAGACTTGTTTCAATTGGTGGCCGCAAAAGGCCACTCCGAACTAATCACCCGGAAATGGTATTATCGATTTCCACCGCTCGAATTCTGTAACGACACCAGACCGCGCCAAGCAGCAAAATCACGGCTTAATTCTTAACCGCTTCGACACGCCGGTTCTGAGCGCGACCTTCCTCAGTATCATTGGAGGCCACCGGCTTGTCTTGCCCGTAGCCGATTGTGATAAGTCGATTTGCGGCAATGCCGGCCTCAACGAGTGCCTGCTTGACCGACGCCGCGCGGCGCGCGCTGAGATCCTGATTTTTGGTCGGCGTGCCTGACGCATCTGTGTGTGCCCCTCAATGGTCAGTTTCCACTTGCTGTTCGCCTTCAGAGCCGCCGCCAATTGATCGATGGCGGGCTTGGCATCTGCTCGAATCTTGTCGCTGTCTGTATCAAAATTGATCCCATAGAGCCGGATGCGACCCTCTTGCGACAGGGATGTTGCAATAATGTTTGTCTTGGCACTCTTCGGCTTCCACTGGGGGCACGAGCCCACATCGTTGGACAGCTTTTTCAGGTTCCAGTCATTGTGCCAGTCATCCGTAGACCCGGCATCCTCCCATAAAGCCGACAAAACCTTTTCCATCGGATTTGGCGACCATCAATGCGGGTCCGCTCTTGGGCCCCTCCTCAAACCAGGTCAGCCGCAGCAAATGCGCCTCAAGCCCACCTTCGATGAAACCCTTGTGATATTCATAGCATCCCGTGAGATGGTCGCCGTCCTGCGCCAGATGAAATTTACCGAATCCAGGGCTTGAATATTGCTCCAGTCTGGCTATCACCAAGTATATTGATCGTCCGATCAATATACTTGGTGATCTCATTGAGGAGGCGCACTATGACCGATGTATCCCGGTCTGTCACCGGCCCCGGAGCCGAGCGGGCCTCACTCAAGTCTCCTGCCACGCCGGGCATATCGAGATTTCGGCATCGACGTCAGGCTCAGGATCGAGCGGCAGGAGACTTTTCGAGAACCCGTAGCTGCGCGGGCGTAGCGCATGAAATCCAAAACACGGATGCCTTAGCGGCATCCACCGACCACATGGAGGTGGCACGATGAGCTGGCGCATGCCGTCTGAAACCGCACGACACGACCGTACCTGGATGGCATTTCCGCGCGAGGGCATCGTTCTCGGCGAAGGTGAGGGCTGGAAGCAGGCCGGCTACGACGCCTGGACCGCGGTCGCCCATGCCATCGCCGAGTTCGAGCCGGTGACCATGATTGTCGATGCCTCGGAGCGGGACCGTGCCCGCCGCATGCTCGGCAGTCACGTTGAGCAAGTCGAGGCGCCACTCGACGAGTTCTGGATGCGCGACTTCGGCCCCACCTTCGTGGTCGACGATGAGCACCCGGACGTGCTCGGCGCGGTCGACTGGATTTTCAACGGCTGGGGCGCCCCCAAATGGGCGGAGTGGAAGAAATCGGCCGAGATCGCCCGCTTCATCGCCGCGCGCGCCGGCGCTGAGTTGGTGTCGAGCGTGCTGGTGAACGAGGGCGGCGGCATCCACGTCGACGGCGAGGGCACTGTGCTGATCACCGAGACCGTTCAGCTCGACCCACGCCGCAATCCGTATGCCGACAAAGCCTGGGTCGAAGCCGAGCTTGCCCGCACCCTCGGCACCACGAAAGCAATCTGGCTGCCCCGTGGCCTGACCCGCGACTATGACGAGTTCGGCACAAACGGCCACGTCGATATCGTCGCCACTATTTCGTCACCGGGCACCCTGCTCGTGCACCGGCAGCCGAACTCCGCGCACCCCGACCACGAGGTGATGCGCGAAATCCGCGTACTTCTGGCCGCCACGACGGATGCTGCGGGCCGCCAATGGAAGATCCTCGACATCGACGCTCCCGCTGAGATCCGCGACGAGAACGGCTTCGTCGATTACAGCTATGTCAACCATCTGGTCGTAAACGACGGCGTGGTCGCGTGCGGCTTCGGCGAGGAGCGGGCGGATGCCGCGGCTCACGCCGTTCTCGAGCAGGCTTACCCCGGCCGCAGGATGGTAATCGTCGATTCCCGGGCGATCTTCGCGCGTGGCGGCGGCATCCACTGCATCACGCAGCAGCAGCCGGCGCTGTCGGCTGCGGAGTTGGCGTGATGAGCCGCTTTGATGTCGTCGAGACCTCGATCGCCGAGCTGCGCGCGGCGCTCGAGTCCGGAGAGGTCACGAGCGTCGATCTTGTCAATGCGTATTGTGACCGGATCCGCGCTTATGACCTCCCGGGCACCGATACGGCTCTCAATGCGATGGTTGTCATGAACCCCGGCGCGCTTGAGGCGGCGGCCGCCTCCGACACCCGGCGCAGCCGCGGCGACACCCTAGGCCCGCTCGACGGCATCCCATATACCGCCAAGGACAGTTATCTTGTGCGCGGGCTCACTGCGGCAGCCGGCAGTCCGGCGTTCGAGCACCTCGTTGCCCAACGCGACGCATTCACGATCGAGCGGCGGCTGGCCTCGGGCGCGGCCTGCCTGGGCCTCACCAATATGCCGCCGATGGCGAATGGCGGCATGCAGCGCGGCCTCTATGGACGCGCCGAAAGCCCGTATGCGGCGCCGCAATCAACGGTTCTTCCGCATATTTGGTGCAGGTTGCGGGAATTCACGGCCGGTGCGAATAAGTTCATAGAGTCGGAACCGCAGTCGACGCCGTGATTTGCCCGTGCTCCATTCCTTCCGCTCGCTGATTTCGCCCGAGCTTTCGATTGTCCAAATTCTCCCGCAGGCTGACAGGGTTGTGCTTGTTGCCCGTGCGAAGGCGATGGAATCGTGCTGTCCATGTTGCGGTCGCCGAACCCGCCGCGTCCACATTCACTACATGCGCCGGTTGGCCGATCTGCCGTGGCAAGGGCGGGTTGTCGAAATCCAGCTTCACGCACGACGGTTTCGATGCGCCGATCACCAATGCCCGCGGCGGATCTTCACCGAGAGACTTCCTGAGACGGTTCAACCGAAGGCTCGACGCACGGTTCGCCTCGGCGAAAGCCAGCTGGCGATCGGCTTCGCGGTCGGCGGAGAGCCGGGCTCGCGCCTGTCGCGCAAACTGGCCATGCCGGTAAGCGGCGACACGCTGTTGCGGATGATCCGCGCGGCTGGGTTCGAGCCGCCGCAAGCGCCCCGTGTGGTCGGCATCGACGACTGGGCTTGGCGCAAGGGGCAGCGCTACGGAACGATCATCTGCGATCTGGAGCGCAACCGCGTCCTCGATCTGTTGCCGGATCGAAATGCCGACACAGTCGCATCCTGGCTGGAGCGCCATCCTGGCATCGAGGTCATCGCGCGCGATCGTGCCGGCGTTTATGCATCGGGCGCCCGTCGCGGCGCGCCCGATGCAACCCAGGTCGCCGACCGCTGGCATCTTCTCCAGAACCTGGGCGAAGCGTTGCGTCGGGCCGTCGGTCGCCATCGCAAGGCGGTCAGCGCCGCCGGAAAGGCCATGGCGTCCGAAGTGGCCGGAAACGCTGAAGCCGAGCCGGAACCACCGGAAGAGACTTCCACGAAGCTTGATGGCCTGCGCCGGTCACGACGCGACCAGCGCAGTGAACTCTATGCTGAAATCCTTGACTTGCGGGAGGCCGGCCTGTCGCCGCGCCAGATCGCGCCTTGGATTGGCATGAACGTGAGAACGGTCGAACGCTGGCTTGCAGCGGGCGGGGAGCCCGAGCACCGACGGCCGCCCGCCGCCATCGCGCCGGAACTGTGCATGGCTGCTGAGCGAAGACCCGACATCTCTCGATGAACAGACCGAGCGGTTCTTGTGCCATCTTTATGAACACGCGCCACAGCTTGCTATCGCGGGCAAACTTGCCCGCCGTTTTGCTGCATTGATACGCGGCGACGATGATGCCGGCCTCGAGCAATGGATCGCCGATTCCGCGGACAGCGAACTGGCTTCCCTTGCAGCAGGCATCGGCCGTGACATCGAGGCTGTCCGGGCGGCCATCACCCAGCCCTGGAGCACCAGCCCCGTCGAGGGACAGATCAACCGTCTCAAAACCATCAAACGCCAGATGTACGGCCGCTCGGGATATCCACTGCTGAGAAACAGGCTACTGGCAGCCGCCTGACCCGTGCAATAGCCCACCGATGGAGGGCCGAAGGGGACCTGCACCAAATATGCGGAAGAACCCAATCACGGTGAATATACCGCAGCGCTTCCGGATTGGCGGCGGTCTGGATAGCGATCGCCAGAAAGGGCACCAACGTGTCGGTGTTGATCTGGAAATACTGGGCAATGGTACGGTAGTCGCCCCAGAACCTGACGAGCGTGGCGGACTTAATCCCGTTCGCTTCGAGAACGGCCCTGTCCGGCATGAGGCCACCTCCGATGCGGCCAATCCGCCATATCCATCGGTCGAGGCCCTGACCGCGCAGCGTCTTGGGCGGCAGCTCGGGGCGGCGGATGACCTCCTGCCCGTGCTGGAATCGTGCCCACGCTTCATCGATCTCCTCGTAGCAGGCGCGAAGGATTGCCTTGATCTGGCCGGCGGGGAGCCTGCGTCGTGGTTGCTGACTGGTCCGGCTGCCCGGAAATGCGTTCCAGGGAATATCGAGATCGGGCGCGAGCGTGTCCGGGCGATTGCGCTGGCACCATATGAGCAAGGGCCGAAGAACATCGAAAGCAACCGCATGTGCACCACGTGGTGCACGTGATGCGCCTTCCTCCTTGAGCCAGAGCACATACCGGCCGATCGCCGCGGTATCGACGTCACCGGCTTCGCTGATCATGCCGTCGTCGGCGACGAAGCGGGCGAAACGGCGGACGGCTACCCAGGTCGTGCGTCGCGTTGCCGGCGTCTGAGCGGCACAGTGTCCGCGAAAGGCATCGGCCAGAAGCTCGCGCAGATCGACAGGCAGGCCCGCGAGCTGGTCGAAGTCGAAGCGTTGCTCGGGTTTGCCCCACGCATCGACGAACATGATCGCGTTCGTCGCCAGACGGGAAATGGAGGCCTCCGGCAGCACGGCGGGAACCGTGAACCGGCGATCTATCGGGCTTCTCTTACGCACGGCCATGCGGCACCAGCTCGCCGTAGAGATAGGCGAGGCTCTCGGCAAGCGTATCGGCGTGGAGTTCAACGCAGCGCAGGTAGATGGCTGTCGTCTGGATCGACGCATGGCCGAGCAGGACCTGCACGATCTTCAGCGGATTGAGGTCGGGCGTCGTCGCTGCCTGCTTTTGCAGGCGCACCAGCATCGACATCGCGAATGTGTGCCTCAACCAATGGCCAGATCCTGTCAGCCCCGCCGCTTGAAACGCCGCGCCGAAAGCGGCGGAAAACCTCGCTCTCGAAACGGGCGCGCCGTTGCTGTTGAGGAACAGCGCCGATGAGGCTTGGTAGCCGGCGTCGGTTCTGCGCCGATGCTTCACCAGC
Organism: Mesorhizobium sp. RCAM 06353; assembly: GCF_059683585.1. Classification (NCBI taxonomy): domain Bacteria; kingdom Pseudomonadati; phylum Pseudomonadota; class Alphaproteobacteria; order Hyphomicrobiales; family Phyllobacteriaceae; genus Mesorhizobium; species Mesorhizobium sp. RCAM 06353. The sequence continues at coordinate 73,411 of NZ_JCASIY010000002.1, read as the reverse complement.
GCCGCACGCTGCTCTCCCACATACCAGTGAGTCCGGTCGATCAGTCGCAACGGCGGATATATGGTGCGCGGCCGGTCGCCGTTGGTGACGTTCAGCGGAATACCGACAAGCGGGTCCTCGTCGATATCCAGGTGAGCGACGGCCGGAACCTGATGTAGCTGCAAACCGCACAGTTCCTTGCGGCGCATGCCGGTGGCCAAGGCCCACTCGGCGATCAGGTCATAGGGCGATGAAAGATGCTGAAACAGGGATTGGAGCTGATCGATGCGCAGCGGTCGCGGCAGATGTTCAGCCTCCGAAACAGTCAGAATGTTCGCCATCACGGTCGCAGGCCGGTGATCCAGATGCGCCAGCATGCCCTGCCGGCGCACTGAGCGCAGCGACACCTCGACATAGTCGAACGGCAACGCCTCGTTCAGACCGCGCCGATGCGCCCATGAATAAAAGCGGCAGATCGTCCGGACACGATCGTTCACGGTGGAACGTGCATAAGGCCGACCTGTATGAGGGCTTGGCGCTGCCAGCATCCGGTTCCGGTAGGCAGCGATCGTTCCCTCATCTGTAAGGCGCCAGTCCAGCCCCTCTGTTCCAGGCTGTCGAACCAATCATGCAGATGCTCGCTATACGTCCTCAGCGTCTCCATCGCGTGCGAGCGGCCGGGAATGGTGGCGAGTTCGAGCAGATAGCTGAAGGCAGGCACGATAATCGACATCTGCGTGTCGAGCAGGATTGGAAAGCCTGCCGGAATCCCATCAACACCGGACACTGCCCGTATAATCGAAACCATCGCGCTCTCCGGGAGCAAGGCACCCGGAGGCGCAAAAAGACAACAAAACCAGGTCGCGTCCCCAGACGTGGTGTAGCTCGGCGGTAGCGAAGCCGCTCGCGAGCGCGCCCTCAACAGCGCCGTAGCGAGCGAGCGGCTTTGCGGCGGTCATCGATGTTCCCCGGTAAGGTCGGGTTGCTGACACCAACCTGATTCGAAGGAACCACCGATGACCGACGACATGATGAACCTGCGCACGCTCGTGGAGAAGACCCCCGACGCCGATATCTTGCGCGAGATGATCGGCTTTGCCGCCGAGCGGCTGATGGAGCTGGAGGTGGGCGCCGCCACCGGCGCCGGCTATGGCGAGAAGAACCCGCTGCGGACGGCTCAGCGCAACGGCTATCGCGATCGCGATTGGGAGACGCGGGCCGGCACCGTCGAACTGCGCATCCCCAAGCTCAGGAAGGGCTCCTACTTCCCCGGTTTCCTCGAACCGCGCCGCATGGCGGAGAAGGCGCTGACCGCCGTCATCCAGGAGGCCTACGTCCAGGGTATCTCGACCCGCTCGGTCGACGACCTGGTCAAGGCCATGGGCATGAGCGGCATCTCCAAGAGCCAGGTCAGCCGGCTGTGCGAAGAGATCGACGGCAAGGTCAAAGCGTTCCTTGAAAGACCCATCGAGGGCGACTTGCCATACCTGTGGATCGACGCCACCTACCTGAAGGTGCGCCGCGGCGGTCGCATCGTCTCGGTCGCCGTCATCATCGCCGTCGGCGTCAACGCGGACGGCCGGCGCGAGGTGCTGGGCATGGAGGTCGGCACGTCTGAGGCCGAGCCAATCTGGACGGAATTTTTGCGCAAGCTGACCCGCCGCGGCCTCAGGGGCGTCAAGCTCGTCATCTCCGATGCCCATGAAGGCATCAAGGCGGCCGTCACCAAGGTGCTGTGCGCGACATGGCAACGCTGCCGCGTCCACTTCATGAGGAACGTGCTGGCCCATGCCGGCAAGAGCGGGCGCCGTGTCGTCTCCGCCTTCATCGCCACCGCGTTTGCCCAGGAGACGCCAGAAGCCGCCAGCACCCAATGGCGTGCCGTCGCCGACCAGATCCGGCCGAAGGTGCCAAAGCTGGCGACAATCATGGACGACGCCGAGCCCGACGTGCTGGCCTACATGACCTTCCCCAGAGAGCACCGCGCCAAGCTGCATAGCACCAACCCGATCGAGCGCCTCAACGGCGAGATCAAGCGGCGCACCGAGGTCGTCGGCATCTTCCCCAACGATGACGCCATCGTCCGCCTCGTCGGCGCGCTCCTGCTCGAACAGAACGACGAATGGGCCGTGCAGCGCGCCAGATACATGACGCTGGAAACCATCAGCCAAATGAGCGATGATCCTCTCATCAGCCTGCCAGCCGTGGCACGCTGATCATCCCGGCCCCATGCCGGAGAGCGCGGCGACCAAGCCGTCAGCTACACCACTCCCTGGGACACGATCCAAAACCACTTAAGTGCATATTCTGTCGATGAAACCGACAGATGACAGCACCTGAAGAAAGAATACGCGGCGCGCCTTCGGCGCACTCTTCTCCTTGAATGCGAGGGGTTCCCCTCGCGCTCTCCCGTTCGCCACGTGGCAGGGGTGCAGGACTAGTCCTGCACCCCATGAAATAGCTTGTCGTGCCGCCGCCGCATCAAGCGTTGTCCTCGCTGCGCTGCGGGAACGCTTGACCCGGACGTCTATGTGCCAAGTCCTCGAACGACTGCGCTAAAGGACACTTCTCAGCACATGACCTAAGCCGGTTTCCGAGCGAGAAAAAGTGCCGATGGTCGCCATGGTGATGTTCCTTGTCTTGTGTCTCGGGCCGCGCCATTGCGGCCTCGATGGCAGTCGCAAAGACCGGGGACGATCGGACCGCACCCGCCGGGGTCCCCGGCGCACCTGCGCGATGGGGTGGCATAGGGCCGCAATGCAATGGAGGGCGGCAGGCCGCAGATTTGTTAGCGGGAGAGGAGGAAGGCGAAGCCGGCCGGGGTAAGAAATCTGCGGGTGCCGTTGCGGGAAAACGATCGAGGCGCAGCCGCTCTCCGGTCAGACATGCCCCATCGAGCCCGCCAATGGAGCACCGGGAAACAGGGGTGATAGGACATGGCAATGGCGGTCGCGCATGTTTGGATGACGGCTTCGATACCGGTGCGCCGGCTGGCTCCTCACACGGGTTTCAGCTCAGGCCGTACCACGTTCCGCGACCCGCCCCGTGAAGGGTCAGGTGTCCCTCATCGGTCAACGCGCGCAGATGATCCTTGACCGTGTTTCGGCTTGCGCCCGTGGCCTTGGCTGCGTCCATCACGGTCACCCTCCCACGCTCGCGCGCCAGCTCGAGGATCGACACCGACAACTCCGGAAGGTCGCCCAGAAGGATGCGCTCACGCTCCATCTTCCGCTCGAGGCGCTGCTTCTGCCGCTGCAGGCTTCGCAGGAAGAACTCGATCCAGGGGTTCCAGTCCTGCCGATCCGTGCGGATCGTGCCTTGGGTGCGGCGTAGCGCGAGATAATATGCCTCCTTGTTTTGCTCGACGATGCTTTCGAGCGAGCTGTAGGGCACGTAGGCATAGCCGGCCCGAAGCAGCAGCAGGGTGGTGAGCGCCCGCGACAGACGGCCGTTGCCGTCCTGGAAAGGATGGATTTCCAGAAAGACCACGACGAAGACAGCGACGATCAGCAGAGGGTGGAACGTCCCATCTGCCTCCTGAGCTTGCTGCCAGGCCACCAGCTCCGCCATTCGACCGGGCGTATCGAACGGAGAGGCTGTCGCAAAGACGACCCCAAGGCTCACACCGTTCTCGTCGAAAGCTTCCACATTGTTGGCAAGGGTCTTCCAGTTCCCCCGGTGTCGCTCATCCTTGGTCGAATGCGCGAGCAGATCCCGATGAAGTTGGCGTATATGATTTTCGTTGAGGGGGATCGCGTCGAAGGCTGAGAAGATTGTCTCCATCACCTCGGCATAACCTGCGACTTCCTGTTCGTCGCGGCTTGAGAAAGAGCCGATCCGGAGGTTTGCAAGCAGCCTCTCGACCTCGCGGTCACTCAGCTTGGCGCCCTCGATGCGTGTTGAAGATCCGATGCTCTCGATCGTCGCGACCCGACGCAAGCTTGACAGACGATCAGGTGCAATGCGGCCAAGGGCACGCCATGCGCCCTTGAACTCGTCGATCTCCGCGATCAGTGACAGGATCTCGGGCGTGATACGCAATGTCGAGAGATCGAGAGCCGTCATCCATTGTCCCATCCGTTTTCATCCGAATGGTTATGACACGGCGGGATCCATTTTTCCATCCATTTTCATCCGATGATGGGTATGGAGGACTTGAAAGCAGAAAGGGAGAAGGCCCCGCCTGATGGGCGGAGCCTCGATGTATCAGTCCCGGTTCTGGCGGGACCAGATCAGCTGGTAGCCATCCTCGCCTTCGACTTCGGTGAGGGTTGCATAGATCGGAGCCGGGAAGCTCGGGTCATCCAGCTTGACCGAGAGGTAGTCGCGGTCGCTCTCGGTTGAGCGCTTCTGCCAGGCGGCACCCAGCTCGACGGCGCCTGCGTAGATGCGGAACTGCGGACCCTTATCGGAGGGGTTTTCGACGCGGGCGATGCGTGCCTTGACGTTGAGGGCGAGAGTGCGGATCGTGCCGGTGAAGCCGGATTAGGTCAGCTGTCAACTGTCTTTTTGCGTCGAAGCCGGGCGTTGGTGCACGGATCGTTTATTGGTGTGGGTTTAGGCAAGCGGTAACCGCAATAGCCTTTGTAGCGTAGCCATGCCTTTCAAACACAATACCGGCCGCCGCCATCATATTGAGAAGATGAAGTTCAGGGTGACGAACTGGCCAGAATATGAGGCAGGACTTCGTCATCGCGGCAGTTTGACCCTGTGGGTGACGCCGGAAGCCCTGTCCAGGTGGCAAGCGCCAAGACGCAAGACACGTGGCGGCCAGCACCGCTATTCTGATCTGGCGATCGAGACCACCCTGACGCTGGGCCTTGTGTTTGGCCTGCGGCTGCGCCAGGCAGAAGGCTTGCTGGAATCGGTTCTGCAACTGATGGGGCTGGCGCTCGCTGTCCCCGATCATACCACCCTGAGCCGTCGGGCGCGGACATGGCAATCGCCCAACAAACGGCATGATCGCCAGGTTCCGCCGGAGGGACCAGTGCATGTTCTTGTCGACAGCACCGGCCTGCAGGTCTACGGCGCGGGTCAGTGGCTGGAGGAGAAGCACGGCGCCAGATCCCGTCGCAGTTGGCGCAAGCTGCATCTGGCACTGGATGCCGACAGCGGCGAGATCATTGCCCATACCCTGACTGATCAGGACACTGGCGATGTCTCTCAAGTTGAGCCTACTCGACCAGATTGGCGGTCCGATCGGACAGTTTACTGCTGACGGCGCCTATGACGGAAAACCGACTTACGACGCAGTCATCGATCATAGCGCTACCGCCGCAATCGTCATTCCGCCTCGCGTCAACGCGGTCGAACCATTCGACGATAGACCTCCCGGCCAAAGGGACCAGCATATCGCCGCAATCGGCAGAGACGGCCGGATGAAATGGCAGGTCTCCAACGGTTATGGCAAACGCTCGCTGGTCGAGACCGCCATAGGGCGATACAAGTCCACCATCGGGCGGCCTTTGCGGGCACGGTCGCTTCCCGTTCAGCAGATCGAAGTCGCCATCGGCTGCGCCGTCCTCAACCCATGCTTGCCTGCGCACGCCCGAAATCCGCCCGCCGCAAGGCGGCCACGGCATAGTCTGCCGCTTCAAAGATCGACATCCGCTCAAGTCCGGACCCATGCACCAACGCCTCAGCCATGCCGAACTTCTTTTTTCCGATAACCTGGTTGCTTCCTGCTTTCGAGGGCGACGTGTGGGGTGGCGATCTGGTGCGCATACACCGGCGCAAATGGGAGATTACTATTAATTTTGCAGCACAAATCAGTGGGAAGATCGCAGAAGGCGTACCGCTGTACGTCTAATTGCTATATTAAGGCTGGAGGGGGACAGCCATGCACATCGAGTTTGTTGAGATTTCGAATTTTCGTAAGTTGATTTCAACGCGCGTTGGACTATCGAAGAAAACAACAGTCTTCGTCGGAGCCAACAACAGCGGAAAAACGTCTGCAATTACGGCCCTTCGGTACTTTCTCGTTCAGCGGGAAAAAAATAATTTCGCATTCAACGACTTCACCCTGAGCCACTGGCCCACCATCAATTTGATGGGCTTGGCTTGGGAGCAGGCCCTGGCGGCACAGGAACCCTTGCCTGACCCGAATTGGGGTGCAGTGCTGCCATCGGTCGATGTCTGGCTCGACGTCCCCGAGACCGAACTGCACTATGTTCAACCCCTCTTGCCCACCCTCGAATGGATCGCTGGCCGTTTAGGCGTCCGCGTCCGTTATGAGCCGATCGACGCCAAGCAGCTGCAAATGGATTACTTGTCAGCCCGTGGGGACGTGCTAGCCCTGCAAAAGGAAGCAGCGGCACTCGCCGGTGAAGCGGGGGCCGCCGCGCCTGCGTTCGAGGTCAAGCTGTGGCCTGAAAACCTGGTCGATTTTCTCCAGCGGCGGCTTACTAGCTATTTCACCCATAGATATTACGTGTTGGATCCGGAGGCCATCGCAGATCCGGTGCACGGGGTAGCCCAGCCTCAGCAGCTTAACGGCAATGAGCCAATCGAAGGAGATCCCTTCAAGGGGCTCATTCGCATCGACGAGATCAGTGCTCAGAGGGGCTTCGGAAACGGTGACGACGGTTTTGAGGATGACAAGGCTGCTACGGCTTCCGGTTCTCGGAAGCTGTCCACCCAGCTGCGCCAGTATTACGCCCACCACCTTGATCCATATGAAAAACCGGACGCGAAAGACCTGCACGCGCTAAGGGCGATCGAGCAGGCCCAGCAAGCTTTTGACGGTCGCCTGACCGACGGGTTTGAAAGTCCACTCAAGGAAATGCATACGCTAGGATATCCGGGTGTAACTGATCCAAGGTTGAATATCTCCACACGATTGCGACCAGTGGAGGGGCTCAATCATGAGGCTGCAGTGCGTTTCGAGATCGCGGTCCATGATGGAGAGAAACACGTTAATCTCCATCTGCCGGAAGAATCAAACGGTCTCGGATATCAAAATCTCATATCGATGGTTTTTCGTTTAATGGCGTTTCGCGACAGCTGGATGAAAGTCGGCAAAGCGAAGGCAAAGGCGGGGGATGAAACGGTTATCGCGCCCCTGCACTTGGTCCTTATCGAAGAACCCGAGGTGCACCTCCATACGCAGGTCCAGCAGGTCTTCATCCGCCAAGCGTACAAGATTCTCCGCAATCACGACGAGCTCGGAGCCAAAGAACCCTTCCGCACCCAGATGGTGGTAAGTACACATTCAAGCCACATCGCGCACGAATGCGAGTTCGACTCGCTCCGGTATTTCCGGCGTCTACCGGCCAATGCAACGGGTATTCCGACCTCATGCGTCCTGAACCTCAACGATGCGTTTGGCGGCAATGCTGAGACAAAACGTTTCGTCACCCGCTACCTTAAGGTGACGCACTGCGATCTCCTCTTTGCCGATGCGGCCATTTTCATCGAGGGGCCAGCCGAACGCATTCTCGTTCCTCATTTTGTGAACGAGCATGCTGAATTCGCCAAGCTGTCCGAGAGCTACATCACTTGGCTAGAAATCGGTGGAAGCCACGCCCATCGCATGAAAGCACTGGTCGAGCGAATTGGCCTAACAACCCTTATCATCACCGATCTCGACTCTTGCGATGCTGACGGAAAGGTCGCAGTACCGGTCAGGGGCCAGAACTATACCTCCCGCAATCAGACCCTTCGAACCTGGTGTCCGGCAGCCACTCTCCTCGATGAGCTTCTGGACAAGCCTGACGTGGACAAGATTCTGACATATGCCGATGAGCGCTTCGCGATTTGCGTGGCCTACCAAAGTCCGGTGCAAATCACCTTCAAAGGCACAGCGGCAGAAGCGCTGGCCTACACGCTTGAAGATTCGATCGTCTATGCGAACTTGCCCCTCTTCGCAGGCCTCAATGGCACAGGTCTCATTGCAAAATTCCGCACAGCCATCACCGAAAGTGCAGATAGTGCTGCATTGGCGGTAGCCCTGAAAGAGCATTTGAAGGGAGGGAACAAGGCGGAGTTCGCATTAGACCTGCTTGAGATTGAAAACCCAATCGCCCTCGCTCCACCACCTTACATCCGTGTTGGGCTTCTATGGCTGGCCAAACAGCTTGAACACAAGCAGCTTGAACTCGGCATCGTGAAAGTGATCGAAAATCCCCTTCCAGCAGCGGTGAATGAACTAGCCGGACTGGCGGCATGACAGAGCTGGTACAATCTAACTCCAACATGAGCATGGACGATCATGTTGATGGGACGATTGCCGATGCCCTTCGGCTGGACGATCCTAAGAGCTTTTTTCTGTTTGCCGGGGCTGGTTCCGGCAAAACCCGGACGCTGGTGAAAGCGCTCCAACACATTCGCGAAAAGTTTCGCGAAAAGCTTCGCCTGCGTGGCCGCCAGGTCGCGGTCATCACATACACGAACGCTGCCTGTGACGAGATCATCCGGCGAACGGAATATGATCCTCTTTTGGTTGTCCGGACCATCCACAGTTTTGCCTGGCAGCAGATCCAAGGCCTCAACACCGATATACGAACATGGCTGCGCGACGCGCTCCGGCGCCAAATCCTTGAACTTCAGGAAGAGGAGGTTAAAGGCCGGCCTGGCACAAAGGCGTCCATATCCCGCCTCGCGCAGATCGAGTCCAAGGGACATCGTCTTGATCGTTTGGATCAGATCAAAACATTCACCTACAACCCCAACGGTGACAATCGAGAACGAAATGCGCTGAACCACAGCGAAGTGATCAAGATTTTCTCGTCGTTCCTGCAGACCAAGCCACTGATGCAACGGCTTCTTGTCGAAAAGTTCCCGTTCCTTTTCATCGACGAAAGCCAAGACACCCACGGCGCCCTCGTGGATGCACTACTCAGCGTTCAGCAGGCACACAAAGACCGTTTCAGCCTTGGTTTGATCGGTGACACGATGCAGCGCATCTACGCTGACGGAAAAGACCGGATCGAGGATGAAATCCCCACAGGCTGGGCAGTCCCGGCAAAAAAACTCAATCATCGCAGTCCAAAGCGTGTCGTTCGTTTGATCAACCAGATCCGCTCGTCAGCGGACGTACATACCCAAGAGCCACGGGACGACGCGATCGAGGGGTGGGCTCGCCTCTTCGTATTCCCCACAGGCACCGACAACAAACCCGCGCTAGAGCAGAAAATCCGGGAATACATGGCGGAGATCACCAGCGATCCACTTTGGAAAAGAATTGATGATTGCAAAATCCTGACGCTCGAACACCATATGGCAGCGCGCCGGATGGGTTTCGAACGGATGTTTGAGGCCTTGGCATCCGTCGACGAATTTCGCACCAGTTTCCTGGATGGCACTTTCGGTCCCGCCCGCCTCTTCACACACTGCGTGCTGCCGTTGGTCACTGCTCAAAAAAAGAGAGACAAGTTTGCAGCCACCAGAGTCTTACGGGAACTGTCGCCTTTGCTCAGCAAGGATAGCTTAAAGGCTTCGCAAAAACCGGCGGACCAGTTGGCTGCAGCTCAGACGGCAATCAAAAATCTTATGGGGTTATGGGAGGCCGGCGAGCCATCCTGCGGCCAAGTGCTGGAGAGCATAGCCGAGACGAAACTCTTTGACATACCCGAAAGGCTCAAAGCAGTGCTCGCGGTGCGAATGACCTCGACGGAGAATGTGAAGGTGGAAGATGAGAAGGCCGACCCACCCAGCGAAGATATGGCGGCGCTGCTCGAGTTTCTTGAGTGTCCATTTTCGATGATCGCACCGTACGCCGCCTATGTTGCACATGAAGCGTCTTACGACACCCACCAAGGCGTGAAAGGGCTCGAATTCGATCGCGTCATGGTTCTGATGGACGACAGCGAAGCGCGTGGCTTCATGTTTGGCTATGAAAAGCTGCTGGGTGCAAAGGCCCCGACGGCGGGCGATTTGAAGAGCCAGCAAGAGGGAAGAGACAATTCCATCGAACGGACACGACGCCTTTTTTACGTCACTTGCAGTCGCGCGAAAAGGAGCCTGGCGTTGGTGGCTTACACCGATAACCCGGGCGCGGTGCGGGAACACGTGCTGGCTAGCGGTTGGTTTGAGGCCGACGAAGTCATGTTGGCGCTGCCGAGTTAGTGCCCATCCCAACAGGGGCGACTGGCGGCTGAAGCCGTCCGTCTCGCTGGGACCATGCGCGGCTTGATCACGAGACGTATGATGACTGGAAAGCCCAGAAATGGTCGTTAGGCGTTACACAAATCCTTGCACATCAATTACAAAAGTGGCAAATCTCGCTTTGTAAGCAATGGGTTGTGAAAAGGATATTCGGTCTCCAAAACCGCAGGTCCAGTCAAGGGTAGGGCCCATCTTCCGCTCGACGAACACTGGCAGACGGCCTTGTGCCTTCAGTTCGCTCGCCTGATCAAAGCTCGAACGGCGAGCGTCGTAGCGCGCCTGTTCCGATGGCGTCACTTGCGTCGTCGCAGGCGTTGGCGGCTGCGCTTTCCATCGTTTTGCAGCCGCAATCATTACCGCGCGGCGGCGCTCGTCGAACAAATTAGTCGCGGCCATGGTAGATTCCTCCCTACAAGGAATAGGGAAAGTCTGTGGGACTCTATTTGACGATTGCGATTGAGAGCCTTCTCTGATTGGGGTCGTTGAGGTCAAGATGCTCCTGCACTTTTTTCTGGACCGTTCCGTGGGTCACTCGCTTCTCTTCGCGGTCGGCGCTCTGGCCGCCGCATGATGGGGTCAGGAGAGCGAGGCGTCTCAATCTGTTTCACGACTTTGCCGAGTTTTGGCCGGCAGGTTCGGGACTCTCAACGAGATCGCCTCGCCCATCGTCCCCACGGAACGATCCGGGCATCGCCCTTTCGGGCGAAGGCTTTGTTCGTGTTGCGTGTTCCTTTGATTGGCCTCGGTTCACGCCGCCACCGCGGCAGGCTCCTTTCCAAAGCGGAATTCGGTTGCCTCGGCCCACATGCGATGCAGGATGACCGCCAGCTTGCGGGCCACCGCCACCCGCGCCCGCGCCATGCCCCGGCGCCTGGCGATGGTCATGCCCCAGGCCCTGAGGCTCGACCACTTCTTCGATCGCACGAGCAGCGAATGCGCTGCCTCGTAGAGGGCGGTGCGGGCGAGTTCATCGCCGCAGCGGCTGACCCTTCCCTGGATGTCGGTCTCGCCGGACTGGTAGCGCGCCGGCGTCAGCCCCAGATGCGCCCCTACCGCCCGCGACGAGCCGAACCGCTCCGGCCGGTCGATCGTGGCGCGGAAGGCAAGCGCGGTGATCGGCCCGACGCCCGGCGCGCTCATCAGCCGCCGGCAGACTTCCTCCTTGCGCACGATATCGAGAACCTGCTTGGTCAGGCGGGCGAACTCTCCCAGCATGACGGCGAGGATCGCAAGCAGCGGCTCGACCATCGCCATCATCTGGGCGTCGGCGCCGGCCAGTTCCCGCACGCGGCCGGCAAAAGCGCTGCGCGACGGCAAGCCCAGTTTGACGCCGGCCTCGCGCAGCATCGCCCGCACCACGTTCTCGATCGAACGCATCTCGTTCAGCACCGTGCGGCGGGCAACCAGCAGCGAGCGCCAAAGCCGGCACTGCCGGCTCTTGACGTGCACCTGCTGATACCAGCCGGTGCGCATGATCTGCGCCAGCGCGCGGGCGTCATTGCGATCGGTCTTGTTGGGCATGGTCTTCATCGCCGCATTGGCCTGCCGCGTCTCGATGCAGATCGCCGGCAAGCCTTCGGCGTGCAATCCATCGTGAAGCCAGGCCGTCAGCGAGCACGCTTCCAGGCCGATCCGCTCAAGCGGCAAGCCGGTCCCCTTCAGCGCTTCACACAACGCCTGCGGATCGCTCAACGCTCTCGCCTCCTTCACGATCCGGCCAGTCTCGTCGACAATGCAAATAGAGGTCTCTTCCAAAGACACGTCCAGTCCGGCAAAGTACTTCATGGCTGCTCCTTCCAAATGTTTGTGGCGACTCACATCGACCACGTTTTCACATTTCGACAGGAGCAGCCGCCATCATCTGGCTCGGCCGAGACCCCAATCACCCCATCTGAATCAAAAAGGATGTTTTGATATCAAGCTCTTGCGAGCCTGCGTGTGAGCAGGCGAATGCGCACCTCGTTCCGAGGTTCGACAAGACCATCCAAAAATTCTGCCAGGACATCGCGGAGCGTCGTAACACGGAGCTCCACTCAGCCGACCTCCCATTTCGTACCATGCGTCTTGACGCCTGGGAGGCGCGCTATTGGCATGCTTGCGACACGATCCTTAACCAGATGGGATCTCGCTGGAACAATGGCTGGGGGCGGCCGATGCAAAGGCTCCGCGTCAGTTGCTTGATGAAGCTGCCCAAGCCCTTGATTCGGCAGTCAAGCTTCGCGTCGAGGCCGCCAAGGAACAGTTCAAGGCATTGAAGAAAGCGGAGCGGGAGCGCTTGGCGGCTGAGGCCCTATTGCGGCAGCCACAGCATCAAAGGGACCTCTTTGAGGGGGACTATGACGAGATTTGGATGCGCATTTCGCAAAAACGGGACAGTCGTTCCGCTAAATCGCGGACAGCAGTTTCACTAAGTCGCGGACAGCAGGATGGGGTCGGTCCTCGGTTGCCTGGTTGAGCTCATTTGCGATTGATTTCGCCGTTTTCGGCGCCGGTCAAGAGCGGCGGTGTTTTTTGCTTTCTCATGCTGTCGCCTTCGAGGGTGACGCGATGGGCGTTGTGGATGATCCGGTCGAGAATGGCGTCGGCGATTGTCGGCTCGCCGATCATGGCGTGCCACTGGGCGATTGGCAGTTGCGCGGTGATCAGCGTCGATTTCCGGCGATAGCGTTCCTCGAAGATTTCCAGCAGATCGAGACGCTGCTGGTCGGTCAGGCTGTGGGTGCCCCAGTCGTCGAGGATGAGCAGTTGCACCCGAGCCAGTTTGTCGATGAGACGGGGAAAGCGGCCGTCGAGACGCGCCAGGGCGAGATCTTCGAACAGGCGCGGCATGCGCAGGTAGAGCACGGAATGGTCGAGCCGGGCGGCCTGACGTCCGAAGGCGCAGGCCAGCCAGGTCTTTCCGGTGCCGGTCTGCCCGGTGATGATGAGGTTTTCATGCGCCTTCAGCCAGGCGCCGTGGGCCAGCGACAGCGTATTGCGCCGGTCGAGCCCGCGATGCGCGGCGAAGTCGATGTTCTCGATGCAGGCGTCGACAAAGCGTAGTCTGGCAACGGCGAGACGGTTGGTCAGACGCTTGTCGGCACGCATGGCGGCTTCACGATCGAGCATCAGGCCAAGCCACTCTTCGCGACCGAGATCGTCGGCGTTGCTCTGGTCGGCCAGGTCCCGATAGGCGGCGGCCATTCCGCCAAGGCCGAGAGCCTGCATCTGGTCGAGGGTTGGATGTGTCAGCATGGTTGGTTTCCTTTCCTTCATTGATAATAGGAGCCGCCGCGGATGTTGGTGTGCGATGGCGTGGGCTTGACCGGCTCGGCCGCGGGCGGCACGCGGTCGAGGCCGGATTTGAGGATGGCGTTGACGGAGGAGTAGGTGATCGCATTGATGGTCAGTGCCCGCGCGCAGGCTGCCTCGAGCCGATCCCGCTCGTAGCGACGGGCCAGCGAGAGGATGCCAAACGCGGAGCGGTATCCCTGCTCGGGATGGGGCCGGTCGCGCATCATCCGCTCGACCAGGATGGCGGTGTTGGCGCCGATCCCGGCTGCCTGCCGGATCAGGTTCGCCGGCGTCGTGTTGGCATAGCGCTGGTGCGCCTTGGGCATGTGCTCGTTGACGGTGACATGGCCGCAGCGCTGCGAGCGGCGGACATGGCTGGCGACGCGCTTGTGATCATGGAAGAGCTCGACCACGCGGTGGGTGAGACGCACATCCACGCGCCGCCCGATCAGCGCGTGCGGCACCGAGTAGAAGGTCCTGTCGATCTCGACATGGTAATCGGGATGCACCTTCGCCGATTTCCACTCCGCATATTCGAACGGCGCCGGCGGCAATGGCGACAGGGCCGTTCGTTCGATCTCCTCGAACAGCTCCCGGCGGCTTTTGCCGACATGGCGCATGGGGCGATTGTTCAGATCCTCCAGCAACACCACGATTGCGGCGTTGAGATCGCCGAGACTGAAGAAGCGCCGGTTGCGCAGCCGGGCCAGGACCCAGCGCTCGACGATCAGCACCGCGCCCTCCACCTTGCCCTTGTCGCGCGGCTTGCGGCTGCGGGTCGGCAGGATCGTCGTGTCGTAATGTTCGGCCATGGCGGCGAAGGTCTGGTTGAGCGTCGGCTCGAACCACAGCGCCTTGGCGACGCCGGCCTTCAGATTGTCGCAGACGATCGCCTTAGTTACCCCGCCGAAGAAGGTGAGTGCCCGGCACTGGCCCTCGATCCAATCCGGCAGCTTCTGGCTGAAGCTGGCATGGGCGAAGGTGAAGGACGACGCGCCCAGCACCGCAACGAAGATCTGAGCCTGGCAGATGACGCCAGTATCGGGATCAACGACGGGCACGGTGTGGCCCGCATAGTCGGTCTGCATCACCGCGCCCGCTTCGTGGCGGTTGCGGAACGTCGCGCTCGACCGGCGCTGGAAAGCGCCGAACCGGTCGCAAAACCATGTGTAGCCATAACCATCGGGGTGCGCCGCGCGGTATTCCTGCCACAACAACGTCAGCGTCACGCCCTTGCGCTTCAGCTCGCGCGAGATCATCGCCCAATCGGGCTCGTCCAGATCCTGCGGCGGACGGCCAACCCGGCGAAACAGAAGCCGCTCAAGCAATGCGTCATTGTCATAGCCCGGCGGCAGCGGCCAGTCCGAGATGCCAGCCTCACGGGCCCGCAACAGATAGGTCGAAACCGAAGTCTTGCTGATCTTCAGCCGTTCCGACACCGCACGCACCGAGAGGCCCTGCTCATGCGTCAGGCGCAGGATTGATCGTAGGTCTTTCACTGTCGTTCGTCTCGCTTGCTTCCGTCTTGGCATGGCCCCTCTCAACCCGATGATGAGAGGGCAAAATGCCAGAACGGCGCTCCCGAGAACCGACCGTTACATCCGCACCGAAAACTGTCCGGGAACTAGCGGAATCACTGTCCCGTAATTACTGAAATCGCTGTCCGCGAATTAGCGGAATGGGTGTCCGCGAATTTCTGAAACACGCAATTTGGACGGAGATCTGCCCGGCCTGCAACTGCCGCGCCTTCATAACCGGCGAGAAAACAGGTGAAGACATCAGCGAAGAGCGCGATGAGGAAGCCATCTGGGAGATCGTTGACCGCGAATTCGTCGGCGAAGAGTTCCGCTGCCCGACGTGCGATCTAGCGCTTACGGGTAGCGCTGAAATTGAAGCCGGCGGTTTGGACTATATCTACGAGGATCGGCAAGAGCGCGAGATGGAGCATGAGCCCTACTACGGTAGTGACTAACTCGCGGGCTTAACGAAGGCGCGCAAGCGCTCTGAGATTTGGTGAACCTCCCACACTTGAGCCCACGCAGACCGTCGATCGACAGCCTAGTCTGGCGGACAGGCCGTACGGCTATAGCCACGGGTGCTGAGTTTGCTCCATGATGGCGGTGTGAAATAGAGTCTTCTTCAGCTTGGCTCGCGATTTTTTTATGACGTCGTTTAGTTCATGCACGTTGGAATCCCAGTGAGCTTTCAGACATAGTTCACCGGGCTCCAATTAAGATCTTATTTTGATCCAAAGAGATGCCCGACCATCGAGGCATGACAGAAGCAGCTCAAAGGCTGCGAAGGCCGCGGCCGGGTCGGGAGCATCGAGATATGCGCGGTACCAGTGGCGCGCCCAACTGTTTAACTCAAGGCTGCATGGCTACCTTGATAGACCGATGCCAGCCATCCATCGACGGGCTTCCGGTCCCAGAACTCGTCCCAAAGGTTGATGAACGGGCTAACGGCATCGGAATACCCAAGTACGGTGTAGGCTTTAGCGATGTCGCCGGCTCGGCCACTTGCTTCACCGTCACGGATGATGCGCTTTGGAGACCAGCACCTGGGCGACCGTCGCTTCGGTCGGAAGACCACCTTCGATCAGCCGGGCCGGCGCCGGAGCCTGAACCACCGCATCCTCGCAGGCGAGGCATATTTGGGCCGGCGCACGACGATCACACGCAACTGCGCCGGCACGATGTCGAGCCGCTCGCTCCCGTCCTCATCGATCCGATGCAGGCCATTCTGGCAGCACGGGCAGGCATGGTCCTCGATGTCGACGACCATCTCGACACGAGGAAGATGCGACGGCAGTGCACCCGGTTGGCCCGACGCTTGACAGTCTTTGCCAGACGTTCCGTGGGAGCAGCCTTGCTCGTTCTCCTTCTCGCCGGCCGCCTCGATCCGCTCGGCTGCTTGCCCTTGCCAGGGGGGCCGTACTTTTCGCTAGCGCAACTTACATTTCTTCCTTGTCAAGGAACGCGGCAAGGACCTCCAGACTCAGTGGCTTCTCGGTGACTTTGGCGCCAAGGGCTTCGGCCGCCGCGACCACCTCGTCGGTCAGATTGCCGCTCATCAACATGACCGGAGTATTGATTTGCGACGAGCGGAGGATGCTCATTAGCTGCAAGCCGGTCATCCTGGGCATATGCTGATCTAGGATAATATGGTCAAAATTCTCCAGCTCAGCGTTGAGGAGGTCCGCGCCTGAAGAGAAGCCTTCCGCAGACCACCCGAGCGCATCGAGAAGAAAGTTGAGCGCCTTCTGAGCGTCCTCGTCATCGTCCACAACGGCAATCATGTTCCGATTGATATTACTCATGCAGATACCCTTGCAGCGGTTCGAAATGGCGCATCATGCGCCAAGCAGCCCACAAGAATAGATTAGCTTCTCCAGCCCGTCCTTGATGCTAATCAAGCGGGCGCGGCTTTTTGCAGCGTTGCTGTCCCGCCTCCTGCGTTGTGCTCGGCCCACAACTGCCCCCTCGACTCGACCATTCGCCGACAGATCGACAGACCAATCTCCATGCCGGTGGCTTTGGTGGTCACGAAGGGTGGGAACAGGCGGTCACGTCCCTCCGGCGCTAAACCGGCGCCGGTGTCGGCTACTGCCACTGCAACCATGTCATGTTCAATGGGGGAGGTTGAAAGCCGCAGCACGTCTTCCGGCGCCCTCCTTGGCTTCTATTGCATTAGGATCGAGGTCCAGCAGGTGCTGTTGAACCTTATCCGCTGAGGTCATCGACGCATTGCTGGCGAAGCTCCTCGAGATAGCGGGCAAGCGCTCCGTCCTGGATGTCGAGGTAGCCGTCGACCCGTTGGATGATCTTGTCTCTGAGGCCTCGCTCAAGCTGGGTGCGCAACTGCCGCAGTTGCTTGTCAACGTGGCCGAGCTCAAGCCATGCCTGATCGTCGTCGAGCTCGTGATAGCCACCGATCGCTTTGCGGATGACCTGGCGGCTTTCACGATCCACGAGTTCGCCGGTGCGTAGCGCTTTCTGCGAGTCCTTGAGGGCCTGGAGCGTTGGGCGTCTCGCAATGGAGCGGTACTTCAAAAGCGGGACGCGCGAACGCCATGTCCCCCGCAGGAAGCTGACCCGTGGGCGGGTCTTGGGGTGAGCTAATGCAAAAAGCCGGTTGATACCGCCGGATCAGGAGAACCCAATTGGGCCGTGCACCTTCGAGTGCGAGCTTTCGATCGGGACCTGAGCCGCGCGAATGGCATTATGGCCAGCAGCATATATGAAGCGCCGCACCTACAGGTCGGATACATGGCCGCACCAACCAGCAACTGCAGAGCGCTCAAATAGAACCCCTTGCCAACGGAGAGCCGTCCATACACGGCCCCAATCAAGACCTTCAACGCCGCGATTCTGATCGCCGTCCCTCGGCGCGAGGCTGACGTCTGGATCGGAGAGCAAAGACGTTTTCAGTCCTATGTTTGTGCTTCGATAGTCGCATAAAAAGGCAGTCTCGAATATGGGTCTGCTGCCACGGGTTCGAACCGATGGGGCCCCAATCGTCGCCTTTGGCGTCGTCAAAATGACTCGCCATTCGATGAACGTCCGCTCGTCGGTCGTCCCTCTGCCTGCCGACCGCAGCCAACGCGCTGGATCCTGCGTCTGCAGCGCTTTATCGGGCACTGAGCAATGAGTCCCTCAGGCTCCAGCGCGCTTGTATGGCAAAGCATTAGCCTGCCCGATGGTAAGCATGCCTGGCTCACCATTCGTCAGGGCGACCACGACGGCGATCAGGACCGCTTTGACGTCGTTCGCCTTGCCTCCCGATCTGCCTTCCTGGTTGGCTTTGCCTGATGGCCATGATCCCTAGGCTGGTTGGCAGGTGCGCTGCTGAAGCAGCTGAACCGATTTGATTGATTCTGACGATGACTGTGGCCCGTCAACACCACGCGCATCGCGAATTTAACTCTTCGCACCTGCACAAAAATGTGCCAAACGCGGCACCCATGGTTGGTAACGTTGGGGAAGGAGCCCTTGTTGAGTGCGGTTGCTAACACCAGGGCGATCACACCGCCGGATATTCGTTCGCGGAAGGGCGGAACGCCGCTCGTCTGCCTGACGGCCTATACCACGCCGATCGCAAAACTCGTTGATCGGCATTGTGACATTGTTCTCGTCGGCGACAGCGTCGGCATGGTGCTCCACGGCTTGCCGTCGACGCTGGGCGTGACGCTTGAGATGATGGTCACGCACGGCCAGGCCGTGCGCCGTGGCCTGGAGCAGGCGCTGCTGGTCGTCGACATGCCGTTCGGCTCCTACGAGGAAAGCCCCGAGCAGGCCTTCCGCAATGCTGCACGTATCATGGCGGAAACCGGCTGCGCGGCGGTCAAGCTCGAAGGTGGCGAAGCAATGGCGGAGACGATCCGCTTCTTGGCCACACGCGGCGTGCCGGTCATGGGCCATGTCGGCTTGACGCCACAGGCGGTCAATATCTTCGGCGGCTACCGCGTGCAAGGCAGATGCGGTGATGCGGAGCGCGTCGGGGCCGACGCGCGTGCCGTGAGCGAAGCGGGGGCATTCGCGGTGGTGCTGGAGAAGGTCCCCGAGGCGCTCGCCCGCCGGATCACCGCAGAGGTGGCGATCCCGACGATCGGTATCGGCGCCTCGGCAGCCTGTGACGGACAGATTCTCGTCGTCGACGACATGTTGGGCACCTTCGGCGACTTCCGGCCCAAATTCGTCAAGCGCTATGCCGAACTCGGTGAGATCGCCGGGGAGGCGATTGCGGCCTATGCGCAGGAAGTGCGCGACCGCCGCTTTCCGGGATCCGACCATGTCTTCGGCGATGCGCCAAGGTCCGTGAATGGAGAAGAAGCCGGATGACCATTCCGATCGCACGAACCGTCGCCGAGTTGCGCATGGCTGTGGCCGGATGGCGTCAGAATGGCCTGAAGGTCGCTGTCGTGCCGACTATGGGTGCCTTGCATGAAGGCCATCTGAGCTTGGTGCGAACCGCGCTCGCCAAGGCCGACCGGGTTATCGTGACGCTCTTCGTCAACCCGAAACAGTTTAACAGCGCGGCCGATCTCGCGGCCTATCCGCGCACTGAGCATGACGATGCCGCCAAGCTTGCGCCGCTCGGCGCTCATCTGCTCTACGCGCCAAATGCAGCGGACGTGTATCCGGAAGGTTTCGCCACTACGATCTCGGTGAGTGGGGTGAGCAGGGGCCTGTGCGGCGCGTTCCGTCCCGGCCATTTCGACGGCGTGGCAACCGTCGTCGCCAAGCTCTTTATCCAGACGCGTGCTGATCTCGCCTTTTTCGGCGAGAAGGATTTCCAGCAACTGCACGTGGTTCGCCGGCTCGTCCGCGATCTCGAGATTCCGATCGGGATTGTAGCATGTCCAACGGTACGTGAAGCCGACGGCCTGGCGATGTCGTCGCGCAATGTCAGGCTCTCGGCCGAACAGCGCTTGGCAGCGCCAAGGCTCGCCGAAGTCCTCTCCACCTCGGCCGGGCGATTGTCGGCGGGAGCGCCGGCGGAGCTTGTGCTTGCCGAGGCCAGGCAAGCGATCCTCGCTGCCGGTTACGACGAGGTCGAGTATCTCGAGCTACGAGCAGACCATGACCTGTCGCCGCTTTCCGCCGCGGATCGACCGGCCCGCCTGATCGTCGCCGCCTGGCTCGGCGGGACGCGGCTTATCGATAACGTCGGAGTTCTTCCCGGGCAGCGCAAAGGCGAGTTGCTCGCGGCAGCCAATGCCGCATGATTGAAAATGCCGCAAGGCTTGTACAAAGGCGCCTCGGCAGAATGACCCAGACAAATAGCCGTAGCAGGGAGTGGATATGGTCTTTCGATTGAAGGAGCGCCTCGGCAGGAAGTTCGAAGAAGAAGTGCAATTCTTCAAGGGCTGGCAGAAGGACAAGAAACGAGTGGGTGCGCTTATGCCAACGTCCGTTCATGCCGCGCGTCGTATGGCAAGCGTGATTAACCCGGCATCCGGATTGCCGGTTCTTGAACTTGGCGCGGGAACTGGCGTCATCACCAGGGCAATCCTGCAAAGAGGCATCAAGCCGCATCAGCTGATTTCGGTCGAATATTCCAAGGATTTCTATCAGCGCCTGACGCGAGCCCTTCCGGGCGTGGATTTTCGATTGGGCGATGCGTTCGCGCTGGGGGAAGTGCTGGCCGATCGGAGCGGGGAGCAATTCGACTGTGTGATAAGTGCGGTGCCGTTGTTGAGCTTTCCAATGGAACAGCGCATTGCGTTGCTCGAGGATTTGCTCGCCCGAATTCCTCGCGGGAGGCCCGTGATCCAAATCACCTACGGACCTTTGTCGCCGGTGATCAAAATGCCCGACCGCTACGTCGTGTCTCACTATGAATTCGTCGTCCGCAACATCCCGCCCGCACAGCTCTGGACTTACCGACGAGCAGTCTGAGCCGCAGCACGCGCGGAAAGGCGGCATTCCGCAAAATCCTGCTGAAGGACACGACGGTGATCGTCACGAAATTCGCATCGATTGCGCTTTTGTAGCCGCCTCCGCTTTGCGGAAGCGGCTATGCCTTTTAGCGCACACTCATCTGCTACGGACTTCGCCCTGCGGACAACAGACAGCGAAGCTACCGCCACCTCGAAAATCTCGCGACGGCGTCTCGATGCCGGGACCGGCCTGCCATTTTTGAGAAGTGATCCGTGCAGGTGCCTGACGCAAATCTTGCCATCCCGTCCTTGACCATATCATAGCCATCGCCCTCTTTCAGCTGCCCGAGCCTCCCGGCAGCCGGATCAATGATGACGATCCCCCGAATATTCTTTTTTGAAGAGCGTGACGGTCTACGCCATCTTGTGGTGCCTCAGCTTGTACGATGGCCTCCTGGCCTTCCGTGCCATGCAAGCGACGAGGTTCAGTCACTTTACCGTGCAATGGCGTTCGGAAATACGACAGGCGAACCACAATAGTCATGTTTAGGCTGAAGACTTTTCAGTGGACCGCGAAAAAAGAAAACTGCAGCCCTTCCAGTTCTTGCAAAGCGCTTTAATTCGCTTTCGTTGGAGAAGCGTCGTCGCTAGTCCAACTCTTCCGATCGTCACTCGCTGTCATGTGACTGCATGCTTCAAGAGCTTCTCGAACACAAACAGCTTGCCTTCGCGCACGCTGTCTTCAAGGGGCCGCGAGTGCGCCAAGTGCGCCGCAATCGCGCCGGCCAGCATACAACCCGTCCCGCGCATCAATGCGGCGAGGCGCGGCGTGTCGAAGCGGATCGGTTGTTGATCGCGGAGTAACAGAATGTCGGTCGATCGAGGTCCCGATGCGTGGCCGCCCTTGATCAGCAGAGCCTGAGGCCCGGCGGCCAGCGGCGCGTTCACCCTGGAGATCGGATACCACCTGATTTCGGGCGAAGACTTTACGCTGCTTGCGGGCGTTGCTGAAGACGTAGACCGGTGCATTCTTGTCAGCCAAAGCGGCTCTTTACATATTTTCTCGCCGCTTCGGTCAGCGTCGGGCGACGCGGGCTCGACGTCTTAAACGCTCGTTCAGCTAATGGAGGAACTGATGAACGATACGATTTTTGACCTTTAATCGCCGCGTAGGATATTTGCTTCGCGCGCGGCCGCGACGAAGGCCCTTCGGGCGGCGGGTGGATGAGCCTTACCCCGTAGTGCCTTCAAACAGGCGTCCATCGCTGCCCTGCGCTTCTCCGTCTGACGACCAGAAACCTGCAGCAAGATGGCGGCCGCATCATTGACATCGAATACGGCACGTTCTGGGCTGTGGCGGCCAATCTGGACCACGACTTGCCTCTCAAATCTCACCAAGCCGCTCATTTCGCCTCCTCCTCAAGCCCTACCAACCCAGAGCCTGCGATCACAGCCGGAAGAAAAATCGCGTAGATTGATCCCGCTTGCGGGTTGCCCCAGTCGGTCGTTCAATCGAAAGCTTGGTACGAGGCGGATTTGCCATGTTCAATTCGAGCAGATGTTGGTCCAGCGCTTTGTCCGCCGCCGTCAGGCGATGGTTCAGGCGCAGATAGTCCATCCAGGTCGGCGTGCGGAAGGTTTCTGTCCAAAGCAAAGGATCCTGAAGATCGCGCTGGAGGTTCCAGTGCCGAGCACCGACGCGGCTTTGCACTCGCCGTCGTTCCTGCATCCGGTCCAGGAAAGCTTCGACGTTTGCCTCCGGTATTGAGTACTCGATCTTGACGACGATCGGCCCGCTTCTCGGCTTCAGGTCGAGAGCGAGCTGTGGCGTTTCGAAGCCAAAAGGATCCTGATCAGAGTCCTGCCATTGACGGATAGGCATCAGGAAGCCGGTGGCCGCGACCATTACCAGCGCTCCAGCGGAAACCTCGAGGGACAAGGTAAGCGAATAGGTCTCAGCCACTGAGCCCCACAGCCAGCTGCCGGCCGCGATACCGCCAGACGAGAGGGCATAGTGGATCGAGAGCGTGCGACCGACGACCCACCTTGGGCTTGCCAATTGGACACTCACGTCGAGCCCCGTCCAGGTGACGACCCAGCCCGCGCCGCCGAGCGCCAGCGCAATAGCCGCCACCGCCACTGAAGTAGTGAGAGCAAGAGATAGACAGCACGCCGCACAGGCAATGCATGCCAGTGTTGTCAGCCGCTCCTGGGACAGCGACCGCCTCAAGACATTGTTGCAAATGCCGACGCACAAGGCGCCCGTCCCGAAGCCGGCCATCAGGACACCATAAACGATTGGTCCTCCGCCTAGTTGATCACGGGCGACGAGAGGCAGGAGCGCGAGTATGGAAATGCTGGTCAGGCCAAAAAGTGCTCCACGCGCGATTGCCGCCTTGATCTCCGCCGACAGGGCCGTGAAGCGCGCCCCGTCATGGATGGCAGTGGTCAATGGCTCGCGCGGGAGAGGTGAAGCGCGAACATCCCATTTGCGGCGCCCTATGGTCCACAGCAGCGCTACATAGGTCAGTGTCGCCACAGCGAAAGCCGTCAGTGGTCCAAAGGAGGCAACCACGATGCCACCGAGCGCCGGGCCGACGCTTCGAATGGCGTTGTATCCAACCGAGATGAGCGTGACCGCGGCTGGGACTTCGCGTTTTCGCAAGATATCGCCCACCGACGCGTGCCAAGCAGGATCGGTGAAAGCAGCGCCCGCTCCGGCCAAACAGCTGAAGGCGAGAACCATCCATGGATTGAAAATCCCCAGCGCCGCAAGAACAGTCAGCATCGCCGAGGATAACGCTATCGCGCACCAGCCGGCGAACATGAGATTGCGGCGGCTATAGTTGTCAGCCAGGGCCCCGGCGAAGATCGACAGGACGAATACGGGCAGTGTGGTGGAAGCCTGCACCAAGGCGACCATCACGTCCGACGTCGAAATGGTCGCCATCAGCCAACTGATGGCAACGGTTTGAATCAGCCAGCCAAGGCTGGCAACCTGGGTGGCAAGCCAGATCGAACGAAAGGTCGCATTCTCAAGCGGCGCAAATGTCGCCGACGAAGCCGGACTCGCATCTTCGCGCGCCACCCTGCTCATTGGGTTGAGCCCTTCCTCGGTCTATCGGTCGCGTTAGAGGTGCCCTCCCGGCGCACGTGCCCGTGGAGGTATGGCCCATGAGCGCATTTTGTCGGGGCAGCGCAAGATATTTCTTTACCGCTGGCACTCTGGCGCAAGCGATTGCTTCATCTGGAATTTGCCACCAACACGCTTTCATGAATTTGGGGCCTATGTCACGTCCTCGCCTGCTGCCTGAAAAGAATTTCCCGGGCTACGCATACCTGCCTGGCAAACATCCACATCCGGTTCGCGACCCCTTGGGTCACAGTTACCAAAGCGACCCGGTGACCGTTGTTACGGTCGAGGAATCACTCAGTTCAAACGCGTTCCGACGGGGAATCGACCTTTTCAACCACGGCTATTACTGGGAAGCTCATGAGGCTTGGGAGCCTCTATGGCATGCCGCGAAACAAAGCGCCAAGCATCGCCTGTTCTTCAAGGCATTGATCCTGTTGGCGGCGGCCGGGCTCAAGATCTGCGAGGGAAAGCGGGCCGCTGCCGTGCGCCATGCCGCAAGGGCTGCAGCGCTCTTTGGTCAGGTGGCGCTTCTGCCGAGCAGGCTCTTTGAGGTCGCAATCGGGATGACACCCGCCGCGCTCGCGGTCGAAGCCGAGGCGGCCACAACTTTCCCGGCTGTTTTGCGAGAGTCGGCGCCCGACCTACTGCCTGAGCCCGTCTTTGATTTCATTCTCGCGCCCAAATCCGAGAGCGGCTGACCGGCTACTTCTACGGTACGGTTCAAGCATCTTCGTTACCTGGATGCGCTGCAGGTCTCTCCTGAGTAGTCCAACAGGGCAGCTTCGATCCTGGAGCAGTCGACCTACCGCTAGGCCCGGCTTTGGCGGAGCACCCAAGGTAGGCGCCGCTTCCATCGTTGACCTCGCGGCAAAGGCACATCTTTCTCCCACCGCTTTAACTTGCGGGTTCGTCTGCCTTCAGTCTGTGCGTTCGATGCTTCCGGCATCGGCGCTTCCTCAACCGTCGGGGGCTTGGGAAGCGATTCATCGGGCACGATGACGCCCTTGGCGTCGGATACTGTTTCACCGGTGGTGAGCATGGGCTGAGGAGGAACATCTTCGGTAAAAAGCGGCGGCGGCGGCGCTTCAGCGATCGCGGCTTCCGCCTTCGCTTCCGCGACGTCGTTCGCGATGGCGGCCAGGTCAATGCCGCCCCAGATGGACAGTGGCCGCTTCACCAGCCCACGCTTCTGTTTGATCTCGACGACAAAGGGTCGCTGCGGCTGCCTCATGGTGCTCTCGCGGATTTAGGGGAGTTGCTGATGTCCTCTAGGCGGAGCGCACGCCGTCGTCCACCCGCCGCCACGCATTCTCCAAAGGTTTTCGGAGACTTTGCCGCCGTCCAAGCCACGACGAAAGCTGCTCACCTTCGGCGCCTGGGTCTAAGCTTCGGATCTTTTGTCCTGCTGTCAGCATGATCGTCATGACGATCATTTCACCCACGCAGTCGCCTTGGCCGGGCCCATCGCGAAGCCGCAGGAGATTCAGGATGCAATGAAGATGGTGGCCCCTCCTATCCATACTTCCATGTTCCCGAGCGCATCAGACGCGTCCAACGCATTTTCGGAATCGATTACAAGCGACCGATCATGCTGTTGATGGATCTGCGGCGCGGTATGCCGGCCAGAGCTGCCGATCGTGGCGACGCTTTCAGGTGGCGCCTGGGGCTGTCAGTCGGAGGTCTCGGACGCGCCCGTACGACGACACACTGTCAGGACAACACAGACCGACAAAGCCTGATCATCGCATCCTCATTGCGAGGTTCTGGAGCCTCGGCAGGTTTAGCCTACCAAGGCCGCTGCCTTCCTCTTGAACCGTCATTGCTCTGACAACACATTCTGCAATCGTCGGCGGGTGTCGATGAAGCGCCTGTTCACGCGGACCAGTCGTTTCAGTAGGTAGGGAGGAACCAATGAACCCTGAGGCTTCCAGCAGCCCGGTTTTCGTCAAGCGTGCAACCTACATCGTGCAGGAGATTGCCAGCCTTGCGGACGCTGTCGACTTCCTCAATGACTGGCCAGAAGATCGCCGGGACCTGATCCACGAAGCCGCGCTCCGAGCCTGCTATGACGCATATGACGGGCGAAAACCGGTAAGCGTAGCGCGCAATGCCTTTTTCGGCTTTGCGAAACGGGCAGCCATATTGGAAGATGCAATTTCCGCCATGCAATGGCTTGCTGCCTGCAAGTCGGGCAGTGGCAAAGTGCAGGTATAAGCATCTGGCACCGGGGCACGCCGAGGGGGGTATTGTGTTGAGATTTTAAGGGATAGCCGAAAGCAGAAGCAGGTCTCGACATTAGCGGCGCAATCCCATCATGAATCAGATACCGCACATGGATCGCGAGGGGCCAGTTCTGCGACCAGCGGATCCGTTCGGCCTGGCCAAGGTGCGATCGAGGCTATTTGCCTCACAGGAGCGGCGGGATGACCGGCTTGAGCAGATTTGAAAGGCCAGTCGTTGTTCGGCTTAGCCAACACAGCTCAGAGCGGATCGTGTTCGAGGTCAATGATGCTGCCGCTATCTTGTTACGTGACCTTCAACGTCAGACCGTGAAACGGAAGGCCGCGATGGATGCCTGTCTGCAGGTATTGCGCGGTGAGGCTTATCCAGCGGCTGCTCGAAGAGCTTTCGTGGCAGCTGCGCTTGAAGCAAGGATTCTGCGCAGCGATTAAGACGCTGGGATGCGCAGGAACTGCTGACTGACCATCGCCGGGACAGCCGTTGGGCTGAGACGATGGTGTGAACGTTTGTCCAGGTTCGGTATCCCGACGCTTTGCACGGCCGCGCTCACCTCGAGGCGACCGTCTGCCTGACTGCGGCATAACGGCGGCGTCGGCGCGAAGCTGACCTCAAGGTGAAGAACGCGACGGTTTTAGCGGGTCCGCAGCCGCCGCCATCGAGGTGCGACCTGCTTCATATATTCGAGGATCGCTTGCGCGGCCAATACGCGAATTCGCAAGCGGATGCTTCAGATGCCGCCCATGCAGAGGTATTTCATTTCAAGGTAGTCCTCGAGGCCGTGGCGGGAACCCTCCCTCCCGATGCCGGATTGCTTCACCCCGCCGAAGGGTGCCGCTTCCGATGACATGCGTCCAGTGTTGATGCCCACCATGCCATATTCCAAGGCCTCGGCCACACGCCAGACACGCTGCAAGTTCGAGGCATAGAAGTAGGCGGCGAGGCCGTAGATCGTGTCGTTGGCGTCACGCACGACCTGATCCGCATCGTCGAAGCGAATGGTTGGGGCCAAAGGTCCGAATGTCTCCTCTTGCGCAATCGTCATCTCGCTGGAGACTTCCGTCAGGACCGTCGGTTGGAAAAATGTGCCATCCTTGCCAATTCGTTCGCCCCCGCAGCGAACTACGCCGCCTTTTGCGACGGCATCGGCGATATGCGATTCGATCTTGGTGAGCGCCTGCCTATCGATCAGCGGGCCGATGGCAACACCTGGATCAAAACCGTCACCAACCTGAAGCTGGCGAACCCGCTCCACGAATTTGTCGACAAATTCATCGTGAACGCCGGATTGGACGTAGAGGCGGTTCGCGGAAACGCAGGTCTGGCCGGCGTTGCGGAACTTGGCCTGGATCGCACCGTCGACCGCCGAATCGACGTCGGCATCGTCAAAGACGATGAAAGGCGCATTGCCGCCGAGCTCGAGGCTGACCTTCTTGATCTGGTCCGAGCACCGGCGCATGAGCAGCCGTCCAACCTCGGTCGAGCCGGTGAAGCTGATCTTGCGGACCCTGGGGTTGGTGCAGAGTTCGCGCCCGACGGCATCGCCGTCAGACGCGTAGATCAGGTTGACCACGCCTTCGGGAAAGCCAGCCTGATGCGCAAGGGCGAACATTGCGCCGGCAACGAGCGGCGTCTGTTCAGCGGGTTTCAGCACGATCGTGCAGCCCGCCGCCAAGGCCGGCGAGATCTTGCGCGCCACCATGGACGCTGGGAAATTCCATGGCGTAATCGTGCCGACGACGCCGATCGGCTGCTTGATCACCAGCAAGCGACGGTCCGAAGATGGCGCGGAGATGGTCTCGCCATAGATGCGGTTGGCCTCCTCGGCGTACCATTGCAGATAGGCTGCAGCATGCGACACTTCCGATTTTGCTTCGGCAAGGGGCTTACCCATCTCCGCCGTCAATATCGCGGCAAGGTCATCGGCGTGGTCGATAATCAGCTGATGCCAGCGCCACAGAACGTCGCTGCGTTCACGGGCCGTCAATGCCGCCCATCCAGGCTGCGCACTATAGGCTTTGTCGATCGCAGCCCGCGTCTCCTCGACGCCCATGTCGGGAAGCTCTGCCAGCACTTCGCCCGTCGACGGGTTGAGGACCTCAAATGTGCGCTCACTGACTGGTTTGCCAAGCGCCTGCAGGCGGTCAAGGCTGCCAAACAGGTCAGGTGATTTGAGGTGGCGGATCAAAGGCGGGAGCAGCGGCAATGTCGATTCCCTAGAGGCTCTTGGCCTTTCCGGCCGGGTGGACATCTACTGCGCACGTGTGGCTTTTGCATAGGACCACCTCTCACGAAAAGTCATTTGTCCCTTGGGCCGGGTGGACCTGCCGCGGGGAAGGCCGACGGCCAGCTTCCATCTAAACCGGCGAGGCCCGAACCGTCCGATAGCGTCGTCGTCCAGGCCATTTGCCCCAAGCGATCAACTTCTCGTCGCCGTGGCTGGTAGCTCTTGCCCTTCTAGCCCCGTCCGTCTCGGGTATCGCGTCGGGGCCGTAAAGCGTGTCGCTGTGAGCCTCTACCGGCGGACGCTGGACGGTCCATGAGGAGTTGCCGCCGCCGGTCAAACCGGGGCTTGCAAATTTCTCGTTTTTGCTGCGCCTACCGCCAAAGTTTCGGTTATGAATCGGGACTGGCCTGAGGGCCTGCCCACATTGCAATTGTTACAAAGGAAGAAGATCAACTATGAAATCGAACAGGACCGCCGCACCGGCAAGTCCTCGGCTGGCAGCCTCAGCAAAGCTGGCTGACTCTTTTTTCCCTGGCTTCTGTCAACAGCGGATGGACGCGATAGGTCCAGGGTGGTCTGACGCCGCGTGATCAGAGTGGGCGAGCACAGGGCTCGACCGCGCGGCTTGAGCAGCGGATGCAGCAGCCCGCGCGAATTGTTGGGGAAGCCAGGCTGTCTTGAAAGGGAAGGCGGGGTATAGCCGGCCTTTTCATATTCCGGGGCAACCGCCGACGGCGTTGATGTGGACGCCAGAACCGACCATGTTGTCGGTGAGAATGGTGGCGCACTGCTTGTCGGCGGTAACGGTCGTGATGATGCCGGCACCTTCAACCGCTTCCTGCCCGGTCCCGCATATGGTGATATCGAATCCCATGCCAGCCAGGCTCTTCGCGCATTTCAGCGAGGCTGACTGGTCGATATCATAGAGCCTGAGCCGGTCGATACCGGTCAGCGCCTTGAAGGCGATTGCCTGGAATTCCGACTGGGCGCCATTGCCGATGATGGCCATGGTGCGAGCGTCGCCCGGTGCCAGATACTTGGCCGCGACAGCGGAAGTAGCGGCGGTGCGCAGCGCAGTCAGGATGGTCATTTCGGTGAGCAGCATCGGATAACCGCTCCCAACATCGGCGAGCACACCGAAGGCGGTCACCGTCTGCAAACCTTGGCGCAGCAACTGGTCGATAATGATCACAGCACCGCTTGGCGGCACAACGACGCCCCAACAGGTTGACACCCGTGGTGGCTTCTGGCAGCTTACGCAAGCGCTTTCGTAGGCGAATTTTAGCCCGATGGTGCGGCTACGCGATTCTATGAATCCAGGCCGACACGATGAAATCAAGGGGAGTGAATCCACATGCGCGACATTATCCACGGTGGAGTGGCGACGTTCTTCAGCGGCCCGCTGGTCGATGTAGCAAAAGGAGGTGTCGCGCGTGGAGCAATTGCCGTCCTTGGCGTTCCGTTCGACGGCGGCAACGGCTATCGCCCGGGTCCCAGCGGGGGGCCACGAGCGGTGCGCGATGCATCATCTCAGTTCGTCGGCCCGGACTTTCGGTTCGGCGTGGATCTGGTACGCGATCGCGGTCTCGTCGACTGCGGCGACGTGCGGATCGAGATCTCCAATCCTAACTTGACCCAAGCGCAGATTGCGCAGGCAACCAAGGCGCTGTTGGAGCAGGGGGCACGTCCCGTGCTCATTGGTGGCGATCACTCTATTACCATTGGTGGCTTCGCCGGGTTTGCGCAGGTCCACCAGCCCGCTAAGAGCGCACTGATCTCGTTCGACGCACATCTCGACACCGACGTCAGCGACAATCCGGTCGCGTCAACGCCGATCGCGCGCGCGATCGATGCCGGCATGGACGGCTCGAGAATCGCCATTGTCGGTGTTCGCGGTGGACCGAACCCGGCTGCGTGGTCGCGGTATGCCGAAGAGCACGGTATCCGCATCTTCGGCATGGACGACGTCGAAGAGAGGGGCGTGACCGAGGTAGTTAAACAGGCCTTAGAAGAGATCGGGGCCAAAGACCGTGAACTCTACGCCACCTTTGACCTCGACGGTGTTGATCCGGCCTACGCGCCGGGTGTCGTGACCCCCGTCCCAGGTGGGTTCACCTCACGGGAGTTGCTTGCTGCCGCCCGCCTCGTCGGCCAGTGCAATCCTGCGATGATTGACATCGCCGAGCTGGCGCCTGTGTACGATCCGAGCGGGATTACCGCCCGCCTGGCATGCGCCGTCATCGTTAACGTCTTTGCAAGCTCGACGCCGAAGTAGGCCCAAATCGAACGGCGGGCAAAAGCCGCCGCGCGGCTGCATGAAACTTCTGAATACGCGTGAGACCGCCATGCGGGCCAAGTCCCTGGCGGTCTCCGACGTAACAGCTTGCGGAGGAAGTAACGGCTGTTAGTTGGGTTGTAGCTAGATGCTACCGGCAGCGGTCAGAAATGGCCGCGAGTTCGGTCTAGACTAGACTAAGCGGATTAGGATGCTGCAAGGACGAACGTGCACCCGCATGAGGCACGCCGCACAAGTGCCGGCATCACACGCTTGGAGTGAGGCTCGCCGTTGGGATTGGCTATCCGCACCATCAACCGGTCAACCGCCACGCGCGCGAGCTCGTCTATCGGCTGCCGCATCGCGGTCAGCGGAGGCTCGACCATGTCGGCCCACTCAAAGTCGTCGAAGACTGCAATCGCCAAATCGTGCGGCACCCGCAGACCGAGATGGCGCACCGCATCCAAAGCACCTCGCGCCATTCGGTTGTCGCCTATGATCAGCCCGGTTGGTGGGCGATCTAGCGTGAACAGTGCCCGCACGGCAGCGTAGGCCTTGTCGCGCGTATCGATGCCATCGCACACCAACGACGCATCGTCGTCCAAGCCAAGCGCATCCACAGCATCGCGAAACCCGCGGACACGCTCAATCGTTGTGGCTACCCCTGTCAAAGCGGCGAGCATGGCCACACGCTGGTGACCGTGACTGGCGAGATGCTCAACGAGGGTCTTCATTCCAGCGACGTTTTCAGGACCGACCTGGTCAAACATTTCGCATGGCATACGATCAATCAGCACCGTCGGAATCCGGCGCTCATTCAGCCATCGAAGCGCTTTGCGGTCGGAGCCGGCGACAGGCGCGACAAGAAACCCGTCTACACGTCGCTGATAGAGGCTCTGGACCACCTCGAGCTCAGCATCGGCATCCTCGCGCGTCTCGGCCAGCAGCACGAGGTAACCACGCCTCTTGAGCTCGTCTTCAAGGAGCGCGACGAGGTCTGTCCAGTATGGGTTTGACGATAACGAAAGACAGAGCCCAACCGTATTCGTCGAGGAGGTAACGAGCGACCGAGCGAGCGTGTTATGGACGTATCCGAGATCGGCCATCACAGAATGGACGCGGGCGGTCGTATCTCCTTTCACATAGCGCGTCTGATTGATGACGTGCGAGACCGTGGACAAGGACACACCCGCCACGCGAGCCACATCAGCCATAGTCGGTAGAGCAGCAGACCGGTCCCTTGTTCTCATCGAACCACCTCCACGTTTAACGCGCGATCCCTGCGCGAACGATCCTCACCTGCGTTGTGGAAGGCGGGAGGTAAACTCACGTCATGTGTCCAGTCGAGGAGTCACTCGCGACCTTACCCGTCACTGGTACGATCGCCACGCGCTCGAAGCCGACTCGGACTTTAGCGCCTGCCTCGACCCAGTCTTGCTCGTGCAAGCCGATGTCGATGAGCAGCTGCAGGTCACCACCCAACCGAACCCAAACCTGCCGACGGGCGCCTGAGAAGATACTACGTTCCACCAAGCCCGTGGGCGCGTCGTCCCCCGCCCCATGCTGGACCAGTTGGACCATTTCCGGGCGAACGTGCAGCACGACGCAGTCCCCATCGCTGCAAGCGCGATTAGCTTGCGTCGTAACGCGACCGTCTTTGAGCTCGATCAATACCGGCGACCCGGCCGGGCCACCGCGTAAAACGCGACCCTCGAGCTGGTTATTGTCACCCACGAAATTTGCGACAAAGGCTTCTGTGGGAGCGAGGTAGATCTGCTCAGGCCGATCAATCTGCAGCACCTTTCCCTCATTCATCACTGCGATCCGATCGCCGATAGCGAACGCTTCGGACTGGTCGTGCGTTACGTAGATCGCTGTCTTGCCGGTCGCGCGCTGAACCTCCTGAACGGTTAACTTCAGCGTATCGCGAAGGCGCCGATCCAATGCCGACAACGGCTCGTCGAATAGCAGCACGGCCGGATCCGTGGCCAGCGCGCGGGCGATGGCCACACGCTGACGCTCGCCCCCGGAAAGCTGGCCCGGGTAACGCCGCCCCTTGCCGGGCAACGAAACCAGTGCGAGCATTTCCGCGACGCGCGCGCGCCGGGCCTCCCGGGTCCATCCCCGCGCATCAAGACCGAATGCGATGTTTTCATCGACGGTGAGATGCGGGAACAGCGCCAGGTCCTGGAACACGAAGCCGACATTGCGAGCCGCGGGCGATGCGTGGGTCATTTTCACGTCGCCGAACCAGACGTCGCCCGTTGTAGGTGTTTGGATACCTCCGACAACCCGCAGGAGGGTCGACTTACCGGAGCCACTCGGGCCTAGGAGGCAAAGCAACTCGCCGTCGCTCACGACAAGCGAAGTCTCTTGAAGGGAAGCCGCTGCTGCGCCCTTATAGGATACCGACACGCGATCGAGCACGATGTTGGCCATCAATGGTCCTTTGCAGCGAGTTGGCGGCCGAAGACGGCCAGAAAGATGGCGATGGCGACAAACGACGTGAACTGCATGAAGACCGCCAGAGCTGCCGTGGGAGGCTGGATGCCCCGGTAGGAGATCTGTGAGTACAGCAGCAGCGGCGCTGTGATGATTTGCCCGGAAACGAAGAGGGTAACGAGAAACTCGTTCCAGACAATGACGAACACCAGAAGCACGCCGGCGATCAGACCAGGACGCATGAGCGGCAGGACGACGCGACGAAACACGCGGAAATTGGATGCACCGAGCGTTCGTCCGGCCTGCTCGTATGAGACGGGGATCGACTTGGCCACCGTGATAAGGGGCATAAGCATGATTGGATACGTGCCCACAACCATCGCCGCGATGAGGCCGAGCATCGACCCGGCCATCGCCTTGTAGAGAAAGTCGTAGGTCACCAGGAGCGCGAGGCCGTAGACGACCGGCGGCACGAAGAGCGCGACCGTGAGGACCGATAGCAGCCAGGTCGCGCCGCGGAAACGAAGCCGGGCGAACGCGTACGCGGCCGGAATGCTCAGGATCAAGTTGATTACCACGGCCGCTGCGGTGACCTTGACGCTCGTCCACAGTTCCGTGCCAAACGTGCCCAGCAAATGCGTATACCCGGAAACCCCCCACGTCGCATCCGCCTGCACTGACGAACGAAGGGATCGGAAGACCATTCCGATGAAAGGCGCGACGAAAAGCAGCGAGACGGCGATAACGAACCCGTGCAGACCGACGGCTGCGAGGATCCGACGGCCCACGCCCGCGAAAGCCGAAGTGCTGGCGACGCGTCGTTCGCGTATGACAGTACCAGCACTCATCGTTGACCCCGCCCCGCGGAAATTCTGGCTAAGACATACGTGACGAGCAGTGCGATGACTAAGAGTACCATCGCCATCGAAGCCGCGAGCCCGAAGTCTTGCAACGAGGTGGCGCGCTGGGCAATCACGACCGACAAGACGCGCTGGTCACTGGGTCCCCCAAGGAGCGCCGGGATGGCGTACTCACCCATGCACAACGAGAAGCAGATGAGCGCGCCGGCAACGATCCCGGGACGCAGCAAGGGCAGCACGATCTTGCGCCAGCGCCGCGCGAGCCCGGCTCCGAGGATCATGGCCGCCTGCTCCTGGGTCCGCTCAAGGCGCTGCAACGAAGAGTGGACGTTGAGGACCATGAACGGGAACGTGAAGAGAGCAAGGCCGGCGATGACCATCGGCCGGGTGTACATCACGTCGCCGGCATTGATGCCGAACCATTCCATCGGCGCGTCGAGCAGGCCACCGGGCAAGACAATACTTCGAAGGCCGTATGCGAGGTAAAGGCCGCCGAACAAAGGAAATACCAGCGCGGACATCACTGCGCCCCGGTAGCGGATGTGGCGGTCGAGCACGTAGGTGAATGGCACCCCGATGACGAGATTGATCGCGGTGGCCAAAGCGGAGTTGACAACCGAGCGCCACAGCAACGGCAGATAGCGCTGCCAGATCGCGGTGTAGTTCTCGAAGGTATATACGCGATCGAAGAAAAAGCTGTCATGCGCGGTAAAGCTGATCCAAAGGATCACCCCCATCGGGACGACAAGCAGTGCGCACGCAACCAACGTCAGGGGCGCGACCAGCCACGCCCCCGACACCATGCGCTGAGTGTCCTGATTTCCAGACAATGGAACCCCGTTTACCGACCGAGCCTCTGCAGATAGTAATCGGCCCATTCGCGCTCGTTGGCACTCACGACCTTCCAGTCGATCGGCTTGAACCCAGCCTTGATCTTATCCAGGCTCGGATAAAACTTATCATAGTCGCTCTTAATCCAGTCCGGGATGTATTTCAGGTATTCCGAACCAAGTACGCCCTCGTGCAACTCAATCCACTGGCCCTTATCGAGGCCCCAGCTCTCGGGGGGAAGCTGGCGCTCGGGGCTCAGCAGGAAGTTGATGTACAACTGCGCGAGCACTGGCGACTTAGCACCCTTCGCAATCCACGCCACGCCGTTGATGAAGACGTTGCCGGACTTTGAATATACGAACTCGGTGGGGTACCCGTTGAGTGTCTCCAACCGTGCGAGCGGATTCCAGGCAGCAAGTGCGTCGATGGCGCCAGAGCGCAGAAGCTCCTGACTCTCTGAGGTGTCGCTGGTGTACTTCAAGACATTCGGTCCAACCTGGTCGACCGCGTAGTCGATGACCTTGCGCATCTGGCCCTGATCGCGATAGTCGAGCTTCAGCGCCCAGCTAAGTCCAAGAAGCAGCCCAAGTGACGTTGGCGTCCCGATCTCGCCTACCACCAGGCGCTGCTTGAGCCGCGGATCGGCCAGATCAGTCCAGTCGGCCAGGAACGTCGCGCGACTTGGCGCACGAACGATCCCCGGCGCCGCGTACTGCCAGACGATGGCGTAGGGTTCCCGATGAAACGCAGGGTCGACGAGCTGGGCGTTCGGGATCAGCGGCGAGGGGAGGAACTTCTGAGCAAACCCCTTAGGGATCGCCTGCTCGAGGTAGTATTCCTCGATTGTCAACGCGTCGATCGGCGAGGGGCTACCCGCACGCAGCGCACTCGCCAACCGTGTCAGATACGTCGCTGGGTCCTGGGACTCCAGGATACTGAAGTCGATGTCGACGCCGTATCCGTCCTTAATGTGCCGCTTGAACTCCCGAATGACAGTCGGGTGGGCACGGTAGGTCCAGTTGGCGACAACTAGAGACCCTTCCTGCCGGATGGCAGCGACGATGTCATCCTTGTTGGAAGGCTGGGGAATATCTGCCGCCTCGGCCGCGTGACTTTCGCCATATGCACTCAGGCATGGCGCGACGAGTCCCAAGCCGCCAAGGATGCCGGCACGTTGGACGAACTGACGGCGTGAAATACCGTTGCTATCGAGGGTATCAACCGAAACATGGTCAGTCTCGTTTTCCATCTCTTCTCCTCCCGTTAAGTTAGATGAAAGCGCTTGCGCGAGCGCTTTCATAGCCGTTTTCCTGCACTTTTGTCAAGCGGGATAGCGTAAGGCAGCGTGCGGATCTTCGTTACAATAAGAGGCGAGGGGGTTGGCGCACGTGATGCGACCGATGGCCATGCGATGTCGGCGCCAACAATGTCGATCTTGAAGTCGTCCGCGCAAGGTAGCTTGAAACGCTAGAATCCGGGCTGATCTGAATTCAGGCGGTGCCCCAACCAAAGGACGCTTTCCGCGACAATTGCGGCAACGTCCTTGTCGATCGAGGTGTGCAACACACGCGGTTCATTGACCGGAACCTCTAAAGTTGCGAGTTGGCTATCCAACAGCGACTGCGGCATGAAGTGGCCCTTGCGGTGGCTCATTCGCTCCAGGAGAAGGTCACGCTTTCCGTCAAGAAAGATGAATGAGACCGGGCTTCCTGCTGCCACAGCCGGTTCCGATAATCTCGTTTCAGCGCGGAACATGAGACGACCACACCTTTGTCCGCCGTTGACAGACGGTGCCCGATGCTGTTGAGCCAGGGCAACCGGTTTTGGTCGGTCAGTGGCGTGCCAACGCTCATCTTGCTGACATTTTCACGCGGATGGAGCGTGTCGCCCTCAATGAACGGTACGCCGAGGCTGTGGGCCAGCATGGCGCCGACTGCAGACTTTCCGCTACCGCATACGCCCATAACCACAATCCGTGGGTTGGGTAAGACGTGTGCCGTCATCGCGTGTGTTCCTGCGAAGGCTCCATGACGGGATTCTCAAGCAGCAGCATGGACTCCCTGACAGGGGTCACGGGCCCTTTGCCGGCGAACCATGAGACGAGATTGTCCACCATCAACTGCCCCATGGCATTCCTCGTCCGTATCGATGCTGACCCGACGTGCGGCAGTAACACCGAACGTTCATGCTCGATGAGGCCAGAAGAGACCTTGGGTTCATTTTCGAAGACATCGAGGCCTACCGCGCCGATGGTCCCTTCGCGCAGAGCTGCGGCAAGGTCGGCTTCTGCAATGACAGAGCCACGCCCGACATTGATGATTACGCCCTCAGGCCCGAGCAGATCGATGATCGACCGGTTGACAATGTGCAGGGTATCGGCGCCGCCCGGTGCGGCCACAATGAGGACATCCACGCTTCTTGCCATGCTCTCTAGCGACTGATGGAAGGGAAGGTCGACGTCGTTCTGCGCGGAACGTCCATGGTAACACACGCTGAGTTCAAAACCCGCCAAGCGTTGCGCGATGGCCTTTCCTATACGTCCTAGTCCAAGGATGCCAACCTTTCGATCACGCAGGCTGCCACTGAGTGGAAAAGGGCCGTTGTCCCACTGGCCCTGTCGGAGGTACCACTGTGCTTGGGGTATCTGCCGGATTGTTGCAATGAGAAGTCCTATCGCAAGGTCGGCGACTTCGCCGCTTAAAACATCAGGGGTGTTGGTGACGATGACCCTTCTCGCAGCCGCTGCGGCTGCGTCGATGTGATCGTAGCCGACGCCGAAGCTCGCCACGATCTCGAGTCCGGGAAGGGCTGACAGCAAGCCGGAGTCCACCTGAGTATGTCCGCCTGACGCAATGCCCCTGACGAGTGAAGCTTCCTCGCTGGAGAGTTTCGGCCGTTCCCACAGCCGCAGCACATGGAAGTGCTGGTTTAGCTGCCTCTCGACGATTTCGAGCATCGGCTGCAACTGGGCCACCACGGGTCTGGTCCCGACGGGCTCGTTTGCAGAATTAAGGGTCGGTCGGTGGTTCGTCATGCTGCCTCTGAGCTCACGAATCTCGACGCGCAGACTAGGTGCGGTCGTATCGCGGTTGACAATGGCATAGCGCTAGCGCAGTTTAAAGTCTGAAATTTCAGATTTTAGTTTACCGCAAGATTCGACCGGAGCGCGGGGATACTCCCTGGCGCCCACGGACGTGAGGGGCGGCCACGCGGACGTCGCTAGAGGGAAGCTTTTTATGTCACCTCGACTTGCCAGAGCCACGCTGGACAAACTCACTCGGCGTCGCAAGATCCGCGTCTCCGAGGTCGTCCGGAATGGTGTGGTCGCCGTGCTGGTACCGCGCCTCCAGGCACTGTGGCCGCCTCACGACACCAATTGCAAAACAGGAAAGAAGCATGAGCAATTCATCACTACAGGTCATCAGCACAAGTGGCGCTCCCAAGCCAAATGTGCCCCTATCGCAAGCTATTCGATATGGCGAGTTTCTGTTCACCTCCGGTCAGGTGGCAGTTGATCCAGATTCTGGGGAATTCGTCGGGGGAGGGATCAAAGTCGAAACCCGGCGGGTGATGGACAACCTCAAGGCTGTGTTGGATGCGGCGGGAAGTAGCCTGGACCGCGTGGTGAAGGTCACGGTGTTCTTGACCGATGTCGCGAACTTCGCCGAATTTAACGATGTGTATCAGAGCTACTTCACGGCGCACTTGCCTGCCCGCTCGACCTTTGGCGTGAAGCTCGCAGGTCCGTTCTCGATCGAGATCGAGATGGTCGCCACGGTCAATGAGGGGTAGTCACATGGCTTCGATGGATGATTTGCGCGCAGGTGTAAGAAAAAGCTTCCCTGAGGTGGAGATGATCTCCGACAAGGACCTGGCCGACAAAGTCGTCGAGGCTTGGGCCCTGTGCCTGTCGCAGAGTGAGTTCAGCTCAGTCGACAAGATCCTCGGATCAGGCGGCCCGGACACCTCACCGCTTCGCGGCGGCACCCAGACCCATCACATCCGGGGCGTGACGCGAATGGCTATCGGCCTCGCCGAGCAGCTCGAGGCGGTGGTCGGCGACTGCGGCATCAACCGCGACCTCCTGATCGCTTGCGCTCTATGCCACGACGTGGGCAAGCCCTACGAATACAGCCCTGCCAACCAGAAACGTTGGCGCGAGAATCCTGCCGCCTCGGGCTATCCGGCCATTCGTCATTCCCTTTACGGCGTCCACATTTGCCTCACCGTCGGCCTTCCCGAAGCGGTCGCGCATACTGCCGGCGCGCATTCCCGCGAAGGCAACTTCATCATGCGCAGCCTGGAGAACACGGTGGTTAACTTCGCCGATCACGCCTTCTGGGCGATTCTGGAACGTGCCGGCAAACTCGAGCCGTTAGCTGATGGCCGAGTGGTGACTTGAATGGGCGCGACGTGGCACACCGCGGCCATTCAAACAACTGGAAAGTATGGTCGTGATCCCTGATGAAAAACTCAACGTGACGATTGCGGAGACCTTGGCGCTGCGTCTCCAGCGCATGATCACGGAGATCGCTCCCGGCTTCGAGCCAGGTCGCAGACTGGACGTCGACGGGATTGGGCAGCGCTTCGGCGTGAGCGCAACCCCGGTCAAACAGGCGCTCAAGCAGCTTTCCGAACGCGGCCTTGTCGAGATCAAGCCACGCAGCGGTCACTTCGTAACCCGCCTTTCTGAGTTGGATGTACGGGAGATCATGGCTGTCCGGGGCGCGCTGGAGCAGGCGGCTGTCCGCCTGTGCGGGCCGACCCCTCTGAGTAATGAGATGTTGGTGAAGGTCCGCGCGGCGCTCGACAGATGCAGGGAGTCCGTCGCCAAGGGCGACGCGGACGGTTATCGCGACGCGGATCTCGAATTCCATCGGCTTTGGGTCGTGGCTTGCAATAATCAGCGCTTGATAGAGCTATACGACTTCCTGCTCGCACAGGCTCAAATCGTCTCGGTTTACGTGCCAAACAGTAGCGCCGATGTCAGCGCTTCGCTGGCTGAACACGACAACCTTCTGCGGACCGCTGAAAGCGGCGACATGATCTTGCTCGAGCAGGTGATTGGCGAGCATTGGCAAAATAGCACGGATCGCACCCTTGTGCGGTACCAGACATATCTGCGTAAAGGCGAGGGGGCGTCCCAAGGCGCCGGCGCGCCGAAAGGTTCGGTGAGATAAATGAACGAAACTTTCGTAAAGAACCGGCCGCTCCGCCGGCTGGAAGGACGTCGCGAGCTCGTTGTCGGCGGAGCGTCCGGCATCGGCAAAGAAATTGCGTTGCGCTTGGTCGAAGAGGGAGCCGCGCTTGTCGTGGCCGACGTCAACGTTTCCGGGGGCGCCGAAGTCGTCGCGCGGTGCCGCGATGCGGGAGGCTGCGCGACCTTCGTGGAGATGGATATCCGCCTCAGTCAGGCGGTCGCTGCCGGTTGCGGCAGGGCTTTGGAGTTATTGGGAGGTCTGGACGTTCTCGTCAATGTTGCGGGCATCATGCGGGTCGGGCCTGTTGAGGCCATCAGCGACGACGAGTGGACCAATGTTTTCGACACCAATGTGCGGTCTCAGTTCCTCACCGTGCGCTACACGCTCGACGCCCTAAAGAAGAGCAGACATGGCTCTATTGTTAACATGGCGTCTGGGGCCGCCATCAAGGGAGGCTCGGGCGTAAGCCTCTATGCAGCCTCGAAAGGCGCGTGCGTTGCCTTCTCACGCACTTTGGCGGTGGAAGTTGCCCCTTTCAACATTCGGGTTAACGCCGTGTGCCCAGGCTTCGTGGACACCGCATTCAACGATCCGGCGACAGCCCTTATGGGCGGGCGCAGCGCCGTCGATGCGCACGTTGCCCGCGCGATCCCTCTCGGGCGTCAAGCCAGTGCCGCAGAGATCGCACCATATGTTGCGTTTCTAGTTTCGGACGAAGCGTCGTTCGTGACCGGTCAAGCTGTGCTCATCGATGGTGGGATGCTTTAACGACATGATTGATATCTATGATTTCATCGTTGTAGGCGCAGGGTCGGCCGGTGCCGTGGTGGCCGCCCGGCTCAGCGAGAATCCTGCCCGCAAGGTGCTGCTCGTCGAGGCGGGTCCGGCGAGTCGCAACCCATGGCTTTACATTCCAATCGGGTTTGCCCGCACGTTTCAGAACCCACGCTTCAACTGGATGTACAAAGGTGAACCCGAGCCGTTTCTCGATGGCAGGCGAATCTATGCTCCTCGCGGAAAGGGCCTTGGCGGGAGCAGCGTGATTAATGGCATGGTGTTCGTGCGCGGACAGC
The DNA here is from genome assembly GCF_059683585.1 of Mesorhizobium sp. RCAM 06353. Classification (NCBI taxonomy): domain Bacteria; kingdom Pseudomonadati; phylum Pseudomonadota; class Alphaproteobacteria; order Hyphomicrobiales; family Phyllobacteriaceae; genus Mesorhizobium; species Mesorhizobium sp. RCAM 06353. The sequence goes on along the minus strand of NZ_JCASIY010000002.1, from coordinate 32,391 downwards.
GCAGCGATTTCGACCATTGGAGGCAGCTCGGAAACGCCGGCTGGAGCTATGACGACGTGCTTCCGTATTTCCGCAAACTGGAAACACACCAGGGCGGGGACGATGAATTCCACGGACGCGACGGGCCTATCCGCACGATGCAGTCCGATTGGCGGAACCCTTTGACTGAAGCCTTTATCAACGCCGCGGGGGAACTGGGCATTCCGCGCAATCCGGACATCAATGGCGCGGATCAGGAAGGGGCTGGCTATTTCCAGCTTTCTCAGTGGGCCGGGATGCGCAGCTCGACCGCACGCGGTCATTTGAAACTGGCAAGGAAGCGGCCGAACCTCCACATTGTCACCGATGCGCTGGTCGAAAAGATTCTTGTTGCGGACGGCCGGGCGACGGGGATTTCCTACACAAAAGGGGACAAGACATTCGTCGCCAATGCCGGGCGCGAAGTGATCGTCTCCGGCGGAACGATCAATTCACCCCAACTGCTGCAATTGTCAGGGATAGGTCCGGCTGCACTGCTTGGCGAAAAGGGCATCGAGGTGGTTGCGGACCTTCCAGGAGTGGGCGAGAACCTGATGGATCACTTCTCCGTCCCCGTTAAATGCCGAGTGAACGTGCCGTGGACGTTGAACAATCAGCTGAGGAGCCTTCCTCTCCGGGCGCAGGCACTTGTGCAATATGGTTTGACCCGGAAAGGCCCCCTTACCGTGGCAGCCGGCGTCGTGGGTGTGTTCACCAAAACGCGACCGGAACTCGAGCACGGTGATGTGCAAATCCACTTCTTCCCGTTCTCGCGGGAGGAGACAGAATCATCAGTCCGGCTGCATCCGTTCTCAGGGGTCACTGCGATTGTTGACCAGCATGTGCCTCGGAGCCGAGGCTTCGTTCGGATCAGATCGTCAAACCCGAAAGAGGCGCCTGCGATCTTGGGCAACTATCTGAGTGAAGAGGAAGACCGCCAGACGCTGGTGGACGGCATCAAGTTGCTGCGACGCCTTTTCGCCACTAGCTCCATGAGGCCATTCATCGAGGAAGAAGTGGAACCGGCCCTGCCCGTTGCCACGGACGAAGACCTTCTCGCCTACGCTAAGCGCAAAGGGGAATCGAGCTACCACATATGCGGGACATGCCGGATGGGTATGGCTAGTTCACGAGCATCTGTCGTGGACGAAAGATTGCGGGTTCATCATATCAACGGCCTGCGTGTGGCAGATGCTTCGATAATGCCGGAAATCATCTCGGGCAATACGAACGCCACCAGCATCATGATCGGCGAAAAGGCGGCTGACATGATTATTGAGGACGCGCGATAAAGGGTTGTAGATTTAAGTTAAGCTTCAGGCTGGTAGGGGCCGTTGAACAAATCGCCAACCGCGTCTGTCGGGATCTCCCGACACCCGGGACGAGTTCGTCATTTCCGTCAGCACTTCCGCCATAGTGCGGGCGAGCGCGCGGGCAGCGAGCGTCGTTTGCTTGTCGGCGTGGCGGGCACCGCCGCCACTGCGAGCCCGGTACGTACCACTAGCTAACACGCCTTGGAGGCTCGTACAGGTGACGATGCATTTCCATGGGATGCCGTTCTGCTCCAGGGCGGCAAGCGCCACGCTGCGACGGGCGCAGGGGCGAGCACCAGCGCCAGCGGTCCAACGCCGTCGTTCGGCGGAATCCAGTTCGGGGCGGTGATGCAGACCAGGTTTTCGGTGCAGAGGACATCGCTGTCCTGCATATCGGTACATCGCGGATGACGACGAGGTCGTGTTGCGCTGGCGCAGGGCCCGCATGAGGTCGCTCGACAGCCCCCTCGGATGGCGCGGCAATGCCCGCGCAATATCGCCGCCATCGCCCGTGCCGCATGCATCAACATCGCGCATCGTCAAGACTACCGTCCTCGTGCGCGATCTCTCCCGCTTTCCGATGCCAACGCGGCCTATGCCGAGTTCTTTTCCGCACCCTACCCCGCTCGGGCCACCTTTGAGGTTTCGGGTCTGCCGATGGAAAGCGAAGCGGTCGTCGCCCTGCATGACTATTAAGCCATGATTAGATCGCGACGTGTCGCCTCGATGACCCGCCCCAGGCGTCAGACACGCCTTAGGCTGGCTAGGACAGGTTTGTAAGCTTGGTGACGGAGCGAACGGACGGCCTGCTCGCATCCGTTCAACTGATGACACGGCGGATCGAAAATCCATGATATCCATCAGAAACATTATGAGTCAGACCCTGAGAGGCGAGATGTCAGCTGAACGAACTAACCGCGGTGTTTCGAGTGCAGGCCGTGGCGCGACTGAGGCCCTAAGGCCTGCGGATGCGGTTGTGCTCACACAGCAGTTGGTGGAGATTCCCAGTGAGAATCCCATCGGCACCGAAGCCGACGTCGCTGCTTTCGTTCGCGAATGGCTCTCTGCTCTTCCGGGGGCAGAGGTGGAAGTGCAGGAGGTACTGCCTGGCCGGCCGAATATCATAGCGCGACTCTCCGGTCTCAGTGACTTGCCGCCGCTTGCTCTGCTGGCGCATATGGACACTGTTCCATTCGGGGAAGGCTGGACGCATTCTCCGACCAGCGGCAAGATCGTCGGCGGCAGACTCTACGGGCGAGGCAGCTGTGACATGAAGTCGGGGCTTGCCGTTGCAATGTATGCTTTCGCGAAGGCAGCGCACTCGGGCCAGATGCTGGACCGCACCTTGCTAATGTGCGCGACTATGGACGAGGAGGGCCCGTACCAGAAGGGCTCCAACGCTCTGGTCGATGGCGGCATTGTCGACGGGAATACACTGGTCGTAGCGACTGAACCGTCCAACCTGGAGGTCATGGTTGCTCACAAGGGGTTGCTGTGGGCTGAGGTCGAGATAGCAGGCAAGCTGGCGCATGCGGGTAACCCTGGAGTCGGCGTTGACGCCATCCGTGCTGGAGCCGAGTTTATCCATATGATGAAACAGGAGATTGCCGCACTTCCGTATCATCATCCGACACTTGGTAAGGCTGAGATTACGTTCAGCGCATTTACTGGCGGCATCAAGACCAATGTCGTGCCAGACCATGCCCGCATTGAGATGGATATCCGGCTGCCGCCGCCGATGACTATCGCCGGCACCTTGGCGGTTATACAAAAATGTGCTCGGGAGACGGAAACGCTGGTACCTGGTTCGACCGTGGTTTATCGCCAAATTAATAGTGATCGTCCACCAGTGGAAGCGGACCCGAATGGACTGTTGGCCCGGACTTTTGTTGAAAGCGTCGCAGCTGTCACGGGTGAACCCGGAGCGATTACGGTATTTCCCGCCTATACCGATGCGTCTGTAGTGCAGTCCCGAACCGGCAATGTGAATTGTCTTGTTTTCGGGCCGGGCCGGCTGGCTCAGGCCCATACGATTGACGAATATGTGGAGGTAGATCAGGTCGAGAAGGCCGCTGCCACACTGGCGGGCGTTGTTAAGCAGCGCTGTTTCGGTACCCAATCATGACGACACCCGTTATTCTCATCTACTCCCCTGTACCGGGAGAAACATCCGCCTATGCGAAGCTTCTCCGGCAGTCTGTTCCAGATGTGAAACTGTTTGAAGCGACAACGCCCGAGGAAGCGATGCCTGCTTTGAATGATGCAGAGATCCTCCTGGGATGGAAGTTTCCGGTTGGGTTAGTTGGATCGATGCCGAAGCTTTGCTGGGTCCATAAGATAAACGCTGGCGTTGAGGATGTAGTCGACGACCTCGGTCGCAATCCCGATCTCATGATATCGCGCACTGATGGGTCAGCAATCGCCCCCCGCATGGTCGAGTATGTCCTTGGCGCTATCTATGCCAGCACCCAGCAGTTTCGGCGGGCGTGGTCTCAAGCGCAAGATCGTGTCTGGCAACCCTATGTAGTCGATCGCGCGGCAGGAAAAGTCGTTGGTGTCGCGGGTCTTGGTGACATTGGAACCAAGATTGCGACGGCGCTGAACCGCAATGGCATGCAGGTCATCGGTTGGCGACGTTCCGAGGCTCCCCCGCCTGAAGGGGTCAGCATGGTCTACAGGGGTGCCGAAAATCTGCTCGCTTTCGCGTCAGCATGTGACTTCCTTGTTAGTGTCTTGCCCGCCACCAATGATACGAAACACCTCTTTGGCGCGAATGTATTCGCCGCCATGAAACCAAGTGCTGTCTTCATCAATGTCGGCCGCGGGCATAGTGTAAGCGAAGAGGCCCTTTCTGACGCGCTGGAAGGGGGGGCAATTTCAGGCGCGGTGCTCGATGTCTTCGAGCGTGAGCCATTACCTGTCGAAAGCCGGCTTTGGGGACAGAAGAACTTGATTTTGACGCCCCACGTCTCCGGCCCGATCGTGGCGGAGGATGTGGTTCCGAGCTTCCTGGAAAACTTGGCCCGGTTCCTGGCGGGAAAGCCATTGACCAAGTCTGTTGACGGGAGGCTCGGGTACTAAACTCCTGCTGACCAGGGGGCGCACTTTCACATAAGAAGATCCGCCGCCTGATGCGGGAGCATGATCTGACGGATACACAGCGTTGGCAGCCCTGCTCCTCCCGGGTCAGGCTACGGCGTCGGAATCCACTGGCGTGAATAAGGACACAAGGTAATTCGAGATGAATGAGCACCCCGTAGAGGCGGTCCTTCGGCCGATGGTTCATGCAGATATTGAAGCTGCTTTGGCGCTTTCTCGTAGTGTGAGTTGGCCGCACCGGGAAGAAGATTGGGCCTTCCTCATTAGAATCGGCGAAGGAATAGTTGCAGAAGTAGGCGGAAAAGTATCCGGAACGATCATGGCGTTCCGACATGGTGCCAACATGTCTACTGTGGGAATGGTTATCGTGGACGTCTTGCAGCAGGGTAGGGGGCTGGGCCGAAGGCTGGTCGAGGCGATGATGGTGCAACTGGACGGCAGTGCCATCGTTCTTCAGGCCACGGAAAGCGGAACGCCCCTCTACGCAAAGCTAGGCTTTACCGACATCGGCGAGTTGTACCAGCACCAGGGGATAGTTCCAAATTTGGCTTTGCCGACCCTTGCGCCAGGGGAACTGATCCGGCCGGTCGCCACATCTGAGAGCTTGCCTGCAGAACTATACTCACGAGCAAGTGGCGCTGATCGAACCAGATTGGTGGAAGCACTGCTGCCTGAGGCCAGGGGCGTCGCATTAACTCGCGAGGGCAATCCAGCCGGGTTTGCAATGCTGCGCCAATACGGCCGTGGTTGGTGCATAGGGCCCGTTGTTGCCGCCGATTTTGATGCAGCCAAGACGCTGATCCAGTATTGGCTAGCCAACAATGCTGGCAAGTTTACGCGGGTCGACCTTATAGGCAGCAACTACCTCTCTGTGTGGCTGACGGGCCTTGGATTATCGCACCAGGATGGAGCCCGCTCGATGAGTTACGGAGCGATACCAAATCAAGCACAGGATATTTCTGTATTTGCGCTCTCGGCACACGCCTTGGGTTAACAAGAATCCGAGCGGCAACAGCTGTAACAAATAACAAGAAGCAAGTAATATGGGTTTGTTGCAACGGCTGAATAGGGGCGCAGAGAGGCCTGATGCGAGGTCAATCAGGCGGCGAGGATTTCGAACTGCTCGGCCAGGGACGGATTCGGATTGAAGGCGTACCTCGCCTGTCGCTTGCACATCATGTGAATCATTTCGATGCCGGAAAGGATGGTGGAGGCGGTGGCCGTCGATTTGAAGCCGAGCATCGGCCGGACCCGGCGCTTGATGCGCCGATGGTCCTGCTCGATCCGATTGTTCAAATACTGGCTCCGGCGGATGCGGATCGGCTTCAGCCGGCGCCGGGTGCGATCCTGCAAGCGATTTGTGGTGTCGCAGGAAACGATCGCCTCGTGGTTGGTCTGGCTCCCGTCGATGATGACGCGATCCGGTCGGCCATGACGCTCCAGCGCCTTTATGAAGAAGCGCTTGGCTGCGGGCAGGTCGCGCTGCTCGCCGAACCAAAACTCGACTGTGTCACCGACAATGTCGATGGCGCGATAGAGATACATCCACTGGCCACGGACCTTGATGTAGGTCTCGTCGCCATGCCATTTGCCGGTCACGCTACGCTTGCGCCGGTTGAAACGCTCGAGCAACAAGGGCGAGAAACGAACGGTCCAGCGGTGGATGGTCGTGTGATCGACCGTAATGCCGCGCTCGGCCATCATCTCCTCAAGATCACGCAGGCTCAGATTGTAGGCAAGGTACCAGCGCACGCACAGCAGGATCACGGATTGGTCGAACTGGCGGCCTTTGAACATTGCAACCCTCCGAAATGATCGAACGCTCCTTGCCACAGCGCTGGTAATCAAAAGGTTGCAACAGATCCTAAAAGGCCGGCCAGATGACCATCTGTTTGACTGCTATCATCTGCCGCCGGAGGCGCGCTGGCGGGAATGGATGCACCGCGTCGAGGCGACCATTTTTTCCGCCAGCGAACATCGATGTCGATCGTTGCTTGGAAGGCGCCTGAGCACTCGCCGAATTCGGCTGCTCCGGGTTAATTGCGAATGACTGACGAGAGGACGAACGCCGTCAGAGTATCCCGCACACCTGGCAGTTCAGAAAGCTGTTGCCAGATCTGGCGAATGCGATCGGCCTCGGGCGCCTCGACCCTCACCAGCAGGTCGAAATCACCCGTCATCACATCGCATGAAACGATCTCTGGAATCTTCTTTAGCGCGTGGATGACGTCACCGCCTCTCATGCGGTCATGCCGATAAACGAACATCAGCGCTGTAGTGAGGTGCTGCTTGTTCCCGCCCTCGCCAGTGACTATCGTGTAGCCCTTTATAAAGCCCTCTCGTTCGAGCCGCTCTATTCGAACTCGAACCGCATTGCGGGATAGGTTTACCTTGGCAGATAGCTCGGCATGGGAAATGCGGGCGTTGGTCCTCAACTCGCTGAGAATCTGTTCATCCGTACGGTCAAGGAGATACTTCATGTGTGTTTGAGTCAGCCGATCAGGCCATGATTTCTAGACGCAATGAACCATAAGCCAGTAGGGCGGCCTCGGGGAGGTTAGTTTTGGCCCCTCCATTTGCATACCGTTTAGCTGCTGAAGCCAACACAAAGCCAGGAAGGGCCGCCATCTCGGAGTCGGCAAGCTTCCTGATGCTCTGATAACCGGAAAGAATAGCGCCGGTCTTGCTAGGGTCCAACTCTCCATTCGCCCGGCTCGTCCAACCGACAAGCACGTCGGCGATTTCAGAAACAAGCACATCATCGTGGCGCAGCCTGAAGTTTATGACGCCGCTGACCTCACCACCAAGGAAGAAAACGTTCCGGCAATCCAGTGCGCCATGCACTGCACCAGTTGGCAAGGTAGCTTGCTGCGTTTTTTGACTGCGCTGCAGGATGGTATGAATGCGTGCCATCACTCGACCGAGGCTCTCGCATCTGGCCAGGGTCGGATCGGTTGTCGACGAACCGGATACGAAGCTCACAATCGCAACCAGCCGGCCAGCAGCCTGAAGCGTGGCAAGGCCGTTTTTCGTGCGTATCGGCTTGGGACATGGGACGCCGTTACCATGTAGGATCTCCATGGTCGCAAATGCTCGTTCCAGGTCCAGCGGTTCGGCGCCGTTCTCGAAAAGAGTTACGATGAATTCGCCCTCTTTGGTCCGGAAGAGATAGGTCGTCTCCCTATCGCCGTCGGCTATCCCAACGACAGATGACAATGATGCCATCTCGTAGGCCGAGGCGATGAAGTCCCGGTCCGTGTCCGACAGCGCAGTAAATACAGCCACGCTCCGCCTCCCTTAAGCTGAGAAGGCTTTGGAGAAACCCGCAAACTCGGCGCTGTTGCCGAAAATTTGCTCAACCTGATCAGGAAGCAGAACCCCCTCTTCTTCCACGACCTGCCGCAGGTTCCTCTTCCCAGCCAAAGCTCGCTTGGACAACTCAGCCGCTTTGCTATACCCAATGAGCTTTGCCAAGGGCGTGGCAAGAACGAGGGACTGGTCAAGCAGGTCCCTGCAACGATCCAAGTCTACTTCGATGCCGTCCACGCAACGCTGCTTGAAGATCTCCATTCCTCTCGTCAGCATCCGCATTGATTGCAGAATATTCAGGACGATCACCGGCTCCATCGCATTCAACTGCAGCTGGCCCGCGCTAGCGGCGAGCGTCACGGTAAGATCGTTGCCGATCACTTGGAAGCTGAGTTGGTTCATCATCTCCGGGATGACCGGATTGACCTTGCCCGGCATGATGGAAGAGCCAGCTTGTACGGGCGGGAGGCGGACTTCGCCCAGGCCACCAAGCGGTCCGCTGCTCAAGAGGCGCAGATCATTGCAGATTTTTGTGAGCTTGACTGCGATGCGCTTCAGCACGCCCGAGAAGGAGACGAAACCGCCTGTGTCCGATGTCGCCTCGATGAAATTGCGGGCAGCTACGAGCTGAATGCCCGAAATCCTTGAAAGATGGCCGCAGGCGATGCTTGGGAACCCGCGCGGCACATTGATCGACGTGCCAATAGCCGAACCCCCGAGGTTGATTTCCAACAACAGTCTCGATGCCGACTGAATCTGGATGATGTCCTCATCAATGAGCTCGGCAAAGGCCTCGAACTCCTGGCCAACCGTCATCGGCACGGCATCTTGAAGCTGGGTCCGGCCGACCTTCAGTGCATTCCTGTATTGAACCGCTTTTGCCCTGAAGGCGTCGCGCAAGTTGGCCTGCGCCGACACGAGCCCGTCGCACGCCCGTAACACTGTCAGGCGGATTGCGGTCGGATAGACATCGTTTGTCGATTGGGAGAGATTGACGTCGTCATTAGGGTGAAGCGTGGTGTAGTCGCCTACGGTGGCGCCGAGTTTGACCAGCGCGAGATTTGTCACAACCTCGTTGACATTCATGTTCGTCGATGTGCCTGCTCCGCCTTGCATCATGTCCACGGGAAAATTTTCTTCGACCCCTCTGAGCTCCACGAGCTCATCACAAGCGTCCGATATCGCTTGCGCCTTTTCCCGCGAGAGCAGTCCGAGTTCCATGTTTGCCAGTGCCGCTGCCTTCTTCACCATGGCCATGGACTGGATGAGTTCAGGAAAGTCCTTCAGTTGTAGCCCCGAGACATCAAAGTTCTGTTCAGCGCGACGGGTGTGCACGCCGTAGAGCACGTTGCCAGGGATTGCGAGCGGCCCGATCAGATCGGATTCGATGCGTTCAACAGACATGTTTCCTAGCCCGCTCAAGAGAGGATCCCGGCGTGCCGCATCGCCTGATCGATTGCCTCCTGGATGGGGGGGCTAACCGGGACCAGCGGCAGTCGCAAGTCCCCGCGCATCCGACCAAGCCACTGCAATGCATACTTTGGTCCGGCAGGGTTGGTTTCCAGGAAGAGAGCCCGGTGCAGTGGCATCAGACGGTCCTGCAACTCCAAGGCAGCGGCGAACTCTAAATTCAAACAAGCCTGCTGAAAGTCGGCGCAAAGGCGCGGGGAGACATTTGCCGTGACTGAGATGCAACCATGTCCTCCGTGCGCCATGTAGCCACGCGCTGTCCCGTCCTCGCCGGAAAGAAGGTTGAAGTCTCTTCCACAGGCCATCCGTTCGAGAGATGGCCGCAAAATGTTGCCAGTCGCATCCTTGACCCCCGTCACATTTCGGCAGTCCTTGAAAAGGCGCGCCAACGTTTCGACCTGGATATCGATGACGCTTCGCCCGGGAATGTTGTAGACGATGATTGGAACTGTCGCCTCGGCATCGATAGCCTTGAAATGCTGATAGATACCTTCCTGTGTGGGTTTGTTGTAGTAGGGCGAGACGATCAGCAAACCGTCGGCGCCAGCCTGTTGCGCGTGACGCACAAAGTCGATCGCCTCGTCCGTACTGTTTGAACCGGCCCCAGCGATAACCGGGACCCGGCCCTTGGCTGTCTCGATCGTAATCTCGACAACCTGCTTATGCTCGGCGTGGCTGAGTGTAGGACTTTCGCCGGTGGTTCCGCAGGGAACCAAGCCGGAGGATCCTTCCTCGATCTGCCACTCGACATGGTTGCACAGGGCAACCTCGTCGACATGACCGTCAGCGAAGGGCGTAAGCAGCGCAGTAATGGAACCTTTGAACATCTAAATACCTCTGGGTACGCGGACGGGACCGAGCTGACTGAAGGCTGACGTCAGCGTCTCAAACGGTTGATGCACACGACCTTCGGCTGCGTCATGTCTTCATAAGCAAACCGAACGCCCTCGCGACCCATGCTGCCATACTTGAATCCCCCAAACGGCATCGCATCGAAGCGGTAGTCCGAGGAGTCGTTGATCATGACGCCCCCGGCCTCGATCTTGTCGGCGGCTTCGAGAGCTCCATCCAGGTCATTGGTGAAAATGCCGGCGTGGAGGCTGTATTCGGGGCCGTTTGCAAGGACGATCGCGTCGCTGAGCTCGTCGAAGGGCTCAAGAATGACGATCGGGGCGAACACCTCTTCGATCCACGCATCGCAAGACACAGGAACGCTCTCCAGGACTGTCGGCGGATAGAGATTGCCGACAGGCTCATGGCCGCAAAGCAGTGTCGAGCCGGCGGCCAGCGCCCGGTCGACCATGGCGGCGGCTCGACCGACAGCCTTGCTCGATATCATCGGACCGACGTCGGTATCCGCGTCCAAGGGATTGCCAGTCTTGAGTTTCGTTGTTGCGGCCACGAATTCCGTCTTGAAACGATCGTAGATAGGACGCTGAATCAGGATCCTTTGCGTGCCAATGCAATTTTGGCCGGCTGCCCAGTAGGCCCCCGACACGCAACTCTCGACAGCAGCGTCAAAGTCGCAATTCTCCATAACGATGACGGGGGCATTGCCACCCAGATCCATAGCAAGCTTCTTGATGCCGGCGGTCTTTGCAATTGCCTCGCCGGCGGCGAAGCCGCCGGTGAAGGAGATCATGCGGACATCCTTAGCTGAAACGAGAGCTTTCCCGAGCTCAGCTCCCCCAACCGCGACCGTCACGATTTCTTCCGGAAGGCCGCTCTGGAGAAGAACCTCGACGAGTTTGATTGCCGACAAGGGTGTGAGCTCGGAAGGCTTCAAAAGCACTGCGTTCCCGCCGGCGATCGCCGGACCGAGTTTGTGAGCAACGAGGTTGAGAGGGTCGTTATAGGGCGTGATGGCGGCGATGATGCCGAGTGGTTCTCTTGTGTACCAGCCTTGGCGGGACTCCGAGCCCGCGTAGGAATCGAAGGGAATGACCTCGCCCGCGTTGCGTTTGGCCTCGTCGGCGGAAAGCTTCAGGGTGTTGACGCACCGGGTCGTCTCTTTGCGCGCCTGAGTGATCGTCTTGCCGGCTTCCCTTACGATGAGGAGCGCGAATTCCTCCCTTGCGGCTTCGATTGCTGTGGCGGCCTTTTCAAGGATTGTGACGCGCTGGTGTCGCGCAAGATCTCTTGCGACCTGCGCACCGCGTCTTGCTCGTTCCAAAAGCGCGTGTATGCCTGCAGCACTGGTCTCAGAAACCGTCCCGACAATCGAACCGTCGAACGGATTGCTGACGACAATTTCTTCGGCGAATGTCGTTTTGCTAAGCGCAAGATTGTGCATTACGCGGCCTCCTTGGTAACCGCGGACTTGCCGGCGGCATGAATGGCAACGATGTCGGAAAGAAGCGCGTATGCGGTCTCGATCCGGCCGGCGCCTGGTCCCGTGATCGTCACAGCGCCCAACAGCTCGGTATTCAGCGACACGGCGTTGGTCGCCCCATTGACCGCTGCCAGCGGGTGCTCCAGTGCAAGCCGCTTCGGCGCGACACTGCCGGTTACCTTGCCGTTCTCGGCCCGGACAGCAGATCCGATCAACTTCCAGCGGCTGTTTGCCTTTGCCGCGGCCTCAATGTCGGAAGGCGAGAGATCGGAAATACCCTTGCAGGTCACGTCCTCCGGCTTCAGATTCGCCCCCAGCAACTCGTTCGCCAGAATGACCACTTTAAGGCGCACGTCGAAGCCCTCGACATCGGCAGTGGGGTCAGCTTCGGCATAGCCGAGCTGCTGTGCCTCCTTGACCGCGGCAGCAAAGTCCAGACCGCCTTCCATGCGGCCAAGCACGAAGTTGGATGTCCCGTTCAAAATTCCCTCGAATCCCGTCACTTCGGCGCCTGCAAGGGTTTTCTCCGCCATCCGGATGACCGGGGTTCCGCTCATGACCGAACCTTCGTATTCGAAACGAACCCCGTTCGCCGCTGCCAGCGATTTCAGTTCCCGGGCTGCAATCGCCACCGGGCCCTTGTTCGTGGTGACGACATGCTTGCCGGTCTGCAATGCCCAACGGCAATGGGAAACGGCAGGCTCGCCGTCCTTCGGATTGGTGAAGGTCGCCTCGACGACTATGTCTGCAGGCGCCGTCTTGATGATCGTCTCATTGTCAGCCTCGGAACTTCCGCCCGAAAGCTGCCCAAAGCCGCCCTTTGCAAAGTTGGCTTCGACGAGCGTCTTGGCATCAAGGCCATTGGGGGAAATGACCGAACCCAGATGCAGGTCGCTGACCGCGACGATATTCAAACGAAACCCTAGGTCGCGTTCCCACAGGTGGTTCTTGGTGGCAATGAGCTCGGCCAAAGCGCGGTTAACGCCGCCGAAGCCGATCAGAGCAATATTGTAGATTGTCATGGCGGTCCTCCAATGAACGTCTAGGTGCCGCGATTATGAGATGCGGATCGCTCAGGCAGAACGGCGCAAATGCACCAAACAGCTCAGCATTGTGCTCAAACGACTGCCGTCCTGAGCCGTCTTTAGGGTGCCGGTTGAAAGCCGTCCGTGGCATACAAAACCACTTGCGCGGAGATCGAAGAAACCCTTCAGGGACATTCTCTTTGATGATTTCACCCCATCCATGAAGATCACGCGGTCTGCCACCTGCCGTGCAAACCCCCAAGAGGATTTTGGCGACGGTTTTGGCCTGGAGCGCGGCGACGTCTTCGTTGTCGGTCGCTCTGTCCTGGTTGGAAATTCTGGCGAAGCAATCGCGAAGAGGCTCGGTGGCTGCAAAGAGACGTCGCACGGATCGCAACCGTGCCAAGCGCGCACCGGTATCCATTGCTTTCCGGTCATCTGGCGCTTTTCCCTGCGACGCCTACTTCACACGCTGAATTTCAGTCCGTCAGGACAGACCGAACGTTTCGTCGATTGCTGTTTTGATATCTGCGATGAGGTCCTCGGGGTCTTCGAGACCGATCGAAAGACGCAGGTGCCCGTACTTCTGGAAGTTGGGCGGATAGCGGTCGGCGCCGCCGCGGCCGCTTCCGCCGACATGTACGATCAGGCTCTCGTCGTGGCCGAGCGAGACGGCCGAAGTGATCACCTTCAGGTTGGCAACGAAGCGGTTTTGCGTGTCGGGATCGCCCTCGACCGCGAATGCCATCACCGCGCCGTAGCCCTTTGCGGCGAACTGTCGCTTCGCCACCTGGTGCTGATCATGGCTCTCAAGGCCGGGATAGGTGACATAGGCGACGCGCTTGTCGGTAGCGAGGTACTGCGCGATAAGCTCCGCAGTGGAAAACTGCTGTTTCAGCCGAAGTGGCAAGGTGACCGAGCCGCGCATGATCAGCCAGGCATTGAAGGGGGAGATCGTTCCTCCCAAATCGACCAGGGCGTCCGCCTTGATGTGATGGATGAGATCCTTCGAGCCGATGACGACACCGCCCATCGCGTCGCCATGGCCGTTGATATACTTGGTCAGGGAATGGATGACGAGGTCGGCTCCCAGGGCCAGCGGCCGGAAGAAGGGCGGAGGGGTGAAGGTCGAATCGACCGACAACAGCGCGCCGGCCTGCCTTGCGATCGAGACCAGCGTCGCGATATCGGCGACCTTCGTGGTCGGGTTTGCAATCGTCTCGGTGTGGATCAACCTGGTATTCGGCCGCACGGCGGCCCTCACGGCATCCATGTCGCCCATGTCGACGAAAGTCGCTTCGATCTGGTAGCGCTGCGGCAGGAGTTCCGCGAACAGCCGCCACACGGCTTCATAGGTGACATCGCCGACGATCACATGATCGCCGCTCTTCAGAAAGGTAAAGAAGACGGCATGGAGGGCTGCCACACCGGTGGCGAAGACGGCGGCCTCCTCGCCACCTTCGAGCGCTGCAAGCTTGCGCTGCAGGCAGATCTGGTTATGGCCCGAATTACGCGTGTAGGAGGGAGTTTTGGTATCGGACCAGTCCATTGTGGAGGGATCGTAGGGAAGCAGATAGGAATTGGCCATGACGATCGGCGTGCGAATGGCGCCGGACGTCGTGTCGATCTCGTTACCACCGTGGACAGACAGGGTGTTGAACGACAGTGTCGACAGCTTGTGCTTGTCTGGTCTGGACATGGGTTAACCTCGTTAGTTGCGTGAATTTTCAGACGCCGTGCCGCCGTTGGACAGGCACGGCGTTTTCCATTTTCTGGAAGACTTGGGTGATCAGGAAGGTCAGACCAACATAGAAGACGGTCACGAAGAGGAGCGGCTCGTAGACCAGGAGTGTGTCCTGACGGATCTTGTAGGCGGCGCCGTACAGGTCCATGACCGTCACCGAGAACACGATCGGCGTGGCCTTGAGCTGAAGGACGACCTCACCAGCAAATGTCGGCAATCCGATCCGGATAGCTCTCGGCAGCCAGATCCGGCGCAGGACCATTCTCGCGGACATGCCGACAGCCCTTGCTGCTTCCAACTCCCCTTTCGGCACAGCTAACATGGCGCCGCGCAGAATCTCTCCTTGATAGGCAGCAAAGTTCAGGGTGAGGGCCAGTGCGGCAAAGAACAATCCCTCACGCATGACAGGCCATAGGAAGCTGGTGCGCAGCCCAGGAACATAAGGAAGATAGGAGCCGAGACCGTAGTAGATGAGCCAAAGCTGGATTAGCAAGGGAGTGCCGCGGAAGAACGTGCAATACCCTTTGGAGATCCACCGCGAGACTGCGTTGTCACTCACCTGTGATACCGCCAGAATTATTGCCAGCGAGAAACCGAATATGACGGAGATCGCCAGCAAAACACATGTGAGAAAGGCACCGTGCAACAGCAGGTCCCTGTATTCCAAAACCCAACCGAATTCCATTTACGCCTCCCTACGATAGCGGTCGTTGTCCGCGGCGAAAGTAAGCTTCAAGCGCAGAGAAAAGCATGTTTGATATGATCGTGATGACCAGATAGAGCGCGGCCGCGGCCATGAAGAAAAGCATGTATTGCTTCGTGTTGCTGGCAGCGACGCGGGCCGCGAGAGCCAATTCCTGGTATCCAACGACTGCGATGAGGGCGCTGTCCTTGATGACAGACATCCAGAGGTTTGCAAAACCGGGTAGGGCATTGGGGATTAGAGCGGGCAGTATGATCCTGCGGAAACGCAGCGTAGGGCGCATCCCGAATGCTTTCGCAGCTTCGAGCTGTCCGACCGGAATTGCAAGGATCGCCCCGCGCAGCACCTCTGTCATATAGGCCCCCTGGACAAAGCCCAGGACCGCGATTGCAGCGAAAAGGCCATTGACCTCAATTGGACCCAGGTCCGCCGCAGCGAGGATTCGGTTCAGGCCATCCGTTCCAGCATAGTACAGCGCCACGATGAGAATGAGCTCAGGCACCGCCCTTACGATCGTCGTATAGGCGTTGAAAACGAAATGAAGCGGTCCGAGACCACTCAGCTTGCCAAGCGCGCCACACAGCCCCAGCGCCATACCGACCAAGTACGCGCCGAACGAGATCAGCAGGCTCGCTACCGCTCCAACAAGCAGCACGCCACCCCAGCCTGGGGGCGCTATGGACAGCAGGTCAAGAACCGAATTGGACGAATTCATGGGAGGCCTTTGCTAATCGGATTGGCAGATTCGCCGCAATGCACGGCGGCAAATCTGCCTCGTCCTGGGATCTCAATAGGGGTCGTAGTCGAAGTACTTCTTGCTGAATTCGGCGTATTTGCCGCTGGCCCTGACGGCTTTGATTGCACCATTCAGCTTTTCACGAAGTTCGTCGTCGCCCTTGCGTATTCCTCCGCCGACTCCGGCGCCGAGAATGGCGTCGTCAGGCGCGACGCTGCCTTTATATTCGCAGCATCCCTTGCCGAGATCTGTCTTGAGAAACTCCTTCAGCGGCCCCGTGTCCGCGAAGACGTAGTCAATTCGTCCCGAGGCCAGGTCCTGGAAGGATTCGTCCACAGTCGAGTAACTCTTCTCGGTCGCGATATCGGCGAAGTGTTTCTGGAAGTACTTCGATTGAGTGGTCGAAACAGCGATCCCGATCGTCTTCCCCTTCAGCTGCTCCGGGCCAACGCTCATGACGCCGTCCTTGGGGCCGGCCATGCCGGCCAGCGCCGAGTAATACTTGTCTGTGAAATCGATCCGCTTCTTGCGCTCGTCCGTGATCGACATCGAGGACCAGATCACGTCGATCTTCTTACTCTCGAGGGCCGGAATGAGTCCGTCCCAGGCGACGTCGACTATGGTGCACTTCTCTTTCAGATCCTGACAGACGGCATCCATCAGATCGATTTCCCAGCCAATCGCCTTACCCGACGCGTCCTTTGTGGTGTAGGGTGGGTAAGCTTCGTTGACGATGCCAAAGCGGATCTCAGCCTGAGCGTTCGCTGTGAACATGAAAGCTGCGACGGCCAGAAATTTTCCCAAATGCTTCATTTGCGTTCCCCTTTTGGTGTTGGGATGGTGGAGTGGTTAGTGCGAACCGGCTGCAACAAATTCCTTGCAGCGAGCGCTGGTGGGTGCACCGAAGACCTGGGAGGGCGGACCGGCCTCCTCGACCTGGCCGCGGTGCAAAAACATGACGCGGGTTGAAACGTCGCGTGCGAACTTCATCTCGTGTGTGACCATCACCATGGTGCGGCCCTCCTCGGCGAGGCTGCGGATCACCTTCAGGACCTCACCGACGAGTTCCGGATCGAGAGCTGACGTCGGCTCGTCGAACAGCATGACCGAAGGATCGACGCACAGGGCGCGGGCGATGGATGCGCGCTGCTGCTGGCCGCCAGAAAGAAACGCGGGATAGGCGTCTTTCTTGTCGTAGAGGCCGACCTTGGTCAACAGAGCCTCAGCCTTCTCGATTGCCGCCTTCCGGTCGATGCCCAGTACATGCACGGGCGCTTCGATGACGTTTTGAAGAATGGTCATGTGGGGCCAGAGGTTGAAGCTCTGGAAGACCATTCCAAGGCCGCTTCTGAGGCGCTCAATCTGTCGCCAGTTT
Source organism: Mesorhizobium sp. RCAM 06353 (assembly GCF_059683585.1). Classification (NCBI taxonomy): domain Bacteria; kingdom Pseudomonadati; phylum Pseudomonadota; class Alphaproteobacteria; order Hyphomicrobiales; family Phyllobacteriaceae; genus Mesorhizobium; species Mesorhizobium sp. RCAM 06353. The sequence continues at coordinate 15,267 of NZ_JCASIY010000002.1, read as the reverse complement.
GAGGGATGACATTTCCCATCCCGGCCGACACGGAATGTCACGTCTTCGCCGTTTATCTGAAAGGTTCCACGGTCGGGGATTTCGAGGAAATTGATGCAGCGCAGGAAAGTGCTTTTTCCCGACCCCGAAGAACCAATGATTGAAACGACGTCGCCTTTTTGCGCGGCAAGGGAAACGCCTCTCAGCACCTCATGTTTCCCAAAGCTCTTGTGAACATCCTTCACGAGCAGGGCGGGCGTGGATGTCTCGGTGCGCATCATGACCTCGTTGACCTCAAACGGCGACCTGCTCTACGGGCACGGCTCCGCCGTTGCCGCCTTTTGCGCAGGCGATAATATTGTGACTGTTCAGTGGAGCAGCCGCGCGCGACCAATCACCCGTGCAGCGTTGCGGCGCGGCACGTTCTCAGCTGGTTTTCTTGGCGAGCGGTCGGCCGCCGATTACTGGCCGGCGGCAACCCGGTGTTTGTAGATCTCACACCCCGGCGCCAGTTGTCTTAGGCCGCCAACCAGCATGTTTCCTGCCTCATCGAGTTCCTCCTCCGGCATCGTTTCCAAGCTTTCCAAAATGAACCACATCCGGCCGCCAATGCGGTCCAGCCGGGTGCGTGTACCTTGTCGCCAATTCCACCGGCGGCACGTCACGCCGAGATCATCCCGCCAGATCACCTCTCCCTTGGCAGGATGTTCAACGATCGCCTCCCCGTTGATGACCGTATCGAAGGGTTCGGTTCCGTCTGCGACCGACAATCTCGGCTTGCCCACATAGGCATCGAAATTCTCGCCCCCGACCGGAATGGCAAAGCGCAGGCTTACGGCGTTGTAGAGGTCGACGACTGGATTGATCGATGGGATATGACCGTCTTTCTCCACCCGCTTTCTCAAGGCTTGAGCAGAACAGGACGTCCGGTTTGGTTTGGCGCCGAACCGGCTGTAGGCTTCAGCCCAGCTGGCCATGTGCGCGTTTGCCCATACGGGGCCCCCGAGGGACACGAAATCGCACGCGCTCCGTAGAACGCTGGAGTCAATCTTGCCTTTTGTGGCTCTGTTGGCATCGACAAGAATGCTGATTGCCCGAAAGCTAGGGGCAATCGCCGCGACCTCGCTGTCAACCACCGGAAAATCGATCATGTCCCTCTGGCTCTCATTGACCATGTTGGTGTATTATACTGACCATGGAAAGCAAAGTCAATATATCGACCGAACCGGGTGCCGATGTCGAACGCGTCAGCGCATCGGTGTCCCAAAACCTCAGGAATTTCAGGCGGCAAGGTTCCCTGACGCTGGATGAACTCTCACGGAGATCCGGCGTGAGCAAAGGAATGTTGGTCGAGATCGAGAAGGGAACCGCCAATCCTAGCATCGCCATTCTCTGCAGAACCGCGGCTGCCCTGGGGGTGTCCGTCGCTGACTTCGTGAACGTGGCGCCGAGCGTGCCGGCCCGGATCGTCCTGCCGCATGATGCCTCCACGTTGTGGCGGGGCCCAAAGGGAGGAAGCGCCACGCTGCTTGTTGGAACGCACGGGCCCGATATGATAGAGCTTTGGAGATGGACAATGTTTCCGGGCGAAACGTTTGAATCTCCTGGACACTCTCCCGGCACGTTGGAACTCATCAACGTGGAAACAGGTGAGCTCACGCTGAAGCTGGCTGATACCGATCTTGTCATCCAACCTGGTTCGTCCGTTCTAGCGCGAACGGAGGACAGGCACGCCTACCTCAATTGTGGGACTGAGGAGCTTCGCTTCATCATGGCGGTAGCGGAACTACAACGAACGCGGTTGCGAATCTAACTTTGAAACTTAGCTTGTTTGTCGGCCTCGTATATGAGCACTGCTGAAGCGCCCGGGTTGATATGCCATAGAGTCGGTAAAGGACGCAGGCACACGAAAGATGACGAATCTGCCTAATCTGCTGCTTCCATCGCTTAGAACGTTCGAAGCTGCCGCACGACATCAAAGCCTGACCAAGGCAGGCCAGTTTATTCGTGTCGGAAATCGTACTCAAATAAAGCTGGCTACAGTGATCATTCAGTGTTTACGCCGATTCCACACTTTCCGAAACGGTTGCCTTGACAGCCGCGAAGATCGCTCGGAACGCTTGCCGTCCTATCCCATAGAGGATTCGTGCCGCGGCATGATTCAGAATTGCAAAGAATATACGAGTAATTCATTTAGACGTACTCAAATGATATTTTCGGCTCCGCCGCCAATATCAGTAGTAACTGCATTGTCCATTATAATTGCTCTCAGCATTTTACTATATACCTTTGATCTTGTTTGATTGGCTGGAATTTCATGCCGTCGCCTCGGCTTCCTCGGCGGTGGTTGTCCCTCAGGGATAGAGTGTGACGCGTGAGCGCACGACCAGGAAATGAGGCCAACCTTTTGCAATTCTCCGGAAGCCGATGAGGTCGTTGACACGAACTGTTCGGTGTTCCGTGAAGATCTTTCGCGATTCAGAACGCAAGGTCCAGTCCGTTTGCCAGGCCGGCGAACAGGCCAGACACGTTGTCTGGCCTCCTTGAGAGTAGTGTCAAGAAGCGAGGTTGCTGTGGTGGCAAGGAGTCACGCTCCGAAAGTGACAGAATACCCAGCGTCGGATGCTCCCTTAGGTCTATTTATCGCTCTCCGCACGATCAATCATGGCATTACCAACCAAAACATCGCCTTGGGCTCTGAGACGAGTTCCGGCACCACGCATATCCCGGGCGCTTTCGTCCTGTCCAAGTTTTGATTTGCCAATGAGCTTCATGATTTCAATCTCCAATCCGACGATATCCTTTACCAACGCATCGATATAGTCTCGCGGAGCATGGGTCATTTTCCACGGCACTTCTTGGGGTGCTTCGTGAATGCGCGTCAAGCGCGCTACCATACCGCGTACATAGCGCTCATCATCGTGGATAACTACCTTCCCGAAGGCATGAGCGACCATGTAATTCCATGTAGGAACCTGCCGTTGCGTCTCGTGTTTGCTTGGATACCAGGTTGGCGAGATGTAGGCATCCGCGGCTCGGAACACGACAAGCACTTCATCGTTGTCAACGACGTCCTGCCAGACGGGGTTCGATCGTGCGACATGGGCATGAAGCGTTCCCAAGGATCCTTGCTCGGGATCAAGCAGAAAGGGGAAGTGATTTGCGTCCATACCGCTTTTCCCAACTGTGAATAGAATGCCGAGAGGATGACTATTAATCAGTCCATGAAGGATGCCGACTTTCGGTTCGTCAAAGTGCGTTGGTATATACACGGTTCGTCCTTTGTACCAGATGGCGTAAAGTCCAGGCTTCGGTTCGTCGGGAGCTTCATCAATGAGTCGTATCATGCCTGTCTATTGCTTCAGGCGAAGAGTTTTCGCGCCATGCTTTGGCGTTGTAGGAAATGACCGTCAGATAACCTTGACGTTTTTCTACACTGCACCTGGATAGGTAAGCGCCAAGCTAATAACCACTCGGGCGTGAGTCTACGAGATCCGGCCCCTAGGTGTTAAGTGAACGACATGCGTCAGAAATCCCTTGGTTCTGGCGCGCAAAGTCGTCTAGGAAACCCAAGTTTTGCTGGCTTTTCACGGTATCGATTTGAGCTGCTCTCCCGAGATAGCTTGACAACGACTTAGCCGCCCCGACCGCCGCAATCCGCGGAAATTCTCATGTTTGTCAGCTCCCTTCTGACTTCCGGTCTGCGGCCGCCAGCATCGCCTGACCAATCGGATGATACCCTTGCGCGTTGACCATCTCACCAGCGTTACGGATGTCGCGCAGTTCCTTGTTCTGACTGAGCTTGGCCTTGCCGACAAGGCGGGTGATCTCGATCTCGAAACCCACGATTGCCTTGACCATCGTGTCGATAAAGTCCCTGGGTGCGTCCCCCATTTTCCACGGGACAGGTTGGGTCGCCTCGTGCCGGTGAGTCAGTTTGGCGACATTGCGGCGGACATAGCGTTCGTCGTCATAGATTGTAATCCGCCCATATGCATGTGCGACAATGTAATTCCAGGTCGGGACCTGCTTGTGGAACTCCTGCTTGCTCGGATACCACTGCGGTGAGATGTAGGCGTCGCCGGCACGGAAAACCACGAGCACCTCATCGCCGGTCGCCACATCCTGCCAAACTGGATTGTTGCGGGCGACGTGGCAGCGAAGGGTGCCGTTTTCTCCCTGTGACGCGTCGAGTTCGAAGGGGATGTGATTGGCGTCGAGCCCGCTCTGGCCATGGGTTATCAGCACGCCAAGCGCGTTGTTCTCGATCAGTTCGTAAAGGACTTCTCGGCTCGGTTCATCGAAATGTGCGGGTACATACATGACAATTCCTTTCACGGGCCGCCGGGTTGGTGTTTACCTGCCGGCATCTGATGGCAAGCGTTCCAGCGCCGCAGCGACCCGGCGCTTTGCTGGCGCGGGCAGAGGCAGGATGGGACGCGGGGGTTCGGCACTGCAAATGTCGAGCAAATCGGCAAGTGCGTAGACGACGCGAAGACTTGAGAACTCCTTGAAGAGGCTCCAGATCGGGACCAGCGCGGCATCGATCCGTCGCGCTTCGGCCGCATCGCCCTCCTGCGCCGCCGTGACGACCGTCATGCAGACCTCGGGCAGGATGCCCGCGAGGACGCTGTACCATGTGTCGGCGCCGGCGATCATGGCCTCGGCGGCGTTCCAGTCGCCGCTGTATCCAATCGAGAACCCTTCCGGCAGCGTGCGCCTCTGGTCGGCCAGGTGGTTCTTGATCGCATCGCTTTTGTCTGTCGGATTCTTGATAGCGACAATCCCACCCACCTTTGCCAGGCGGCTGACAAGGACTGGACTGAAATGAAAATGCGTCGTTCCTGGATTGTCGTAGACGACGATCGGCAGGCCACTTTCGCGCGCCACAGTGGAGAAATGTTCGAACACCTCGTCATCAGTAAGCGGGGTGTAGGAGGCGGCGGCAAGCAAACCCGCAGCAGCTCCAAGGGCCTTGGCGTCTTGCGCGAGCCTCACGGCCTCATCGGTGCGCAGCGCGCCTACACCCACCACGACCGGCATTCGCCCCGCGGTTTCGCCCAAGGTCTCGGAGAGCGCCCGCCGCCGTTCCTCGCGCGACAGATAGATGTATGTGCCGGTGCTGCCGAGAAGACCGATGGAATCGACTTTAGCGGCGCCAAGCCGAGCAATCAGCCTGCGCAGGGCAACGGTATCGACGCGGCCGTCACGATTCCTCGGCGTGATGGGGAACGCGGAAAGACCGCTCAGGAATGCCATGGCAAGGCTCCAGGTCCATGTGTGAGCGCAGGGGTGGCCGCACGCCAGGTCATCACAAGACGTCCAGAGCCCGCCGCAGATCGGCGATCAGGTCATCGGCGTCTTCAAGCCCCACCGAGAGACGCATGAGGTCCTCGCCGACTCCGTCGGCCAGATGGGCATCCTTGCGGATCGGCTGCCGAGCACGTGTGAGGCTTGCTGGATGATAGCGGGTCATTCGGCCTCTGCGATCTTTCTTGGGTTCCGAAAAGATTGACGGCAAACTGGCGGATGTGAAATATCCAGTTGGCAATGAAAGAGATGGTCCAGTCTTCAAGTGGCGGTTCTGCAGGGCGCTCGCACGCGACGGGTGCACGCCAGATATACGTGGCCCTTCGCGAGCAAATCCTCGCCGGCGTCTACGAAACCGGCAGCCAACTGCCATCCTCTCGGGGCCTGGCAAATGACCTGGCGTATCGCGGACCAAGGTTACGGTCGCCTACGAACAATTGGCTGCGGACGGTCTCACCGAAGTCCGTCAAGGCGCGCGACCTCGCGTTGCATCTTCGTTGATCACCATGAGGGCCGCACTTGCGCGATTGGCACGATGAGGGTGCCATGCGTCAGTAGCAGCGCAAGGCGTCACTAACCCGAACGCCATCATGCTGGTAGGTCAAGTTTCCTCGCTGCGTTCGAGCACAGCCATGGAAAATGAAACAGCATGATCGCCGGCAGTGGCGTAGGAATGCGGCTGATCAGTGAGGAGTCGCGCGGCTTCGCCGGCTTGTAAGACCATGGTCTCGGAGCCGACAGTGACCTTGAGGCTTCCCCGTAAGACCGAAACAAGTTCGCGAGCACCACGACTATGGGCGTCCGACCAATGGACATCACCGGGCGCAATCGTCCAGGACCACATCTCGAACATCGTTCGGCCTGAGGTTGATGCCACCAATTTTGCTTCGCTCCCTTGCGGCGTTTGCCAAAGCGTGGCCGGTTCGGTCCGTTCGATCGGATCGTCTGTGATTTCTTGCGAAGTTTCACTCAGCAAGTCGGTGACGGACAGCGAGAACGCGAAGGCCAGGCGGCACAAGACTCCGATGCTCGGATTTGCCTTTGCCTGCTCGATGGCGACAACGGTGCCCTTCGACAGACCTGCGCGCTTTGCAAGTGCATCAAGGCTCATATTCTTCAATCGCCGCAGATGCTGCACTTTGAAGGAAAGCGCCGTTCCCAGCTCTCTTTCGCTCGCTATGGCTGCCGCGTTTTCGGTCATTATATTGACTTCTCCAGATAACTTCCTTACGGTCAGTATAATGACCTGAGTGGAGACTTCAACCACGCCGTCTCATCTGCTCAAGGATTGATGAAGATGCCCCTTCTGATCGCCGACACAGCCATTGTTTTGCAGCCGGATGCACCGCCGACCGCAAGGGCGGCAGATGCACATCGACCATCGAAACCCCTTCTGCCCATTGGGTGCAGCATATGAGTGTCACGGCCGCAAGCTTGGCTGCAGCCGCTTTTGGCGCCGGAGATTTTCTTGGCGGTGTCGCGGCGCGCGGTTCGGATTGGAGCCGAGTCGTGTTGGTGGCGCTGGCTGCGGGCCTGCTGGTGTTAGTCGTCGCGGCATGCTTCGAGGGCAGGCCCCCCGCTACGCTACCGCTGACCTGGTGTTTGACGGCTGGCGCAGGTTTTGCGGTCGGTGTCTCGCTCCTCTATCGCGCGCTGGCCGAGGGACAGATGACCCAGGTCGCGCCGATCACCGCCGTCGTCGCGATTGCTGTCCCGACTGTCGTGGACATTCTGACCGGCAAAGCGGTCACCGGACATCTGTTTCTTGGACTGGGGGCTGCCGGCCTCAGCTCTGCTCTTCTATCGGGATTGAGTGGTGGCTTGTACGAGAGCATCCGGAACCGATCGGTCATCATTGTTGCTATCGGTGCCGGGTTTGGCTTGGCCCTGTTCTACATCGGCCTTGATCGAGTAGACGCGGCGGGAGGGGGCATCTGGGGACTCCTGCTTGTTCGTGCAACAGCCTTTGTGCTGGTTGCTGCCGTGGCCTTGAAACGCGAAAGAAGTGAGGTGTTGCAACCACGCAGCCTGGGTGTCGCTGTTTGCGCCGGCCTTCTCGATGGAACTGCGAACCTGCTGCTGATGCTTGCATTTGCCACCGGAGGGTTGGCTGAGACCGCCGCCATCGCCTCACTCTATCCGGTCGCCACCATTCTTTTGGCCGTAGCCGTTCTGCGCGAGCGGCCATCGATACCACAAGGGATCGGGCTGCTTTTGACCATTCCTGCGGTGCTCCTTCTCAAATCCAGCTAAGCAGATGCACGATACCGAGCGGGGAAGACCGCTGGTCGGACTGCGCTCGGCGACCTTTTCGACCTTGGCCTTGACCGGGCAGGCGTCGGCATCGACGTATATGGCGGGTGAGGGCATTGTCTGTCTAGGACGAGCAGGGGCCCGACAGTCGGACCGGTGCATTCGACGACGCACATCCCTGGGATAGGCCCTTTGAGGAGTCGGCAAATCATCGGTCTTGGAAAAGCGGACTCGGCTGGCTAGGCTTCGGCTTCGTGACTGAGAGGTGACCAGATTCCAAAGCCCACCTTTCTTGACATCGCCTGCCGCGCCGGGGTTGGCACGGCGACGGTTGAGCGCGTGCCGAACGGCAGGGGTGGCGTCACGCTTGCCACTGTCGAGAAGGTCGTCGCCGCCGCGCGCTCGCTCGACTATCCTCGCCGCGTGTGAATCGGCCCTTTAATTGCGGGTGGTTGTCAATCCGAGTTTCGCTCTGTCATCGCCGGGGTCATGGTCCTTTCCGAGGTCGAATGCCTCATGATGATGTTCGGGTCGGGCGCCTCAACGTGTGCAACGAAGTTCGAAGTCGACGTCAGCCGATTCAACGAGGTCACCACAACCACCGTCCCGGCGGGGACATCACGGGTTCCGGAAACGGGCCCGCGATTTGGATCGAGTGCGGATCTGTCACGCCATCTTTTCGCCGCCCCACTCAAAGCTGGTGCCGTCAACCCAGAGGCAGTGGAGCAGAACCGCGATCTTGCGAGCAACCGCCACTTTCGCCTTTTTCATACCTATCCGCTTTGACAGACGAAGGCCCCACGCCTTCAACGAAGACCATTTCTTCGTTCGATGCATGAGTACGCTTGCCGCCTCGTAGAGATAGGTTCGCAAGAGGCGATCTCCCCAATGAGATACGCCGCTGTTGATATCTGTTTCCCCAGATTGTTTTCGCCGCGGTGTCAGACCAAGGTAGGCTCCGACGTCACTGGCCGAGGAAAAGCGCGAAGGATCATCGATCGTGTGGCGGTAGGTCAACGCCGTCACGACGCCGACGCCAGGAACCGTCATGAACCGGCGCGTGGTGTCATCCTCACGAGCAAGGCGTCGTACCTGCCGGTCCAGCTTTTCCTGTTCCGTGCAGGCCTGTTCATGGACGGTCAGAAGCGGCTCGATCACGGATCGAAGCTGATGCCCGTCGACAACCAACGCCACGACCTTTCGCCGAAACTGCGCACCGATTGAGCGACTGAACTGCAGCCCGTACTCTTTCAGCATTGACCGGACTTGGTTCTCGAGATCGCGGCGGATAGCGACGAGACGCGATCGCGCCACCAGGAGGGATCGGGTTGCCTGGCTCTCTGTGCTTTTGACCTTGACCTCCCGATACCAGCCGACGCGAACCAGCTCGGCCAGGCCGCGGGCATCGTTCTCATCACTTTTGTTCATTCGAACTGAAAGTGCCGCCTTCGCATGTCGAGCATCAATGCAGACGACCGGCAATCCGACCCGTTTAAGCTCATGCCAGAGCCAGCTGGACATGGCGCCCGTCTCGAATCCGATGCGCTCGGCGTGAGGTGCGCGTTTGCGGAGCAACTCGGTCAGTGCTCCCGGATCGGACTTCACTTTTCCTTGGAAGACAGACCTTCCAGCATCATCGACGACGCAAACACTGGTCTCTCGCTGCGACACATCCAATCCGACATATTGCTTCACTGCGGCCTCCTCGATCTCAATGGTCGGCGGCTTTTGCCGTCAGCCAAACCTTCGTTCAAAGGAGCGACGGCAGCAATTACGTCATCGTGTGCAAGTTTTGGAAGCCGTTTGACACAAGGAAGCGAGGCGAATTTGGAAGCCTCGACCTCAGGCCGGACGATGTTCGAGATCTGGTCCTGGACGATTGTACCCGGCGACGTTCATCGCTCAGACGCTCACAGCCGGGGCACTCGTGAGCTTCTTTCGGTCGTGCGAGGAAGTCTAATGATCACCGTCGGCTCAGCGACAATGACATTGCAGGCCGGCGAGGCCGCGCGGCTCCTCACAGACCAGCCGCACTCCTATGCTGCCGCGGACGATCGGCCTGTTTCGTTTTCAATGGCTGTGCTCGAACGCGCAGAGGAAACATGACCCATCCGTCGTAATCGGCTTCGGATCGATCTGGCTCTTGCGCAACCGCCATCGTGGCGATTCGCGCAAGACATTCAGCGGCGGCTCAAGGGAGCGACTTCAAATAGCGAATGCTGCGTCCGGCACTCACCGCCTGCGCCGCATGCGCGATGGCATTCGCATCGAGACCGTGGTGACGATAGAGGTCTGAAATCGTGCCGGTCTGGCCAAAATGCTCGACTCCCAGAGCCTTGACGCGATGTCCATAGACGCCACCGATCCAGGCGAGCGTCGCGGGGTGACCATCGATCACGGTGACGATCCCGCAATCGCGCGACAGCGGCGCCAGCAGACGCTCGATCTGGCTCGTCGCGTCGACTGTTCCGCGCTGCCGGGCACGTTCCGCCGCCTGCCAGCCCGCGTTGAGACGGTCCGCGGATGTAACCGCCAACAGCCCGACATCGCGCCGGTCTTCCGCGAGAAGACCCGTCGCGGCAATCGCTTCCGGCGCGACGACGCCCTGGTAGGCGATGATAACGCTGGCGTTCGGTCCAGGCGGGCGCAGCCAGTAGGCGCCATTGACGATGTCGCTGGCCAGATCCGCGTTCATCGCGCGCAAGGGTTGTTCCAAGGGGCGGGAGGACAGGCGAAGATAGACCGATCCTCCGGTCTGATCGCGCAGCCAGGTTGTCTCGTCCGGGTCCCCCTCGCCATCACGCTGCATGTAGTCAAAGGCAAAACGCATGATCGCAGACAACTCGTCGACGAAGGCCGGCTCGAAGGCGCAAAGACCGTCCTGCGCCATGCCGATCAGCGGTGTACCGATCGACTGGTGTGCGCCGCCTTCAGGGGCTAATGTCACGCCGGAGGGCGTGGCGACCAGCATAAAGCGCGCGTCCTGGTAGCAGGCGTAGTTCAATTGATCGGCCGACCGGTAGATGAAGGGATCATAGACCGTCCCGATCGGCAGCAGCCGAGCGCCATTGATCGAATGCGAGAGGCCGAGCGCCCCGAGCATGGTCATGAGATTGGCCTCGGCGATACCGAGTTCCAGATGCTGCCCCTTCGGCCCGAACTCCCAGGCAAAGGTCGAAGGGATACGTTCGGCCTTGAACGTGTCCGCCATCGTCTCCCGGGCGAACAGGCCCCGCCGGTTGACCCAGCCGCCGAGGTTGGTCGAAACCGTCACATCGGGCGAGGTGGTGACGATCCGTTCGGCCAGCGGCGTCTGCTCGCGGGCGATTTCATTCAGGATCTGGCCAAAGCCCATCTGGGTCGAAAGTAGCTTGCCCGGCTGGCCCGGTGACGGAAGAGTGTCGGGAACGGGCACAGTGGGCGCCGAAAGCCGCCTGCGCCCCTCGCTGAAGAACGGCACCTTCGCGAAAAAGGCGTCAAGTTCGGCTTCCGGCAGGGTTGCGGCCGCCCATTTGTCCCACTCGTGGCCAGGCTCAACGCCCATCTGTTGGCGGAAGCCCTGCAGTTGGGCCGTTGTCATCTGGCCCGCATGATTGTCCTTGTGCCCCGCAAGCGGCAAGCCGTAGCCCTTGATCGTGTAGCAGATGAAGCAGACCGGGCGATCATGCTGTGACGCGGCCTCGAATGCATCCAGCAGGCTCGGTATGTCATGGCCGCCAAGATTGGTCATCAACGCCTGCAAAGCGTCGTCGGAGCGGCGTTCGATCAGGGCCGTGACGGCCCCCTGATCGCCGACCTCGTCCAGAAGCCGCTTTCGCCAGGCAGCGCCGCCCTGAAAGGTCAGTGCCGAGTAGAGCTGGTTCGGACAGCGTTCGATCCAGTCTCGCAGTGTTGCGCCGCCCGGCTCTGAGAAGGCGGCCTCCTGCAAAGCGCCGTGGCGCAGGATCACCACATCCCATCCAAAGCTGTGGAATATCTGCTCGAGCCGCTGCCAAAGGCCCTCGCGGATCACGGCATCAAGCGACTGGCGGTTATAATCCACGATCCACCAGCAGTTCCGGAGCCCGTGCTTCCAACCTTCGATCAGCGCCTCATAGATGTTGCCCTCATCCATCTCGGCATCGCCGATCAGACTCACCATACGGCCCTCGGGACGCTCCTTCATCCAGCCATGTGCCGAGACATAGTCCTGCACCAGCGAGGAAAACAGCGTCTGAGCGACGCCAAGCCCTACAGAGCCGGTCGAAAAATCGACATCGTCCACGTCCTTGCTCCGCGAGGGGTAACTCTGCGCGCCCTTGTAGCCGCGAAAATTCATCAGCTTCTCACGGGTCTGATTGCCGGCGAGGTACTGGAGCGCATGGAAGATCGGCGCGGCATGGGGCTTGACCGCTACACGGTCCTGCGGGCGCAGAGCCGCACCGTAAAGCGCGGTCATGATCGTGCTCAGCGAGGCGGAGGAGGCCTGATGACCGCCGACCTTGATCTCATCGCCCTCGCGGACATGGTTGGCGTGATGGATCGTCCAGGCCGCAAGCCAAGAGACACACCGTTCGATTTGGTTCAAATAGACAATTTTCGATGTCATCCAATTCTCCGCATTTGATGCGTCACACCGGTGTTTCCAGATAGGGCTGTCTTCACAGATCGAGTCTCAGCACGCCAGCTGCGCGCGATATGCACGGAATGAACCGATGAGTCCGAGCATCCCTGGACAGGACAGCATCCCGATGGATCGGCTGCCCTTCCAGAATTCCGCATTCGCAGGTCCCGCAAACCCCGTTCTCGCACGACGCCATGAGCAGCACGCCAGCGGCGCGCAACGCTGCGAGTGCCGAGGTATCGGCCGCGACAGAAACCGCTGTCCCGTCGCGAAGGGTGATCGTGAAAGGTTCGGGTGGCCCATCGTCGTGTTCCGGCGGCTGAAAGGCCTCGAAATGCACGGTCCCCTCCGGCCAGTGGGCGCTCGCCCGGTCTACGGCCGCCATGAAACCAGGCGGACCGCAATAATAGAGCTGTGCGTCGGAGGAACGCGTCGACAGCAGGGATTCAAGATCCTGCCTGGTCTCCGGCTCGTCGTCGACATGCAGCCACACGGTGCTGGGGTCGAGCTCCCGCTCGATGACCGACAACAGAGGCGCGAGGCTCGGCTGCGGGTGAAGTAGTGCAGCTCGTACGGCTTGCGCTGCCGCTCCAGGGCGCGCGCCATTGCCAGGATCGGGGTGATCCCGATGCCTCCCGCCAGCAGCACGGTTGGCCCTTCGCACTGGGCAAGCGGAAAATGATTGCGAGGAGCAGAAACCGGGAGTGTGCATCCGACGGTCACTGCCTCGTGGATCCACGCCGAGCCGCCGCGACCAACGTCTTCGCGCTTCACCGCGATTGTGTAGCGGCTCAGATCTGTCGGATCGCCGCAGAGCGAATACTGGCGCACTTTCCCATCAGGCAGATGAACATCGACGTGAGAGCCCGGTTCGAAGGGCGGCAGCAGAGGTTTGCGCGTGTGTTTCAGGTCGATGACCAGGACGTCGCCTGGCTCATTGCGGGCGGCGGTGACGGTCAGCTTCATGATGATGCGGGGCGAGGCCATATCGATTTACCCGTCAATTGGAAGAATCGGATCACCTGGGCGGATTACGCCACCAACCTCGATCGCGCAGTTCAGGCCAGAGCGGTTCAGAAGCCCCTCGTAGAGACCGGGAATGCCGAGCAGTTGCTCGATATACTTGCAGGGAAAATTCATCCGCGCCGCCCGCAGGACGTTTTCGCCGATCCGGAAACGCTTGCCGACCAGATGACCCAGCGGTACGCCGCGCGTGGTCAGGTTTCGCCGATGATCTTCGGGCGCGAGCATGGCCTTGAAACCCGGAATCCTGGGCTCGCCCTGTGCGATGGCTTCCAGGACTTCGACCTCGATCAGCGTCACTTCGCGAACGTCGGGTTTCGCAGAGTAGGTCCCTGTTCTCAGATAGTACCGATCTCCGACAATGCCGCGCCCTGCAACGAGTTGTGCCTCCATCAACTCTTCCATCTCGTAGGACGCTGCAGGTGCAACGTGGATATGAAGCAGCGTTCCCTGCCAAGTCATGCATCGTCCTCCGAAACCATAACCGCAGCCTTCAAGTGAGAGCCAGGATTTAGGATCTCCACGGGCTCTTTGTTGCATCTCTGCCTCCGGCCCTTCGGGGAGGGAGTCACGCTGGATTGGGGCTGTTGCCCGAAAGCTTTGCCCGGGAACTGGTCTGATCAACAGTGCCAGTTTTTTGATATTTTTCCAGTCCAGTACGCCTCTAGTCTCTATGTGGCTCAGGGTCACAAGACCGGCTTATCATCGCCCGGCGCCAAGCCACCGTCGCCGCCATCGGTCTCGGAGAATTCTCCTTTCACCTGTTCGACAGCTTTCAGCAGAATTCGAACACCCTTCTCGATCTGCTGTATGCTCAAGGCGGAATAGCCCATGACCACCCCGACCTGGTCAGCATGGCTTTCGTCCGTTTCGCAATCGTATAGGGGGAAATGGAGTGTATGCCCACACCTGAGCGTCGCGCCTTTTCAATCAGCGGTGCTTCCAGTGATCGCGACAGCTCCTTGAACCAGACGACAACATGTAGCCCGGCGTCGGCGCCCTCTATGGCGATCCGATCTCCGAATCTGTGTCGCAGGGCATTCAGCAGGGTCTCCCGGCGTTCACCATTCAGCCGGCGCACGCGGCGCACATGGCTTTCATAGGCGCCGCTCTCGATGAGCATGGCTAAAGCCTCCTGCTCGGCCACCGGCGAGTGCCTGTCCAGGAGTTGTTTGGCCGTCGCGAAGACGTCCTGCAATTCCGGGGGGACCACGACATAGCCAATGCGCAGCATCGGCGAGAGCGTCTTGGAAATCGTGCCGAGATAAATCACAGAACCGCGGTCTTCCAGCTTGTGCAGCGGAGGCACCGGATTGATGTCGTAGCGGTACTCGCTGTCGTAATCATCCTCGATCACATAGGCGTCGTTGCGCCGCGCCCATTCCAGGAGCTGATGCCGGCGCGAGATCGGCATGACGCCGCCCAGCGGAAACTGGTGCGAGGGCGTGACATAGGCCAGCCGCGCCTCGACTCCTTTGAGTAACTCCGTCTTCATCCCGTCCTCATCGACAGCGACTGAGACAGGCGAGGCGCCTGTGCTGGCAAAGACCTGGCGAGCCATCCTGTAGCACGGGTCTTCGATGACGAAGCGGTCGACGGGATCGAGCATCAGGCGCGCGCACAGATCGAGACCTTGCTGCGAGCCGCTGACGATGATGATCTGCTCGAGATCGCAGTTCAACGTTCTGGCCCGCCAGAGATAGCTCTGCAGCGCCTGGCGCAGGCGACGCGATCCGCGGGGATCGTCATAGGCCAGCCGCACGGGACGTTGCGCCATCGCCACGTTCATGGCGCGCTTCCAGATCAGCGTCGGGAAATCGGACGGCGCCAGATCACCATAGCGGAGATCAATCTTCAGCGCGTTCGGCAAGTAATCCGGCCAGGGCGGACTGGCGCGCAGGCGCCCGCCGTAGGCGGACAGTCTAACCGGGCCGGCTCGTTTCAAACGCGCGCTGCTCGGGCTGTGTTCGAGCAGCGATGATGCAACGCGGGGTCGTGCGCCTTGGCGAACTTCGATGAAGCCTTCCACAGCCAGCTGCTCGTAAGCGACAGTGACCGTCGTTCGCGAAACGCCGAGCTCATTCGCCAAACTCCGGGAG
>NZ_JCASIY010000001.1:0-298334 GCF_059683585.1 Mesorhizobium sp. RCAM 06353 | reverse complement strand
GGAACTGGACACGGCCCGCTTCGTGACAAGGCGGCCCTGTCGGCTCGAAGCCGGGATTTTGGCCAAGTTGAAGAACGTTGTGGGAACATTGTCTCGCTAATTGACGAGTGCTTTGCTGGGGAATGACAGTCTGCTCCAATTTTAGGGATTGGAGTGACGGGTTTGCATATTTCGCGAGAGGATTTGATCGGGCGCTGGAGCCTGAGCTATTCGGATATTGAATTTGTGAACGGCAAGCCGGTCCCGGCGCGACTGGGATTGGCGGTTCAGCTTAAGTTCTTCGCCGCGCACGGCTTCTTTGTACAGGACCATGCCTCGATCCCGGCCGACAGCGTTTCCTGGCTGGCCGAGCAGCTTGGCGTCGGATCTGGCGCCATGACCGAGTATGATTTCTCCGGTCGGACTGCGCGCCGGCATTGTGCCGAGATTTTGCAGTACCTCGGCTTTCGGCGCCTGAAACGGTGCGATCGGGAAGAGCTGACATTATGGATCGCTGGCGAACTGTGTCCGACCGGGCAATCGGTCGGCGCCATGCTCGAGCAGGTTTTTCTGTGGTGCCGGGACCGTTGCATATACGGCCCGTCGCACAAGGAACTGGAACGCCTGGTGCGTTCGCAACGGCAACACTATCTCGACGACTGGTTGACCGGGGTGAGCGCTCGCCTTTCAGCAAGCACGGTCGCATTGCTGGAAGCTTCTATTGCTGAGGCAGACGGCCAGACCGGCTTCAATACGATGAGAGGTGATGCTGGCCAAGCGTCGCTCGACAACATCCTCAGCATGACGGCGAAACTTGCCTTCATTCAGAAACTTGATCTGCCACGGGATATGCTGTCGGCGACCGGCAAGGCATGGGTGGAACAGATTGTCCGCCGTGTCGCCGGCGAAAAGGCCTGGGAGATGCGGCGGCACCCTTCGGCCAAACAAATCGGACTGTACGCAATTTATCTTTCGTCACGGCAAGCGCAGCTCACGGACGCGATGGTCGATTTGCTGCTCGAGACGGTCCACAAGATCGGGACGCGCTCGAAACGCAAGGTGGTCGGCGATATCGCGAAGGATATCGAGCGGGTTTATGGCAAGGAAAGATTGCTGGTTGAGATTGCCAGTGCTTCGATCGACGAGCCCGCGGGGCGCGTCTGCGATGTCATTTTCCCGATCGTCGGCAAGGACAAGCTGGCGGCGATCGTCAAGGAGAGCCAGGCGAAAGGGGCTCTCGACCGGCGCATATATAAGGTGATGCGCTCGTCCTGGGCCAATCATTACCGGCGCATGCTGCCCAGTCTGCTTTCGGTTCTGGAATTCCGGTCGAACAATACCGTGTGGCGTCCGGTGCTAGTGGCGCTGGATTGGATCAGGAGCAAGGTGGATGATGGCTGCAGGTTTGTGCCGATGCAGGATGTGCCGTTTGACGAGGTTATTCCGGCCAGATGGCGCAGTTCGGTCATCGATGACGATGGCCGTGTGAACCGGATCAGCTAGGCGTTGGTGCACGGATCGTTTATTGGTGTGGGTTTAGGCAAGCGGTCACCGCAATAGGCTTTGTAGCGTAGCCATGCCTTTCAAACACAATACCAGCCGCCGCCATCGTATTGAGAAGATGAAGTTCAGGGTGACGAACTGGCCAGAATATGAGGCAGGACTTCGTCATCGCGGCAGTTTGACCCTGTGGGTGACGCCGGAAGCCCTGTCCAGGTGGCAAGCGCCAAGACGCAAGACACGTGGCGGCCAGCACCGCTATTCTGATCTGGCGATCGAGACCACCCTGACGCTGGGCCTTGTGTTTGGCCTGCGGCTGCGCCAGGCAGAAGGCTTGCTGGAATCGGTTCTGCAACTGATGGGGCTGGCGCTCGCTGTCCCCGATCATACCACCCTGAGCCGTCGGGCGCGGAAATGGCAATCGCCCAACAAACGGCATGATCGCCAGGTTCCGCCGAGGGACCAGTGCATGTTCTTGTCGACAGCACCGGCCTGCAGGTCTACGGCGCGGGTCAGTGGCTGGAGGAGAAGCACGGCGCCAGATCCCGTCGCAGTTGGCGCAAGCTGCATCTGGCACTGGATGCCGACAGCGGCGAGATCATTGCCCATACCCTGACTGATCAGGACACTGGCGATGTCTCTCAAGTTGAGCCACTACTCGACCAGATTGGCGGTCCGATCGGACAGTTTACTGCTGACGGCGCCTATGACGGAAAACCGACTTACGACGCAGTCATCGATCACAGCGCTGCCGCCGCAATCGTCATTCCGCCTCGCGTCAACGCGGTCGAACCATTCGACGATAGACCTGCCGGCCAAAGGGACCAGCATATCGCCGCAATCGGCAGAGACGGCCGGATGAAATGGCAGGTCTCCAACGGTTATGGCAAACGCTCGCTGGTCGAGACCGCCATAGGGCGATACAAGTCCACCATCGGGCGGCGTTTGCGGGCACGGTCGCTTCCCGTTCAGCAGACCGAAGTCGCCATCGGCTGCGCCGTCCTCAACCGCATGCTTGCCTGCGCACGCCCGAAATCCGCCCGCCGCAAGGCGGCCACGGCATAGTCTGCCGCTTCAAAGATCGACATCCGCTCAAGTCCGGACCCATGCACCAACGCCGATTGAAGGGAATACGATTGCGTAGCCGCCGACGATGAGCCGCCGAGGTTCAACTCGCTCATTTGCCGCTCCATGCCCGCTTGCTGCGCCAGCTGCCCTCGAGCCTGGTACCACTGATTAAATTCCTCCGTTCTCCCTCCTCTCAGACTCTCAACCCAAGAGGCTTCATTGTCGTCGGGAGCATCGTAGGGCCATGCCCGGCCAGTATTGTCCATAGCGGTCTCCAGTAGCGGATCAAGGAACTATACTACTGCCGACCAGTCGCTTCGCCGCCATGCACAATTCATATTCAATCATTCGATCGGGACATGCTGGCGAAGCCCTGTCGGGCGAGATGAGAAATTGACCCCCGAACGAAACGAAGAACTGACCCCTCTCTTTTGAGAGGAAGAATCGATGACGAGAGAGGTCATCCAGCACCGCGCCGATGCTCGCCTCGGTCAGCAGTTTCTCGGCAGGCGTGCCAACCAGCCGGCGCCAGGCAAGCAGCATCGATCCGGCGGGGCCGACGGACAAAAAATCGCCCGGGCGTGTGAGCAGCACGGCGTCGCGAAGAGCCGCTTCATCCTCGACGCGGCCTGCCTGCTTTGCAGTTGCCGCGGCCGCCGAAAGCGCCAGCCGCTGCCGCCAGGCGCCGGCCCAGCGCTCCTGCCGACGCACCACCGCATCGAGTGCGCCGATGGCGGCGCCTGCGATGAGCGCCACCTCCTCAACATTTTTTCCAGCAAGGCTTTGCGCATCGGGAACCGCCCGACGCAACCAAGCAGGCACGGCGGCTTTCGATGCAGCGACGCTGGCTTCACCAGTCAGCGTACCGTGGTAGCGCAGGGACAGTTTGGGTCGAAGAATCATCGCAATCACGATGAATCATCGCGGCGCTTTTAGCAACAGAAATAGGCAAAAAGCGCTGTACCTGTCGCACAAGTAAAACGAACGATAATCTTGCATTATCGTTCGTTTTAAAAATGCCTGTCGCTTGCCCTGTGTCGCTTGCCCTGGATGGGTGGAAAAGCCGGCATTTGCGCGGTTTCAGGCGTCGTTTTCATCCTAGATCGGCGGATTCTCACCTTAATTGGGTGGACAGCGCGTCCAAGATAGGTGGAATTCGTGAGACGCGACCGCCAATTCGGCCGGTTTTGAATCGGTTTTCGTGAGACTGCGTGCCGGATAAAGTTCGTCAGCCGGGCCGCTAACCTCTTGAACTACCTTGATATTGTGTGCCCCTCCGGCAAAGACGCGCTTTGTCACGCAGTCTCACGATTTCCGCCTCGGATTCACGTGGTCTCATGAAATCCGCTTCGCCCCGCCGGTGGATCTAAAGCCAAATCGATCGTCCTAGCGCCTCGATACCGGTCCTCCTTCAGGCCACCCCGGCTCCAAATGACTAGTTTTGCCCGCTTTGGGCCCTAGCGCGCCCGTGGACGTGATTTTGGCCCTTTCCGAGTCCTTGGACACCTCCGAAGGCCTCGAACGCGCTCTACGGGCCTGCAAATCGGTCGATAAACGTTGCAAAAACCAGCCCAAATTGCCCGGCAAATGGCCAAACCGCGCACCCAACCCACACCCCCTCCCCGCTCCCGTCGCCTGATCGGCTATGCACGGGTTTCCACCGAAGACCAGCTCAACGACGCCCAGGTCGACGAGCTCAAGGCCACCGGCTGTCATATGGTTCACCAGGAGCATGGCTCGGGTGCCTCGCGCTCCCGGCCAGTGCTGGCGAAGCTGATGCGCGAGATCGCCGCCGGCGACGTTCTGGTCGTAGTGCGGCTCGACCGCCTCGCCCGCTCCGTCAGCCATCTGCTGGAGGTCATCGAGCAGCTCGAGGCGCGCGGCGCGCACTTCCGCTCGCTGCGCGATCCGATCGACACGTCGACGCCGCAGGGCATGTTCTCGCTGCAGGTGCTCGGCGCCGTGGCGCAGCGCGAGCGCGCCCTGATCGCTGAACGCACCAAGGCGGGCATGAAGGCGGCCAAGGCACGCGGCAGGCTGGCCGGCAATCCCGGGCTTCGCGAACGCCGTCCCGAAGCTGTCCGGGCGATCGCGGCGGCGCGCCAGCGCGCCTATCTCGACGATCTCATCAGCTCGGCGCAGACCTGGCTGCCGACCGTGCGCCGGTTGCGGCCGCAGCACAGCTGGGACGACGTGGTGCGGGTGCTGAACCGAAAAGGACACAGCTGGACGATCGAGCGGCTGCGCCGCGCGGTGTATCGGCTGGTTCGCGAACGCATCGCCGAACCCGCCCTGATCAAACGCGCCCCGCGCCGGCCTCCGGAGGACCGGCTGATGACTCTCGTCGCCGGCATTGCGCTCGCCGATCCGGATCTCACACTGCTCGAGATCGGCGCCCAGCTGGAACGCATGCACGAACGCACGCCCCGTGGCGCTCGCCAATGGCAGCCGTCGTCGGTCAAGGCGCTGCTGGATCGCGCCCGGCGGCTCGGTCTCGTGGTGCCCGATCAAGGGCCTCAGTCATGAGGCGTGCCAACGCCCGCTCTCGCACGATCCGTGCGGCGCCCTGAACGGCCCTCCATTGGGAACTGGCGAGGATTTCTTCGGCCAATGTACGGTACTCGGCATCCGATCGGGGCGCGTATGTCGTGGCGGGGCGCTCGACATTCCGGGTCTGCGGCATGACCCGGCCTGTGGCAGACCGCGATAGGTCGCCCGCCGCGAATTTTTCCGCCAGGAAGAAAGGCGGCGGCCCGATGCGGCTTCTGGCATCGGCCAGATCCAGCAGCTGTGCAATTCCGAACAGGGTCAACATGCGGCTTGGCAATGAGGCAGTGGCGAGCGGCTCCTCGCGATCGGCTGGCATGTCGTTGCCGCTCACGCGGGGATGCCCCAGCCATGCGATGAAGGGCTTTCCGCCTGCCTGCGATGACGACCACAACAATCGCGCCGCCCGCACGATGTCTTTGGCCGCCGTGCCCTGAGGCCCCTCCTCGACGGCCAATGCGACGGTGTCGGCGAGTGCCAGCAGGAAGCTTTGCCGTTCCGAATCTACCGTGTCAGTAGCCCCGAAAGACACGGGAGCCGAACAGCTCCCGCAAACGAGACGCCCCCTCCCCTCTCGGCAATCGAAGCGAAATCCGGTACGGGCGAAGCAATGGCCGCACATGTCCCGCAGCATGGTCAGATGCCGGGGGCAGACGATTGCTTCGACCCGAGACCACGCACGGCGAAGATAATGATCCCGGCCGCCAGTGTGATCCTCATCGAGGCAAGCAGTACAGACGCCCTGATGCCAGCGATCCTGGATGTACCAGTTGGAGGCGCGTGCCTGCCGGCGCAGCGCCATCCGAGCAAGTCGTCCCGGATCCATGCGGCAAGCGCGGGCCCAAAACGTTATCATTGCGTCGCCCGGATCGAAGTCTCGCCCGATCAACCCGCCGCGCCGCCCCGGATCGATGTCCGCGTCGAGCCAGCTTTCAACGTCGCGCAACGTGCATCCGTAGCGACAGGCCACCCGCCCCTGCCAGGAGGAAAGCAACTCGTCGTCGAATGGCCGCGGCGCAAGGGGGAGAACGCGGACAGGCCTCACCGGCTCGCCCGGCGCTGGAGTCCCTTTTCCATGTGGCGTGTCATCGACACAAGCGGCAGGACGAGATTGTCGCCGTTGAAACTGTCGATGGTAATGCACTCACTGCCGCTGCGGACCGCCTCAACCGCCACCGTCTCCATCAGGCGAAAGATCCGCACCGTCACGCCGTCGGTCAGATCGAGCACTTTTCGGCGGACAGCCGTCGTTGCCAAATCCGAGGGACGGCGCAGCGGCAGGATCCCGCCCAGGCTCGTCAAAAGCTGGGAAACCTGAAAGTCATCTGTCCAACGCTCAAGGTGGAAGGCCTCGAAACGCTCGGCAAGCTGGGGGTCGGTCAGCAGCGCCTGCCGGGCCTTCTCGGTCCCGGCGCAGATCAGTGGAACCCTCAGGTCATTTGCCAGAAACCGGATGATGTTGAGAAAAATGCGCTGCTGGCGGAAGGTGCCGGCAAGCATCGAGTGGATTTCGTCGATGATCAGCATGCGGGCGCCCATGCTGCGTAAAAGGCTCCGGCAGACCTCCTTAAGACGATAGGTGGAGTCCGTCATCGGTCCCGGTGCGCCGAGCGCGGTAAGAAGTCCGCCATAAACGTCCCGTTCCAACGGTTCGGGCGGCATCTGCATGGCCACGACGGGCATGGTGGTGATGCCTGTGCCCCGATCGAAACAGGCCGGATGATCGCGCAGGAATTTACGGATGATCTTGGTCTTGCCTATACCGGTGTCGCCATAAAGCAGAAGGCAGGGCATGCGGTCGCGCGCAGGATAGGACAGCAGGTCCTCCAGCCGCGCCAGCACCTCCCGCGCCTGGGCGGTTTCCAGCCAGCGGTCCGCCCGAATCCAGGCGATCCTTTCGGCATCGCCAAGAGCGGCATGCGAGCGATAGGCGGGGAGCAGATGCTGGTAGTCGCTCAAGACCATTCTTCCACGACCAACGACGGCAGATCGGCATCCCATTCTTCGTCGCGATCGATTTTCGGCGCGGCAAAGTCCCGGTTTTCGGTCGCCATCAACGACCGGTCGCGGCGCTCTGCATACCGGCGCGCGCTCCTGGTCTTATGTCCGGCTGCGTCGACGAGCTGCCGCTGCTTTTCGACCGTCTCAAAAATCAGCTGCTCGTCCACCGCCCTGACCCCGCGTTCTTTCAATTCCGTGCGGGCAAGACGATGCTCGCCGAGCGTAATGCGCGGCCGCCTGAGATCGGCAAACTGGACCGGCCAGTTCGTGCCATCGGGGCCTTCCACAAACACGCACGACAAGTCGCGCGGGTCATATCTGACGCGCATCCGGCGAGGAAACCGACCTGCCCAGGGACTTAATACATCGTCCCAATATCGAAGTCCGAACAGATGCACGCCGTCGCGTCGGATGCTGCGCTCCTCGAAGGGCAGGAAATCCTGGAGAAACCGCTCGCGGTCATGGGGCAGCCGCAAGGGATGACGGCGTGCCGCAACGGCGTCGTCCCACGCGCTGGCGGGCGGCAGATGCAGGCTGCTGTGGATCTCCGCATGATAGCGACCGACAATCTGCAGCGCGAGCCACCCTTCCAGTTCGTCGAGCGTCATTGCGGCATGTTTTTGCGGATCGTAGGAGCCGCGCGCGGCGATGTTGCTGGACGTCGTGCCCGGAAGCAGGTGGACCGCACCCATCATCGTGCCGATCAGCCGCTCGATATGGCCCCCATAATGCGGCCTTGCGACGGGCCGATATTCAAGGGCGATGCCATGCTCCGCCGTCCCACGAGCCAGCGCCTTTCCATGGAATTCCCTGCCGTTGTCGACGTGGATCACGTCAGGTAGCCCGAAAACCGGCCACGCCGCCTTGATATCGCGTGCCTCAAGCCAGGGTTCCTTCGGCATCACCATGTGCTGGACGCACAGGGCTACAGATGCCGACGACGGACTTTCCAGAGTGAGATAGAACCCCGCCACCATGCGGCTTGCAATGTCGATGGCCAGCGTCAGCCAAGGCCGCTGAAGGGGCCGGCGATGCACGGCATCAACGATAAACAGATCGACCAATGTGTGGTCGATCTGGACGATGTGAAGCGCATGATCGGCGCGATATTCCTGCACCACGGGCTCAAACCGTTCACGCGCCGCCTTCGCCCCTTCCCGATCACGCATCAGTAGCCGTGGATCGGCAAGCTTTACACGGGCCCTTACCGCCTTCCAGGAAGGCGCCACCTCTCCACAAGCTCGGCACAACTCTCGAACGCGGTCATGCAGGGCGGTGATCGAAGGCCTCTCCCGCCTGCGGTAGGTGTCGCGCATCGCGGTCTCGATGAGCGCCTCCATCTCTTCCGACAGGCGCCGTCGCCCTTTCGCTGGGCCGGGGTTGTGCCCAAGCAGCGAACTCGTGACAGGAGAGACCCGGTATTGAGCGAGAAGTTCATAAAGGCGTGCCCGCCTCACACCGAGTTGGCGGCACGCCAAGCCTATATCGGCGGGAGACAAGCGATCCTTCGATGCCAAAGGGCGGATGACAGCCTCGCGCGCTACCGCCCTGCGCCAGTCGGCATCATCGGCCGCAAGCTTGTCGGGGTTACGACCCATGACCGTCGCTCTCGCCTTCGTCCACCAAATCAGGGTAAGAATCTACCTAACCGGGACGAATCCACTCGATTAGGATGAGTGATGAATGTTACAAAACAAAGACATACCGTCCACTCATCTAGCCGCCTTGATGCACAGCGATGAGTTTTCGGCGGCCTGAAGCGACGATTTGGTCGCGATGTGGGTGCATTTTGACAAGCCTGGGCGGGCGGCGGCGGTGATCCGTCGTGATGGCAGGCGGGGTTTGCAGGTTGCGGTCGGCGGGTTCGTTTCGGGGCGTCTGCGCCCCTGCGGTTATGTCGCGAGCCGCGGGATGCGGTCGAGGACGATGCGCAGAATACGCTGGTCGGGGCAGGATGTCGGCAGGTGCAGGCGGATTTGCGTTTTGATCTCGACCACCCGCGCGGCGATTTTGATGAGGCGCAATCGCAGCGTGTCGAATTGGGCGACGGCAAAGCTCGAGCGTTTCGGCATCGCAGCGCGCAGGCCCCACATTAGCCAGTAGGCGCCGGCATGCAGGAAGAGCCGGAACTGGTTGGCCGTCGCTCTTGTGCAGGATGTGCGGTCGGCGGCAAGATGCGTCTTCCAGGACTTGATGTGGTTCTCGGCTGCGCCGCGCCGGCAGTAGAGGTCCTCGTAGAGCGCCTTGGCCTTGCCACTGGTCAGATTGGTGACGATGAAGCGGGTGTCGGCTCCTTTGGCGCCGACCTCGACGCGGGCGATGATGCGCTCGACGCGGCTCCAACTGGCGGCGCCGTCAAAGAACTCCTTGAAGCGGCGGACCTTGTTCGATTTCGCCGACGCTTCAAAGCGCGCCGTCGTGCGGGCTTCCAGGTCCGCGACATGCTCGCGCAGCGTCGTGGTCGGCGCTACGCCGAGGATGAAGTCTACACCGTTGGCGCGGCACCAGTCGATGACCTGCGGACCGCAGTAGTGGCTGTCGGCCCGGATCAGGATCCGTGTGTTCGGCCAATTGCTCCGGATCGCCCGCACGAGGCGGCGCAGGTGGGGGCAGATCTCAGCCCCGCGCGGCCGCCTGGCCGGTCGCAGGATCGCGCTGACGAACCGGCCCGCACCGTCGAACACTACGATCGGCTGGAAGCCGTATTCGTCGTAATGCGCGTTGAACAGGCGCAATTGCTGGCCGCCATGTACGGCGTCAAACGTGTCGTCGATGTCGAGCACAATCCGCTTCGGCACCTGCCGGAAGGAAGCGCAATAGAGGTCGACCATCGCCCGCCCCATGGCGACCAGCTCCCGCACGCCGGGCAGGTTCTCCAGCCGGCACAGCGTCGATTGCGAGGCCAGATCCCGACCCGACGGCAGCGCATCCTGGGCCATCTTGAAGACCGGATCGGAGCGCAGCCGGTTGGCGTCGTTGCCATCCTCATAGCCGGCGGCGATCATCTTCATGCGAAAGCCGATCATGTCCGCCAGGCTGTGGACCACCTGGTCCGGGCAGCGCGGATCATCGATGCAACGCGCCAGACGGTCGGCCACCCGCAGTCGTTTTTCCACCTCGGCCAGCACCAGAACGCCACAGTTGGAGGACAACATGCCGCCGTCGAAACGGGCGACGACGGACTTGCCGCCCACTGATGACAAACCGCTCAGCGGCAGGGTAAGATCATTCATGGCGGGTGTGGTCTCCGGGAAATGATTCGGATCGGCCTTAGCAACCAAATCCTACGTCATTTCAACGGCTTGCGCCACATCCGCCAACCCGCCGTGAATTTTTCGGGCTAGGAAGAGTGACAATGCCTATCTCAGGACGTCAAGGCCGTGCTTTTCGACCACCGTCAGCAGCTTCAACGCCATGCCGCTAGGCCGCTTGGCGCCGCTCTCCCATTTCTGCACTGTCGATTCCGATGTGTTCAAATGGCGTGCAAACACCGGCTGGCTGACGTGATTGCGCTCACGCAGCGCCTTGATCTTCCTCGCGTCGAATATCGTCGGCCTGGACAGGCAGGCCTCGTCAAAGGAGCGCAGGGTCTGCTTGTCGACCGTGCCGGCCCGCACCATGCCTTCCACCGCGCTGTGGATCGCCTCGAAGGCGTCGCTCTTGAATTTCCGTTTAGTGGCCATGACCAATCTCCATCAAAGCTCCAGCATTCAGTTCAGCGTCCAAGTCGGCGGTGGATTTGCGCCGATAGAGCGCCGCCAGCTCGCGAAACGCACGCAATTCGTCATCATCGATGTTCGCCCTGTCCTGCTTGGCGAACAGATAGACGTAAACCCAAAAGCCACCGCTCTTGGCGAGCAAGATCGACCGAAACCGATTGTCGCCGAGCCGCTTCTTGAACACGCCTCCACCCAGATCGTCCGCCTTGCCCCGCGCAGCCTCCCTGGCCGCACGCACAAGCGCTGTATCGGGAAGCCGTGCCTTGCGCGCCGCCTTGGCGAACCAGGCTGTTTTGAATATTCGGTCAGGCATGGCGAAAGATAGCACTCGGTGCTATGTTATTCAACCGGCCTCAAATCCCCGAATTCGTGGACAAGAGCCTGCGGACCCGAATATTCTTGCGAATCTTGAATTGCGCGAGCGGTAACGGTGATGGTGGACCACACAGACGAAGAACTCGCGCCATGGCAGGGACGGCTGCTGTCAGCTGACCGGAAATCGTGAGACTCGCCGCCTTTTTGAATCGGTTTTCGTGAGACTACGTGCATGGCGACGAACGAGCCGGCCCTTAAGCGATTGAGTTTAATTACTTATTGATACTGACCGCCGGTCTACCCTGGCTTTGTCACGTAGTCTCACGAAAACCGATTCACTGACTGATGCGCACGCTGCCGAACAGGAACCCGCTTGAGCAGGCGACGCAGCGAGGCGCCGGAAATCCCAGTTTCCGCGAAAGTGCGCAAGGCTGGACAGCCCGCGCCACTCCGCCGCCTCTCCCGGCGCTCCTGTCCTCCCCGTCCACTCGCGGGTAGCGATTTCCAGAGCCCTATTCGGTCGCTACGGCATACAAGGGGTCAGAACAAGAACTGCTCGAAGAATGCCTCCACTCGTCGCTCATCAAATGAGCTCCCAATTCGATCTGCGCTTCAATGACGCGTTCGCTTGCTCGCGCCGAGAGACCGGTCACGACGACGCCATAGTCAATCCGTTCCGGCAACGTTCCACACAACTTGGCCAAAATCGCATATGTGGAACGGCCCGCTTGGCACGATATTTCCTCATGTATTTCCCCAATAAGGACGGTGCGGTCATATGTCCGGCCTCACATGATGGTTCTCCAGTCAATGTTTTTCCATGGGTGTAATCCGAGGTGAGCTCTCTTCCTGCAGGGCCTGCCTGCTAACCTCACATCCGGCGGGATGATATCCCAACCACTGTCCCGCATTCGGGACGGGAGAGCTCCAAAGGAACGGCACCACTCTGTGAAGACGGCACTGGAGCACCACGCCGGACAACGGCGACGTTCCCTCGGTCACCGGGCTGCTTTGCCGTCGCAGAGCTGCCCGATCTCGATAATTATTATACGGCGGGCTTCATGGTGGCTCCCTCGGGTACGACACCATCGACGGCGAAGCGCCACAGAGCGATCAGCAACTTGCGAGCGAGGGCGACCACTATGACCTTGCGGACGCGGCGGCCAGTAGAGCCGGTGCGTTCCCGGAACCAGGCAACCTGGGCAGCACCAGGCTGGTAGCGTTGCCAGAGCCAGGCCAGCTCCACCATCACCGTTCGAAGCCGCCGGTTCCCGGCCTTTCCGATCCCTTGCTCGCGTTCCACCCCACCACTGTTGTAAGGCGTCGCAGTAAGACCTGCATAAGATCCGAGCGCTTTGGCATTAGCGAAGCGACGGACGAAGGCCTCGCGGACCAATATTGTGGCACTCTGCACCCCTATACCGCGCAGACTGCAGAGCTGCTGGATCATCCGACTGGCATCATCCGAAGCGGGCAACTCCGCTACCGCATCGCGGTCGTGTTCCAGCGTGGCGATCTGATCGAGAACGAGCTCCAGCCGGCTCAGCAACCGTTCGATCTTGGCGAGGGCGTGAGGTGGCATTGGGTCACCCAGACCGGTACGAAGGTCGGCCAGACGCCGCCGGCGGTTTTTCAGGAGCGGGTTGTAATCCTCGACGCCGAGCGTCGCGAGGACAGCACCGATCCGGTTGGCAAGGCTGACACGTTCGGACACGAGCTCTGTTCGTTCGCGGACAGAGCGCCGTGCATCCTCATCGGCTTCGTCAGGGATCGGTACCATGGAGCAGACGCGCGGTTCGCCGCGAAGCCACGCCAGCAGCGTACGCAGGAGTAACTCGGCGTCGATCCCGTCCGACTTTGCGCGACGCATGCGACGATCGACGGGCACGCTGGAAGGCTGGATGACATGGACCTCCACGCCTTTGGCAATCAGCCATCTGGCAAGCCAGAACCCGGACCATCCAGCTTCGTAGGTCGCAACCACCCGATCTACCGGGTGGCCGGCAGCAGCAGCACGAGCACGATAGCCATCGATTGCGGACTGAAGAGCAAGCTTATCTGGCTCAATGGCACGCTTCGCCTTGGTCTGCGGCAGGCCGGGCACCTGGGCGGCCAAAACCCAGTTTTTGTTGCTTAGTTCGATAGCCAGCACGAGCGTACGATCGTATTGGACAACTTCTGCGCCGTTGAATGATTGCGACATGATCAGGCCTCCAGAGTTTGAGATGGCGCAGTCTAATCTGCCTGCGCCGCAAATCATGGGATCTGTTTTCTGGCCTTTCAGCCATGGCCACGATGAGGTCCGCGGAGCAAATCGCCTAATCAGCTTCTCGCGCTGTAACGCGCTTGCGATTTTGCGGTCTGATTTGCTTCGGGATGTCGTCCCGTTGGGTCATCACAATTGGCACCTTGCCTCTCTCTCCGACTGGTTGGCCGGAAAGTTCGTATGCCTAAGCCTGGACGATCATCTTCGCTTCCCGATAGGTATCGCCACGAACGAGAAGAGCCCAGATGATGCGCGCGATCTTGTTTGCGAGTGCGACAGCGACAACCTTGAACGGGCGGCGCAACATCATGGCCGCTATCCATTGTGATGCCTGGAGGCCACGACGAGCGAGCTTGAGGATCGACGTCGCTCCAGCGACAAGTAGCGTTCGCAGTTGCTGGTTTCCACGCTTTGAGATCGAACCGATCCGTTCTTTTCCTCCGCTGGAATGCGCGCGTGGAGTCAACCCAATCCAGGCAGCGAAATCTCGACCGGTTCGGAAGCCAGCGGGATCCGGTACAACTGCTCGAATGGTCGCGGCAATGATCGGCCCCACGCCGGGAATCGCTGTCAGGCGTCGAGCGCTGTCGTCTTTTCTCACCGCATCAAGGATTTTTCGATCAAGCCTTTCAATGCGTGCCGTCACGGTCTCGATTTGCTCGACGAGCTCTTCCAAAGCCATTCGTGCTGCACCCGGCAATCTCAGGTCACTGTCGTCGCGCACTATGGCGGCAAGGCTGATGATTCCGACCAGACCGGTCGCCCTGACAATGCCCAGTTCGGCAAGGTGAGCTCTCAGGGCATTGATTGCTTGGGTGCGCTGACGGATGAGCAAATCTCGTGTTTTGAGCACCATTCCGGCAGCCTGCTCGTCCTGTGTTTTTGCCGGCACGTAGCGCATGGTCGGCCGGGTGACTGCCTCGCAAATAGCTTCGGCGTCTGCGGCGTCAGTTTTGTTGCGCTTCACGTAGGCCTTCACGTATGCGGGTGGCATCATCCGAACCGTATGCCCCAGGGCCTGAATTTCCCGAGCCCAATAATGCGCGCTACCACAGGCTTCCATCCCTACGAGGCAAGGCTGCAATGTGCGAAAGAAGTCCAGCACCTGCGATCGACGCAGTGCGCGACGTACGATCACGACTCCTTCTTCGGCTATGCCATGAACCTGAAAAACGGATTTGGCCAGATCGAGCCCGACTGTGGTAATCTTCTTCATGGAGCGGTCCTTCTTCTTTGTGGCGTTTCAACACGACCACGTTAGGCACTTGATGCCGTTTGAGAAGGGCCGTTCCACCTCATCAGCTTCGGGCCGATTGGGCCAGCAACACGCATCGGCCGATACGCGGAACTCTTTGGCGGCAAAAGAGGCGAGCCGCCACCTGCACCTTCCCGCTGCCCGATTTGGAAGCAGCGATCCACGGTATAACCGCCTTGGGGTCTTCCAGGATTCCGGCTCGCTTCGCGAAGCCGACAAAGGCATCGCGCGCCACGCTCATTGGCTTAAGCCCACCATGCGCTTGGTAGCATGCGCGAAGGGCCGTTTCATGGATCAGGTTGCGCCGATCGTCCGGCCATTCCTCCAGAAAATTGATCGCGTCTGGGAGATCCGCAATCTCCTGCACCAGGTAGGCTCCGTTCTTCACGAATACGGGGCTGCTGAAAGCCGTGGCGTTCATTCGTTCCTCCAATTTGACGATCGGCTCGAGTGTGTCTCGAGTGTGTGATGAAGCCGCCATTGCGGCGACCATCGCAGAATGTGTTGTCAGCCTGATGACGGTTCAAGAATTGGGGAGGCGGCATGACCTCACCAATCATGCTCCACCAGAATACCAGCGTCTTTCGCCGCCTCGATAAAAAGCTCGTCGCGCGTGTTCTGGTGGTTTCCCGCGGCGCGCTCTGCACTATGATCCCGGTGGCAATCCATCACGGCGCTGGGCGGCTTTCGACTTCGTCACAAGAGTCCCCACGCCCGGTAGCGTTCCCGGCCGGTCACCTCGCGGATGCCGAGCTCGGCGACGAGCGCTAGCGCGGCGAGTTGCGTGACCTTGAGCTCGGCCGCGATCAACGCCGGCAGGCTCGAGTTTTTGCGCCGGTTCCTGAGCCGGCGTATGGCCTTTGGCCAGCGCCAGCCGGTCGTGTTCCTTCAGCCCGGCCGCGGCGGCCTCGGAAAGCGTCGAGGACGACCAGCAGCCTTGTGGTGCGGACCAGGCATTTCCGCAAGACGTTTACAACCGATCGGTTATTGATAACCTATGGTTCTGAACAACCGGCTTGCAGCGCTTACCATATGTCGATAGATTACGATTCTATCGACACGATTCAGCCGCATGTCGATACCGACGACATATCCGCCCGACATGTCGATCGAAAAAGGATTGATCGACATGCCTTTCCGCCCGGACCGACCCTATAACGACCTCCCTGCCCTGCCCCCGCGCGCCGATGTCGAGACGAAGGCAGTGCTGAAGGCCTGCATCGAGGCTCGTGCGGCGCTGGCGGAACTCCGCGTCTCCGGCCAGCTTATTCCGAACCAGGCTGTTCTGATCAATTCGATTCCGCTGCTCGAGGCGCAGGCGAGCTCGGAAATCGAAAACATCGTCACCACGACCGACAGGCTATTCCGCTTCGCCAACGAAGCCGGCAATCACGCTGATCCTGCGACAAAGGAAGCATTACGCTATCGCACAGCCCTCAGCGAGGGCTTTCAGACGCTCAAGCAGCGGCCTGTGTCGACGTCCACGGCGATCGCTGTCTGCCGGACCATTAAGGGCTTCGAACTGGATATCCGGGCGACGCCGGGAACGGCTTTGATGAACGAGGCAACGGGCGCGGTGATTTACACACCGCCCGAAGGCCGGGCACTTCTGCGCGACAAGCTCGCGAACTGGGAGCGCTACATTCACGAAGCCGAGGAGATCGACCCGCTGATCCGGCTGGCCGTGATGCACTACCAGTTCGAGGCGATCCACCCCTTCACCGACGGCAACGGGCGGACAGGACGGGTGCTGAACCTGCTCTACCTCGTAGACAAGGGCCTGCTGGACATCCCGGTGCTCTATCTCAGCCGCTACATCATCGGCAACAAACGCGCCTATTACGACCGGCTCCTGGCCGTCACGACCGAGGAAGCATGGGAGGACTGGATCCTCTACATGCTCGAGGCGGTGCGGGAGACGGCAAATTGGTCGACAGCGCGCATTCGCGCCATCCGGGATCTGCTCGACCAAACCGCGGAGCATATCCGACGTGATCTGCCGAAGATTTATTCGCGCGAGTTGGCCGAGGTGATCTTCGTGAATCCCTATTGCCGCATCGGCGATCTGGTGACCGCCGGCATCGCAAAGCGACAGGCGGCGTCGGTCTATCTCAAGACCCTTACCGAGCAGGGCCTGCTGCAGGAAATGAAGGCAGGCCGGGAAAATCTATACATCAATCCGGCGCTGCTCGCGCTTCTCGGCGACCGGCCTCCGGCTCGGCCCGACCTATGAAACGTCTGAGCGCCAGGCGGCGCCTGATCGGCTACGCGCGCGTATCGACCGACGAACAGGCGACGGAAGCGCAGGAGATCGAGCTGCGCTCGGCCGGATGCGACGTGATCGTCCAGGAGCACGGTTCCGGCGCTTCGCGTGTACGCCCTGCCCTCGCGAAGCTGATACGCGAGATCGGAGCCGGCG
This sequence comes from Mesorhizobium sp. RCAM 06353, assembly GCF_059683585.1. Lineage (NCBI taxonomy): Bacteria > Pseudomonadati > Pseudomonadota > Alphaproteobacteria > Hyphomicrobiales > Phyllobacteriaceae > Mesorhizobium > Mesorhizobium sp. RCAM 06353. The sequence goes on along the minus strand of NZ_JCASIY010000001.1, from coordinate 281,265 downwards.
AGACACTCGTCGTGGTGCGGCTCGATCGCCTGGCGCGCTCGGTCAGCCCTCTGCTTGAGGTGATAGAGGATTTGACGCAGAAAGGCGCGCATTTCCGGTCTCTACGGGATCCGATCGACACGACAACGCCGCAGGGCATGTTCTCACTGCAGGTCCTCGGCGCCGTCGCGCAGCTTGAGCGCGCTGATCTCGGAGCGGACCAAGGCCGGCATCAGAGCAGCCAAGGCGAAGGGCAAGTTTCCCGGCAATCCCGGGCTTCGCGAACGAAGGCCAGAAGCGCTTGCGAAGATGGCCGCCGTGCAGCGAGCCGCGTTCGGCGACAGAGTGCAGGCGACGGCGAATCAGTGGCTACCGACGGTCAAACGCATGCGTCCCGATCACACATGGGATGATATAGCGCGCCTACTCAATCAACGCGGCCAGAGCTGGACGCCGGAGCGGCTACGGCGCGCTGTAAAGTGGCTCGTCGCGGAACACCCTGCCTACTCCGGAAGTCCCGGCCCGCCTGCCGGAAGATCGCCTCATGACGCTCGTGGCCGGCATCCATGCCGCGCATCCAGAGCTCTCGATGCGCTCGATTGCCAGCCAGCTCGAACGCTTGCATGAACGGACACCGCGCGGGCGGCGGGTCGAAATGGTCCCCTTCGTCCGCCAAGAACCTGATTGACCGCGCCCGCTGTCACCCGCAGATTGGGACTGCACGACGCGTCGGTCGCGTCCCCGGACGTGGTGTAGCTCGGCGGTAGCGAAGCCGCTCGCGAGCGCGCCCTCAACAGCGCCGTAGCGAGCGAGCGGCTTTGCGGCGGTCATCGATGTTCCCCGGTAAGGTCGGGTTGCTGACACCAACCTGATTCGAAGGAACCACCGATGACCGACGACATGATGAACCTGCGCACGCTCGTGGAGAAGACCCCCGACGCCGATATCTTGCGCGAGATGATCGGCTTTGCCGCCGAGCGGCTGATGGAGCTGGAGGTGGGCGCCGCCACCGGCGCCGGCTATGGCGAGAAGAACCCGCTGCGGACGGCTCAGCGCAACGGCTATCGCGATCGCGACTGGGAGACGCGCGCCGGCACCGTCGAGCTGCGCATCCCGAAGCTGAGGAAGGGCTCCTACTTCCCCGGTTTCCTCGAACCGCGGCGCATGGCCGAGAAGGCGCTGACCGCCGTCATCCAGGAGGCCTACGTCCAGGGTATCTCGACCCGCTCGGTCGACGACCTGGTCAAGGCCATGGGCATGAGCGGCATCTCCAAGAGCCAGGTCAGCCGGCTGTGCGAAGAGATCGACGGCAAGGTCAAAGCGTTCCTTGAAAGACCCATCGAGGGCGACTGGCCATACCTGTGGATCGACGCCACCTACCTGAAGGTGCGCCGCGGCGGCCGCATCGTCTCGGTCGCCGTCATCATCGCCGTCGGCGTCAACGCGGACGGCCGGCGCGAGGTGCTGGGCATGGAGGTCGGCACGTCTGAGGCCGAGCCGATCTGGACGGAGTTCCTGCGCAAGCTGACCCGCCGCGGCCTGCGCGGCGTCAAGCTCGTCGTCTCCGATGCCCATGAAGGCATCAGGGCGGCCGTCACCAAGGTGCTGTGCGCGACATGGCAACGCTGCCGCGTCCACTTCATGAGGAACGTGCTGGCCCATGCCGGCAAGAGCGGGCGCCGTGTCGTCTCCGCCTTCATCGCCACCGCGTTTGCCCAGGAGACGCCAGAAGCCGCAAGCACGCAATGGCGTGCCGTCGCCGACCAGATCCGGCCGAAGGTGCCAAAGCTGGCGACAATCATGGACGACGCCGAGCCCGACGTGCTGGCCTACATGACCTTCCCCAGAGAGCACCGCGCCAAGCTGCATAGCACCAACCCGATCGAGCGCCTCAACGGCGAGATCAAGCGGCGCACCGAGGTCGTCGGCATCTTCCCCAACGATGACGCCATCGTCCGCCTCGTCGGCGCGCTCCTGCTCGAACAGAATGACGAATGGGCCGTGCAGCGGGCGCGCTACATGACGCTGGAAACCATCAGCCAAATGAGCGATGATCCTCTCACCAGCCTGCCAGCCGTGGCACGCTGATCATCCCGGCCCTATGCCGGAGAGCGCGGCGACCAAGCCGTCAGCTACACCACTCCCTGGGACACGATCGATCCGACAGCCTCCACCTGAAGCCGCTGCCCACAAAAATCGAGCTTGATCACCAAGCGTTTCAAACGCATCACCGTCCACGGTCCGGCTTGTTGAGGCTGCGACGCAGCGCATCGCTGATTTCCAGGCGCTGCTCCGTCCGGGCCACTTTCGCAGCCGTTTCGAGTTCGACGACGCCCGCCCCTGCCCCGCCTCCGGCAGCCTTCGAGGCATCGAGTTTCACGCGCAGCAGGGCCATGACCATCGGCCAGACCGAGAATTTCCCGGCTTTGGCCTTGTCCGTCAGATTTCGCAGATAGCCACCGGCGCTGTTGATCTGATCGACCCGCTGGTAAATCGCGGCAATGGTAATCGCCGCCTGGGTTTCGCCCATGGCGATGCGCGCTTCCTCCCAGGCGCTGGGGCTGATCCCCAATGTCGGCCGGGCAACTTCGGCCGCCGCCAGGAAATCGCGCCAGTGCCGGATTTCGCCGCCGCCCTTCAGCAGCCAGGCCAAGTTCGGGCAGGCATCCATCACCATGCTCAAAGGTAGCTCCCGCTTCGGCAGGCTCCGTACGTTGTCGGTTTCCGCAGCGTTGCCGCTCGCTTCAGTCTTGTCTCGAAAGCGGTTTTCAGATTCAGATTTAGAGTCTGATTTTGAATTCTGTAAGTGGCGCTCAATTTGAGACTCATTGGCGTTCAGATTCTTTGTTTTTACGAAGGATTCCAACGCGTCTCGCACCTCCGCCCACAAATCGTCGAGGTCGGCCGCTATCGCCTCCAAGACCTGCCTGGGCGCCGTGCGAGGAATCTGGCTAACGATGGACTGATAGGTCTGCTGCACGCGGCCCCAGTTGGCTGGGACACCTTCCTCGATGCCCGTCTCGATCATCTTGACGATGTCGCGCCGGCATATGGTTAACCGTTCCCTAACCAGGCGATAGGCCTTAGCCTCGGCGCGGACCGCCTCGGCCAGATCCTTGAACTCTTCAGCCCGCGCCACGATCGGCGAAAGATCGAAGCCATAGGCCTGCTCGACCTCACCACCCTGCCCCTTGCGGGCGAAGCGCTTGCCGTTGGGACTGTCACGACGGATGACCAGGCCGCAATCAACCAGATTGGCCAGATGCCGGCGCAGCGTCGCCGGCGACATACCGTTAGCCCGCCGGATCAGCTGCTCATTGGATGGCCAGACAATCAGCGCGCTATCACCATAGAGCGCTGTATCGGGATGGAATGACAGCAGCGCATCCAGGATAGCCAGAGCGCGGTCGGTTGCGCCCAGAGCCATCCGGGCTTCCTTGATGTTCTGGAAGACATGCCACTTATGGGCCGTTGCGTCCGCAGGCATGGCTTTGGCCGTGACCTGACTTGAAATCATGCCAAGCGACATCGACCGCCGCCCAAAGGGCGTCGTTGAGATATGCGTCCTCATTTTTCTTCACCTTGCGCTAGGCAAAAGAAATCTGTCCACCAAGCTGGCGGCGAAAGCCTCAATGAGGCTTGACGTCAAATCCGGGAAATGCGAATCTCTGATTGCAACATCACGAGAAGGGCTTCCGGACTTCGCTTCGGGGGCCTTTTTCTTTTGCGGTTTGTGGGTCCGTGGTCCAGCCGATCAGAGATCAGATCGGACTACGCCGCTACTCTCGATCTCTTTTCCCTCCATCGCTTGCTTCAAGGAACTGGTGGTAGAGACGATCGAGCTGTTCCGCGATATACTCTCCGAACGCGGGAACCAGTTTCTCGTCAAACGTCAATGTCGTCATTTTGCCATCTTGCTCGATGCGCGCCGCCTTGTTCCCCTTCGGGGTCGTCCAAGCCTTCTGCTTGCGCGCAGGCTTAGGTGCCGGCTTCAAGACGATCTGGAAGATTTGCGCGAACCGAGCGTCGCTGTCCGCAGCGTTAAAGGCGTCCGATACAAGGGTGAGATTGACGGCCTCCATGACGCTTGGCGCGACGAGCCCCTCTGCGAGTGTAACCCAGCGAGAACGCCCAGCCTTGGCAGCGGGGCCGATCTTGGCGACGAGGTCTTCAGGAATGCTGCGCGCAACCGAAATATAACGGCTGAGGTCAGCCTTATCCGTTGATAGCGCGGAAATGATTGTGGCGCGATCGAAGCCTCCATCCTCAAGGCGTCGGGCAAAAAGCGCTCTTTCGATGAACGACAGATCGGCTCGATCCAGATTCTCCCGGCCTTGCGCGACTACTAATTCGGCGTCTGTGAGGGCCTGGACGATTGCCCGAACCTCGCGGCCCAGCTTCATCACGGCCCGCAAGCGCCGTCTGCCGTACGCGATTTGATATCGCCCGGTATCCTCTGGATGCGGCCGCACGAGAATAGGAACCTGCTGCCCATTCTCCGCGATGCTGGCAACGAGCTGGTCGAAGCTCGGATCGATTTCCGTGGGAAGACGGTCCGCGATCGTCGACCATTCGATCGTCGACGGATCAAGCGAGACAACAGCCTCGCCCGATGCGAGTTGTTGCTGAAGCCTCGCGGCAGCCTTGGCCCCTTCCGCCATCTCCTGGAGGGAAGAACCCATTGCCGAAATGGCTCCCGTTCGCACGCGGGGAGTCGATGGGTCCGCACCGGCCTTCTGTGTTGCGGGCGGCTTCTTCAGGAACAAGGTATCGATTGAGTCCTTGCGGCTCATAAGGTCTGTCCTCCCACGCCAGAGCCGGGATTCGCCCGTAACCGCCTTGAGCACCGTTTGTTGGGAGCTCCCAACAGGGTTCCCGTGCGACCGAACGCGTGCGCACGCGATGCCACTAGCAGGCGGCGATCTTCCTCGAACGATGAAGCACACTTCACCTTGTTGGGAGCTCCCAACACCCGGTCGTTAAAGTGAGGCGAGGGGATCATGACCGCCCCCACGCTGCCTTGATCAGCGCCTCGACCTCTGCATTGACCGCATTCAACGATTCCATCGCCCGGTCGTATGTCGACCGCGTCAGGTTCTCTCTGCCAATCTCGTAAAGGGTCTGCTTCGTAAGCCCGGCATCCGACACCGCCGCCGACTTGACCATTGGATTGGTCAGGACGAAATCGTCGAACATGTTCCGGAGAAGGGCCGCGACCTTCGTCTGCGGCGCATCCTGAGGTTCAAATCGGGTTAGAAGGTAGCGGATAAAATCATACTGAAGATTGCCACCGGCTTCCTTGACCACGCCCAGCAGATCGCGGGTCATGAGCAGAAACTGGCTCATCGACGCAATATCGAGCATCTGCGGATGGACCGTAATGATCATCGCCGTCGCAGCACACAAGCCGCTCAATGTCAGGAAGCCAAGTTGAGGAGGGCAGTCGATGACCACGACGTCATAGTCATCAGCGACTTCGTCGAACGCCTGCGCAACGCGAGTGAAGAACAAGCCCTCACGCGATCCACGATCGGCCAGCGCTTTCGGCGTAGTGTGCTCGAACTCCATCAGTTCGAGATTTCCCGGAACCAAGTGAAGGCCGTCGAAGTAGGTGGGACGTACCACATCTTTCAGCGGCCGCTTCGTCTCATCGTATCGTATAGCAGCGTACAGCGTCTCATTGGAGCCGACGTCCGTTTCAGGGAGAATCCCCAGCAGAGCCGAAAGGCTTGCCTGCGGATCCAGATCAACCGCAAGCACGCGATAACCCTGCAGCGCGAGGTATTGCGCCAAGTGGGCAGATGTTGTTGTTTTCCCGGAGCCACCCTTGAAGTTGGTGACTGCAATGACCTGCAGGTGTTCTGTGCCTCGACGATGCGGCACGAAATCGACACTCTCCCGGCCCCTGGCGCTACCGGAGAGCATATGGCGAATTTCGTTGATCTGACCGAGTGTATAGAAGCGACGACCGTTGCTGGAGAGCTCGGGCAGCGGCCCTTCTCCTGCCAGCGTCATCTTTCGGAGCGTCGAATCGGATATCTTCATCAGGCGGGCAGCTTCGCCCGATGTGAATTTCCGCAAGCTCTTGTGCGCAGTCGGCGGAAACAACGCCTCGCTCATCGCTTGTAACTGGGAACTGAGCTGTTCCGCATGCTCGCCGATCGTGACATCGACAGAAGGCCGGTCATTGCGGGATATGGCGATGGCCTTGCTCACGGTCTGAAACTCTCATCACGGTTAATCGGCGCGAATGCCACTTTTTCCGTGACGATACTGAAACCGTGTTCGCTTGCAAGGAGTTATTGGTTAACGAACTCTTAACAGAAGCCCGCCCTGGCATCCGAAATTGCCGGATATCCATCGATTTCATATTGTAAATCAATTGGATAGGACACTCCGGCTCGCGTCCTGCGCAAGTATGGTCACTAACACTTTTACTAGTGTTTTGGCGGGCGCTCTTTGCGCTGCCGGCTCCACTTTTGGCGCCGAACACCCCGACTCGGACATCCTTAGCTAGAGAATCGCACTCATACTTTCGCTAGTCGCGGCGTGTCCCGCATCGTGGCCAGTTGTCTCCGAAAGCAATCGAATCGGAGCAATACTGATGCAGACCCTGGCCCTTGCTGCACGAAACCACGCTGAGATGGGTGACACCACCACCGTCGCTGGCTCTCTGCCCGCCGACGAGTCCAGTTTCGTTCGTCCGGCCGGATATGGCTCGGCCTTCGGCGCTTGCGGCGCGCAGTCTGAGTGAGCGACGAGGACCGAACCCATGGCTCACCTACGCTCCCATCCGCGCCTGATCCGCAAACTGCAGGAAACGCTTGGCGACCAGATCTGCGTCGCCCTCGACGATCCGACAGTCGTTGAGATCATGCTCAACCCGGATGGCAGGCTGTTCATCGAGCGGCTCGGCCACGGCGTGGCGCCCGCCGGTGAGATGAATGCGGCGACTGCCGAGATCGTTATCGGCAGCGTCGCCCACGCGCTCCATTCGGAAGCCGACGACCACCGGCCTATCATCTCGGGCGAGATGCCGATTGGCGGGCACCGTTTCGAGGGATTACTTCCGCCCGTTGTCGCGTCCCCGACCTTCACGATCCGACGGCGCTCATCGCGGTTGATTCCGCTGGATGACTATGTCGCCAGCAAGGTGATGACAGAGGAACAGGTCTGCGTCATCCGCAACGCCATCGCGTCACGCCTCAACATCGTCATTTCCGGGGGAACCGGATCGGGAAAGACAACGCTCGCCAATGCCGTGATCGCGGAGATCGTCGAGACGGCGCCGGACGATCGGCTGCTGATCCTCGAGGATACTGCAGAAATCCAGTGTGCGGCCGAGAATGCTGTGGCGCTGCATACCAGCGACACGATCGACATGGCGCGGCTTCTGAAGAGCACGATGCGGCTTCGCCCGGATCGCATCATCGTCGGCGAAGTTCGCGACGGGGCGGCCCTGACGCTCCTGAAGGCGTGGAATACCGGCCATCCGGGCGGCGTAACGACAATCCACTCCAATACGGCCGAGTCGGGACTGCGCCGCCTTGAGCAGCTCACTGCCGAGGCAAGCCAGCAGCCGATGCGCGAGGTGATCGGCGAGGCGGTCGATCTGATCGTCTCGATCGAGCGCGCGCCGAAGGGCCGCATCGTTCGCGACATCCTCTATGTGGAGAACTTCGCCAACGGGCGCTACCAGACCGAATCCTACTCGCGAAAGGCGGAACGCCATGTCGCCTGAACGGATTTGCGCGCTCGCGATCTCGACCCTTGCTCTTGGCCTTCTCCTTGCCGAACCGGCTCTTGCCGCTGGCGGCGGTGGCTTGCCATGGGAGGGTCCACTGCAGCAGATCCAGCAATCGATCACCGGGCCGGTCGCGGGGTTCATCGCGCTCGCGGCCGTTGCGATCGCCGGCGGCATGCTGATCTTCGGCGGCGAGTTGAATGATTTCGCGCGGCGCCTGATATACGTCGTGCTCGTCGCAGGCATCCTGCTCGGCGCCACACAGATCGTCGCTCTGTTCGGTGCGAGCGGAGCATCCATCGGCGATGTAGAGCTCACACCGAAAGTCGAAAGGGCAGGGGAGGGCGCTCGTGTCTGAGCCCGGCTCTGTTCCCGGCTCCGGCCTCGACCGATCGCGCATCCATCGGGCATTGTCGCGGCCGAACCTCCTGATCGGCGCGGATCGCGAGCTGGTCCTGCTGACAGGGCTCGCGGCCATCATCCTGATCTTCGTGGTGCTGACGCTCTATTCGGCGCTGTTCGGCATCGCGGTCTGGATCGTCGTCATCGCTGCGCTGCGGATGATGGCCAAGGCCGATCCGATGATGCGCCGTGTCTACGCACGCCATGTCACGTACCGGCCGCACTACCGGCCAACGTCGACGCCCTGGCGCAAGTTCTGAGGGCGACGAAATGGCTGCGCTACGCTCCTTCCGCCATTCAGGGCCGTCCTTCTCGGACCTGGTCCCCTACGCCGCGCTCGTCGCCAACGGCGTGATCCTGCTCAAGGATGGATCGCTGATGGCGGGCTGGTACTTCGCCGGCCCGGATTCAGAGAGCTCGACGGATGCCGAGCGCAACGAGGTCTCGCGTCAGATCAACACGGTTCTGTCGCGGCTCGGCTCCGGCTGGATGATCCAGGTCGAGGCAGTGCGCGTCGGGACATCCGACTACCCGGCGCATGAGCAATGCCATTTTCCCGATCCGGTAACGCTGGCTATCGACGGCGAGCGGCGGGCGCATTTCCAGAAGGAGAGGGGGCATTATGAGAGCCGGCACGCAATGATCCTGACCTGGCGCCCCCCTGAGAAGACGCGCTCGGGACTCGCGCGCTATGTCTATTCCGACAGCGAGAGCCGCGCAGCGCGCTATGCCGACACCGTGCTCGACAGTTTCCAAACATCGATCCGCGAGGTCGAGCAGTATCTCGGAAACGTGCTGTCGATCCGACGAATGGTGACCCAATCGGTCGAGGAGCGCGGCGGCTTCCAGACCGCGCGCTACGACGAGCTGTTCCAATTCATCCGCTTCTGCATCACCGGCGAGAACCATCCGATTCGGTTGCCAGAGATCCCGATGTATCTCGACTGGCTGGCAACAGCGGAGTTCCATCACGGCCTTTCGCCGATGGTCGAGAACCACTACCTCGCCGTGGTAGCGATCGACGGCTTCCCGGCCGAGAGCTGGCCCGGCATCCTCAATTCGCTCGACCTGATGCCGCTAACCTATCGCTGGTCGAGCCGCTTCATCTTCCTCGACGATCAGGAAGCGCGCCAGAAGCTCGAGCGCACTCGGAAGAAATGGCAACAGAAGGTCAGGCCCTTCTTCGACCAGCTCTTCCAGACGCAATCGCGCTCGGTCGACCAGGATGCGATGATGATGGTGGCCGAGACGGAAGACGCGATTGCTCAGGCTTCCTCGCAACTCGTCGCTTATGGCTACTACACGCCGGTCATCGTCCTGTTCGACGACGACGAAGCGCGCCTGCGCGAAAAGGCCGAGGCCGTGCGCCGCCTGATCCAGGCCGAGGGCTTCGGGGCGCGGATCGAGACGGTCAACGCGACCGAGGCCTTCCTCGGCAGCCTCCCGGGCAACTGGTACGCCAATATCCGCGAGCCGCTGATCAACACGCGCAACCTCGCAGACCTGATCCCGCTCAACTCCGTCTGGTCCGGCGCGGCGGCGGCACCATGCCCGTTTTATCCGCCGTCGTCCCCACCGTTGATGCTGGTCGCCAGCGGTTCCACTCCCTTCCGGCTGAACCTGCATGTCGACGATGTCGGCCACACGCTGATCTTCGGTCCGACCGGTTCGGGCAAATCGACATTGCTTTCGCTGATCGCGGCGCAGTTCCGCCGCTACGCCTTCGCGCAGATCTTCGCCTTCGACAAGGGCCGCTCGATGCTGCCGCTGACGCTGGCCGCCGGCGGCGACCATTACGAAATCGGCGAGACCGAAGGGGAGGGCGGTCCTCGCCTGGCGTTCTGTCCGCTTTCCGATCTTGCGACGGACGGGGATCGGGCCTGGGCGTCGGAATGGATCGAGACGCTGGTCGTGCTGCAGGGCGTGCCCATCACGCCGGACCACCGCAATGCGATCTCGCGGCAGGTCGCGCTGATGGCGGATTCCAGCGGCAGTTCGCTGTCGGACTTCGTCTCCGGCGTCCAACTGCGCGAGATCAAGGAGGCGTTGCATCACTACACGGTCGACGGACCGTTGGGGCAGCTTATCGACGCCGAGAGGGACGGCCTGTCGCTGGGCTCCTTCCAGACCTTCGAGATCGAGCAGCTGATGAACATGGGCGAGCGGAGCCTCGTTCCGGTCCTGCTCTATCTGTTCCGGCGCATCGAGAAGCGCCTGACGGGAGCGCCCAGCCTGATCATCCTCGACGAGGCATGGCTGATGCTCGGCCATGCTACTTTCCGCGACAAGATCCGGGAATGGCTGAAGGTGCTGCGCAAGGCCAATTGCGCTGTGGTTCTGGCGACCCAGTCGATCTCGGACGCCGAGCGCTCCGGCATCATCGACGTGCTGACGGAAAGCTGCCCGACCAAGATCTGCCTGCCGAACGGCGCGGCGCGCGAACGGGGCACGCGGGAGTTCTACGAGCGCATCGGCTTCAACGAGCGCCAGATCGAGATCGTCGCGACGGCCCTGCCGAAGCGCGAATACTACGTCGTCTCGCCGGACGGACGCCGCCTGTTCGACATGGCGCTCGGTCCCGTCGCGCTCGCCTTCGCCGGCGCCTCCGGCAAGGAGGACCTGAAGCGTATTCAGGCGCTCAGTGTCGAACACGGCGGCGACTGGCCGGTCCATTGGCTCCAGCAGAGAGGAATAGGCGATGCCGAAACCATCCTTGAACGCAGCTAGAACCGCGGCCGCGGCGTTGATCGCCGCCAGCATGTTCAACGTTTCACCCGCGCTGTCGGGCGGCGTAACCGGGCAGGCGACGGAATGGACGCAGCTTCTGAACAATGGCGAGTTGATCACAATGGTCGGCAAGTCGACAGAGCAGATCAACAACCAGGTCACGCAGATCTCGCAGCTGGCTGAGCAGATCCAGAACCAGATCCGTATCTACGAGAACATGCTGCAGAACACGATGCAGCTACCCAACCACATTTGGGGGCAGGTCGAGAGCGACCTCAACCGCCTCCGCGACATCGCCGCGCAAGGGCAGGGCATCGCCTTCTCGATGGCGAATGCCGACGACGTGCTGAAGCAGCGTTTCCAGAGCTTTGCCGATTTCAAGACAGGCCTCGCCAACGGCGAGAGCTTCTCATCGAGCTATCAGAACTGGTCGACAACGAACCGCGATACCATCGCCGGAACACTGAAGGCGGCGGGGCTGACGGCCGATCAGTTCACGTCCGAGGAGTCGACGATGAGCTCTCTCCGCTCCATGTCGGAGAGTGCGGACGGCCAGATGAAGGCCTTGCAGGTCGGCCATGAGATCGCTGCCCAGCAGGTCGCGCAGTTCCAGAAGCTGCGCGGGCTCGTCTCGCAGCAGACGACAATGATGGGGACCTGGTTCCAATCCGAACAAGCAGACAAGGACCTCGCCCAGGCGCGCCGAGAGAAGTTCTTCAACACGACGCCGCCGAGCGTGCGGGGCGGCCAGACCATGGAGCCACGCTGGTGAGCCGCCCCGTCGTCATCGCGCTGAGCGCCGCCGCGCTGGTCGTCGTCGTCCTGGCGATCACATGGTTCGTCGTCGCGCCAGATTCGGAGCCAACGGCGTCGACGCCGGCCGCAACGGAGAACCGTCGTCAGAAGGCGCATGACTTCCTCGGTGGCGATCCGGATCGCGACATACGCGGCGGGCAGGAGATGAAGCCGCGATGGTGAGGACCCATCCATCCCGCGCGCTTGAGTTGACCTTCGTTGCCATCGCTCTCGTTCTGCTGGCGAGCGTCCCCGTACTCGCCCAGGAGGGCAGTGTGCTGACCACTCTGGAGAACCAGGTGGTGACGGCCGCCAGGGGCTGGGAAACGACCGTCATGAACGCGGCGCGCTCGCTGTTCTGGATTCTTGCCGGGATCGAGATCGGCATCGCCGCCGTCTGGCTCGCCATCAACGCCGCCTCGCTGGACTCGTGGTTCGCGGAACTGGTGCGGCGCATCATGTTCATTGGCCTCTTCGCCTTCATCCTTGATCAAGGTCCGGCTTTCGCCAAGGCCGTGGTCGACAGCCTGTTCCAGATCGGAGCCAACGGCGGATCGGCATCGCCGGCGAACATCTTCGACGCCGGCATCCGCGTCGCATCGAAGATGTCCGAGCAGGCTCAGTTCGGGCTGTTCGAAGACAATGCGCTGGCAATCGCCGCGGTGTTCGCGATGATCGTCGTCGTTGTCTGTTTCAGCCTCGTCGCGGCGATCTTTGTTGCCGTTATGGTCGAGATGTATGTCGGGCTCCTCGCCGGCATGATCATGCTCGGCCTCGGCGGATCGTCCTACACCAAGGATTTTGCCATCCGCTATCTGATCTACGCGTTCAGCGTCGGCATGAAGCTGATGGGGCTGGTGATGATCGCGCGCATCGGCTCCGACATTCTGCTCGGCCTGGCTGAGGCGCCAACGGCGACGTCCGACCAGTTCATGACCACGCTGGCCATTGCCGGCATTTCGGTCGTCGTGTTCATCATCGCCATGTACGTGCCGCCCATCATCCAGGGCGTCGTGCAGGGCGCGTCGATCGCCGGCGGCATGGAGGCGCTCCGACATGGCGGACAGGCCGCAACGATGGCCGCAGGCGGGGCATTTCTCGGAGCGAGCGCGGCGAGATCAGGCGCGTCCGCGGCGAGTTCGGCGCGCGCCGGCGGCTCCTCGATGGCAGTTGCTGCTCTGCGCGGCATGGCATCGGGCATCGGCAATGCCGGCTGGGCGGCCGGCTCCGCGGCCAAGGAAAAGGCCATCGCTTCGCCCGGCGCTTATGCCGGTTCGTTGCTCGGGCTTGCCAACACAAAGCTCGACCAGACCCGGCAGAAGGCTCCGCCTCCCCCTCCGCCGCCGCCCCTGCAGGACAAGTGAGCCGGAGAAAGCTGAAGCATGGCCGCGCGCACCCCGCCCGAAAACCCCTATGTCGCTGCACGCCAGGAGTGGAACGAGCGCTATGGCTCCTATGTGAAGGCGGCCGCCGCCTGGCGCATCGTCGGCATCGTCGGGATGCTGCTCGCGGTGATCAGCACATCCTACGCGCTCTATCAAAGCACGCAGGTTAAGCTCGTCCCCTATATCGTCGAGGTCGACAAGCTCGGCACGGCCGCGAGCACCGGCTTCCCGCAGCAGATCGAATATGCGGACCCGCGCGTGGTGCGCGCCACGCTGGGCAGCTTCGTCTCGAACTTCCGGTCGGTGACACCGGATGCCGTCGTGCAGAAGCAGTACATCGACCGCACCTATGCGCTGCTGCGCACCTCCGACCCGGCAACCGAGAAGATCAACGCCTGGTTCCGCGGCAACTCGCCCTTCGACAAGGCAAGGAACGCCACCGTCGCCATTGAGGTGAATAACGTCGTGCCGCTCTCGAACCAGAGCTACCAGATCGACTGGACCGAATATGAGCGCGACCGGAAGGGCAAGGAGACGGCCGTCCGCCGCTTTCGCGGTGTCGCGACCGTTACTTTGACCCCGCCGCAGGATGAAGGCGTGATCCGCCTCAATCCGATCGGCTTGTACTTGCGGGACTTCGAATGGACCGCCCAGCTGTGAAAGGCCCGAGCACGCCGATGATCATCACGAAGACAAGAATTTGGGCTGCGCTGATGTCGGCCTCCCTGATCGCGGCCGGCACTATCACCGCCACTGCGCCTGCCTTGGCTCAGGGGATGAGTGCCAACGAAGCGAAGGGCGCCGGGATTTCCGGGCAATGGCGTGGCTCGCGCGGCCTCGTGACCAAGGGGCCGGACGGCAAGGTCATTTTTCTGTTCGGCGAGGTGCAGCCATCGGTGGTCTGCTCGCCCTTGCAGGTGTGCGACATCGAGCTTCAGGCTGGCGAGGTGGTTCGTGACGTGCTGGTCGGCGACACGGTGCGATGGAAGGTCGAGCCGGCAACGTCGGGGGCGGTCGGCGGGCAGGCTATCCATCTAATCGTCAAGCCGTCGGAGCCGGGGCTGGTGACGTCCATGGTTGTCACCACATCGCGGCGGACCTATCACATCCAGCTCAAGTCGCATCAGAGCCAATACATGGCGCGCGTAGGGTTTGAATATCCCGAGGACGTCTCGACAAAGCTCGCCGACATCAATGCGCGGCTGGAAGCAAGCACGATCCCGGGCGCGGGCGTGCCGGCCGAGCAGCTCAATTTCCAGTACAGCGTCAGCGGCCGCGCCGGCTGGCGGCCAACGCGGGTCTACTCGGACGGGCAGAAGACCTACATCCAATTCCCGCGCTCGGTATCCGGACAGGACGCCCCGGTTCTGTTCGTCGTCTCCAGCGGCGAGAACCGCATCGTAAATTATCGCATGAAGGGCAACATGATGGTGGTCGACTATCATGTCGACCGCGCGGTCCTCGTCTCCGGCGTCGGCTGGAAACAGGAGAAGATCACGATCCGGCGGGGAGGGTAGGGGATGCGGACCTACCATCTCCTTTCCCGGCTTGCCGGTATCGCCGCTGTCGCCGCATTGGTTGCGGGCTGCCAGACCCTCGGGGCAGACGGACTGGTCGCCAGCTCCGCGCCGCAGGAACTCTCCGGGCCTGCGGCCAGCGCCATCGCTGGCGACATGGTGAGCCGCCTTGCAGAGCAAGTCGGGCCCGGTGCCGGCACGATCCTGCTGAAGCCGGACGGTTCGCCGTTCGGAAGCGCGCTCGAGGCCTCGCTCAAGGTCTGGGGCTACGCTGTGGTGAGCGACCAGAAGACCGACAAGGAGAAGCTGATTCCACTCGCCTATGTCATCGACAATTTTGAGGGCCAGGTCCTGGCGCGTCTGTCGACGGGCACAATCGATCTCGGCCGTGCCTATGACGCGACCGCAGCCGGCGCCAAGCCGGCCAGCCCACTTTCCATCATGCGGCGCGGATAGGGGAGGGGGAGGATGGTGCAGTCCCTCAAGCTCGGCGGCGCGCCCGCGGGTGCGGAGCCGAAGATCCGCAGGGTGAACCGGCTGCCGATCATCATCGCGATCGGCCTCGTCATCGCCTTCCTTGCCGTCATTATGTACGGGCTGACGTCTCGGGGGCTATATTTTGGGGGCGATCCCGGAATCGGAGAGAGTTCCGGTAACCCCGCCTCAACCTATGCCGACCAGCTCAAGCGTGGCGTCTCCGACGGCATCATCGGTGAACCCGTGCAGTCCCCGTCCTTCCAGCCGGCGCCGGTCCAGCGCGAGGAAAGCGTCAATCCGTTCACGCCGCAGCCGGCGGTGCGTGAAACCGTCGAGCGACAGGAACCGCAGCTCGAGCCGGAGGCGATCTGGAAGGCGCGCCTGGAGCGCGAGGCGGAGGTGCAGTATCTGCGCGAGCGTCAGCGGCAGCGTATGGCGCGCGTCCAGGCGAACGACGCGGCCTATGATTCACCGCTCGCGGTGAACACCGATAGGCTCCAGGAGCGGGGAGATGCCCGAAGCGGTCCGGAAGCAGTCAACGGCAATGCGGCTGGAACGGGCCAGACCGGCGGCGCCGCCGATCTCTACGCCGCCGCGCTCCAGGCCGGTCTTGGCGGCCAGAACCCCGATCCGAACAGTCAGCGCTCCAAGGAGGACTTCTTCAACGCAGACCTGAAGGACCTCGGCTATCTAGCGAACCGGGTGGTCCCACAGCAGTCTCTCTACGACCTGAAGCGCGGTTCCGTGATTCCGGCCACGCTCATCTCCGGTATCAACTCCGATCTTCCCGGCCGCATCACCGCGCAGGTCAGCCAGAACGTCTATGACAGCGCCACCGGCCACCGGCTGCTAATCCCGCAGGGCACGAAGCTGTTTGGCCGCTACGACAACAAAGTCTCGTTCGGCCAGTCGAGGGTACTCGTGGTCTGGACCGACATCATCTTCCCGAATGGCTCGACCTTGCAGATCGGCGGCATGGCCGGCACCGACGCCAAGGGTTACGGAGGCTTCAAGGACAAGGTCGACAACCACTATTTGAAAACCTTCGGCTCGGCGATTCTGCTCGCCATTATCGGTACGGGCATGGACATGGCGGTGCCCGAAAGCTCGACGCTCGCCACCCAGGACACGGCGTCCGACGCCGCGAGGAGAAATTTCGCGGAGACGTTCGGCCGCGTTGCCGAACGCACGATCACCAAGAACCTCGACGTACAGCCGACACTCGAAATCCGTCCCGGATACAAGTTCAACATCCTCGTCGATCAGGATGTCATCTTCCCCGGCGCTTATCGGAGCTGATGGACGGATCAGAGATTTTACTGGCAATGTTACTTAATTAGACGAACGAGCGTTTCGCCATCGTCGCTATCCGGACAAGGCGCATCTTATCGGAAATGCCATAGATTTCGCCTGCGTCAGCTATTTGACCATTTTCGGCGAACGAATTTGCCCTCGCCTGTCGGACCGGCCGCAAAGGGGTGGTGGAAAGCAGCCAGGCGACTTTTTGGACCGAGTGGCGGATAGGGCAGCCCTTCGATGTCGCTCCGACCTTCTAGCGAAAATCAGCAGTTCTGCGACGGCAGTCTGCCGGCGCAACGCGCCCTCAGCGGAGATCATTCGTGTGGAGCTTCGCGATCTCGCGGGCGAGCTTGGTTGCAATATCTTTGCGCTTGTGGACGATCGACTTTCTACCTGATTGTCTGGCCCCGCCATAGGCCGCCAGAACGGCCCCAGCGCAATAGATCATCAGACCGGTCATAGTGGCTGGTGCGTAGGCCACGCGGCCTTCAACGATCTGAAACAGGAAAACGAACAGTGGACCGAGCGCCGTGATCGCGGCCAGTGTCAGGGTGGACATCAGCGATATCGCCTTCTGCATCGCAAAGACCGGAAACGCCATGATCGCGAAGCCGATTAGGACAACAGCGAGCAGCCCGCTTGGCTCGACCGGACCTTTCCCATCAAGGCCAAGCCATACGGCGGGGAGCGCCACCACTATGTAGAGCGGAAACCGCAGCGCATATTGCGCAACCGGTGCGATGCCGAGGCGGTCGAGCCTCCGGCTGTAGATCATCATCGCCGCGAGACTGACGGCAGACACACAGGTCAGCAGCAGTCCGACCATCGCGGCAGTCCAGCCGCCTCGCACGAAGCCTGATTGTCCAAGCAGCGTGATCGCCGCCAGATAGCCGACGCCGATCACCACAGTGATCAGGCCGACGCCTTCGACCCGGTTGCGCGACGGTGACGCTTCCGGAACCCCGCAAGCCGAGGCAATCACGATGGCAATGGGTATCAGCCCTGAAAACACGGTGAACACCACAGCCGGTTCGATCATTTGAAGCGGGAAGAAATATGCGATCCAGACAAGGGCCGTCGAGAGATTTAACCCGAACAGGTTGGCTCTGTTGGCCCACGCAATTCTCAGTTGCTCCGGAGTCCGCACCTTCACCCAGATCAGCGCTCCGGCAGCGGTGAATCCAAAGACTGCCCCGCCGATCAGGAACGAGTCATAGTCCTGAAACACGCCACCAAAAAACACGGCCTGTGCCGCTTCCAGGATCACAAAGGAAAAGGCCCAGATCAGCCCGAGCGTCGCATTGTTCATCGTCTCACCACACCGATTTTCTATTTTGATACGGCGAAAGTGGCGGATAAGGTGGCCAAAATATCCGAAATCTTGGCGATTCAGACCACGGGAGGCGCTGCATATGGATAGGCTGGACCTGCGGATCGTGGCCGCGCTTCAGGCAGACGGTACGCTCACCAAGGCGGAGCTGGCGGAGGCGGTCGGCTCAACGCCTTCCACCTGCCTGCGCCGGGTCGCGGAGCTGCGGCGAATGGGTGTCCTGAAAGCCTGCGTCTATCTCGCCGACCCGGCCAAACTCGGGCGCGGCATTCGTGCCGTCGTCACTGTCACGACGCGCAACCACACCAGGGACGTGCGGTCGTCCTTTGCGTCACGCGTTTCAGAGGAACCGGCGATCACCCAGGCGTTCGGTGTCGCTGGCGATCTGGACGCGGTGCTGATCGGGCATTTCGGCGACATGGAAGAATATCAGGCGCTCTGCGACCGCCTCTTCGACAGTGATCCGGACGTGGTCCGCTACACGACGCTGTTCGCTGTCGAGACCTATAAGGAAACGACGAAGATCGCTCCGTCCTTTAACGTTTCGCCGGCCGCAATGAATTTTGTTGTGTCGCGCAATTCCTAAGTTTAGCGAAAATTAGCCGGCTGAGATTAGGTGGATTGCTGCCCGACCGCTTCCGGGCAGCGTAACTGGAAAAGCCGCCATTTAGGTGGCGACGCTAGTCTAGCAGAACGTAACCGATTGATGCCGTCACCTGCATGAAGGAAGAGGACCAGATGGCCGATAGATACCGCACCTTCGCCGATCTTGCTGCCAATGAGCGGGTTGGGATCAACTATCGCATCCGCGTCGAGGACCGCGGCACGCCGCTCGTGATCTTGGCGCCGCACGGCGGATGGATCGAGCCGGGCACGTCGGAAGTCGCCGAGGCAATCGCCGGAACCGACCTGTCCTTCTACGCCTTTGAAGCGCTGAAAAGCGGCCCCCACGCCGATTTCCATATAACCTCTCACCGCTTCGACGAACCAAAGGCCATCGACCTTGTCGGAAGATCCCGCACCGCAGTCGCGATCCATGGGCGGAAGGACGAGGGGAAAGAGGCAGTCTGGTTGGGCGGCCGCGCCACCAACCTACGCGATGCCATCGGCGCTTCCCTGCGCGACCCCGGTTTTGACGCCGATCTCAACAAGAGGCTTCCCGGCTCCGACCGAGCGAACATCTGCAACCGAACGCTCTCCGGCGAGGGAACTCAACTCGAACTTCCACGATCAATGCGCCGCCGACTGACTAGCGAAGCGAAATTGCTGCGGGACTTCTGCGAAGCTGTTCGAAACGCGTTGCTGTCTTTGCCAGCTACCTGAACGAAAGACTGCCTTCGGCTGCGATGCAAACCGCATGGAATGGGAGTTGCGGCGCGGCGCCGTCGAAGTGCTAGGCTGTAGTGACAAATTAACGACTTGGGATTCCCATCGCGAGGCAAATCAGATTCAAGGCTGACTTTTGGAGGTCGGCTTTGGAAGGTGAGGTTCTACGCGACGATCAGTGGGAGCAGATCAAGCCTTTTGTGCCGGGTGGGCGCAAGGGCAAGCGGGGTCCGCGTAGCGATGGTCGGCGCTTCTTCGATGCGCTTTTATGGATCGCTCGGTCAGGCGCGCGCTGGCGCGACCTGCCGGAGCGGTTCGGCCCGTATCAGAGGGCAAAGCGACGTTACTACCGCTGGATCGAAGCGGGCGTGTTCGACCGGCTGTTCGAAGCCATCAGCAGGCATCCAGATATGGAATGGCTGATGATCGACGCGACCGTTATCCGCGCTCAGGCCCAGGCTGCTGGAGCCCGGCGTAAAAGGGGGGATCTGAAGCCCAGGCTCTCGGCCGCTCGCGTGGTGGGTTCGGCACCAAGCTCCATGCCGTCGTAGATGCGCTCGGCCTACCGGTCCGCTTCGAGATCGGCCCCGGCCAGCAAAACGACATGGCAGCGGCCTGCGGTCTGATCGAGGGGATTGCAGCAGGCCAAGTGATCGCCGACCGCGCTTATGATGCCGATCGACTGCATGATGTGATCCTCGACCAAGGCGGTGAACCGGTCATCCCGCCGCGGCGCCATCGCAGATACCAACACAGCTATGACAAGATCGCCTACAAAAACCGCTGGGGCATCGAGGCCTTCTTTGCAAAGCTCAAGCAGTGGCGGCGCATCGCAACGCGCTACGACAAAATCGCCGCCAACTTCCTCGGCTTCGTCAAGCTCGCAGCCATCATGCTCTGGCTCAAATGATTAAATTGTCACTACAGCCTAGACCCTTTTGGCTCGCAGCAATGCGCCAATTGTCGATGTTGAGTGTCGCCAATAACCGAGACGGATGCCTCGTCCCTTTTCAGTCGTTCCCATAGTCGGGCTCGTATTCCATCTCACGTTCCTGCTGATGCTGGTGAATGTAGTCGATCCCGGCGGCATCCAGTTCGTCGCTGCCAGTGAGGGCAAGCTCGCACGTCGGGCATCTGAACTCTTCGCCGACGAACTCTCGATCGACGATCTCCCAGATGCCGTACTCGTCCGGTTCCTTGGTGATGTCCTCGCCGGTCTGCTCGCCCGTCATGAAGGCGCGGCAAGCACAGGCGGGGCAGGCTTGGATCCAGATTTCGTCATAGCGATTTGGAAAGAGCGCGACCTGCTGTTCTGGTTCGCGCAGCTCGGATTCGGCCTGCAGCCGTTCCCTTTCCGCCTTTCTCCGATCCAAGAAGGCAGCCTGGGCCGCATGAACGCGCAGCTTCACAGCAGCCTCTACGGCTGCCGCCGCCTCATCGAGCAATTGGCGCGGTGCCGCTGCATCGGCTGCGCCGATCCAGTCCTCCAGCGACGATACCATGTGCCGCAGAATGGTGTCGCAGGCATGCCAGTAGCGCGCCTGTGGCGCGACAATTCTGATGAGAAGCCGCATTGCATCGCCTGAACTGCTCCCGGATGTTGGGCCGTTGCGTCATCTGATTTGCTCCCCGCAGTTTTGGGGCGGGAGCAAATCAGATGAGGCGGATAAGCATGGCGACGCGGGATGAGCTGGTGAAGGTGGTAGCGGAGCGCTACGCCCGAGGCGATCGGGCAGAGAAGTCGCGCATTCTCGATGAATTCGCGGCGATAAGCGGCGTTCACCGCAAGCATGCCATGCGGTTGCTGCGGAATGGACCACAGGCGCAGCGTTCGGGCCCGCGACCGGAGCGCCGGCTTTATGACGACGCCGTGCGCGAAGCGCTGATCGTGCTCTGGGAAGCTTCGGATCGCATCTGCGGCAAGCGTCTGAAGATGCTGATTCCAATTCTGGTGGAGGCGATGGAGCGTCACGGGCATCTGCACCTAACCGCCGAGATCCGCACACGGCTATTGGCGATGAGCGCGGCCACGATCGACCGCGCCCTTCGCGAGGTTCGAGACATCGCTGGTGGGCCGAGACGCCGTCGCAGTACAGCGTCCACCGCGCTGCGGCGCAGCATTCCGATCCGGACCTTCTCCGATTGGCAGGATCCTCCGCCTGGATTCGTCGAGGCCGACCTGGTGGCGCACAGTGGACCGACGACGCGGGGAAGCTTCATACAAACGCTTTGTCTTACCGACATCGCGAGCGGGTGGACGGAATGCGCGCCCTTGCTGGTGCGTGAACAGAAGCTGTTGAGCGAGGTGCTGACGGTATTACGGCGGCTCCTGCCATTTCGGCTTCTCGGATTCGACACGGACAATGACAGCGTGTTCCTGAACGAGACGATACGCGACTACTGTCTGAATGCCGGCATCGAGTTCACCCGTTGCCGTCCTTACCGCAAAAATGACCAGGCCTTCGTCGAACAGAAGAACGGCGCCGTGGTGCGACGCATTGTCGGGTATCGTCGGCTGGAGGGACTTGAAGCCGCTGCTGCCCTTGCACAGCTCTATTCGACGGTTCGGCTGTTCGTGAACTTCTTCCAACCCTCCTTCAAGCTGGCCGGAAAGGAACGGGACGGCGCCCGCGTGCGCAAGCGCTATCACCCTGCGGCAACACCGTGCCAGCGACTGCTGGCAGATCCACGCACGCCTGAACCGGTTCGTACCAGGCTTGCGCAAACACAGGCGAGGCTGGACCCGGTAAAGCTGCTGCAGGAGATGCGATCGGCGCAGCAGCGCCTCGTCGACATTGCCGATGAATCCTGCACGCCGGCGCTGGTGGTGAGCGATCCGGCGCTGGACCAGTTCCTGTCGGGTCTGCGGACGGCCTGGAAGGAGGGGGAAGTCCGCCCAACAGCAAGAGCCAGGTCGAGGCAAAAGCGAGGGCGTCGCCGACCGGATCCGCTCGTGAAGGTCACAGGCCAGTTGCGCGCGTGGTTCGACGAAGAGCCCTGGCGGACGAGCCGCGAATTACTGGTGCGTCTGCAGGCGGAGCAGCCGGGGCAATATCCTGATCCACTTCTGCGCACGCTGCAGCGCCGCTTGAAGATCTGGCGGAAGGAAAAGGCTCACGCGATGGTGTTCGGCCCAATGCACGTGGAGCCGGCAATCGAGCCGATCGCGCATTGATCGAATCCTAGCCCAGGGGAACATTATGGTGAGGCAACGGAAAGATCGTTCGGCAGCATTCCAGGGTGAGGCAATACGCGCTCGCAGCTTCATTGTCGCGCCGCACGCGCCTCCCATGCCTCCAGCCGCATGGTCTTAAACGGGAGGTCCGCGGAGTGGAGCTCGGCGTTCCGGCGCTCGGCGATGTCCATGCAGAACTTCTGCACGATTTTGTCGAAGCGTGGCACTAGGTGTGTGAGGCGCTCGAAGAGCGTCTTTGCCGTGACCGTCTTTACATCGGTCGTGATGTTGATGCCCGCAGCAACGAAGAGAGATGGAGAATGGAGAGGATCTACGACGAGACTGGGATGCTGGCGCGAAAGCGCTGCCTTCCCGAGCAGCTCGAGTGCGAGTGACGCCCAAAGCTGGTACTCGTCTAGGTCACCCGCGGCCTTCCGCGCCATCGCCCGCCCCATGTAGACTTTGGACTTGGCATGCAGAGCCTCGCTGCTGATCGCGATGAATACGTCCTCAGCCATCGATCATGATCCTCAAAAGCCGTCGCCCGACGGCAACTCCCGTCTGCGCGCGACCGTGCAGTGCGCGCCAATTGTCTAACACGAGGATGTCCCCAGTCCGCCAGTGGTGCTTGACGGGTGATGATTGTGTCAATCGTTCCTCAAGCATTCTGATCGCGGTGCGTCCCCGGTCGTCAACAGCTTCCATACAGCCCGCGTCGAACCTGAGGAACTCTTCGCCTGGGGGCAGGATGGAAGAATAGAAAGAACGGCGCCCCGAACGGACGAGCACGGCGGCGCTCCTTAGCAGCGCGAGTTCATTAGAGGAAAAGTCGACCGTGTGACGATCGAGCAAGGTAGTTGCCACTGACGGAATGCCGGGATCCAAGCATCCGAGCACTACGTAGCGGCATGGACGCATTCGATGGCTCAGTTCCACGTGCAGAGGAAGTACCCCCAATCCATGACGTGCGCTGAGTGATCGTTGATGCGCCAACTCATGCGGAGTGGGGACAATTAACTCGATTTTCGATGATCCGCGGCCGTGCACGCGTTTACCCAATTGGTCCCCAATGGCTACGACGGAACGCATCACTGTATTCTCGTCGCTGAACACCGACGTCGTTGCCCAGCCCACCGCGCCCAACTCGTCGGCCAGCGCAGACATTGGGATTGCTGCCTCACTCGCGAATTGGGCGGTCTCGGACAGGGTCGTCTCCTCAATATATCAGGCGACGAGATTACCACGCCGGATTACAGGTACAAACTTCTGGAGGGTGTCGGATGGAGACGCTTGCTTTAGTGGGGGTGCTATCGGACAGCGGTTGTTCCGCAAACGACCCCAGTTCAATGGCTGCCGCGATTGCCGCTCCTTTGTTGCTCACGCTGCCGAAGCGGCGACGCCAGCGCGTTCCGGCTCACCAATCGCGGCGAAGAGTTCGGCATCTTCGCCAATGCCGGCGTTGGGCGTGGTCAGCAGCGTATCGCCGTAGATGACCGAGTTTGCCCCGGCGACCAGACACAGGATTTGCGCCTCTCGATTGAGGTTGGAGCGGCCGGCCGAAAGTCGCACGGTCGAGACCGGCATGATCAGACGAGCCGTCGCCACCATCCGAACAAGTTCCAGTGGATCGATACGTGGGCGCTTCGCCAGCGGGGTGCCTTCGACCGGCACGAGCGCATTGATCGGCACGCTTTCCGGATGTGGGTCCATTCCCGCGAGGACGTTGCAGCATCGAGGCCCGGTCGCGGGTCGTCTCGCCCATGCCGATGATACCGCCGCAACACAGGTCGATACCAAAGGATCTCACCGTCGCTAGCGTGTCCAGCCGATCGGTATAGGTGCGGGTGGTGATGATCCGACCGTAAAATTCGGGGTTTGACGCCTTTCGGGCGTGGTTCGATCCCGTCTTTGAGTGGTGGAGGAACCGCGTAAGTTGACGGCCAACGCCAAACTCATGCTCGCCGGGCCGGCTTGTCAGCGCACGACAGAAACCGCTTCAAGCTCAAACCGGCCACCAAAATGTAAGGCGGCATGGCGAGCGAATAGTGACCACAGTTTAATTCCAATATATTTGGCCTAGCTCCGGCGTCCTTCAGCCTCTGCATGAACCTCTCCGATAGCTCTGGCAACACCACTTTGTCTCTCCTAGCCAACACAACGTGAAGATCGAGATCAGGCCGTGCCAAACTATGTGCGTAATTCTCCAAGTTAAGTGGACCCCAGGCCCTTCTGAGATCGGTCAGCTCAATCTCAGGCTCAAGGCTATCACGTATCAATCGTGTCGCGCGACCCGTCCAAACCATATCCGCTAGACTCCCCGCCGTCAGAAACAGCGAGGCTTTTGACACAGCCGAGTCGTGCGCCGCGACCATGCCCGCAACCCAGGAGCCTAAGCTCATACCGAGAACCGAAATCTCTCGATAGCCTTCGCTCTTCAGCCAACGTATGAGTTTTCGCCCATCCCATACCGCCTGCCTTACAGATTGGATCGTTCGACCGAGATTAGGGCTAAGCATATAATCGGCGTGCACGGAGCCGGGACGGCTGCGTTCGAAGTGATAAGGCATAGCAATCTCGACAACCGTGGTGCCACGCTGCGAGAAAAAGTTGGCAATCTGACGATTCCGAGAGCTTGCATTCCAATGGTGAAAAATCACCATCGCCTGATCGAACGACCCGCTTTCTGTAATTTTCGCCGAGACGACATTGTTCTGTTCGATATCAGTAGAAATGTCCGATGGAAATTTGAGCCACCCATTTAGCCTTTCAAACCCCTGATCACTCACATTCGGGGCATCGAAAAAGGCTGGATCAGCCACGGCTTGGTCCGCAAGGGCACAGAATTTCTCGATACTTGTTATCTTCTTCGCACCTGGAAAGGCGCGTTCCGCGTCAAGGGCGAAATCCGATGATTTCTTCCCTTCCTCACCGCGGCGCGCCCGCCGCTCATCCCAACGATCGAGCCAACTATGATACACTCTGATTTCCTAACTTACTCGCTTGCCCTCGCCCCAATCCTGGATCAAACAGGCCGTAGATTGCGAACAGCACTCCAACGCCCAGAAGGATCGAAAAGCCAGCAAATGCATCGATCAGCAAGTAGCCGGCCACGAGTAACGCGACGATCGCTGACATCCTCCACAAAGGCATACAAAACCGACGTTCGACACCTAAACGGATGGAGCCGTACAGAAATACAACACAGGTCGAAATAGCGATAAGAAGGCTACTGTAGTGGGTCGGCCTACGATAGCTGATCCCGGCGCTCACATCATTGCGCCCATAGAAGGCGGAAGACATATCGCCGACCAACCAAGCCACAACATTCTCTCCACGCGATGTCAGGTAAGCACTCTGGACCTTCATGACTATGGCGATCAGAATCCCCAAAACAGTACACCGAAAAATCCCACTCATAACCCTGAGGCTGGCTTCATTGAGCTCGTGTTGATAATCCATCTCCGGCCGATTACTCGCTGCTTCTCCAATTCTCCAAAGATCATGGATCACCGTATAGAGCAAAATGAGACCTACGAAGAACAGATAAAAGCACAGGCACATGTATAGGTAAGCGAGCCCGGTGAATACGACCGCTTCTGGCACCGATATGACCTCAGGGCGCACAATCGCTAACGAGCCCCAATCCGTCGCATAGTTGCCACCACCTTTCATCAACGGGATCAATGACACGCCGATCCACTGAAAAAGACCGGCGAACAGCACACAAATCAAAAAAACCGCCCAATATGAATACGAAGAGGATTCGACGTCGCGCGCCCAGGCTTCGTCGCTTTCCACCCGATCGCCCTGCGCTGTAAGCTTTAAGCGCCCCTCAACTTTCCAAAAGGTCACCAGCTCGGTCACGAAGGCAAAAAACAGTGGCAAAAACAACATGAAGACGGATGTCCAATTCGCTGACCAAAGAAACCCAACCTGCTTGACGACGCCATCCGCCCGGCCATATGTCACGCTGTGAATCCCCGTAATATACGACGAAAACCCAAGAGCGGTGACACCTGCAAACACCGACGCCGGTAAATTCAGGGGAGATCCGTGACTAAAGAACGCCTCCGATTTCCTCGCCAAACTAAAACGTCGACTCGGCACCTTGGCGGCAGCATGCCCTGTTAGCTCTGCCGGGGAGTCTGTCCCGTCATCGAAGGTCGCAGTCAGTGCCGTATCTGGAATCTCCTGTGCAACGCTGCTTCCGGCTCTCTTCCATTCTCGCCTCTTGGTCGATAACCGCGATTGCGCCGCACTGAGCTCCATCTGCCATTCGCTGGTTGTTACCGGATCATCGCACCCAAAAATTCTCGCCAGCCAACGAATGTTGGCAGTGCTAATTCCCTTCTCATTCTCTTGAAACCAAAGCTGCACCGTTCGCAGATCAACCCCAATCCGGTTGGAATCAATCTGTGAAATCGCCTCTGCAAGAAGCTCGGGCGTCCACGGGCCAGCAGGAAATCCATCCTTGCCGAATGGCCGCCCCGCACCCGCTGCGGCTAATCGTTTGAATAATTCTTTGAAATCACTTCCGTCTCCCGGTGGAGGGAGAAATAACTTTCCATTCTGAAACAATGACTTACAGACTCTGGCTTCGTTTCGTTTCGCTCGTCTTCGTATCCTATCGTGCCCTCGTCCTTGATCAACGTTTTTATCAACTCGATTTTGGCCGGCACCGGAGAGGATCGAATGAAGGGACAGGCGGGTTTGTGGGATGTCGATGAACGCTATGCGCGGCTGAGCGCTGCCAGCGACCCGCTGGAGAGGCTGAACAAGGTTGTTGCGTGGGAGATGTTTCGCAAACCGCTGGCCAAGGCACCGAACCGCCCGGATCGGGCGCAGGGCGGGCGCCCACCTGACGATGCGGTGATGATGTTCAAGATCCTGGTGTTACAGGCACTTTACGGGCTGTCGGATGAGCAGGCCGAGTTTCAGATCATGGACCGACGCACCTTCGGCCGGTTCCTTGGTCTTCTGGATGCCGGCGACAGGGTCGACGCGGGTTGCTGGCCAGCACCAACACCGGCTCCGAAGTGTGGGCCGACGGCGTATCGGTCGAATAGACCAAGCTTCATCAGCCGCCTGCATCTCGAAGCCAAGAGGCAGGCCGATGCCGAAGAATACCGAGCACGGCAACCGGACACGCTCCAGAACCAGCGCCCGTGTTGAGCATCCCTTCGCCGAGCAGAAGGACCGCATCATCCACACCATCGGCCGGTCGCGCCCGCGAGAGATGCAGAGAAGGGGAGGGACTGCAGACCCATGGCACTCTGCTGATACCCTTCGGCTGCTACGGACGCGATGAAGAGGAGTGAGAGCCTCGTTATCACAGTACGAACCCCAATGCAGACGACCAGGCGGTGTTCACTGTGTCGCTCGAAGGGTTCGCTTCTGCCATGAACAGGGTCGCCGAACTGGCGAAGTGATCGTACGGCCAAACAATCGGGCGGAACCGGGGCGGAGACAGTTACATAGGAGAGGCTATCCATTGAATACGTTCTTCCAGAAGCTGACCGACATCTCGTCCGTGGCACGAACGGAGCAGATGCTGAATGAAGGGCTGGCCGAACTGGTGCAGGAGCTTGGTTTTGACTGCTACGCCTATGTCAACCTACATCCCGTCAGAACATACGCCGTGTCGAATTATCCACCGGAATGGCTGGCTCGATACCTCGCCCAGAAATACACCAACGTCGACCCCGTCGTATCGATGGCCCAAGCACGGATGCAGGCGTTCGCCTGGACGGCCGAGAGCCTTCGTCAGTCAATGGACAAGCTGGTTCGGCGCTTCTATCGGGAAGCCGGCGATTTCGGCATCCGATCGGGTGTCACTATCCCCATCCGCACGGCGTTCGGACATATGTCGATGCTGACGGTCGCGTCTTACAAGCCGTCCCTGTCGCTTGAAAAGGACATCGACCAGATCGCCGCAGTCACTGCGGTTTCGCAGCTTCATGCGGCACTTGAACAGCAGGACGTGGAGCCGACGGCAAGCTTTCATGTCGACCTTAAAGCCAAGCAGGCACTTTGCCTGAAATGGTCGGCAGAGGGCAAGACGATGAAGGATATCGCGGCGATCGAGAACATCTCTTTCGCGACAGTGACGTTCCATCTAAACAATGCACGCAAGGCGCTCGACGTCGGAACGCTGCCCCATGCGACCGCACTAGCCACCAAACTCAAGCTGATCTGACCAGACGGCGGAGCTCAGTCCCCGGGCACGGGCGGAATGTAGCCGAGGACATCGAGCAGGGTCGACAGCACAGTCTGCTGGGCGTGCATGTCGATCATCGCCGTAACATAGGCGATATGGGCCGATCGTGCCGCTTTGGCGGAGGGATCACCAGCCTCTATCGCATGCCACTCGTCTTGACGTGCATCTGCAAGGTCACGAAGTCGCCGGTGAGTCTTGATCGCCTGGATGGTGATCTGTTCGAGATCTGACGTTGGAAGGTTCTCAGTCAGGCCTACGACCGGTCTCAGGACGAGTTTATGCTCTGGCTGCACATAGCCTTTTTCATCATCTGGCATCGTAATCTTCTACAAAAAGGCGTCCGCGGTACGCCCCCGCCGACAGACATCCTTTGAACCCAAGCCGGGGGTTAGAAAACCGTGTCTACACGGTCCCTGTGACCTTTGAAAAGCCGTTCGGGTTTCCACCCACACCCGCGAACGACAGCCGGGGAGAAAGTTTAGGGATATGGGCCGCCTATCCCCGAAAGATCGATGCGTATCCCCGCCTTGTTGGGATCACCGGGTTGGGTGTCGCGCTGCGTGGGGACCCCGCCTGCTACCGCCCCTTCAGAGGCATTCTCTTCCGATGGTTTTGTCTCTTCTGATGGTTCGGGCGGCGCCTGCTTCGGTTCGGCAAGACTCATCTCGCCGGGATCCGGTTCGCTGAACACGGCCCGACCTTCAAAATATCCCGTCTTCCAGGCATAGATGGCATCGTCGAACGCCTCGTCCACCGCGTTGCCGTACCATTTCGTGACGATGCGATAGACCTTGCCGAACAGTCTCGTGCCCATGCGGATGTTGGCGCAGGCGTCGAGAAGGTCGGGCTCTAGTTCCGCGACGTCGGCGACGCCTAACCCGGCCGGATATTGCGTGACGCCGACCCGCACGACGGCCTTGCCGAGATGCTGGCGAATGAGCGTCATCGCCTCATCCGTCCTGCGTGGCGTCGGCACAAGCACGACACGATCGCCGACGCGAACCGTGACGGCCAGCGGATCGCTCGAGCCGGCCTCGGCGATGAACTTCTCGACGATCGCCGGCTTGAGGCGGGGATCGGCGCATTGCTGAATGAGGGCAGCATCGATCATGGCAGCCCACGGTTCAGGTGTTGAAGGCGGTGACGAGACGCAGGTCGAACAACCTGGCCCAAGCCGCGGTGCTGGCGTTCTGGATGGCGACGATCGAGGTGCCGGCCGTCCACCAGCCATTGCCCGTGGCTATGAGTATCTCGGGGGAGTGCAGCATTGACTGAAGGACGGGCCAGAGGATGAGCTGCTCGTAGCAGATCAGAGGTGCTACACGCCGGCCGTTGAGCTCGACGACCGGGTTTGCAAAAAAATGCGCCCGCGCGCCCCCGCCTTGCCCGGTCCATGCCAGCCATGGCTGCCACATGGAGACCGGGACCGGCATACGTTCCCGATACAGAGCACCGGCGCGCACGGCGGAGATCGCGAGCATGACATTGTCGTAGCCTTGCGCGTCGACGATCGCGGAGCCGGCGATCACGGTGATGTCGACGCCGCGCAACTCGTCGCGCCATGGCCGCTCGACGGTTGGGGTCCAGAAGCCAAGAGCGCTTTCGGGCAGCACGACGATACTGGCGCCCTCGCCGGCCGCTCGCCGCACCGTGGCGATCAGGTCATGGTGTTGTTCCAGCCTGACATCGCGGCCGAGGCTTTGGCCGAGTTCCAGGTCGACGCCGTTCCAGCCGTCCGGCAGGGATGGTTCCGTCCATGATGTGGCGGACCAGAGCCAAAATCCTCCCAGGGCTATTGCCGCTGTCGGCCACCATCTCGTCGTCATGGCGAGAAGACCGGCTGCGGCGGCTGCCAGGCCGAACCATCCCCATCCCGGAAACAGCACGCCGGCGGCCGTCAGCGGATGCGCCCATCCGACGATCCCGAATGGCGGCACCGCCATCAGGAGTACAGCCAGCCCATACCGCGCCGCCCTCTTCCCTCCCGGCCGGCTCGTCCATAGAACCGTATGCACGGCGACGAAGGCCAGCGACGCGCCGAACCAGAGCAGCAGGCCTGGCCAGAGATCGGAGGCATAGTAATTGGCGACGCCCTGCGGCAGTCCGCGCGAGGCTGCGAGGAAATAACCTCCCGATACCAGGGCCGCGACGATCCGGGACGGCGATAGCGCCCATAGTGCCGGGAATGCGAAGGCGAGCGGCAGGGTCAGCGGATCGCCGCTCCAGGCGACAGCGCCAACGAGCGAGGCAGCCGCCGTCAGCATGACAGCACGCACAGTGTCAGGGATCGAAGGTGAGGACCGGGCGGGCGCGACCGAGGAGGCCGGTTCCGGGGATCGGCCCGAAATATCGTGAGTCATAGGAACCCGCAAAATCGGAGTGAAGAAAGAGGTGCGCCGGCGGAACGATCCCGCCAGCGAAGGGAGCCAGAGCCCTGCCCTTTGCGTCGGCGGCATGCAGCCGCGAATGCGCGAGCAGCCGGCCGTCGATCGCGACGCCGGCGCCGATGTCGACACGCTGCCCTTCGATCGCCGCGACTGTCTTGATGAGCGGGCTTAGCCAGCCCGGGCAGAGGCCGCGCCGGAGATAGCCGCGCTCGCGGGCCGACCTGAATGGCGGTGAGTCCGGAGGGCAAATGAAGACGAGATCGCCGACAGCGGCCGCGCGATCGAGCGCCTCGATGCGCCAAAGACCGAGCGGGTAGCTCGGCGTCAGATTAAGCCGGATACCACCAAGCCAACCCATGCCGATCAGCGTGGTGACGGTCATTGCCGCGATGGCGATCAGGGTGATGGCGCAACGACGGCTCACTGCTTGAGGACCGGGGTCTGGCGCGGCGACAGGCGAAGATTCTCCGTCTGCTTCAGGGTCTCCACCGTGCGTTCATACGCGGCGATCTGCTGGGCTGCGCGCATGACCGGCCAGGCTTCCGCGAGCTTCTGGCGCTCGCCTGGCGCCAGGCCATCCGCCGCCCTGTTGAACAGCTTGCCGGATGGTTCGCGCGCCGCATTGGTGAGCAGCGTCCGCTCGCCGAGCCGCTCCGTGATCGCCTTGTTGAAGCCGTCGATCTCGGCCTTCGCCATCCTGTCGGCAAGCGCGTAGCCGAGCGCAGCAGGGAGGTCGTTACGATCGATCGCATCGCGCACGCGCTCCAGCACCTGGATAGCCGCAGGCGACAATGCGGGTATGTCGATCGAGACGCGGCGGCGGAGCGTCTGTTCGTCGGCCTCGATCTTCTGCACAGCCGTCTGGCGCAGCCGCAGATAGCGCTCGATGTCGCGCTTCAGCGCTGGCGCATTGACCTGTGCGATACGCCTGTCCTCGCGATCGACTTTGTTCGCCAGAAGCCCGACCCTTCCCTTGAGCGGACCGATGGTCGCCGGTTCATTGACCAGGCGCTCGAGGGTAATTCTCGCCGTCGACGGATCGGTGAGGGCCGCATCGAAGTTCATCGCCCGGAAGGCCGTCTCGGGATCGGCGAAGACGAAGCGGAAGCGGGTCGAGACCTCCTCCCACTGCTTCTTCACGGCCGGATCGGCAAGCAGCTTTTCCTCGACCGTATCCTGGACCGAATACGGGAACTGGGTGACGCCCTTCACCATCGGCGCGGACTCCTTCAGCGTTTGGGTTTGACGTGTGTCGAGAAGGCCGAGCCGCTCGCCCAATCCCCTCAGGCGCAGCCCCAGGTCTGCGAGGCGCTGCTTCTGCCGGAGCGTCCAGTCCACTCGATCTCGGACCAGCGTGCGGGCGACGCGGGCGATGTGCATGCCGCGGTTCTCGGCGAAGCGCAGGGCCTGGCGGTAGAGCGTGCCTCGTTCATAGTCGAGCGTCGTTTCCTTGGCGTTGCGCCGCGACAGGATATTCACGAGGCCGCCGTTCATGCCGAACGAACGGCGCCCGTAGTAGAGCGCCATATCCTCGCGGTGACGCGTCAGCGCGACATAGGTCAAGTGACGATCCAGAGATAGGGACGCCAGCACCTTCACTCGGTCGACGGTCGACCCTTGAGACTTGTGGATGGTGGTGGCGTAGCCGTGATCGAGGTTACGATAGAAGCGCTGATCAACGGAAACACGATGGCGCTGGTCGCCCTCGCCGATCTCGGCGACAATCCGGTTCGGCGCGGCCTCGATGACCTTGCCGATCATGCCGTTCTTCACGCCGAGGGCGCCGTCGTTCTTCAGGAAGACGATCTGGTCGCCGGCGTCGAAGCGGCGCATGCCGTCCTCCGTCCGGAAGGCATGGCCCTCTCCGACGATGCCGCGTTGGACCAGCTTCTCGCGGGCCATTGTATTGAGCAGGCGCACGTCGCGCCGCAGATGGGCGAGGATCAGCGTCGACTTCGTGGCATCGTAATCGCCGTTCCAGTCGGCGATCAGATTCTCGACGGCCTGCGCCTTCAGGTCCGATCCCATCACCTTGCCGCGCCCCCGATAGGCGGAGATCGCCTGATCGATGCGGCCGCGCGCGAGATCGAGCGATGCCTTGCGCATCCAGTCCTCGCGCTGGCGGTAGATGGTCTCCAGTTCGGCATAGCCAATGCGCTCGACGATCGCCCGGAACGCAGCTCCTGCCTCGATCGGCTGGAGCTGCTCCGGATCACCGACCAGGACCAGTTTGGCGCCGGTCCGCAATGCTGCCTCGACGAACAGCGCCATCTGTTTCGAGGCGACCATGCCGGCCTCGTCGAGGACGAACACTGTCTTTCCATCGAGGGCGTCCCGGCCCTCTTTCCAGCGCAGTTCCCACGACGCCAGCGTGCGGCTGGCGATGCCGGCTTCTTTCTCAAGGCCCTCAGCCGCCTTTCCGGCGAGCGCGCCGCCGACCACGTGATAGCCGGCCGATTCCCACGCCTCGCGCGCGGCCTTCATCATTGTTGTCTTGCCGGCGCCGGCGCGCCCGACGATGGCTGCGATCCGGGCTGCGCCCGCCACGTGTTCGATGGCAACACGCTGCTCCTGCGACAAGCGCTGATGACGGGCAAAAGTCGCCTCCTGCGCCTTCTGCCGGACGCCATGGCTCGTGCGTTCCGAAAGCCAGATCGCTCGCTTCGCCATTTCCGCTTCGACGCGGATCAGTTCGCGCGTCGCGTACCGGGCGCGCACCCGTTCCCCGGTTGCGAAATCGACGCTTTCCCGTTCGATCCGCAGCAGGTCCGGGCTCTGGAGAATGCGCGTCATCAGATGCTGGAAGGTTCCGGCATCGTCGACATAGCGATGCAGGACCTTGGCGATGTCTTGGCTGTCGAAGACGCTCTTTTCCGAGGACAGGAGGTCGAGGACGATCTCGGGACGGCGCTGTATCCTGCGGGCGTTTTCCTCTCGCTGCGCCTCGAACTGCTCGATCCGGTCGAGTGAGGGCGTCCATCCCTGCTGCACGCCCTTCCGCTGTATCGCCTTGGCGCCAACGCCGATATGGACGGTCGGAACAAGATCGATGCCGCGCTCGGCGTAGGAGCGGCCATCGACGCGGACTTCCAGGCCGCCGAGAGCGAGATGTTGATTCTGAAGGTCGAGCCAGCGGTTGCGCTGCTCAAGGAACTCCTGCTTCTCGCCAGCCCAGAGACGGTACTGGATCTTGCCGGTTTTCGTGCGGAGCGGCTGACCGTCCTCGCCAAGCACGGCGACCTTCTTGGCGCCGAACCCGGTCTCCGTGAGCGGGCGCAGCGTGGTCATCAGATGCACATGCGGGTTGCTGGGTTCGTCGTGATAGACCCAGTCGGCGACCTGCCCGCGCGCCAGGACCTGCTCGAACACGAACTGCCGCATCAGCGCGATGTTCTGCTGCTTCGTAAGCTCGGCCGGCAGCGCGATGATGAACTCCTTCGCGAACTGCGCATCCTCGCGCTTCTCGAATGCCTCGACCCTGTTCCAGAAGGCCTCGACCGCGCCGGGGACGGAGCGATCGGCAATCAGCTTGCGCGCCCAGTCCGGAGCGTCGGGCGGTAACAAAAACTCCTCATGGGCGAGATTGCGCTTGTTGGAATAGTCGACGGTGCGCGCCTCCATCTCGTAGATCATCTTCGCGCAATGGCGATACGCAGCGGACAGCACGGCGCTGCGGCCATTGCCGCGGCCGATGAGCTGGGGCGTGAAGTGCGTGATCGCCATGGTGACGACGGCTCCCGACATGAACGAACATCGCGTTCGTCGGGATAGGACCAGCCCAGCGGGCGGGAGCAGGACGTCGCGTCAGCGACGTATTACTGCGCCCTTGGATCCATTCCTTCGGAACGGCGGGATGATCTCAAGCGGCGTCGGCTCTGCCGACTAGCTTTTTTACTAGTCGCCCATGACGCGCATCCGGGGGATTCTGGACGAGCTCCAGAACGACCAGATGCGAAAGGCCCAACCGGAATGAAGAAACCATCGTCGAAGATCAGGGAAGAGATCGTAAAACTCCAGGATCAACTCAGGCAGGCCGAAACGCGCGAGGCCGAACGGATCGGACGCATCGCCCTGAAGGCAGGTATCGGGGAGATCGAGATCGAGGAAACGGTGCTGCTGGCGGCGTTCGAGGAACTCGCCGCGCGGTTTCGCGATCGCGACGAAAAGGCATCCGGAAAGAGAGGGAACGCCGGCAGGAAGGGCGAGGCGGCCGGGGCCGCGATGGTCGCGGCTGGCGCGGCTGCGAGCAGCGATAGCGAGGTTTGAGCGCATGCGCCGGTCGACATCCTCGGAGGCCAGAAAGAGAGATACGCGCGAGAAGATCGAGCTCGGCGGCCTGATCGTGAAGGCGGGCCTGCGTTACGAGAAGCGCGCGCTGCTGCTCGGCCTTCTGATCGACGCTGGCTCGCGCATTCGGGACGACGAAGCAGAGCGCGCGCGGCTAACGGCGATCGGCACGGAAGCCTTCGGCAATGACAGCGAATAAGCTCCTGCTCGCCGGTTCAGCCGCCACGCTGATGCTCGGCGCCTGCATCGGGATTTCAGGCGTAGAGACCTGGCTCGCAGGGTTCGGAACATCGGATGCGGCGCGTCTGATGCTCGGCCGGATCGGTATCGCCCTGCCCTATGCGGCAGCAGCCGTCATCGGCGTGATCTTCCTCTTCGCCTCGGCAGGCGCAAGCGCAATCCGCGCCGCCGGGTGGGGCGTCGCCGGCGGCGCGGCAGGCGTGATCGCGATAGCGGTCGCGCGCGAAGCCGTGCGGCTGTCAGCACTGGTCGACCACGTGCCGGCCGGCAAAGCGATCCTCTCCTATGTCGATCCGGCGACGATGGTCGGGGCGACGATCGCGATGATCTGTGGCGGCTTCGCTCTGCGCGTTGCGATGCGCGGAAACGCCGCTTTCGCGCTGGCTACGCCTCGACGCATCCGCGGGAAACGCGCTGTGCATGGCGAGGCCGACTGGATGTCTATGCCGGCGGCGGCGCGGTTGTTTCCGGATAGCGGCGGGATCGTCATCGGTGAACGCTATCGCCTCGGCCGCGACAGCGTGGCGGCGCAATCGTTCCGCGCCGACGCGCGAGAAACATGGGGGGCCGGTGGGCGATCTCCCCTCCTCTGCTTCGATGGCTCGTTCGGCTCGTCGCACGGCGTCGTCTTCGCAGGCTCGGGTGGCTTCAAGACCACTTCCGTCACCGTACCAACGGCGCTCAAATGGGGCGGCAGCCTCGTCGTGCTCGATCCGTCGAGCGAGGTCGCGCCGATGGTCTTCGACCATCGCCGGCGTGCGGGGCGCAATGTCTTTCTGCTCGATCCGGGAAACGCGGCGATCGGCTTCAACGCGCTCGACTGGATCGGCCGGTTCGGCAGCACGAAGGAGGAGGACATTGTCGCGGTCGCCACATGGATCATTACCGACAATCCGCGCCAGGCCTCGGCGCGCGACGACTTCTTCCGCGCCTCGGCGCTTCAGCTCCTCACGGTGCTGATCGCCGACGTCTGCCTGTCAGGTCATACGGAAGAAAAGGACCAGACGCTTCGGCGGGTCCGGTCGAACTTGTCCGAGCCGGAACCGAAGCTGCGGGAGCGTCTGACGGCAATCCACGACCAGTCGGAATCCGCATTCGTGAAGGAGAATGTCGCACCGTTCATCGCGATGACTCCCGAAACATTCAGTGGCGTTTACGCCAATGCCGTCAAGGAGACCCACTGGCTCTCCTATTCGAACTATGCTGCATTGGTCTCAGGATCGAGCTTCACAACGGACGAACTCGCGGCCGGCGAGACCGATATCTTCATCGCGCTCGACCTGAAAGTGCTGGAAACCCATCCGGGTCTCGCCCGCGTCATCATCGGCGCGCTGATGAACGCGATCTATAATCGCAACGGCGAGGTGAAGGGCCGCACGCTGTTCTTGCTGGACGAAGTTGCGAGGCTGGGCTTCCTGCGCGTCCTCGAAACCGCACGCGACGCCGGGCGCAAGTACGGCATCACCATGACGCTGCTCTACCAGTCGATCGGGCAGATGCGCGAGGCCTATGGCGGCCGTGACGCCACCTCGAAATGGTTCGAGAGCGCATCATGGGTCTCCTTCGCCGCGATCAACGATCCGGAGACGGCGGACTACATCTCGAAGCGTTGCGGCGACACGACGGTCGAGGTCGACCAGACCAGCCGCTCATCGCAAATGTCGGGCTCGTCGCGCACACGCTCCAAGCAGCTCACGCGCCGGCCGCTGATTCTGCCGCATGAGGTGATGCAGATGCGGGCCGACGAGCAGATTGTCTTCACCGCCGGCAATCCACCGCTGCGTTGCGGCCGTGCCATCTGGTTCCGGCGCGCTGACATGAAGGCCTGCGTCGGCGAGAACCGCTTCCACCGGAAGGAGACCGAGGCATGATCGTCACCTAGCATCCAGCCGGCGGGGTGAGCGAGGGGATGCCCCTTGTGATGAGGCGGCCGGTCGATCCGGACGGTCTCATGCCGCGAGAGGATCGTCACGGACAGGCGGAGACCGCTTGCGGGCTCCGTGCGAGCGAATGGAGCCGTCCGCCGCAGGCGGCTCGCCCAACCCCCCTGCTTAATGCGGTGCCGGAGCGAGTCTGATCGGTGGCTTTTGAATGATCCTGGCAAACAGGACTCAAGCATGAGGTGGTAGTTTCGCCATGACCGAACGGGAGACAGGGCCGGACTTGAGCAACGTCGCTGAATACAAAAGCCGCCCGCCGAGGCGCTTCAGCACAAGGTCGTCATCGTTAGGAAGTTCGAGACGAGGTGCGTCGGCGCGCCAATCGACACCGCTCCTGCGTTCCTTCGCAATTTTGGCCGTCATCGCCGTCGGAGCGTTGGGCGCTTTTCATCTGAAGGAGACGGGCCGCCTCGACAGCATGCGTGCGTCGTTCACGGGTCCCGCTGCAGACATGCTGTCAGCGTCATTCTCGATCTGCGATGCCGGAGCGCGAACCAATTGCGTCGTTGACGGCGACACCTTCTGGCATCAGGGCGAAAAGATCAGGATCGCCGATATCGATACGCCGGAACTCAGCCCGCCGCGTTGCGCGCGCGAGAGGCAGCTCGGCGAAGCCGCAAAGCGCCGGCTGCACGCCCTGCTCAATGCCGGCCGCTTCTCGCTCAACGCCGGCTGGCGCGACGAAGACCGGTATGGACGCAAGCTCCGCACCGTCACGCGCCAGGGCCGCTCGATCGGCGACATACTTGTCTCGGAAGGGCTTGCTCGACAGTGGGACGGATCGCGGCATCCCTGGTGCGACTGATGCATCAGCAGCGTGAATCGGTCGGCGTTCATCGATTCACCAAAGTCGTTGGACCTCGCTTCCGCAGGAAGCGAGAATCCGTCCATGCCGAAACCCGATCCAGGACCGCTTCATCTTCGCCATATCGACGACGCCCGCAACATGCGGCGCTTCTACGTGCTGTCCGTTCAGCCGACCTTGTTCGGCGGCGCTTCCTTGATCCGCAACTGGGGCCGGATCGGCACGAATGGCCAGGCGATGATGCAGACGTTTGACGAGAGCGCGGATGCCGGCGAGGTGTTCGCGCGTCTCGAGCGCCGAAAGCGCAGGCGTGGATATGCGGAACGGGTGAGGAACGCGCCATAACCGCCAGCTTCAACGATCCGGCCCCCGCGTCGATGGGGCCGGGCGGCAACGCCGTGTTCTACGCGTCGATGTCGATCCCGTACTCCTTCAGCCGCACCGCATCTTCGAGGTGCACGATCTCGTAGTCGTCGGACATAAAACGGCGTTGGTGCGCGGATATGAAATCGAACGCATTTCGATCATTAATGTATTGGGTTATGCCTGCGTGACTTGACGCCGGATAGACTCCGGGCGTGCCCATGCCAGCATGCTGTTGAGAACGATGCAACCGATGGCAACCTCGGTCTGTTGAGCCGGAAGAGAGCGTGCTCGCAGGCGCCGTCCGATCAGCCCCTTGTATCGTCCGATGGCTGTTTCGCTCAGCGCCCGCTTGCCGTAGCCGGTGGCTGCCTGCCATTTCAGCCGACCGTCGCTTGCGATTGCGGCAATGTGCTTGTCCCTTTGACCAGGCGGTCCGGTATCACCGCTTTCCACCGCCGTGGAACGCGGTGGAATGACGATGTTCGCGGTTGCGCTGTGCTGCAGGATAGACCGATAGGTTGGCTTGCCGTCATAGGCTCCGTCGGCTGTGAACTGGTCGAGCAGCGGTGCCACCTGGGAAGGATCATCCGTGTCCTGATCTGTCAGCCTTTGGGCAATGATCGCGCCACTTTTGGCATCCACTGCCAGATGCAGCTTGCGCCAGTTGCGACGTGATCTGGCGCCATGTTTCTGCTCCAGCCATTGCCCGGCGCCGTAGACTTTCAATCCCGTGCTATCGACAAGCACATGCAGCGGGCCGTCCGGCAGCGGCGGGTTTCGTCGGGCTGATGGCTCCCACTTCTGTGCCCGACGGCTCAGCGTCGTATGATCTGGAACTGGGACTTTCAGCCC
Organism: Mesorhizobium sp. RCAM 06353; assembly: GCF_059683585.1. Lineage (NCBI taxonomy): Bacteria > Pseudomonadati > Pseudomonadota > Alphaproteobacteria > Hyphomicrobiales > Phyllobacteriaceae > Mesorhizobium > Mesorhizobium sp. RCAM 06353. The sequence goes on along the minus strand of NZ_JCASIY010000001.1, from coordinate 242,015 downwards.
CATGAGATCCAGCAGCGAATGGAGCAATCCCTCGGTCTGGCGCAGCCGCATTGCCAAGACGCAACCCAGCGTCAGCGCTGTCTCAATGGCGAGATCGGAATACCGGGCTTGGCCGCCGCGGGTCTTGCGTCGCGGAGCGCGCCATCCCGCCAGTGCCTCCGGCGTTACCCATAAGGTCAGGCTACCACGCCGGCGCAGACCTGCTTCGTAGTCACGCCAATTCGTCACCCTGAATTTCATCTTTCCCACGTGATGACGACGATCTGCGTTGTGTTTGTACGGCATGGCACTCGCATCAAGCTGATTTCGATCCTGCCTGCCTATCGCCAAACCGTTGACAAAGGATCCATGCACCAACGCTCGTACACAGACGCCGTGACCTCGGCAGATTCCTCCAGAAAGTCGTCGCAGAGTTTGTAGATAGAGTCCTTTGCCATGAGGGCAGCAATGGTGGGGACGAAAATCCAGACCAGGAGCGTTGCGCCGCCCAGCCCCAGTATTAGCCTGCGCGTCATGCTGCGCGGGTTCGTCATTTAACCAACCTGTACCCGAAGCCACGGACTGTCGCTATTCGGTCCCCGCCGATCTTCTTGCGGAGCCGGCTAACATAAACCTCCACGGTATTGCTCTCAATTTCCGAACCCAAGGAAAAAAAGAGTACGTCCTCGATCTTCGCCTTCGTAACTACCGTGCCGGGCCGGCACAGAAGGCAGTTGAGAACTGTCCATTCGCGTGGAGTCAGGTAGACCGTCTGCCCGTCGCGGTAGAGTTGCCGCTCGTCCGAGTGTATTGACAGCGTCCCGACAGAATATATCGGCTCCGGGAACTGCCCATTACTCCGCGCCACGGCATGAATGCGCGCAGAAAGTTCGCCGAGATCGAACGGCTTGACCAAATAGTCGGCGGCACCTGCGTTGAGCCCCTCGATGCGGTCCGAGACCTGATCGCGAGCTGTCACGATGATGACCGGTGTCCAATCAAGCCGCTTCCTCATCTCCCGCACGTAGTCGATGCCGTTGCCGTCTGGCAGGTGAATGTCGAGCAGGGCAAGCTGGTAGGAGACCACATTTGCGTAACCCCGCGCATCGGACAGGTCCTTGGCCCAGTCGACCGCGTGGCCATCAGCCATCGTATGTTCGCGTACAGCACCGCCAAGGTCCTCGTCGTCTTCAATGAGCAGTATTCGCATCATGTGTGCCGAGCTCCGGTTCGACGGCAAGAGTTGTGCCTTATTGACAGAACCTGACGCTACGCTGAACGCCCGTGACGCAAATGTCCAGAGGCTTTCAGGCTGCTGTCAGCTACAGGCGTCAGAAGGGGCATCATTGCAACAATCGATTCTAGTGTAGAAGGCCAGTTATGAACGACATCCTGATCTCGGCACTCTTTATTAATGTGACCACCGTCGGCTCTGCACTGGCCGGCGGGAAATCCGACCTGGGAATCGCCGAATGGCAACCGCGCCAAGCCGTACTGATTAGGCTTGAAGCGGACCGAAGGCAGCTCCGTTCGATTAAGACGGGAGACGGCTGGTCGGATGCCGTCGAGTCGAAGGGGCTCGAGGTTGAAACGCACTTCGACCGCAAAACTTGGCACGTGTGGGTGGTGCCGGCGAAGGAGCTAAGGATAAACCGATGCGCCACCACCAGAGTCTGGAACCCCCTGTCCACTGTAGCCTCGAGGCAAGCCTTGTGGCGTTATCCTTCGTCGACGAAGTATGATCGGCATGAGCCGGATGGCCAATGCCGCCGCGGCCCTCATCATGGAAATGTCGCCTTATTCATTCGCCCGCGATGCGAAGGATGCACTGTCATATCCTGAGTGCGTGATCTTCAAGCGTGAAGCGCGCTATCTGGGCCAAAACCCGTAGGGGAGCATCGAAGGTGATCCCTTGCTGCCCTAGACGGCACTCACCGGCTGTCTACACGAGTGAGGCCTTTCGAGCATCCAAAAGGGTCAAGGAGGGACGTGACGGCTTGCTGATCTCATGCCGCCTCAGCTCGCGCTTTATATCGGCAGTGCCCTCGGAAGCGTCAGTCACAGCGAGAACCTCGTTCGCGCCAATGACCACTCAGATGTATGCGCGCCCAAGCGCGCGTCGCTTGATAGGAAACCGTCTCCGGAATGCGACCAAAGCAAACGTCCAAAATCCGCAACTGCATCGGAAGGTGCGCTGTTCCGGTCAGCCTACTCTTCGGTCCCATCGCGTTAGCGCTGGGCTTGCTGCTGCTAACTGCCTCGGAAAGGGACAATGAATGCTCGCCCGGTGCTTCACTATCATCTTCATCGCCGCGTGTCCGCGTTCGCAATCATGCTTTCCGCGTCGGTTGCGACTTCTCAGCAGAAAAAGCTCTTGCCGGAGCCATTCTCGGTCCAGGTCGATGAGAGTCAATGCCGTTTCCGCCGCACGACACGGCAAAACAATGTCTTCAGAGAGCGGAGGTGAGCGTTGATGAAGAGCGTTGGTGCATGGATCCTTTGTCAACGGTTTGGCGATAGGCAGGCAGGATCGAAATCAGCTTGATGCGAGTGCCATGCCGTACAAACACCACGCAGATCGTCGTCATCACGTCGGAAAGATGAAATTCAGGGTGACGAATTGGCGTGACTACGAAGCAGGTCTGCGCCGGCGTGGTAGCCTGACCTTATGGGTAACGCCGGAGGCACTGGCGGGATGGCGCGCTCCGCGACGCAAGACCCGCGGCGGCCAAGCCCGGTATTCCGATCTCGCCATTGAGACAGCGCTGACGCTGGGTTGCGTCTTCGCAATGCGGCTGCGCCAGACCGAGGGATTGCTCCACTCGCTGCTGGATCTCATGGGGCTGAAAGTCCCAGTTCCAGATCATACGACGCTGAGCCGTCGGGCACAGAAGTGGGAGCCATCAGCCCGACGAAACCCGCCGCTGCCGGACGGCCCGCTGCATGTGCTTGTCGATAGCACGGGATTGAAAGTCTACGGCGCCGGGCAATGGCTGGAGCAGAAACATGGCGCCAGATCACGTCGCAACTGGCGCAAGCTGCATCTGGCAGTGGATGCCAAAAGTGGCGCGATCATTGCCCAAAGGCTGACAGATCAGGACACGGATGATCCTTCCCAGGTGGCACCGCTGCTCGATCAGATCGACGGCGAGATCGACCAGTTCACAGCCGATCGGCAAGCCAACCTATCGGTCTATCCTGCAGCACAGCGCAACCGCGAACATCGTCATTCCACCGCGTTCCACGGCGGTGGAAAGCGGTGATACCGGACCGCCTGGTCAAAGGGACAAGCACATTGCCGCAATCGCAAGCGACGGTCGGCTGAAATGGCAGGCAGCCACCGGCTACGGCAAGCGGGCGCTGAGCGAAACAGCCATCGGACGATACAAGGGGCTGATCGGACGGCGCCTGCGAGCACGCTCTCTTCCGGCTCAACAGACCGAGGTTGCCATCGGTTGCATCGTTCTCAACCGCATGCTGGCATGGGCACGCCCGGAGTCTATCCGGCGTCAAGTCACGCAGGCATAACCAACTACATTAAAGATCGAAATGCGTTCGATTTCTTATCCGCGCACCAACGCCCATGGATATGGCCGTCCACCCATGCCTCCGACACCGCCGCCGGATAGGCCCGCACATAGCAGCCGTCGCTATGCGGCAGGTCGAGCACGAAGAAGTGCGCCTTCCGCTCCACACCGCCAATGACGACCATCGCCTCGCCGAAATCGGCCTGCGCATGCCCTGGCGGATGCGACAGCGGCACGAACACTTCCTGGCGACGCTGCTCCCGCTCGCGCATGTAATCCTTGATGATAGTATAGCCGCCGGTGAAGCGGTACTCGTCACGAAGCCGGTCGAACACCCGCTTGGCGGTATGGCGCTGCTTGCGCGGCACCTTCACGTCCTCATCAAGCCAGTGATCGATCGTCGAAACAAACGCATCCAGCTTGGGCCGCCGGATCGGTGACTGACGCTGATAGCCCGGCGGCGTCGAATACGACATCATCTTGGCCACGCTATCGCGCGATATGTTGAAATGCTTTGCAGCCTGACGCCCGCTCATTCCTTCCGAGCAAGCCAGACGGACCTTCAGATATAATTCCACGGTGTAGATCCCCTAGCCCTCCTGCATTCGTCGCGGAAGGGAAATAGGTGGCCGGGTTTTACGCCGCCCGAAGCGGGACCATCCCGCCGCTACCGTGGACTAATTTTGCACCGCCGCTCTCATTCCACCGCGTTTCACGGCGGTGGAAAGCGGTGATACCGGACCGCCGGGTCAAAGGGACAAGCACATTGCCGCAATCGCAAGCGACGGTCGGCTGAAATGGCAGGCAGCCACCGGCTACGGCAAGCGGGCGCTGAGCGAAACAGCCATCGGACGATACAAGGGGCTGATTGGACGGCGCCTGCGAGCACGCTCTCTTTCGGCTCAACAGACCGAGGTTGCCATCGGTTGCATCGTTCTCAACCGCATGCTGGCATGGGCACACCCCGAGTCTATCCGGCGTCAAGTCACGCAGGCATAACCAACTACATTAAAGATCGAAATGCGTTCGATTTCATATCCGCGCACCAACGCCCTTCCGCACACAAGACGAACATCGGCACCCGAGAAGCGTCAATTTCGCGGTTCAATGGCTGGCCTACATGCTCCCCTGTCAACGCTTCACGCACAGCCTCACGGCTGCCCGCGCATGACTCGGGGTCAATGTGGATCGCTACTCCTTCATTGCAATGGACTTTCACCATCTACTCCTTGCCGGTTTCTACCGGCGCACCTTGTCCTGACCCCAGAGATACAGTGCGTATCGCGCCTCTTGGACAACACGTCACATTTGACGCAAACGGCCCAGCGCCGAAGTCATTTCTCCACTGGCTGACGCTGGGCCGCCGTTTCCGTGGCCCCACGGCTTTAGAAGGTCAGCTTGAAGCCGAACGACAGGGTAATGGCATAGAAGTCGATGCCGGCGACAATCTCTTCGGGTTCTCGTTCGCCGGTCGGTATATAGTACACCGCCCTATCGCCTTGCTCGCGGAAATACTTATCGAAATTGCCGGCCAGAAAGAAGCTGGCGCGATCGGTGATCTGATAACCCGTCTTGGCGCCGACCGAGATGAACGGCACCGGGTCGAAGTCTGCCTCAAATCGCAGCTTGCGCATCCAGTGATGGTCAACATCGCCTGCATCAACGGTGAAGCCGCTGCGGAGCTGGCCCGAGAGCGTCCAGTTGCCGAGCGTCGTGGTCGCTTCCGCGCCAAGAAAAAGGCCGGGATAGCGCTGCTCGTAGGTTGCGCCGGGCTGGCGATCGGGCCAGCTGCCGACTGTGTCCCGGAAGGCATGCACACTATAAGTGTACGAGCCACCAAAGGCGTTCCACTTCACGTTCGTGTATTTGAAGCCACCATGAAGGTTGATGGTCGTGGCATCGTCGATCGCGAAATCTCGCCCTGCTGCGATGTCAAAATTGATGTAATGGACAAGGTCGGTGTCGGGGCTGATCGAGCGATGCGACCAATCCCCTTCGGCAAAGCTCGGCGCAAACCAATCATAGTCTTCCACATGGCTGTTGCCGGAGAAACCGAAGACGGCGTTGGCTGAAATTGTCCAGTTGTTCCAGACCTCTGCCTTGAGGCCGGTGGTCAGAACCGGCGCGTCGGTTTCCCAGATCAATTTGCTGATAACATTCCCCTCGTCATCGTAGAAGAGCTCGTTGCCTTTTAGCCAAGTGTAGCCGACGCCACCAACGAACACGATGCTACTGTCTGGAGCAGCATAGATGGTTTGATCCGCCGACGTGGCCACGGTCGACGTGGCGCAGAAAGCGCCAAATGCAAAAATTGGGAATGATGTGCAGCGATTCACGAATTACCTCCTTCGAGCCGACGGCATAGGCCGCGTGGCAGCCGTCTTCCTGATATCTTTGATCGAACGGATCTGCCATCCGTCAGCTTCATGCTCGGTCTGCAGCGCTTCGCGCGATTGCGATTCGGCGATCGGCACGTCCCATTTCCCGCTGGCCAGCGCGGCGCCGACGGAGGTCACTTTCAGAAAAGGTGCTGAGATCTCCATAAGGGGTCGCTTCTTCGTTGTTCCAATGACAGCCCTTCTGGCAGCCGTAGCTGACAGCAACCTGAAGCTTCGCGATATTTGTGCGACGGCGGTTCAACGTGGCATCAGCACAAGGCCTCTTGGGCTGGCGAAGAGCGTCGATCGGGAGGCACGGCATTCACGTCGACAAAGGGGCACCGTAAACTTAACGCTGTGAAAACAAGATCTGGGAGTGAGGCTTTGGTTCATTCGGCGTGAAGGCGCGCGATTTGGCGCCATGCTTGCATGGCAGTTGCTCGCAGTTCTCGATGGTGGGTGGATGGAATATCGTGGCGGGGAACGTTAAAGAGGTTGGCGATCGGGTCGTGGACGGAAACGAAACGCTGAAGATGTCGCGCTGACTTGAAGCGCTCATGATCCTCTCCCGCCGTCGGACGGGTTGATGAGAGTTCTCCGCCCGATTGTTCAGGCCCTTGTGCGAGCGATGCTCGACGCCTGGCATGATCTCCCGCTTCGCCGCACCGTAGGATCGAAGCTTGTCGGTGATCATCACACGCGGCGAACGGCCTTGCCCTTTCAGAAGCTTTCGCATCAAGCGCTTTGCCGCCTTGGCATTGCGACGGCTTTGCACCAACACGTCGAGAACAAACCCGTCCTGATCAACGGCGCGCCAAAGCCAGTGTTTCTTTCCACCGATGGTGATGACAACCTCATCGAGATGCCATTTGTCGCCGAGCTTGCCGGCCGATCGCTTCCGGATATCATTGGCAAAGTGTCTGCCAAATTTCTCAGCCCAAAGTCGCACGGTCTGGTGAGAGACGATGACGCCACGAGCTGCCAGCATATCCTCGACCATCCGCAGGCTGAGCGGAAACCGGAAATAGAGCCAAACAGCATGGGCAATCACCTGCGCCGGAAATCGGTGGCGACGATAAAGAGGATCACGGGAAAATCTGGTCATGCCGCCAGATCCCACATTTTGATCGATGCCCGGTTAACGTTACGGTGCCGTTTCCTCTCCTTGCGGGGAAACTGTCCGCGATTTCCTTGTCTCAGTCTGGGGGTGCACTCCATAGGTGTCCGGTTTCGTCTCGGAATCACTGTCCGGAATCATTGGAATACGCACATTGCAACCTCCGAAATGATCGAAGGCTCCTTGCCACAGCGCCGGTAATCAAAAGGTTGCAACGTGACGGCCCACAAAACCTCATGCTCCCAGCGCATGGGGACCGGAGCATGCGAAGGCCCTGCTTGCGACGCGTGCGCATTCAGTGACCGAAATTGGACTGACTGTCGGTTATTGCCAAACCAGCTCGTTCACAGCGGCTTTCGAAAGGCAACCGGACTTAGTCCGCGTGGCTATCAGCGGAGTCTCGGTTAGATCAGCGCCATCGACCGCCTTCGTCTCGGTGACGGCATCTGCGGTATACTAGGAGACTGCAATGAACTGCAATCTTAGATCGTTGGTGGATTTCATCCATCAGCACCGGCGTTCTCACGCTGGTTTGTCTCGCTGGCTCCATTGCGACCGCCACAGCCCAAGACCAGAGCACCGTGGCAGCCATCGTTGCCGACCAGGTGAGAAGCCAAGGCTTCACTTGCAAAAGTCCAAGCTCGGCGGAGCGCATTGGAGCTGAGTCCGCCCCCAATCAGACCGTCTATCTGCTCAAGTGCGAGGGCATAACCTACCAGGTGCTCTTGGTTCCAGATCAAGCATCTGAGGTGACGAAAGTTGAGTGAAGGCGGTGCGCCGGGGGATTGGAACATTGGGCGGATCCATCTCCGGCGGCGCTACGCCTTCGCGCTGAGCCTGGCAGAGACGGCGTCGTGCCAGTGTTGCAAAGCATCGAAGCCTTCGGGGATCGGCATTTCTAGGGCTGCCGCCGCGAAGTCCACGGCGACCAAGGTGGTGATGTCGGCCGCCGAGAAATGGTCGCCGGCGACGAAGGGCACCTTGGCCAGACGCCCGTTGAAGTCGGCGTGGAAATTCGCGACGCGGGTTTGCTGCGGTCGACCAGGGCCGGAATCTGCTCATAGTCATATGGTCCCGACAGAGTGCGGCCCTTGAGGCCGGCCGCCGCGTTGCGGACGCCCTGGATGCCGGGGGCAAAGCCGTCCAGTTCGGCGCCGTTCCCACATCGCGACAACGGCCTGTGGTCGGCCGCATGATTCCCAATCTCGACGAATGTCCATGGTCAAACCCGCGCCGGGTGCGCCGAAAGCACGACTCCAACATCGCGGATTTGACCAATTGCACACCGCCTTTTTCATTAATGCCCACCAGTCCCGACCACTCGGGCTGCCGGGCAGGATAGTTCAGCACTCAGTCCGCCGCCCTCGTGATCGCGAAGGCTCAATGAGAATTGATGCAGCCGCGCTATGGCTGCGACAAGGCTCAACCCGAGCCCAGATCCCGGATCATGGCGGCTGCGGTCGAGGCGATAGAAGCGCCGGAGCACGTTGCCCCGCTCCTCGATGGGAATGCCGGGTCCCGTATCCCAAACCCGCACGACCGCTGCTGTCGGCGTGCCAACAAGCTCGAGCCCGACCCGCCCGCCCGGCGGGGTGAATTTTATTGCGTTGTCGACGAGATTGGCTAGCGCCTCGAACAGCAAGTCGCCATCAGCGTCTATCGGCACCGCCGGCTGGCAAACGACTGCGAAGTCGAGACCGCCTTCTTCTGCGATCGGCCCATAGAATTCAGCCAAAGCTGTCACGAGGTCGCGGAGATCGATACGCGAAAAATTCTCACGGCGGCGGCTCTGCTCCACCTCGGCAATCCGCATCAGGGCAGCGATCGTCGCCAGCAGCTGGTCGATGTCCGCCAAGGACTTCTGCATCGCAGCCTTGACAGGTGCATCACCCGAAATTGCACGCAAACTGCGCTCAAGGCGTGCGCGCAAGCGCGTCAGCGGCGTTCGGAGGTCATGGGCAATGGAATCGCCGACCCCTTTCACTTCCGCTATGAGCCGCTCGATCTCGTCCAGCATCGTGTTGACGATCACCGACAGCTTGTCGAATTCGTCCTGGCGCTTATGAACCGGCAATCTTCGGTCGAAATGGCCCTGCATGATGGAACTACAGGCTCGGCGCACAGCCTCGACGCGCCGTAACATCGCCCGGCTCATCACCAGCCCGCCGATCAACGAAAGCGCGATCGCAGGGATGATTGCGAGCGCCATGGCCCGAGCGACGATTTCTTTTATTTCGTCCAGCGATGTCGTTGCACGCCCCAGTAAAAGTATGCTGCCATTGGTGAGGATGGTCGCGACGCCGCGTACGCTCTCCGATCGCTTCTCCGCACCATTGTCCAGGGACAGCACCAGAGTTGTCGCGCTATCGAGCTCCGGCAATGTTGATGGCAGTATTGCGATGTTACCGGCGAGCCGCGTGCGATCGGCTGAGAAGATGCCGAAGGCCTTTTCCTGCCGCTTGTCGATAGCCAATGCTTTCTCGATGCGGGCTGGAAGGGATGCCGGATCATCCCGTGCGAAAGAACGCGCGTCGCCGATCAACGAATCGTCGATCTGTTTGGTGAGATAGCCAACTGTCTCCCTGTAGAAAAACCCTGCCATCAGCAGAAGCGCGAGGGCAAGGATCCCCGCCGCGCCGATCGTGCGGCGGAAGCTGGCCGTTTGGAAGATCCTAGTCCTGTGCACGAAGGACAAACCCCCGACCGCGGATCGTATGGATCAGCGGCAACTCATCTGCCAGATCGATCTTACGGCGCAATCGGCCGAGATGAACGTCGACGAGGTTCGTTCCTGGATCGAAGCGATAGTGCCAGACATGCTCGAAAAGCATCCCTCGCGTGACGACTTGCTCGGCATGCCGAAGCAGATATTCGAGCAGGGTGATCTCGCGCGGTACGAGTTCGACGATGCGGGTACCGCGTCGTACCGTGCGGGTCAAAAGGTCAAGTTCCAGGTCGGCGAGCCGCAGGACCGTCGCTCGCTGATCGGGAGTGCGGCGCGCCAGCACCTCGATGCGCGTCCGCAGTTCAGCCAGCGAGAACGGTTTCACGAGGTAGTCGTCCCCGCCCGCCCGCAATCCTCTTATGCGCTCGTCAACACTGGACAGTGCACTGAGGACCATAACCGGCGTATCCACGCCGCCCCCGCGCAAGCTTTCGAGAAGGCTCAGACCGTCGAGGCCAGGCAGTAGGCGATCGAGCGTGATCACGTCAAAGGCCTGGGTTTTGGCTTTGGTCAACCCGTCCGGCCCGGTCGCGGCGCGCTCGACTACGAACCCCGCCGCACAGAATTCGTCGACGATCTCATCCGCCGTATCTGCATCGTCTTCGACGACCAGGACCTTAATCACAGCGTGTTGTCCTCTCCCATGCCACGTTTGGCCGCTCCCCAACCTATTCTGCCGGGGACTGCGGGGTGCGCGGGCCGACGCCCGATGATCCGATACTTGATGCCCATCATCAAGCCTGCAAACTGCTGCATGTAGAGGTAGATGACCGGCGTGGTGTACAGCGTCAGCAGCTGCGACACGCAGAGTCCGCCCACGATCGCGATACCGAGCGGGCGTCTGAGTTCCGAACCGACGCCTGTACCTAAAGCGAGCGGCAGCGCGCCCAGCAGCGCACAAAGCGTGGTCATTGTGATGGGCCGGAACCGCAAGATGCAGGCTTGGATGATGGCTTCCTTTGGCGGCAAGCCGCGGTCCCGCTCGGCTGACAATGCAAAGTCGATCATCATAATCGCATTCTTCTTCACGATGCCGATGAGCAGGATGATGCCGACAAGCCCCATCACATCAAGCTGACCACCCACAAGCATGAGCGCCGCGAGGGCGCCCACTCCCGCTGAAGGCAAGGTCGACAGAATGGTTATCGGGTGGATCACGCTCTCGTAAAGCATGCCGAGAACGATGTAGACGGCGATCAGGGCTGCCGCGATTAGCATCGGCTGCGTGCTGAGCGAAGCCTGGAAGGCCTGTGCTGTGCCCTGGAATCCGGTCTGCACAGTCGCGGGCAGGCCAATTCGTGCCTGCATGGCGTTGACCGCCGTAACCGCGTCCCCGAGGGCGACGTTGGGCGCGAGATTGAAGCTCAGCGTGACGGACGGGAACAAGCCCTGATGGTTGATCGCCAGCGGCGCCACGGAGCTGCTGACCTTGGCGAAAGTGCTGAGTGGAACCTGCTTACCCGAATTGCTCCCGACATAGATCGCATCAAGTGCGCCTGCATCGACCCGGTATTTCGGGTCGATCTCCATGACGATCTTATGCTGGTCGGCTTGCGTGAAGATCGTCGTGACCTGCCGCTGACCGAATGCGTCGTAGAGTGTGTCGTCGATCGCCTGCGGCGTGATGCCGAGGCGTGAGGCCGTGTCACTGTCGACTGCGATGCTGGCATGCGGCGCCGCCGCTTGCAGGTCATTCGCAACGTCCCGGACTTGAGGAAGCTTGCGCAATTCGGCGGTCATCGTGTCGGCCCATCTGTATAGTTCGGGCAGGTCGGGATCCTGCAAGGTGTACTGGAACTGCGTCTGGGAACTGCGTGCGCCCACGTTGATGCCCTGTACAGCCTGCATGCCCACGCTGACGCCGGACACACCGGCCGTTTCCCTCCGGAGGCGTGCAATCACCTGATCCGCGGACACGGATCGTTCCGACTGCGGCGTGAGGACGATCTGCAAGTTGCCGGAGTTCATGCGCCCGGATCCGCCGAGGGTGGACCGGACCGTGTCGACTACTGGATCTTTCAGGATCAGATCGACAACGGCCTGCTGCTTGGCTGCCATCGCTTGGAAGGAGATATCCTGCGCGGCCTGGGTGAACCCGGAAATCAGCCCGAGGTCCTGTTGTGGGAAGAAGCCCTTCGGGATCGCCAGGAACAACTGCGCCGTTACAGCCAGCGTTGCGAAAAAAGAGAGGAGAACAAGCCTTGGATGTCCGACCACGACGCGGAGCGAACGGCTATAACCCCGCTGAATGAAGTCGAAGCCGCGCTCGAGCAGGCTGGATAAGCGGTTGGGCTTGGCTTCGCGACCGTGGCCTTTGATCATCAGGGCGCACATCATAGGCGTAAGGGTGAGCGAAACGAGCGCCGAAATGATGAGGGCTACCGCTATGGTGACAGAGAACTCCCTGAACAGCCGGCCAACCATGCCGCTCATCAGAAGCAGCGGGATAAAGACCGCGATCAGCGATGCGGTCATGGAAACGACCGTAAAGCCGATCTCGCTCGCCCCCTTCAAGGTGGCCTGAAGAGGGGACTCGCCGCCCTCGATGTGCCGGACGATGTTCTCGATCACGACGATCGCATCGTCGACGACAAACCCTACGGCAATCGTGAGCCCCATCAGCGAAATGTTGTCCAGCGAGTAACCCAACAAATACATCACGCCAAATGTGCCGACCAGGGAAACGGGAATCGTGACGGCCGGAATGATGGTTGCGCTCATGCTCTTGAGGAATAGGAAGATCGTGAGGACGACCAACCCGATCGTAATCATGAGCGTGAACTGGACGTCGGCCACGGCTGCGCGGACGGCAACCGTAGAGTCACCCACCGTCATGATCTGGACAGAGGGCGGGAGGCGCAACCGCAGTCCTGGCAGGGCGGCCTTGACGCCATTGACGACGTCTACTGCGTTAGCACCCGACTGCAGGTGGACGTCTATGAGGACAGCCTTCCGATTATTGTACCATGCACCCAACGTCGTATTCTCGACGCTGTCGATCGCACGTCCGATATCGCTGATCCTTATCGGAGATCCGTTGCGGTAGGCGATGATGGCCGCGCTCGCGTCCGCCGAGGTGAGGAGTTGGTTATTGGCGTCAAGCGTGACCGAGCGCTGCGCGCCTTCGAGAGTGCCCTTGGGTCCGTTGGTCGTCCCCACTACCAGCGCGGACCGAACGTCTTCGAGGCTCATCCCGAGGCTGGCCAGCTTCATGGGATCGAGCTGGATTCGGATGGCCGATTTCGAAGAACCAGGCATGTCCACGAAGCCGGCCCCCGGAATCTGGGACAAGGTCTGGGCAACCATATTGGACGCCGCATCCATGACCAGCGGGAGGGGGATCGTGTCCGACTGCAGCACGATCGAGATCACGGTGAACAGCGCCGAATTGACCTTGTGGTAGGTGGGCGGACTTTGCATTGCCTTTGGCAATGAGCCGCTCGCCGCGTTGATCGCCGCCTGAACGTCCTGGGCCGCGCTGTCGATATTGCGGCTGAGATCGAACTGCAGCGTCATGTCGGTTTTGCCGAGCGTACTCGTCGACGTCATCTGGGCCAGGCCGGGTATGGTCGAGAATTGCTGTTCGAGCGGGCTCGCTACCGTGCTCGCCATCGTTTCGGAGTTGGCGCCGGGCAACGTCGACTCTACAGCGATGGTCGGAAAATCGACCTGGGGCAGCGACGAGATCGGCAGAAGCATGTACGCAACCATGCCCACGAGCACGATGCCGAGCGTCAGCAGTCCGGTCGCAATCGGACGTTGAACAAATATGTTGGAGACGCTCACACTCGATCCCTTCGATGGCCCAAAGCTTCGCCTGCCGCGTCCTGCGATCCGGCGCTCTGCGTCGACACTTTCATCCCGGGCTTCAGGCTGTATTGCCCTTCGGTGACGACCGTATCGCCGGCATTCAAGCCCGAAGCGATCACAGTGACGTCGCCGGCTACGCGTTCGACCGTCACCGGAAGCTGGACCAGCGTCGAGTCCTCCGGCTTGACCAGATAGACGTAGCTGCCGTTGGCCGACTGCTGAACGGCGCTTGATGGAACTGAAGTCGCCTCGGACAGGAGCGCGCTCTGGAACAGGGCATTGACGAACTGCCCCGGCTTAAGTTGATGGTCCTTGTTCGGGAAAGCCGCCTTAAATTTGATGGTAGCCGTCGCGGGATCGATATGATTGTCGACGAGGCTTAAAGTTCCCGTGTCCAGCGTCCTGCCATCGTTGGCCGCTAGGGCAGTGACGGAAATCGCGGAGGCAGGCGTTCCGACCGGCCAGTCAGCGACGGCGTCCGCCGGCACGGTAAACACGACGGAAATCGGCTCGAGCTGATTGATTGTCACGATCCCCAGATCGGTCGAAGTGATCATGTTGCCCGCATCGATCATCCGGATGCCCGCCACGCCGTCGATCGGCGAGGTGATGGTGGTGTAGTTTAGCTGGGTCTGCGCGTTCTCGATGGCGGCTTTGTCCGCCAAGATCATCGCCTCCGTCTGGGCGATCAGCGCCTTTTGCGTATCGAGGACCTGGCCAGTCGCAAAGCCCTTCTGGGCAAGGCTCGAAACGCGTTGCAGATCGGCTTGAGCATTGGTGAGTTGTGCCTGATCCTTGGCCAGCGTCGCTTCGGCCTGATGCAGGGGTCCAAGGAAGGGTTTCGGGTCCAGGTGGGCGAGCACGTCGTGGGCATGAACCATCTGGCCTTCAGTGAAGACGATATCGTTGATCTGTCCATTGGCGCGAGGCTTGACCGTCACACTGTTGAAAGGCTGTACGGTTCCGAGCCCGATGACCCGGATCGGAACGTTCCCAAGTTGCGCCTGCGCGGCCTTGACCACAACGGGAGGCGCCGGTGCGACAGCTGCGAGCGCGACCGCGTCCGTAGGGCGAGCGCTGCTGTAGGCATAGATGGCAAAAGAGCTGCCGCCCGAGAGGGCGATAGCGAAAATTAAACGCAGCGAACGCGACTTGTTGGACTTCGCGGCGGGAAGGGTCTGCTGCGCCAAAGGCTCCTGCGGCTTGTCTGGGGTCTGTTCGAGCATTCGGTTCTCCTGGTGACAGTGCATAAACGGCACGCTCAAAGACCGTTCTGTTGCACTGCAGCATTACGTCGGAAATCCCTTTGCGCTATTAAAATCGGTGTTAAGAAAGGTTGCGCGAGCGTGCTTCGAGCGATCCCAAATGGGCGAACTCCCCTGCCACTACTGCAGTCTCTGGGTCCGCCGCATATGGCGATCGCGACCGAGCTCGCAGTGGCCGTGCCGCAGCCGACTTTGGTGAAAGGCTATTGGTCCGGCTGATAGTCTCGCGCGTATCAGCTGCCGGACAGGGCTTTCATCGCCGCGGCTCCGGCGATCCATCCTCGGCCTGGGGCGTGCCGGGCTGCCGAGCGGACCGGCGCCGCCGGTGGTGTCACATTGATTGAGCCGTAAGGAAATTGAGGTAGCAGCGCGCACATGACCGTGAGTGCACCGACCTCCAAGAACCACCGCTATCCGATCGAAATCGTGGCCCGTGCTGTCTGGCTCTACTTCCGCTTCAATCTGAGCCTGCGCGATGTCGAGGAAATGCTGCTCGATCGCGGGATCGTCGTTTCCTACGAGACCATCCGCCGATGGTGCCGAAAGCACGGCCCTGATTATGCGCGCCGCATACGCCGCAAGGCACCAACGAAAGATGACGTCTGGCACCTGGATGAAGGTGCGCCACGAAGGCGCGAAGGAGGAGCTATGATTTAGGCACTTCCCAAGCAGCCATGCTGCACAGGAGATGAGGGCTGGCCCCTCGAAGCCGGCTTGCAGGAGCGGGTTTCAAACCACCTCAAGCTGCTGTCGTAAAGAGCGATGGTGGTGAGCGTTGAGGAAAAGGCCGGACTTGATCCGGTCAGGTAAGATGCAAGGAGACGAGCGTGAGCGAACCGCTGACGACGTGTCGAAAAGTGCGTAGATGGCGTCAAAACCGGGTGGGCTTCGTTAACCCGGGAGAAGTCTGGGAGATACCTGTCTACTGCCCAGATGGCGTCCGGCATGAAGGCGGCGTGACCTTGCTTCAGATCCCATGAGGAGGGTGGATAGCGACCTGCGCTGTGGCAAGGTGCGGTTGCTTAAACACAAACACCTTACCCCTTGGAGACAAGCATGCCTGTTGCAGCTCACCGACCGAAAGCCCCGACCGCTATCCGCACCGATCTTGGCGCAATTTTCGTCTCATTGGAATTGAGTCGCTCGAAATGGCTGATCACCTCGCTGTCGCCGGGCGGCGGGGAGAAGATGTCGAAACATATGGTGGCGGCCGTCGACGTCGCCGACATGCTGGCGTGCTTTGCCGAGCTTAGGAAAAAGGCAGAGGCTCGGACCGGGCAGTGCTTTCCGATCATCGCAATCCAGGAGGCCGGGCTCGACGGCTTCTGGATCCATCGCGTGCTGCAGGCCGAAGGAATCGAAAGCTACGTGGTCGATCCGGCCTCGATCGCAACCTCGCGCCGGCGGCGCCGGGCCAAGACCGACAAGATTGACGGTGAGGCGCTGGTCCGTGCGTTGCTGGCCTACAAACGGGGCGAGCCACGGGTGTGTGCGATGCTCCGGGTGCCGGCGCCCGAGGAGGAGGACCGTCGCCGCATCACGCGTGAGCGCAAGGCCTTGACGAACGAGCGCGTGCGCCACGTCAACCGCATCAAGGGCCTGCTGTTCGCCCAGGGCGTGTCCGGCTATGAGCCGCTGCGCCGCGACCGGCGCAAGCGACTGGAGGCGCTCAAGACCGGCGACGGCCGACCCTTGCCGGCACATCTGCAGGCGCAGGTCGGCCGCGAACTCGACAGGCTCGAACTGCTGCTGGAGCAGATCAAGGCGGTCGAGGCCGCGCGCGATGCCATGCTTGCTGGCGTGCCGGTCGTCTCGCCAGCACCGGCGATGCTGCTCGAGCTGAAGGGCATCGGGCCGGAGTTTGCCGCCGTCTTGTGGTCGGAGGGGCTGTCGCGTCACTTCGACAACCGACGACAGGTTGCCGCCTATGCGGGCCTCGCGCCGACACCCTGGCAGAGCGGTTCGGTCGATCACGACAAGGGGGTATCGAAAGCCGTCAATCCAAGGCTGCGAACGACGCTGATCCAGACGGCCTGGCTGTGGGTGCGCCATCAACCGCGATCAGCGCTCACCTTGTGGTTCCAGGACCGGGTCAAACAGAACGGCGGCCGTCTCAAGAAGACGACGATCGTCGCGCTCGCCCGCAAGCTGCTCGTCGCGCTGTGGAAATACGTCAATGCGGGCGTGGTCATCGAGGGGGCGATCGTGAAGACTGCCTGATGCGTTACTCATCAAACTGAATTCCACAATCTTCCAGGACCCGATCAGTCCTGGCGGATCCAGGTGGGACGAACCGAACAAGAGTCTGGCTTGAAATGCCCGCGCTTCAGAATGTCTCGTCCTCTTGAGCCCTTGTCCGCCGCAAGCGGGATGTTGGTGCCGCTGTCTCAAACAGCGACCGTATATAAGTTGGATCTGGCTTGGCAACGAGCCGCGTCTTGCAATCGGGCTCAGACCGTGGATGCCGCAACAACCGACGGAAAGCAAAAATGTCACCCTGACGACAGTTCCGTATTGACGCTCCTCATATAAGCTCTTGTCGTCGTTTGTCAGCGGTTTTCGACCGTCTTCGACAGATGTCACCGAGCGCATCCAGAACGACTGGCCAGCCTCGCGCTGGGACGAGCTAATGCCGTGGCTGCGTGTTTCAGAAATTCGCGGACACCCATTCCGCTAATTCGCGGACAGCGATTTCAGTAATTACGGGACAGTGATTCCGCTAGTTCCCGGACAGTTTTCGGTGCGGATGTAACGGTCGGTTCTCGGGAGCGCCGTTCTGGCATTTTGCCCTCTCATCATCGGGTTGAGAGGGGCCATGCCAAGACGGAAGCAAGCGAGACGAACGACAGTGAAAGACCTACGATCAATCCTGCGCCTGACGCATGAGCAGGGCCTCTCGGTGCGTGCGGTGTCGGAACGGCTGAAGATCAGCAAGACTTCGGTTTCGACCTATCTGTTGCGGGCCCGTGAGGCTGGCATCTCGGACTGGCCGCTGCCGCCGGGCTATGACAATGACGCATTGCTTGAGCGGCTTCTGTTTCGCCGGGTTGGCCGTCCGCCGCAGGATCTGGACGAGCCCGATTGGGCGATGATCTCGCGCGAGCTGAAGCGCAAGGGCGTGACGCTGACGTTGTTGTGGCAGGAATACCGCGCGGCGCACCCCGATGGTTATGGCTACACATGGTTTTGCGACCGGTTCGGCGCTTTCCAGCGCCGGTCGAGCGCGACGTTCCGCAACCGCCACGAAGCGGGCGCGGTGATGCAGACCGACTATGCGGGCCACACCGTGCCCGTCGTTGATCCCGATACTGGCGTCATCTGCCAGGCTCAGATCTTCGTTGCGGTGCTGGGCGCGTCGTCCTTCACCTTCGCCCATGCCAGCTTCAGCCAGAAGCTGCCGGATTGGATCGAGGGCCAGTGCCGGGCACTCACCTTCTTCGGCGGGGTAACTAAGGCGATCGTCTGCGACAATCTGAAGGCCGGCGTCGCCAAGGCGCTGTGGTTCGAGCCGACGCTCAACCAGACCTTCGCCGCCATGGCCGAACATTACGACACGACGATCCTGCCGACCCGCAGCCGCAAGCCGCGCGACAAGGGCAAGGTGGAGGGCGCGGTGCTGATCGTCGAGCGCTGGGTCCTGGCCCGGCTGCGCAACCGGCGCTTCTTCAGTCTCGGCGATCTCAACGCCGCAATCGTGGTGTTGCTGGAGGATCTGAACAATCGCCCCATGCGCCATGTCGGCAAAAGCCGCCGGGAGCTGTTCGAGGAGATCGAACGAACGGCCCTGTCGCCATTGCCGCCGGCGCCGTTCGAATATGCGGAGTGGAAATCGGCGAAGGTGCATCCCGATTACCATGTCGAGATCGACAGGACCTTCTACTCGGTGCCGCACGCGCTGATCGGGCGGCGCGTGGATGTGCGTCTCACCCACCGCGTGGTCGAGCTCTTCCATGATCACAAGCGCGTCGCCAGCCATGTCCGCCGCTCGCAGCGCTGCGGCCATGTCACCGTCAACGAGCACATGCCCAAGGCGCACCAGCGCTATGCCAACACGACGCCGGCGAACCTGATCCGGCAGGCAGCCGGGATCGGCGCCAACACCGCCATCCTGGTCGAGCGGATGATGCGCGACCGGCCCCATCCCGAGCAGGGATACCGCTCCGCGTTTGGCATCCTCTCGCTGGCCCGTCGCTACGAGCGGGATCGGCTCGAGGCAGCCTGCGCGCGGGCACTGACCATCAATGCGATCACCTACTCCTCCGTCAACGCCATCCTCAAATCCGGCCTCGACCGCGTGCCGCCCGCGGCCGAGCCGGTCAAGCCCACGCCATCGCACACCAACATCCGCGGCGGCTCCTATTATCAATGAAGGAAAGGAAACCAACCATGCTGACACATCCAACCCTCGACCAGATGCAGGCTCTCGGCCTTGGCGGAATGGCCGCCGCCTATCGGGACCTGGCCGACCAGAGCAACGCCGACGATCTCGGTCGCGAAGAGTGGCTTGGCCTGATGCTCGATCGTGAAGCCGCCATGCGTGCCGACAAGCGTCTGACCAACCGTCTCGCCGTTGCCAGACTACGCTTTGTCGACGCCTGCATCGAGAACATCGACTTCGCCGCGCATCGCGGGCTCGACCGGCGCAATACGCTGTCGCTGGCCCACGGCGCCTGGCTGAAGGCGCATGAAAACCTCATCATCACCGGGCAGACCGGCACCGGAAAGACCTGGCTGGCCTGCGCCTTCGGACGTCAGGCCGCCCGGCTCGACCATTCCGTGCTCTACCTGCGCATGCCGCGCCTGTTCGAAGATCTCGCCCTGGCGCGTCTCGACGGCCGCTTTCCCCGTCTCATCGACAAACTGGCTCGGGTGCAACTGCTCATCCTCGACGACTGGGGCACCCACAGCCTGACCGACCAGCAGCGTCTCGATCTGCTGGAAATCTTCGAGGAACGCTATCGCCGGAAATCGACGCTGATCACCGCGCAACTGCCAATCGCCCAGTGGCACGCCATGATCGGCGAGCCGACAATCGCCGACGCCATTCTCGACCGGATCATCCACAACGCCCATCGCGTCACCCTCGAAGGCGACAGCATGAGAAAGCAAAAAACACCGCCGCTCTTGACCGGCGCCGAAAACGGCGAAATCAATCGCAAATGAGCTCAACCAGGCAACCGAGGACCGACCCCATCCTGCTGTCCGCGACTTAGTGAAACTGCTGTCCGCGATTTAGCGGAACGACTGTCCCGTTTTTGCGAAATGCGCACCGTGGCACTGGGGGCGCCGCCAAGAGATGCCGCTCCCGTTGGCAGCATGAGCGCAATCGATGACATGGCGCTGTCGGACGAGGCGCTCGAGGCCTGGATGGCTGCCAAGACTAACCGCCGCCCGCTGGTGCGGACCATGTCGGCGCTGGATGGCTTCGTAACGGCGGCGGTCACCGGGCCGCGGTTCCCGGACCCGCAATACTGGATGTGCCCGCTCATGGGGTTGCCGCGCGACGTCCTGGCCAAAGGGTCTGCAACCGATCACGCCGTGTTTGCCAGCGTTGCCAGGATCCACAACCGGATCAACGAGACGCTCTTCGACAGACCGCAGGATTATGCGCCCGGATTCGCCACCAAGCCCAGCGGCGGCATCGACCCCCGGCCGTGGTGCCAGGGGTTCTACGCGGCCATGAATCTCAACATCAAAAGCTGGAGACGGCTACTCGACCTCGACAACCCCAACCACGGCCTGCTGCTGCCGATCCTGATCTACTGCGTCGACAAAAGGGGAGGCCCGTCCTCGGCAAGCCCAGGCCGGGGCCCGAGACCGCGCATTTCATCGAACACGAGGCCTACAAAGACATCGCCCTCGTCATCCCCGCCCTACGCGAACTCCACTACGTCACCCGTTATGACGACCCGGAGTGATCGGCGCCGGCGCGCGGACCAACGACCGACCCGCCATAGACACATCACCAGCGGTTTCAGGAAAGGTGCCTTGGCGCACCGCTTACCCACGATATTCCATCCACCCACCATCGAGAACTGCGAGCAACTGCCGTGCAAGCATGGCGCCAAATCGCGCGCCTTCACGCCGAATGAACCAAAGCCTCACTCTCAGATCTTGTTTTCACAGCGTTAAGTTTACGGTGCCGCCGCCGGATCGGTGACTGACGCTGATAGCCCGGCGGCGTCGAATACGACATCATCTTGGCCACGCTATCGCGCGATATGTTGAAATGCTTTGCAGCCTGACGCCCGCTCATTCCTTCCGAGCAAGCCAGACGGACCTTCAGATATAATTCCACGGTGTAGATCCCCTAGCCCTCCTGCATTCGTCGCGGAAGGGAAATAGGTGGCCGGGTTTTACGCCGCCCGAAGCGGGACCATCCCGCCGCTACCGTGGACTAATTTTGCACCGCCGCTCTCAGGCCTGCCAGAATGGTGAAGATCAGACCGAAGGCGGCGACCGCCTCCGCGATCCATTGCCCGGTTCCGGTCCGAACCGTCGCGGAGGCCTGCAGGATCGGCAGTTCGAACATGGCGTGCGCCAGAAACGTGCCAGCGATGCCGCCCGCAATTTGGGCGACTACATAGGCAAGCGCGGCGTTCGCTTCGATCTCGCGGCGGAGCGCAAACACCAGCGTGACGGCGGGATTGAAATGCGCCCCCGAGATCGGCCCCAGTATCGTGATCAGCACGACGAGGATCGCCCCCGTCGTAAGCGCTGTCCCGTTGGCACCTTTCGCGCGTTGTCGTGAGCGACGATGCTCGGGGCCTTTGAGGGCTTCGACACATGACGATTTCAGAACTTACGCTTAAGTCCAGGGACGAGGAGCCGGTTCGACGGCTTGAGATATTCACGGGTTCTGGACGGCGGCGCGAATGGTTGCCGGAGGAGAAAGCGCGGATCGTGGCGGAAAGCTACGATGCTGGCGAGACGGTGAGCGCGGTGGCTCGGCGACATGCATTGTCCCCGCAGCAGCTGTTCGCCTGGCGCCGGTCCGCGCGGGTGCCGTTGGCGAATGCGCCGGCACCGGAGCCGTTGTTTGTTCCAGCGGTGGTCGCGGCACAGGAGCCCGAACCGGCGGGGAAGCGCGCGAGATCGACACGGCAGCGGAAGGCCGCGCGAGAAACCGGCGTGATAGAGCTGGAGATTGACGGCGTCGCCATGCGGGTCGGTCGTGGCGCCGACGCCAGGACGGTGGCGGCGGTGATCCGTGCGCTGAAGGCGCCGTCGTGATCGGGCCGACGGGTGTGGTCAAGGTGATGGTCGCGACGAAGCCGGTGGACTTCCGCAAGGGGGCCGAAGGCCTGGCGGCGCTGGTGCGCGAGACGATGGGCGCCGATCCGTTCTCTGGCGCGGTCTACGTCTTCAGGGCCAAGCGCGCCGACCGGGTCAAGCTGGTGTACTTCGACGGCACCGGCGTGTGCCTGCTGGCGAAGCGTCTGGAGGACGGGAAGTTCTGCTGGCCTGCCATCACCGATGGCGTGGTGAGGTTGTCGGCGGCGCAATTGCAGGCGCTCCTGGAAGGGTTGGATTGGCGGCGCGTGCATGACGCCCGCGAGACGCGCGCGCCGGTCGCGGCAAGTTGATTCCATGGGAGGCTAGAGGCGCTCGCAAAGCATTGGAATGCATGATTGAATCGGCCTTGTGAGCAACCCGGCCGAGCCTCAGACCAACGATCCGATCGCGCTTCAGGCGATGCTCGCGGCGGAGCGCGCCGAGAACGAGCGGCTGCGCCAGATCATCAAGGAACTGCAGCGCCACCGCTTCGGCCGCAGGGCAGAGAGCCTGCCGGTCGACCAGCTGCTGCTGGGCCTGGAAGAGGCCGAGCAGATCGAGGCTGAAGGCTTCGCCGCGGAGGACACCGCCGATACTGCCAAGCGCGAGGCTCGCGCCAGGAAGCGCCGCGCCAACCGTGGATCACTGCCCGCGCATCTGCCGCGTATCGAGCAGATCATCGACATTCCCGACAAGATCTGCCCGTGCTGCAAGGGAATGCTGCATGTCATGGGCGAGGATCGCTCCGAGCGCCTCGACATCGTGCCGGCCCAATTCCGCGTCATCGTCACGCGCCGACCGAAATACGCCTGCCGGAGCTGCGAGGAGGTCGTGGTGCAGGCACCGGCTCCGCCACGGCTTGTCGAGGGCGGCATCCCGACTGAGGCGACCGTCGCCCATGTGCTGGTCTCCAAGTACGCCGACCATCTTCCCCTGTATCGCCAGGCGCAAATCTACGCCCGCCAAGGCGTGAACCTGGATCGCTCGACGCTTGCCGATTGGGTCGGCAAGGCGGCTTTCCTGCTCCGCCCCATCCACGAGCGGTTGTTCGAGCGGCTGAAGGCCTCCGGGAAGCTCTTCGCCGACGAGACCACGGCGCCGGTGCTCGATCCCGGGCGCGGCCGCACCAAGACGGGCCAGCTGTTCGCTTATGCTCGCGACGATCGCCCCTGGGGCGGGATCGCTCCACCTGGCGTCGCCTATCTCTATGCACCCGACCGCAAGGCCGAACAGCCACTGCGGCACCTTCAGGGCTTCGTCGGAATCCTGCAAGTCGACGGCTACGCCGGATACCGGGCGTTGGCCGAGCGCAATGCCGTGAGCCTGGCGTTCTGCTGGGCGCATGTCCGTCGACGCTTCTACGAACTGGCCCAGTCCGGGCCCGCGCCGATCGCCACGGAGGCGCTCCAGCGCATCGCCGAGCTCTACAAGATCGAGAACGAGATACGGGGACGCTCGCCCGAAGAGCGGCGCACCGCGCGCCAGGAGAGAAGCCGCCCCATCATCGATACCCTCCAGCCATGGCTGCGCGAGAAGCTCGCCCTGGTCAGCCAGAAGAGCAAGCTCGCTGAAGCAATCCGCTACCCGCTCTCGCGTTGGGCCGGACTTGGTCGCTTCCTCGACGACGGCCGCGTCGAGATCGACTCCAACGTCGTCGAACGCTCGATCAGGCCAATCGCCCTCAATCGGAAGAATGCGCTCTTCGCCGGTTCCGACGGCGGTGGCGAGCACTGGGCGACCATCGCCTCGCTCGTAGAAACCGCGAAACTCAACGGCGTCGACCCGTACGCCTACCTCGCCGACGTCATCACCCGCATCGTCGCAGGCCATCCGCAAAGCCAGCTCGACGACCTGCTGCCCTGGGCCTATGCCCCCGCGCCACTCAAGGCCGTGGCCTGAGAACAGCGGTTACCCCCCGTCGGCAGCGTGTTGCCGAGCAGCGAAATGGCGACGTCGTGCGTCAGCCGGGCGGCCATGATGCCGGAGCCGACCACGGTAGCGACCAGCCATGCGGTTCCCAGGACTTCCGCAACGATGCGGCGTAGCAGGTCGTCGGCCACGGCGTTCAGCCGGCCTTCGGCAGGTTGCGGCCGATCTCGTCAAGGCGTTTCTGCAAGGCGAGCTAAATCGCGGTTTTGTCGATTGGTCGCCAAGCATGGTGCACTCGTAACGAAGCCAAGTCGAAGGAGAAAAAACTCCCCCCTCCAGCCGGTTGATCGGCTACGCGGCTGATTGGAACGCCAGTAAATGACAGGAGCAATAAAGTTCCGACGCCACCGTGCCCAACGAACGCGACATCCGCGGAAGTGTTTCGCGCCAGCACCGCGTCCACTTCGCTTCGGATGCGCGCCTGAGCATCAATAGCAGGCTCCCATCCACGCACGCTAACCTCAGGCTTCGCAAAGAATTCATCCGCCACTGACTCGAATTCCGACGGAGGGAGGTATCCCGTCGCGGATCTGTCGTTCTCATGCATTCGTTCTCGTATCTCCAACGGCACGCCGAGATATTCACCAAGAATCTGGGCCGTTTCGATCGCTTTTCGTTCGGCAGATGACACAATGGTGCGAATGGTTTTCACCCATGGTTGACTAAGCATTGCTATAGCGCGCTCCCGGCCAAGTTCGGATAAACCCCATTCGGGTACCGGAACGCTTGCATCAACGCGCACTTGAGGATGGGTGATATAGTAGCCAGCGGCCATATCCTGCTTCCTTTTGGTTTTCCGAAAACTACGCGGGCGATGCCATAAGATGTCCAACTGCCAACAGGCAAATAGACAGAAATATGACATAAGCCGTGGCATGTGGGAGCCGGCTCTTGGGCGTTCGCCTAAATCGCAACTGCGATATATTAAGCAACCCGCAAATTAACACAGAAGATGCGAAGCCTATATAGAGATAGTCTTTAGCCACCACGATCAAAATCAGGTAGACGAATGCGATGTTAAAGATGTTCTGCGGAAAAGGCATGCCGACAAAACTGCCCTCGTCGGTACCGAAGACGTTGAAATAGCTCAACCGTATCGCACCTGCAGCGCATACGAATCCGGCGATAAGGCAAGCGACAGGCCCTCCGTCGCCCAGTCTCAGAAGGATGACGGCTGGGACGACACCGCCGCTCATCAGGTCGGCGAATGAGTCCAGATTGCCCCCGACCTTCCCGTAAGCCGGATGGCGGCCCGGAGTGCGTGCTGCTAGCCATCCATCGTACCAATCCGCAAGCACCGCCCAGAGCACTAATGCAAGTGCCCATTCAAGTTGCCCATTGAACGCCATTGTTGTCGCGGCCGCCGACATCATAAAGCCTACGAATGTCAGGGCGTTCGCTGGGTCTGCAAGATAGCCGATCATTGGCTTTGAGTGAGCATCCTGGTTTGGCATCACTTCACTTTCTGTTCCCGGTTAGCAAATTAATTACGTCGCAGATGCGGGCGCTAGATTTGGCACCTGCCGCGCGAGAGAGATTGCGAGGACTGTCATCAGCGATGCGCCGACAAACGAGGCTGCGAGCAAGCATGCAGGCTGAGCAAAAAGCGCTGTTATAGGTGGACCAGCGACCCGCGCGACGCCAAAGATCACATAAGCCGCACTCGCACGCGTTGCTTTTACCGAGCCGCGCATTACGGACGCGAGGACCTCGTTGCACGCCGAGGAACAGAGGACGTAGCTGAATGCAAGAACTGGGCTGAGGAACCAGATTTTGAGTGCCGGCGCTTCAATTGCCAATGCCGTTACGCATCCGGCACTGATGGACGAGAGTCCCAACGCAAGCGTCTGGATAGCCGATAGCCTACTGCGGACAATGCGAAACCCGAAGAACTGCACAGGGACGCTCGTGACGGCGAGCAAGACGAAAAACCAGGGAACATAGATCTTGGGGAACAAATTCAACGTGGATACCCAAATGGGGACCATGGCTTGTACGCCCGAGTAAAACACCAAGCAGAATGCGCAGAGGCCGGCCGCTGCTAGGCCAACGTAACGGCTGTCGATGGCGGAGTCTGGTTCAATTTGCTCTACTGCTTTTTCGATCACGGGCAATGGTGAGAAGTTTCCGAGGTGAACGCCCAGCCAATAGAGGACACACATGAAGGCTGACATTGCGGTTGCAAACATAGCTGCGGCAATGAAAGCCCCCTGCCCGAACCACAGCCCAAGTAACCCAGTCGCGAATGGCCCGAGCAGCGCGCCGACTGTGCTCCATCCTTGGATGTGCGAGAGCGTATTTCCAATCCTTTGTGCCGCGACGCGTTCGGACACAAGAACTATGAACGCGCCGCGTGCCGACCAGTGGATACCACCGACACCTCGCCAAAACCCGACCTCCAGCGGTGTGGTAGCGAGAAGTGTTCCTGCGAGGCTTGCAAAGCCACACAAGTAGACACCGAGATTGACTTTGCGGGCTCCAAAGCGATCGCTTAATGCCCCAAGAGCCGGCGCAGCTATCAACGGCACTGCTGCATTGCACCCCATTATCAGCGACGTTTGAAGCGCACTGGCGCCGAGTTCAATCGCTCGCAGAGCGAGCAGCGGATAGATAGCACTAAACGAAAAGTCGTTCAGAAACTCAACGGCCGAGATCGCCCTCATAAAACCGCGTTCGGGCAGCGCATTCCCCTGCAACACCTCAGGTCTGATATCACTTGGCACGATACCAACCCCAACCGAGAGGCGGTAGCGTGACCGACGAATGCGCTCCTCCGCCGGCTAAAAGATCAACTGCCGGGACAGGCAACTCGACTTTGCCACTGCAGCAAGAAGATAAATTGGCAACCGCGTAGATAATCTTCTCGCCGTCGTAGCGGCCAACAACCAATGTCTGACCGGAACAACTGATCTCTCTCGCACTTTGATGAGCTTGAAGCGCGGGAATCTGCTGACGCATTCGAAACAAGAGCTGCGTCTGTTCGATCAACCTTCGTCGCGGATGCGCGGGTGACAAGCAATCAATCTCGCTCGACGACACGCGGGCTCGGTTTAACGACCTAGGCCCCTGCTCCAAGTCAAACGGACCTGCTTCAACTGCGAGAATTGTGTTGAGAAAAGCCATCGGAATGCCGGGAAGGGAAACAAGAAGAAATAGCGACAGTTCAACTTTCCGGCACATCACCTCAAGATCGGGTCCGAACATGGCATGCAGCGGCCCGGCGATCTCATATATCGATTTACCGCGAATAACAGGCCAGTTCCCAACTGAAGTGGCAATCGAAACCAACTCGTTGGTTTCCTCCTCAGTTAAAACGGGCCGTTGTGATCGCAGGTGGAGACCGTCGTGATTGGCAAGAAACGTGATGGATCCAGACAGATCACGTTTCGAGGCGCCAGTCAGCCAACGACGAAGCGCATTCGGCCGCTCGGTTGCAACGGAATGTGCAAGGCTCGGTGCCAAGTCGTAACAGTAGCCGAGATCGGCACGATTGGTTCCGATGAACTGCGACTGGAGATCCGCGTCCACCTCCGCCACCAGGACCGGCTTCGATTGATCGAGAGCCGCCCTCAGTCGCTCCACCAAATCGGCCGCTTCCGGCAGATTCGCGCAGTTGGTGCCGACGCACTTCCACGCAAATGCAATCGCGTCCAGTCGGAGTGCGGATACACCATTTCGCATAAATCTTTCGGCAACATCGACTATCGCTGAGAAGACATTCGGATTGGCCAAGTTAAGGTCGACTTGACCAGGACCGTACGTGGTCCATAACCATCGCTCGCCACTAAGCGCACGAAACTTTGTCAGCAGGGGCGTTGCCCTTGGCCTCGATACCGCGCTGAGGTCTGTGCTGGGGTCGATGTCATGGAAGAATTCTGCGCGTTCCGGAATACCATCGAGGTATTCGCGCAGCCAATGATGCGATGCCGAAACGTGGTTGACTATCAAGTCACCCATCAGCAGGAAACGATGCGAAAAAGCTCGCAAATCCGCCCACGAACCGAATGTCGGGTCGACCTCATCATAGCTTGTTACCGCGAACCCCCCGTCACCATCGGACGGCAAGAATGGCAAAACATGTAGCATTGAGAATGCCTCCTCGAATGAGAGGTCAAGGAACTCATTGAGCGCCTTAAGCGAGGGTCCGGCACTTAGGACATGATTTGGATAGGCCGACAGGATCGTCATAGACGAAATCTGAGTTGGATGTGCCGTCATTGGGCGAGCATCGTTGTTTCATAGAGGCGTACATCTTCTGGTGTGTCGACTTCACCCCAGGGCCCAGAACGCGCTACGCCCCTCAAATCGAGGCCTTTGGAGAGTGCAGCACGAAGTAAGCTCGTCATGTCAACCTGATCAGCATTGCCTAATTGCTCGGCAACACAAAGCAATTGTCTGAATCCGGTTGGCGTCATCTTCATCAGACCCATGTACTGGCCGTTCGCCTGCCCATGATGACTGATGCTGCCCCCGATGTCGGTAATGCGCTCCTCTCGGTCGATCCAAAAACTCTCAGCGTCCTTAAGCGGCTCTTTGGATCGGGCAGACCAAAGGGGCCACCAATCTGCGTCGTATGCGATGACGATATCGCCTGATTTGCCAAGGAGATCGTTAACGGTTTCTGCCGAATAGAAGATATCGCCATACGAGACGATGACTTCCCCCGCTTCCAGCCATTCGATTGCCGCCACAAGAGACCGAAAAATGCCAGTCTCCATCCAGCGGTGGTTCACAAAGATTGGGAGTCCACTTTCCGATGCGACGAGATCGTGCCGGTATCCTGTCACAACCGAGATCGCCTTCACCCCGGCATTCCGCAACACGACGGTCTGCCGCGCGAGCAACGACTGACCCGCAACCCGAACTAAGCACTTTGGCGAATTGTCGGTGAGGGTGCCGAGCCGACTACCCCTCCCCGCTGCCAGGATAACCGCACCAATCACTTCGCCGCTCCAGTCCATTCACGAAAGAGCGAAAGGTCGGCCTGGGAGAATGGCCTCTCTCGCTCAGGATGCCACATGACTCCACGTAGATTGGGTGCCGTCACTATCGATGCAGCTTCGATCGAACCGTCTGGCGCGAACGCGAGTGGCCGAACGTTGGCCGGAGAAACAAACGCAGACCAATTGTGAAACGAATTCGTCTCCCAAGATCGGTGACCATCTATCCACGTGATTAGATGACGCTCTCGCACGTGTCCGTTGATCTGCTCGAGCGTTGTGCCCGCCCATGCCAGGACTGCTTGGAACCCTCGGCAG
This sequence comes from Mesorhizobium sp. RCAM 06353, assembly GCF_059683585.1. Taxonomy (NCBI): domain Bacteria; kingdom Pseudomonadati; phylum Pseudomonadota; class Alphaproteobacteria; order Hyphomicrobiales; family Phyllobacteriaceae; genus Mesorhizobium; species Mesorhizobium sp. RCAM 06353. The sequence goes on along the minus strand of NZ_JCASIY010000001.1, from coordinate 212,752 downwards.
ATCCCGACCAGCGGGCGCTCATTCTCAATAGCCCACTCGATGAGAATGGCTTCGCACGCATCCCGCAGAGCAGTTGTTCCGCCATAAGCTGCAAGATCTCCACCGCCGCTCAACACCACGACGTCTGGGTCAACACGACGAAGGATACGGACCAGGCCGTCAGGCCAGTTAGTAGCGATTACAGATTCACACCCGATTTCAGACAAAAATGCCGGCAACCGACTGTCCACGCTATCGAGATACTCGCCGCGTTCCACTCGCTCCACAGTGCTCGGGCAGATCAGCGCGAGCATCAGACAATAACCTCGACGCGCTGCGCGTCGCAGTCGATAATCAGCGAATTGGCGCACATCCAGCGATCAAATTGCTTTTCTCCCGCTCCAATTACAGCCGGAATTGACAATTCCGCCGCACGGATGGCCATGTGCGAGTTCGATCCTCCAAAAGCAGTGAAGAACCCAGCAATTCCCCGTGTAAAGATCCAATCGTAACCTGGATCCGCACTTCTGATACCAACGATTTTTCCCTTTAGGTCCACGGAATCGAATGCCGCAACACTTCCATACACGATATTGGTCGTCACGAAGTTTGGTCTCGAAGCTGCGAGCACAAAGGAAATTGCGTCGTCTGGAGACACAATGATCGGCGGCAACAGAAGGTCGGCCGCGCTTGAATGGGATGCCAAGCCGATCTCTGATGACTTGTTGATAGCTTCGTCCAGTCTTGCCCCAGCAACGTGCGCATTGAGAATGTCCTGGATCGCCGCAAAGCTGATGGTATCGCGTGATAGCCCCTCGCCCTTGCCAAAACGGGCGAGAAGGGCTAGCGAATCCGAGACAGATCGGGAAAATACGAACTTCGCATATTCTCGCCCGGCAATTGCTCGCCTTGTCAGATCCAGAAATTTCCTTCCATCGACCGGAAGGTCATGCTCGCCCATGGCACGTTCCACAGCGGATACGAGCGCCGGCGAAATCGAATTCTCATTTGCAAGATCAGGCGTTGAACGGCCTCGGCATACGCCATCGCCCAAATAGCGCTCCGGATCTTCGTCGTAGCGGGGAATGGTTATGTCGTATGTTCCGGGTCTCAAATGCCCGTATCGCCCAAGAAACGCGGCACGCCGCATTGTTGCCATGTCTCTTAGCATACGGCCACTAACCGTTTCGATACTTTCCAGAAAGATAGCCACCTCGTTTCGACGCGCGTATCCAGATGAGGTGATAGATCGCAAAATATCAGTGAATACAAAGGCCAAGCGCGCAAGATCAGCAAACGCCGGCGTGCCGAGCTGCTGACAGTTGGACAAAAGCGCGTGGATTCTTGCCGGAATGGTGGACTCTTCCGGCATCACTGATTCATTCCGATGTTCAAGGAGAGAAATGTCGCCTAGCGACCGCCCAAGAATCTCGCTCGCCCTTGCAATGAGCCCGGCAGTATGTTCGTGCAAAACGCCGACCAGTTCTTCTCTGTCGCCAGCGGAAAGCCCAGGACCGAGCTCGGCGACACGCCGCTCCGCGGCAAGCGACCAGCATGTAGGAGCAACCTCAAACTCCACCTTGTCATGTAGCTCTGGATGGGCGCGTAGGTATTCGATTTCAGCGGCAATCAACCGTTCGGCAAGATCATCCCTCACCGCTCCCGGGACCAGTGAGTTGAAACTTGCGCGGACATCCACGTATGGCCGCCCGGCCACAAGCACCATTAGTGGCACACCTCGAGCGTCGCGATAGCCCATGCGCCACCGCGACTCAGACCAGATGCGATCAGTGATCAAGTGCCGATATAGCGATACTGCGAGCGGCCTCGGATGAACGCCAATGATTTCGGCAGGGTTCCAGTCAGGCATAATGCCAAGGATGTTAGATGTCCCTAGAAGCGACGGATCCGGCGCGAGAAGATCCCTGATGCGCGCACAAACTTCCACCGCAAGAGTTGTCCGAACATTTGAAACTGCTGGCTGAGGGCAGTCCAGTGGCCGCGCTTGCAAGATCGACGTCCACCCCTTCGCGTCAACGGCGAACTCGATGTCTAGAGGTTGGTCGCCTAGAATACTGGTAGTCTCCTCTAACGCCTCAAGAAGATCGCCAAGTATAGAGGGAGCCATCCGATCAGCCCCTCGCATCAGCGTAAAAGCATGTAGATCCCCCGCTCGTCCCGCCGTTACACCATCTGTGGCGGGGCCTGGCTCGTATTCTATAACCAGGTACTCAGCGCCGGTTCTAGGATCACGAGTAAATGCCACTCCGGCTGACCGCACATCCTCGACACACGCCTGAACCAATACCTCGTCTAGCTCATTTGTCGCGCCATAGGAGTCAAAAACGTCATCGATCGCGGTAGCCAAACCCCCGGCTTCTCGCTCGATTCTTAGGCTAAGAAATTCCCCGGCTCTCGTCGCACCGAGTATGTCCTCGCCCTTAGCGCTGGACCTTGCAATTAGATCAGACAATCCCTTCAGACCGAGCGCTTTCTTGACAATGTGAGCCCTCTCCGCCAACCACTGCGCTCGCGTCAGGACGATCCCAGGAGGAATCCGCCCTTCAGTCATCAGTTTACCAAGTGACAAGATCGTCGCGGCTTTAGATTGAACAAATAACTTTAGATCTTTCTGTCTTACCAATCCTGCATACCCCTTCTCAGAATCACCTTCCCGCACTCAATGTTGACACTGGGTGAGTCATATCGTTCAATAAATCAATTCACGTTATATTAGTCGGCGTACACGTTTTTTTAGTGCCGGACCCTAAACTCGTGATTGAGTGTGGAAGCGGTTGGGGCGCCTCGCCCGCTGTGATTCGCTTGAGTTGTCTAGACGGCGTTGTCACGGTAACTTCTTGTGAGGAGGCGTTGGGGTAGACGCCGGTTCATGAACGACGCGCTCATCAGCTACAAACGCCACCGCTTTCCCGCCGAGATCATCGCCCATGCGGTGTGGTTGTATTACCGGTTCCCTTTGAGCCTGCGCCTGGTCGAGGAAATGCTGCTGGAGCGCGGCATCGTCGCCTCCTATGAAACGATCCGCCGTTGGGGAAAGAAGTTCGGCCCCGAGTACGTTCGCCGTCTGCGCAGGAAGCGGCCCAGCCCCAATGATGTTTGGCACCTGGACGAAGTCCTCATCACCATCGCCGGCCAAGAAACATTGGTTGTGGCGGGCTGTCGACCAGAATGGATATGTTCTCGATGAGATCGTCCAGAACCGCCGCAATACCAAGGCCGCCAAGCGCCTGCTCACCAGGCTGCTGAAGAAACAGGGCCTCGCACCAAAGCGCATGATAACCGACAAGCTGCGTTCCTATGGAGCGGGGCGTTGGTGCACGGTCGCTTCCCGTTCAGAAGACCGAAGTCGCCATCGGCTGCGCCGTCCTCAACCGCATGCTTGCCTGCGCACGCCCGAAATCCGCCCGCCGCAAGGCGGCCACGGCATAGTCTGCCGCTTCAAAGATCGACATCCGCTCAAGTCCGGACCCATGCACCAACGCCGTGCGCCGTGCCAAAGACCGGCATCGCGATCGGTGGGGGGCAGCCGAGGAAGCGGCCATGCGCGCGGCGATACGGCAGGAGGAGAAGCGGTACGAGCCTGAGACGGACCTGCGGCAGGCACACCATGAGGCGCTGGAGCGGGAGGAGCCGTGGAAGAGTGCCGTCGATCTGGCGGGGGATTTTGCGCGGGCGGCGCGGGATGGTTCGGAGGATGGCGGCGGCGATGGCGGGGATGGTGTGGCTGTGCCGCGCATCTCGCGGGCGGAGCGGAAGGCTGAAAGGGAGCAGGCGCGGCGGCGGGGCCGGGATGATGATTTTGAGAGGGAGAGGGAGAGGGAGAGGGAGAGGGAGAGGGAGAGGGAGAGGGAGGGCCGCGTCCCACCTGCGCCAAGGCTCCGGTGGGTCAGGCTCTAGGCCGACACCCCGAGCCGCAGGGCGTCTGGGCCCCTGCGGGTGACGATCCTTCGCGCCGAACACGCAAGTTATATCATAAAAATCAGTAGTTTATCATAACAAACGTGCGTCAGCACGTCATAATATACGTGTTTTAACGCGTCACAATTGACTTGCAATGGATCAGCATCATATACTTGTTGTTGTACAACACTAAAAACTTGCAGAGATTCGGCTATGGCCACTCCTAATGAAAAACTCGCTGACGCGCTCGACGCCCTCAAGGCACTGCAGAGTGGTGGGCGCCGCGTGATCAAGTCCGAAGAAATCAAGCGGGTTCATCGCGAGCGGCTTCTCCAGAATGGCTTATTACGTGAGGTTATAAAGGGGTGGCTGATATCCACCGGCCCACACGGGTTGTGTTGCAAAGTTTTGGTAACTGGTCGCGTGGGAGGAACCTAGCGTCAATTTTCGCGAGGTTCGAGATGTTCAAAGGCCGTCAGTTCGACTAGTCCGTCATCTTGTTATGCGTGCGCTGGTATCTGGCCTACAATCTGAGCCTGCGCGACTTGAAAGAAATGATGGCCGAACGCGGCATCGGCATCGATCATTCGACGATCCATCGCTGGGTCATTCATTTCGCGCCGCGGTTGCTGGAGCGCTTCAACCGCCGCAAGCGTGCCGTCACCGGCAAATGGCATGTCGACGAAACCTACATCAAGGTTCGCGGTGAGTGGATGTATCTCTACCGCGCCATCGACGGTGTCGGCGACACGGTCGAATTCTGCTTCAGCGAGCATCGCGACCTGCTGGCGGCCAAGCGCTTCTTCAGGAAGGCCCTGGAGCGCCATGGCCGGCCCGATCGCATCGTCATCGACGGCAGCCAGGCCAATCACGAAGCCATCACTTCCTGCGACGCGGCAAATCGATTGCAGGATCGTTCCCGGCGCTGGCTGAAACCGATCACGATCAGGAAAAGTCGATACTTGAACAACAGGATCGAGCAGGACCACCGGCGCATCAAGCGCCGTGTGCGGCCGATGCTGGGCTTCAAGTCGCCGGCCACCGCCAGCATCACCCTGTCCGGGATCGAAATGCTTCACATGATGCGCAAGCGACAGGCAAGGTATGCGTTCAATCCAAATCCCTCCCTGGCCGAGCAGTTCGCCATACTGGCGGCATGACAGCGGCCGGTCTCGACCAACCTTCATGACACAGAAAAAACTTTGCAACACAACCGAAGTTTCTCGCCATTCATCAGTTCAATCCTGTGAGGGATTGCCCGCGCCAGATTTTGGTCCCTAAGGATACGTGGCGCAAAGTCAGATGTAGTGGTGAGAATGCCCTTTGTTGCCGTCGGATCGAGGCTTACCACTCCGACCAAAGTATGAACCTGCTCTTTTGTAACAAGCAGCCCTGGCCTTGACTGAGCCGAGGATTTTGATCGTGCCAATCCCTTTCTTGACTGCAATTAGGGGAGCATGAGGAACTGTGGGGCAGTCACGTTGCGGCCGACCAAACGGGCACTTTCTGTGGCGCGGTTCCGGCCCGTTCAGAGAGCCTCCGCCACCAACCGCCCCACAGTTCCTCATGCTCTCCGTAATGCGCGATGGAGCTTTGCCGCAAAGCGTTGGTGCATGGATCCTTTGTCAACGGTTTGGCGATAGGCAGGCAGGATCGAAATCAGCTTGATTTGAGTGCCATGCCGTACAAACACAACGCAGATCGTCGTCATCACGTCGGAAAGATGACATTCAGGGTGACGAATTGGCGTGACTACGAAGCAGGTCTGCGCCGGCGTGGTAGCCTGACCTTATGGGTAACGCCGGAGGCACTGGCGGGATGGCGCGCTCCGCGACGCAAGACCCGCGGCGGCCAAGCCCGGTATTCCGATCTCGCCATTGAGACAGCGCTGACGCTGGGTTGCGTCTTGGCAATGCGGCTGCGCCAGACCGAGGGATTGCTCCATTCGCTGCTGGATCTCATGGGGCTGAAAGTCCCAGTTCCAGATCATACGACGCTGAGCCGTCGGGCACAGAAGTGGGAGCCATCAGCCCGACGAAACCCGCCGCTGCCGGACGGCCCGCTGCATGTGCTTGTCGATAGCACGGGATTGAAAGTCTACGGCGCCGGGCAATGGCTGGAGCAGAAACATGGCGCCAGATCACGTCGCAACTGGCGCAAGCTGCATCTGGCAGTGGATGCCAAAAGTGGCGCGATCATTGCCCAAAGGCTGACAGATCAGGACACGGATGATCCTTCCCAGGTGGCACCGCTGCTCGATCAGATCGACGGCGAGATCGACCAGTTCACAGCCGACGGAGCCTATGACGGCAAGCCAACCTATCGGTCTATCCTGCAGCACAGCGCAACCGCGAACATCGTCATTCCACCGCGTTCCACGGCGGTGGAAAGCGGTGATACCGGACCGCCGGGTCAAAGGGACAAGCACATTGCCGCAATCGCAAGCGACGGTCGGCTGAAATGGCAGGCAGCCACCGGCTACGGCAAGCGGGCGCTGAGCGAAACAGCCATCGGACGATACAAGGGGCTGATCGGACGGCGCCTGCGAGCACGCTCTCTTCCGGCTCAACAGACCGAGGTTGCCATCGGTTGCATCGTTCTCAACCGCATGCTGGCATGGGCACGCCCGGAGTCTATCCGGCGTCAAGTCACGCAGGCATAACCAACTACATTAAAGATCGAAATGCGTTCGATTTCATATCCGCGCACCAACGCCAAGCGGTGCGTTCAATCGAGGTCATGAGATGTCCAGAAAAGGGTCCGCCGAAGGGGCGACGGAAAGTGTATGAATTGAAGGCGTTAGGACATAGCGATTCGCCGTCCGGAAAGGAAGACATTCTGGGACGAAATCATCGTCACTTCCATGCCAAAAACCGCACGGCACTTTACCTGCGCGTCTCCACGCCGGAGCAGAAGCCCGATCTGCAATATGATGGGTTGCATGGCTACGCTGCGCGCGCCGGACTGGAGATCGTCGGAGACTACTGCGACATTGCGGTGTCAGGCCGCCGCGAGGGACGCCCCCGGCTCAACGCCTTGATGGCGAGTGTTCGTAACCGTGAGGTCGATTGTGTCCTGGTCTGGAAATTCGACCGTTTCGCCCGCTCCACACGTCACCTTCTGATCGCCCTCGAGGAATTCGATCACCTCGGCGTGCGCTTTATCAGCGTTCAGGATCAGATAGACACCGCAAGCCCCATGGGGCGGGCCATGTTCACCATCATCGCAGCCATGGCAGAATTGGAGTCCTCTTTGATTAGCGAGCGCGTCACCGCTGGAATGCAGGCGGCGCGATCGCGCGGCAAGCATCTCGGACGGCCAAGTCTCCCAATTCTGTTGGTTGAAGAGATCGAGGTGCTTGCCGCATCAACCGATCTGAGCATTCGAAAGATTCAAGAGAAAATCGGAGGAAAAGCCAGTCGCGGCCGCGTTGGTGAAATCGTCAAACGCGTCCGATCGGCAAAAGCGTCGACCGAGTGAACTTTTTACACGTACTTTCAATCTACCCCGACCTTGTTCGATTTCGCCGACGCCTCAAAACGCGCCAGCGTGGTGGCTTCCAGATGCGCGACATGCTCGCGCAGCGTCGTGGTGGGCGCCACGCCGAGGATGAAGTCTACACCGTTGGCGCGGCACCAGTCGATGACCTGCGGACCGCAGTAGTGGCTGTCGGCCCGGATCAGGATCCGTGTGTTCGGCCAATTGCTCCGGATCGCCCGCACGAGGCGGCGCAGGTGGGGGCAGATCTCAGCCCCGCGCGGCCGCCTGGCCGGTCGCAGGATCGCGCTGACGAACCGGCCCGCACCGTCGAACACTACGATCGGCTGGAAGCCGTATTCGTCGTAATGCGCGTTGAACAGGCGCAATTGCTGGCCGCCATGTACGGCGTCAAACGTGTCGTCGATGTCGAGCACAATCCGCTTCGGCACCTGCCGGAAGGAAGCGCAATAGAGGTCGACCATCGCCCGCCCCATGGCGACCAGCTCCCGCACGCCGGGCAGGTTCTCCAGCCGGCACAGCGTCGATTGCGAGGCCAGATCCCGACCCGACGGCAGCGCATCCTGGGCCATCTTGAAGACCGGATCGGAGCGCAGCCGGTTGGCGTCATTGCCATCCTCATAGCCGGCGGCGATCATCTTCATGCGAAAGCCGATCATGTCCGCCAGGCTGTGGACGACCTGGTCCGGGCAGCGCGGATCATCGATGCAGCGCGCCAGACGCTCGGCCACCCGCAGCCGCTTTTCCACCTCGGCCAGCACCAGAACGCCACAGTTGGAGGACAACATGCCGCCGTCGAAACGGGCGACGACGGATTTGCCGCCCACTGATGACAAACCGCTCAGCGGCAGGGTAAGATCATTCATGGCGGGTGTGGTCTCCGGGAAACAATTCGGATCGGCTTTAGCAACCAAATCCTGCGTCATTTCAACGGCTTGCGCCACATCCGCCAACCCACCAGTAGAGTCGAGGAAGGGCGCGGTGGCTTGGGCCGTGTTGGCATCGCTCCGTTTCCCTTCCCCGCTCATCAAACCGGACGTGCGGATTTCCCGCATCCGGCTTTCCGACTGGTTTCATCGTGAGGCACACGGCGGCGGTCCAATGTGCACGCGTCGAAGACGCAGGACACCAAGTTTTCCGAAGACAATGTCGTCGGAGAAACGCTGTGTGCCGCGTCCCTGCACCTTGTGCCGTTTGCGCAGGAAGGTGCGAACACGGTCATAGACGTGGTTGTCGACCGCTCGATAGGCCGGCAAGCGTGTTCCATAGCCAAAGTAGCCTGACCAGCCGCGCAGAAGCCTGTTCAGCCGGGTGCAGACCACGGGCCACGGCTCTTTGTTACCGTTTACCAAGTGATCGCCAATCTTCGTTTTGATCCGTTGCACGCTCTTCTTGGATGGGCTCGCACCCAGGTACCAATGGCCGTCTTTCCGGTAGCGGTGAGGTCCGAACGTATAGCCAAGGAAGTCGAAAGGCTCCGTGCGGGCATCCTTCACCGAGGTCTTGGCCTCGTTGAGTGTCAGCCCGAGTTTCGTCATCACCGTCCGCGTCCACGCCAGCGCCTCGACCGCGTGCCCGCGGCTGAGGATGACGAAGTCATCGGCATAGGAGATGACATGCGCACGGAACGCCTCGCCGCGTCCGGTGAGCCGCCAATGTTTCAGGAACCGGTTCATGTAGATGACCGAGAGCAGCGGGCTTGCGACTCCACCTTGCGGCGTGCCGCGCGTGCTGCTCTTACCACCGCTCACGTGCCGTTTCCCGTCACCGTCCCGCTCTTCGATCGGCGCTTTCAGCCACAGCTTGATCAGCCGCAGCACGTGCCGGTCGACAATGCGTCGGGCCACCGATTTGAGGAGGTCCGAATGCGGATCGTGTCGAAGTATTTCGACAAATCGGCGTCTACCACGTCCGTGTGGCCCCGGCAGACAAGCCGGTGCACTTCCTTGATTGCGTCGGTCCCACTGCGTCTGGGCCGATAGCCATAGGCACCATCCTCGAAGTCCGCCTCGAATATCGGTTCCAGCACCAGCTTCGCGACGGTCTGAACCACCCGGTCCCGAATGGTCGGGATGCCGAGCGGACGTTCGCCGCCCCCCGGCTTCGGGATCATCACCCGTCGCACCGGCTGCGGCCGATAGGTCTTCGAGACAAGTTCCTCGCGCAGGCCCGCCAGCCACCTCTCCGCGCCTTCAGCCTCGATCTTCGCGAAGGTCACATTGTCCACGCCCGGCGAACCCGCATTGGCGCGGGCCAGCGCATAGGCATGGCGCAGCATGTCCTCACGGCAGATCTTGTCGTAGAGCACGTAGAAGCGGAAAGCGGGCTCCGCCTTCGCCTTACGGTACAGCTTCCTCTGAAGGTTCCTGATCTTTTCGGGTGTTTCGAGGCTCATCGCCAATCACCCCCTCCTCACCAACGTCAAAAGCACACCAGAAGTCAGGGCCCTTCCCTCCACCGGCATTACCCGGCTTCAGCGGTATTATGACCCTGTCCGACTCCCACCGGCACCGCCGCCCTGACGGCTGCGTTGAGGCCGCTACCCTCATGCCGAGCGGGTCTCCCCCGTTACCCGTATCACCCTTCCGACGTGCCGTGCCCATTACCCCGGCGGATCGAACGGGTGCACATGTCGATTGCTTCCCCGTTCGCGCGGCCTTCCCCGAAATTCAGGCGGGTCGGCATCCACATCATCACTTTCGAGGCCTGCTCAGGCTTCACTCACGTTGCGGCCCATCGGATTGCTCAACCGCCCAAGGCGGCCTTTGTCACGAGGCTTCGACCCGGTCAGTTGCCCGACCGAGCCGCTCGTCAGCTACCAGACCAATCGACTACTATCTGGGTGGAACCTTCCTCCACTGGTGATACGCGCCTTCGGGGCGCACTGAATTTTCCGGGCTAGGCCCGCGCAGGCTACGCAGAAGCGTTTCCGAGACCGCGAGCCCCTCCCTCCGACCGGCATCGCCAGGCGGCCCGCCATGGGTTTCCGAGGGCGTCTTTTCGGCATCACGTCTGGCGCGCAAGAGCGCCATGACCATCGGCCGAGTGGAAAATTTCCCGTCCCGAGCGCGGTCCGTCAGGCTACGCAAATAACCGCCGGCGCTGTTGATCTTATCACCGCGCTGATAGATCGCGGCCACCGTGATCGCCGCCTGCCGTTCGCCCTGAACCTCGCAGGCCTCCCGCCAGGCGCTTGGGCTGATCCCCAACATGGGCGGAACAAGCTCGGCCGCGGCCAGGAAATCCCGCCAATGGCCAAGCGCGCCGCTCTGGGCGAGTTCCCGCATGTTCGGGCAGGCGGACAGCACGATCTCCAATGGCAAATCCCGCTTTGGCTGGCTCCGCAGATTGTCAGTACCTTCTGCGCTGCAGCCCGCTTCCTCTCTTTCTCCTGTGCCGCTTTCAGATTCAGAATTGGAGTCTGGGTTTGAATTCTGTATGTGGCGACCGAAATGGGACTCATTGGCGTCCGTATTCCGTGAATCCGCAAACGATTCCAACGCGTCAAGGATACCACGCCATAGCACCTCGAGCTCTTCACAGATGCTTTCGACGAGTGGACGTGGGGCGGAGCGCGGCAGACGGCTGATAATGGCCTGGTAATTCTGCTGCACCCGGTCCCAATTGCCTGGCACGCCTTCCTCGGTGCCGGCATCGATCAGCTTGACAATATCCCGTCGCAAGAGCGTCAGTCGTTCCTTTGCGAGACGGAATGCGCGCTTCTCGGCCTGGGCGGCATCCGCCTTGTCCTTGAACTCGGCTGCCCGCGCCACGATCAGCGACAGATCGAAGCCGAAGGCCTGCTCGATCTTGCCTCCCCGACCTTTCCTTGCATATCGCTTTCCATTAGGACTGTCCCTGCGAATGATCAGACCGCATTCGACTAGAATGACGAGATGCCGGCGAAGCGTTGTAGGCGTTATGCCATTGGCGCGCGCCATCAACTGCTTGTTCGACGGCCAGACAATAAGATCGCCATCACCCGTGAGAACCGTCTCCTGGTGGAAGGACAGCAACGCGTTCAGAATCGCCAGAGCGCGGTCCGTGGCGCCGAGGACATCTCGGGCCTCTCTGATGTGCTGAAAAGTCTGCCACTTGTGAACGGCGGCATCCTTCGGTGCCGCTCTTGCCTTCACCTGGCTCGCAATTTGGCCAAGCGTCATCGTCCGTCGCCCAAAGGGCGTCGTCGCTGTATGTCCCGTCATGGTTCTGCCCTCTAGCTTTTGGCAAAGCGAAAGCGCTCACCAAAATGGTGTCAGATCTCCTCATGGAGACTCTTGACTGACTTGAATCGCGGAAGTTGACCGTGAAATCGCGGAAGTGAGATTTCTCAATGTCACCCAAGCGAACGCGAGAGGCTTCTGAGAAGTTGTCTCAGGGCCTTTTTTTACCGCATGCTACCTCTATGTTTGTTGCGCTATCCTATGGTTTTCGGCCGAGACCGCCCTCCAGCGCTGAAATTATCCCCTCGCCCTGACGGGCGGAAAACCTGTCTATTAGCATTTGCAGCTCTTCCTCGACGGAATCGCCAAACGCCGGCGCATATACTGCCACAATAGAGAGCTTGATGTCGCCGCTGGAGAATGTCCCCTTGCCGACCACTTTTTCGGCTGGACCCTTTAATCTCCTTCTCGCTGCGGCACGGCGGCGGCGGCTTCTTCACCCGCTCAATGGCTAACTTGTTCTAGCCTTAATCTACATGCTCAAGCACATTACTGTCCGGCACCGACTGCATTTTTCTCGAACAGTTGTGCGCCAAACGGTACGCAAGGTATGCGCCCGTCGTCTTAGCAATGCCGCCCTTGAAATTCGCTCCGGCCAGAATCTGCAACGCTCGCCATCTCGCCGATGCGGCAGAAGTCTCAGTGCCTCAGCCGTCCGATGAGCCGCAAACAGCGCCCGACGGCCTTTGATCTGTGCCAGCGTATATACGCGATGGTTGGTTTCAAGGCGGACAGGGACCGAGCCCTTCCCATCGTTGGACATAAGCTTGAGTGTCGATTCAGGAGTGGAGGCCAGTCGTAAAACCTCGTGAATCATGAAGTTTTGAAGGCTCCTCCGTGCGTTCAGCGGATACATCTGTTGGCGTCGCGCCTGCAGATATTCGAAGAGAATGCCAGCATGCCGAACGATCTTGTCGGCCGGATCCGCGTTCTGCACTCTGGTTGCGGCAAGCAAAGCCATTGTCGATTTGTCCTCCTTGTCGGTCTAAATGCGACATATCGACCCGAGCTAGCCACGATTCTTCGCCCGCGTCCAGTGGATTAGGGTTAACAGCAGGTTGAAGCAATTTGTTGTGACCGGGGCAGACTACAGGCGCTCAGGCTTGACCGGTTTGCCTAGCGAGATCTGGAAGCGTCGAAATCGGCTGTTGTTGTGGGTTTATGCCGAGGGGAGTTGTCACGTTATCGAGCGGTATCGAACTGCCCCCGCGGCTTTCCGAGATCAGGGCGTTGGTGCACGGATCTTTTATTGGTGTGGGTTTAGGCAAGCGGTAACCGCAATAGCCTTTGTAGCGTAGCCATGGGCGTTGGTGCATGGGTCCGGACTTGAGCGGATGGCGCTGTCACATTGTTTGAAGCGTGGACGCGCGGAAGCCCACAGCTGTTTTCAGGCAATCTGCAACGCCGCGGCCTTCCATTCTGCCATGGCATTGAGGCGGTGAGTTCGGATCTGCGTGGCGGACCTGTTTGAGCGGGAGGGGACAAAGAGATTGCGTATGGCGGAGAAGACGGAGACGAAATGCTGAAGGGAGCCAATGCTGCGGAAGCCTTGCCGAATTCGCTCCCGCTTTCGAAACGGCAGGTGAGAGTTCTCCGCCCGGTTGTTGAGGCCTTTGTGCGACCGGTGCTCGATATCGGGCATGACCTGACGTCTTGCCGCTGAATAGGAGCGCAGCTTATCGGTGACGATACGCTTCGGCGACAGGCCTTGCTTCTTCAGCAGACGAATGAGCAGACGCCTGGCCGCCTTGGTATTGCGGCGGGTCTGCACGATCTCATCCAGCACATAGCCGTCCTGGTCGACGGCGCGCCACAGCCAGCACCGCCTGCCGTTGATGCGCACGGCTACCTCATCAAGATGCCAGACATCGTCTTTCGATGGCGCCTTGCGGCGCAGGCGACGTGCATAATCGGGACTGTGCTTCTTTCCCCAGCGGCGGATGGTCTCGTAGGAGACGACGATCCCCCGCTCCAGCAGCATCTTCAACATCGCGCAGGCTCAGCCCGAACCGGTAATAAAGCCAGACGGCATGAGCAACGATTTCGATCGGGAAGCGATGGTTCTTGTAGGTGGCGCATGCTTCGACCATGCCAACCTGACTTATCGTCAAACCGTTAAGCCAAAATCAATGTGACAGCACCCAAACAATACCGGGCCGGGATTGCCGGCGCAGCTATTCATTCGCGGCCGTACGGGACTTGTTGCGAGATTCCAGCCAATCGCCCAATGCCATCCGAATGAGGTCCAATCGGCTCATGTTCATCTCGGTGTTGCTAGCAGTGCGTTTTCGGTCGCCGCATCGAACGACATATAAAGCTGCGCGAAGATCAGCAAGCCGTGCCTTTTTGGGCTCACCCCCAGAAGACCCATCTGTCACATAAATGCCCCTTTCAGCGGCGTCCAGGCCCCCTGCGTCTGCCGCCCCGTAGGAGCGCAGTTTGTCGGTGATCATACGCTTTGGCGGCAGACCCTGCTTCTTCAGAAGTCGCGTCAGCAGGCGCCCGGCGGCCTTGGTGTTGCGACGCGTCTGGACAATCTCGTCGAGCACATATCCGTCCTGATCAACCGCTCTCCACAACCAGCATTTCTGACCGTTGATGCGCACCACGACTTCATCCAGATGCCCGACATCGTCTTTCGTTGGTGCCTTGCGGCGTATGCGGCGCGCATAATCAGGGCCGTGCTTTCGGCACCATCGGCGGATGGTCTCGTAGGAAACGACGATCCCGTGATCGAGCAGCATTTCCTCGACATCGCGCAGGCTCAGATTGAAGCGGAATTAGAGCCAGACGTAACCGGGGCAGATTGCCGGGCGGTGGGGGTTTGCAGGCGCGTGCGTTCGTGATTCACCCTTTGCGTGACGCGGCCTTTATCAACCAAAGACAGCGACGGCTGATTTGATGATGATGCCGCCATGCGGGCTTCGGCGCATCTGACGACCCGTGGCGGTACGAAAAACATTCGTCAATTGCAGCGCAGGCGGCACGCGCGACCACAGGGTTCGCACGCTCTCCCGGCCATGCCGGGTTTTGCGAATGACGTTTCCTGTGACGACGCGCTGCGACCATCGGAAGCCGATCTCGTGGAAATACAGGTCGGCATGCTGCGGGCTGATATGATGAAAGACGCCGGCGATGGTACGGCGGACGCGGGAGTTGAAGCCTCCCTCCACCGAATTGACGTGGACGGCGTCGCGCACATACTCACCGCTGGAATGCTTCACTGTCTCATGCTTGGCAAAGCTCTTACCAATGGCTATGAATGCCTTCCACTCGTCGCTCATCAAATGAGCTCCCAATTCGATCTGCGCTTCAATGACGCGTTCGCTTGCTCGCGCCGAGAGACTGGTCACGACCGCGGCACGCGCGTCACCGGCCAGAGTGCCAGGCATGACGTCAGTCGGCCGCCGCACCATCGCCATGACTGGCGTTTTGTCCGTATTCGCCTGGCCTTTCCGGCCGCGGCCCGGAGGCGGGTCGTCGGGATTCTTTCTGGGCCTTCCACCGAGATGGAAATGGTCGATCTCCACCGTGCCGGCGAGCATGTTCTCCCGCGCCACCATGAGACGCAGTGCATGTCCCATCCGCCAGGCCGTTGGCTGGCTCACCCCGAGCGCCTCGGCCAGGCGCACCGACGACAAGCCCTTGTCGGATTGCAGTAACAGCCACATTGCCTTCAGCCAAACACGCAAGGGAAGCTTCGTGGAGTGCAGAGGCGTGTGTGTCGTCACCGTGAACTGGAACCGGCAATCGCCGCTGGAACATTGATAAAGACCCGGTCGGGCGCGACGCTTGCCGGTATCGCGACCGGCAAGCGCAATCGAGCGTTTGTATCCGCAGGCGGGGCAGATCCGGCCATCCGGCCACACCAATGCTTTCCAGCAACCGACGGCAATGCTGCTCATCCCGGAAGGCCGCGATCATTTCTTCAACAGTCCGAATGTTGGAAAGCGCTGCAAGTATTTCAGGCATCTCACCTCCTTCAGACCAGCCCGAAGAATCGCATGAAAGGCTATAGGTCACAAGGATATTGCGGTCTTTGGTTGATAAAGGCCCGTGACGCTACCACCGACTGATTCGCTTGAAGGCCTGTCGCTCGCGGAACTCCGCGGGCTGGTTTCTGCGCTGATCGGCGAAGTGCGCGGTCTTCAAGGCCGGGTCGAGAGCCTTGAGATCGAGAACCAGGCGCTACGCGCCGAGAACCAGACCCTGAAGGATGAGATCGCCCGGCTGAAGGACCTGCCGCCGCGTCCCCCGGTCAAGCCGACCAAGCCATCGGGCATGGAGAAGGCGACGCAGCCGACATCTGGCAAGGGCAAGCGCCGCCGGCGCGGCGCCAAGCGCGACGGCGGTCGCGTGAGCCGCGAGGTGACGGTTGCGGTGAGCGCTCCTGCGGGCTCTCGCTTCAAGGGGTATGAGACGATCCTGGTGCGCGATCTGGCGTTGTCGGCCGAGGTGGTGCGCTATCGCCGCGAGCGCTGGGTGACACCGACCGGCGAAACGATGGTGGCGCCCTTGCCGGCGGGGATCATCGGCGGCTGGGGCGCGAACCTGCGCCGCTTCATTCTGGCCTGTCACATTCAAGGCCAGGTGACGACGGAGCGGTTGACGGCGTTGTTGACCGGGATCGGGGTCGACATTTCGAAGCGCCAGGTGGTGCGGCTGATTTTGGAGGGCCTGGAGGCCTTCGCGGCGGAGGACCGTGACGTGCTGCGCGCCGGGCTGGCTACGGCGCCCTGGATCACCGTCGATGATACGTCGGCGCGCCACGCCCACCAGGACGGCTACACCACCCAGATCGGCGATCGCCGCTTCACCGCGTTCCGCACCGGACGATCGAAGTCACGGGAGGCGTTCCTGGCGACGCTGCGTGCCGGGCACAGCGATTACTTCATCAATGAAGAGGCCCTGGCCTATATGCGCGGCCGCAACCTCGCCGGTCCGGTGATCGCGCGGCTGGCGGCTGCGCCGCACAAGGCATTTGCCGACAGCGCCGCATGGCAGGCGCATCTGGCCGCACTCGGCCTCGACCAGCTCGCGGTTGAGCCCAACCCAGTCAGGATCGCCACCGAAGGGGCGATGTGGGGAGCGATCCGCCACCACGGCTTTCTCGCCGATACCGTCGTCGTATCCGATGATGCCGGCCAGTTCCGCATCGGCGACTATGCTCTGTGCTGGGTCCACGTCGAGCGGCTCGTCCACAAATTGATACCCGTGACCCCGGATCAACGTCAGGCCGTCGACATCATGCGCCAGTTGATCTGGTGGTTCTATCGCGACCTCAAGAGCTACCAGCGTGCTCCTTGTCCGCGCCACGCGGCGGCCCTGCACGCCCGCTTCGAGCGCCTGTTCAAACGACGAACCGGCTACGTCATGCTCGACCGGCTTCTTGCCAGGCTGCATCGCCGCAAGCATGAACTCCTGCGCGTTCTCGATCGTCCCGAGATCCCACTCCACACCAATGGTTCGGAAAACGACATCCGCACCTTCGTCACCAAGCGCAAGATCTCCGGCGGAATCGTCAGCAAGGCAGGCAAGAACGCCCGCGACGTCCTGCTCGGCCTGTTGAAGACCTGCATCAAGCTCGACGTCTCATTCTTCCGCTATCTCGGCGACCGCCTCGGCATACCAACACAAGAGTCGATTCCGCCGCTCCCGGATC
Source organism: Mesorhizobium sp. RCAM 06353 (assembly GCF_059683585.1). Taxonomy (NCBI): domain Bacteria; kingdom Pseudomonadati; phylum Pseudomonadota; class Alphaproteobacteria; order Hyphomicrobiales; family Phyllobacteriaceae; genus Mesorhizobium; species Mesorhizobium sp. RCAM 06353. Next base: position 195,469 of record NZ_JCASIY010000001.1, on the reverse strand, counting down.
TCGTTAGGCAAGCCGCTCAAGCCTGACTGCCCGGTAATCTGCCCCGGTTACGAGCCAGACAGCACGGGCCACGATTTCGATCGGATAGCGGTGGTTCTTGTAGGTCGATGCACTCACGGTCATGGACGCGCTGCTACCTCAATTTCCTTACCCCTCAATCAATGTGACAGCACCTGGAACAATCCTGACACAGGGATTCCAGACCACTGGTGGCGGCGCATCGGTTTACCCTTAGCTCCTTCGCCGGCACCACCCACACGTGCCAAGTTTTGCGGTCGAAGTGCGTTTCAACCTCGAGCCCCTTCGACTCGACGGCATCCGACCAGCCGTCTCCCGTCTTAATCGAACGGAGCTGCCTTCGGTCCGCTTCAAGCCTAATCAGTACGGCTTGGCGCGGTTGCCATTCGGCGATTCCCAGGTCGGATTTCCCGCCGGCCAGTGCAGAGCCGACGGTGGTCACATTAATGACGGTGGTCACATTAATAAAGAGTGCCGAGATCAGGATGTCGTTCATAACTGGCCTTCTACACTAGAATCGATTGTTGCAATGATGCCCCTTCTGACGCCTGTAGCTGACAGCAGCCTGAAAGCCTCCGGACATTTGCGTCACGGGCGTTCAGCGTAGCGTCAGGTTCTGTCAATAAGGCACAACTCTTGCCGTCGAACTGGAGCTCGGCACACATGATGCGAATACTGCTCATTGAAGACGACGAGGACCTTGGCGGTGCTGTACGCGAACATACGATGGCTGATGGCCACGCGGTCGACTGGGCCAAGGACCTGTCCGATGCGCGGGGTTACGCAAATGTGGTCTCCTACCAGCTTGCCCTGCTCGACATTCACCTGCCAGACGGCAACGGCATCGACTACGTGCGGGAGATGAGGAAGCGGCTTGATTGGACACCGGTCATCATCGTGACAGCTCGCGATCAGGTCTCGGACCGCATCGAGGGGCTCAACGCAGGTGCCGCCGACTATTTGGTCAAGCCGTTCGATCTCGGCGAACTTTCTGCGCGCATTCATGCCGTGGCGCGGAGTAATGGGCAGTTCCCGGAGCCGATATATTCTGTCGGGACGCTGTCAATACACTCGGACGAGCGGCAACTCTACCGCGACGGGCAGACGGTCTACCTGACTCCACGCGAATGGACAGTTCTCAACTGCCTTCTGTGCCGGCCCGGCACGGTAGTTACGAAGGCGAAGATCGAGGACGTACTCTTTTTTTCCTTGGGTTCGGAAATTGAGAGCAACACCGTGGAGGTTTATGTTAGCCGGCTCCGCAAGAAGATCGGCGGGGACCGAATAGCGACAGTCCGTGGCGGCGGGTACAGGTTCATGGTCACATGAGGAAGCCGCACAGCATGACGCGCAGGCTGATACTGTGGCTGGGGGGCGCAACGCTCCTGGTCTGGATTTTCGTCCCCACCATTGCTGCCCTCATGGCAAAGGACTCTATCTACAAACTCTGCGACGACTTTCTGGAGGAATCTGCCGAGGTCACGGCGTCTGTGTACGTCGATCTGGCGAAGAAGGGGATTGAACTATTTGAGCCGCTCTGCTTCGACGATTGGACTGTTCAGAACCAAGTTGTCCAGCGTGATGGACATGTGCTCCTTCAGTTTCGCGAAAGTCTGCCGAAGCCATTCCCATCTGCTCCATTGCGTGAAGGCTTTTGGACAACCGCTACTCACCGCATCTATACGAGGAAAATAGCACACGACGTGTTTGCGCAGGCGGCCCAACCGCTCTCGGTCCGCCGTCACGAAGTCAAGAAGGCCGCAGTTAAGGTCTTCGTTCCGATGATCGTCTTCCTGCCCTTTAGCGTAGCCGTGTGTTGGATGGTAATCCGGCGGTCGCTGGCGCCAGTCGAAATACTGCGACAGGAGATCGGGTTGCGCGACGGCGGTAATCTCGCACTGATGGGCTCGAGCGGCCTCCCGGCAGAATTGGCCCCCATCGCGGCCTCCGTCGATCGGCTTGTCGAACGTCTGCGGACGGCCCTGGATGCCGAACGCGAGTTCGCCACAAACTGTGCACATGAACTGCGCACGCCGATCGCAGGCTCGCTCGCTCAGCTGCAGAGGTTAGTGGCCGAAATTCCCCAGGGCTCGGCGAGAACGCGTGCGCGCGGCATCGAGAAATCGCTGTCGAAGCTTGGCCACCTTGCCGAAAAACTGCTTCAACTCGCACGGGCCGAATCGGGGATGTGCATCGCAGACGACGCGATCGATCTTGTCCGAGCGGTTCGGCTAGAAATTGATGACTTTGGGAAAACACCGCGATTTGCCGGACGGCTAATCCTTGACGTTGATGGCTGCCCCACTTTGATGCGCAAAGTAGACGTCAACCTGTTTAATCTCGTCGTTCGTAACCTAATCGAGAATGCGCTCGTGCATGGACTGCCCGATACTACGATAACAGTTTCCGTCGGAACTGATGGAACCATTGCCATTGCAAACGCGGGACCGGTGGTGCCCCCCAAGATCTTGAAGAGATAACAAAACGATTTATGCGTGGTGCGACCTCAGCGGCGGGCTCAGGCATTGGTCTAAACATCGCTAGTGAGGCGATCAAGCGGATAGGTGGCAGTCTTGAACTTGCGTCGCCTGCCCGTGGTGGCGAGGATGGTTTTGAGGCGATTATTCGAATCCCTCGATGATACTGGCTGCAGCGACCAAGTTGGGCGTAGGAAGTATTGTACGCTAATGGTCAGGCAACGAGAATGTCGAACTGGGGCGGTGACCAAACCCGCGGCGGGCCCTTGCGCCAGAGGAATTCAGCTGTGGCGGCGGCACACCACAGCCCAATCCACTGGCGCAGGACAAGCATGCCGCGCCTCGCCGTAGCCTAGGGCGCTTACATCATGCACTCATGAGGTCGGAGCGACCATGTCGGACATGCCGGTGTTCTGAAACGGTCTTTCTGTCCGCATGAGGACGTCCCCGTCCTCTCCGCCTCAACGCTCGTCGCCAGCTCAACAATGCTTGGCCTTGTCGTTTTCATGAGCAGCATTCGAATCAGGTGTGCTGAGCTTGCAGCTCGAGGGAAGAGTCAATCCTCATCAACAGAAATTGAGGCCACTCAGGATCGCTGTCGCGCAACTCGCTCGTAGCTTTCAGGCTACTGTCAGCTAGCTCTGCAAGAAGGGTTGTTGTTGGGACCAGTCAGGAGATCTTATGAACTAGGAGACATCGTCAATACCGTCCGGCGTTGCACGATCGCCAAATGGAAACGACGCCGGATCATCCGCAAACACGTTACGAAACAAGAGAAAGAGATACGATGACTCCCTCACCAAAAAATAACGCCGTACGTCTCCCGGACGCATCCAAAGATGGGGATCGGGCAAGGTCTGGCAGCATGCAGACCGCTCGGGTGGATCGGGGCTGCCTATCTGTCCACTTTCTCCCACATGGGGAGACGGGGGCGCAGCGCCTTCAAAATGAGGAACAAATCACTGTGTCTCGAGCCTTGCCGATCGTCCGGCCACCGCAACCGGACCCATCCACCAAACCTCCGTCTCGGTGGCTGAGGGCATTCATTGCGACCGCCTTGGTCTTCGCCCCGACCGCTCCGGTTCTGGCCGCCACCGACGACGGCAAGGTGACGGATTTTCTGCTCGACAACGGCATGGAGGTGGTCGTCGTCCCCGATCACCGCGCGCCGATCGTCACCCATATGGTATGGTACAAGGTCGGCAGCGCCGACGAGCCGCCGGGCAAATCCGGCATCGCGCATTTTTTCGAGCATTTGATGTTCAAGGGGACGTCCAATCACGCCGCCGGTGAGCTTGACCGCGCGGTTGCCGAAACCGGTGGCTCACAAAACGCCTTCACCGATTACGACTACACCGCCTTCTACCAGAGAGTGGCGCCCTCGGCGTTGGAGCAGATGATGGGCTTCGAGGCCGACCGTATGCGCAACCTCAGCCTCACCGACGAGGATATCAAGACCGAGCGCGACGTGATCCTGGAGGAGCGCCGCTCGGGCATCGACAACGATCCGCAGGCGGTGCTGGACGAGGAGGTCGACGCCACACTCTGGCAGAACCAGCCCTACCGCATCCCGGTCATCGGCTGGATGCGGGAGATGGAGCAGCTGAACCGCACCGACGCCGTCGCCTTATACAACAAATATTATAACCCCAACAATGCCGTGCTGGTGGTGGCGGGCGATGTCGACCCGGAGACGGTGAAGGCGCTGGCCGAGAAGACCTATGGCAAGCTCCCGCGTGGACCCGAGCTGCTGCCGCGAGTCCGGCCGGTCGAGCCGGAGCAGAACACCAAGCGCACGGTGACGCTCACCGACGCGCGCGTGTCGGTGCCGAACTCTTCGACGCATTGGGTGGTGCCGTCCTATCGGACGGCTGAGCATGGCGAGGCCGAGGCGCTCGACCTGCTTGCCGAGATCCTCGGCGGCGGCAACCGCAGCCGGCTCTACCAGCAGTTGGTGGTGAAACAGGGAATAGCCACCGAGGCCAGCGCCAATTTCCAGGGCACCATGCTGGATGCCACCAACTTCGCCATCTACGCCTCGCCGCGCGGCGATGCCAAGCTCGCCGATCTGGAAGCGGCGGCCAATGCCGAGATCGCCCGCATCGCCAAGGACGGCGTCACCAATGACGAGCTGGACAAGGCCAAGGACCGCTATGTCCGCTCAATGATCTTCGCCCGCGACAAGCAGGCCTCCATCGCCAGCATGTATGGCTCCACGCTTGCCACCGGCGGCACCGTAAACGACGTCGAGGAATGGCAGGACCGCATCCGCGAGGTCACCCCCGATCATGTCAAAGCGGTTGCCGCCCGCTATCTCGTGTCCGACCATTCGACCACCGGCTATCTCTTGCCCAAGACGGAGAATTGATGTGACGATGAACCAACACCGTGCCGCCTTTGCACAAGCCCTGCCTTTTCCGCTTTCAGCGGCACAAGGCAGCGTCGCGCGCCTCGCCACCCCGCTGGCCATCGTCCTTCTCGCCACCCTCTTCCTCATCCTTCCGGCGCTCAGGGCCCATGCGGCGATGAATATCCAGGAGGTGAAATCTGAAAAGGGCATCACCGCCTGGCTGGTCGAGGACCATACGCTGCCGATCATCACCATCCGCTTCGCTTTCGACGGCGGCTCTACCCAGGACCCGGCGGGCAAGGAGGGGCTGGCGAACCTGATGGCCGGCCTGTTCGACGAGGGCGCCGGCGGTCTCGACAGTGATGCATTCCAGGTGAAGCTTGACGACGCCGGCGCCGAGATGAGCTTCGACGCAGGGCGGGACGGCATCTATGGCTCGATACGCCTGCTTTCCGAGCGCCAGGACGCCGCTTTCGATCTGGTCAGGCTCGCGGTGAACAGGCCTCGCTTCGATAAGGAGCCGGTCGACCGCATCCGCGACCAGCTTCTCTCCGGCATCATTGCCAACGAGCGCGAACCTCACGCGATTGCTGAGCTTGCATGGCGGCGCAGACTCTACGGCACGCATCCGTATTCGAGGCCAGACGAGGGCACCAAGGAAAGCCTAGCCGGTATAACGCCGGCCGATCTAAGCGCCTTTCACAAGGCCATTTTCGCTCGTGATGGGCTCCATGTTGTCGTAGTTGGGGACATTGACGCGAAGAGACTGAGTGAAAAGCTCGACCAGCTGTTCGGCGATTTGCACGACAAGCAGACGCTCTCCCCCGTTGCCGATGTCGCCGCCAAACTCGGACAGCAGGTGGAGGTGAACTACGACCTTCCGCAGACCTCGCTGCGATTGGCTTTTCCTGGCGTCGGACGCACTGAGCCGGATTTCTTCGCCGCACTGGTGATGAACGATATCCTCGGCGGCTCGCCCTTCACGTCGCGCCTGTGGGAGGAGGTGCGGGAAAAGCGCGGCCTTGCCTATGGCGTCGACTCTTATCTGGCCGGTTACGAGCATTCTCATGCGCTGCTGGTTACGACGGCGACACGCTCCGACCGCGCCGCCGAGACGCTGAGCATCGTGCATCAGGTTGTGAAGCAGATGGCACAGCTGGGGCCGACGGAGGCCGAGCTCGAGGCGAGCAAGAAGCATCTGATCGGCGCCTATGCCATCAACTATCTGGGTTCCTCCAGCTCGATTGCAGCCACGCTCGTCGGATTGCAGCTCGACAATCTGGGCACCGACTACATCCAGCGCCGCTCCGCCCTCATCGATCAGGTGACACTCGACCAGGTCAAGGCTGCGGCGAAGAAGCTGCTTTCGGCTGAGCCCGCCATTATGGTCGTTGGCCCGCCGCTGGGGGGCAAAGGATGAGCCCAGGACCCATTTGCCTTCGCAAGGTGAAGCTGCTCGCGCAGCAGGTCGAGGCGATCGCCGCGCAGTTGTCCGAGACGCTGGCGACCCATCCCCAGCCCGCCGACCTGCGGCGCCACCTCTCCTTTCCGCTTCCGGCCATGGTCATCAGCGCGCTGATGGGCGTGCTCTACGAGGATCACGCCTTTTTCGCCGGTCTGTCCGACGAGGCGATGACGCACCAGCATGAAAGCGGCCCGCGCAGCGCGTCGCGCCTGGCCTTGGAAGAATTGCGCGCCTACATTCGCGGCAAGATGCGGGACAAACGCCAGTATCCGGGCGACAACCTGCTGACGGATCTGCTCGCGGCGGTCGACCAGGGCAAGGCGACCGAGGAAGAGGTGATCGGCCTGGCGGCGGGGCACGAGAGCACTGCCGCGCAGATCGAATTCGGCCTCTGTTGCGCGACGCCGGGGAGGATCGCCCCGCTGGGGCCGCGTGCGGAACGGTTGGCGCAGATGCTGCAGCGGGCCAACGCGTATCTGTTCAAGCACGCGCCAATGCGCATGAGCGCGCCCGTCCGAATGGAGTCGCCCCTGTGCCGCTGCGATCGGCCGGCGGCGGCGGTGCATGCTGCACTGTGTCCGAGTCCGCGGCGCCGATCGCAGCGGTTGCCCAGCACGGCCGCGGCGCACGCGGCGCGCTGCGCGCAAGCCTATGCGGCGGACCGGCGCCAGCATCGGGGCGCGTCGCCGCGCCGGAGCAGGGCGGCCGTCCGGCGCTGCCCATGCGCCGGGCCACCGCGACGGGCCTGCGGCGACTGCCCGATCCTGGTTCTCGTCAACCGTCTGCAGAAGGAACATCCCGCGTGAACGCGCTGTCCGAACAGATCCTTTCCGAATTGCGCCACCTGCTGAGCGAGATGAGCGCCACTTTCGTGGGCGACCGCGAGCAACCGATGGCACAGCAGGACTTGCTGCCAAAGCAGAGGCACCCGGCGCGGCAGCGTAACAAGATTCACGTCGACAGGATGATTGGCGACAGTTTGGCGTTGCGCGATCTACTTGAGAAGGTCGCGCTCGTAGCCAAGGCGAAGATTACGGTTCTGTTGCGAGGCGAATCCGGTACCGGGAAGGAGCTGGCCGCCAAGGCTATCCACGAGTTGTCGCCGCGCGCCAAGCGGCCCTTCATCAAGTTCAATTGCGCGGCGCTGACCGAGACAGTCCTGGAATCCGAATTGTTCGGTCATGAGAAGGGTGCATTCACAAGCGCGTTCAACTCGCGCAAGGGGCGCTTTGAGCTCGCCGACAAGGGGACGTTGTTCCTGGACGAGATCGGCGAGATCTCGCCCTCGTTCCAAGCAAAGCTCTTGCGCGTGCTGCAGGAGCAGGAGTTTGAGCGCGTCGGCGGCAACCAGACCATTAAAGTCGATGTTCGCATCATTGCCGCCACGAACAAGAACCTGGAAGAGGCAGTTGCCAGAAATGAGTTCCGTGAGGACCTCTATTACCACATCAATGTGGTTCACTTGCTGGTGCCTGCGTTACGCGAAAGGCGCAGTGATATTCCGCTCCTCGCAGCCGAGTTTCTCAAGAATTTCAACGATGAGAACGGCCGTAATACGCTGACCTTCGATCCGAGCGCGATTGAAGTGCTGATAAACTGTGATTTTCCCGGCAACATTCGCGAGCTCGAAAACTGCGTGTATCGGACAGCGGTTCTGGCCGCGGGACCATCAATCGGGAGAGACGACTTTGCATGCTGCCAGGGCCAATGCTTCGCCGCGGCGCTGCATAAGATCAGATCTGGCAAACTCGCGCCGCAACCCCGGCCGATCGTGCCGGTGCCAGTGGTTCCGGCCATACCGCCGGCTGCTGCCGGGAGTTCTGCCGCCGTCGCAGTTCCGCCTGAGACCGCAGGGCAGCCGCTGCTGGGCCCTGCCGGCGCAGTGCACTTAAATGGTGCGAGAACGACCGATGCCGAACGTGTCATCGCAGCCATGGAAAGATGTGGCTGGGTCCAAGCGAAGGCGGCACGCCTGCTTGGACTGACGCCGCGCCAGATTGGCTACGTGCTGAGGAAATACGGTATCGAGATCAAGCGTCTTTGAAGGCGTTGGTGCACGGATCTTTTATTGGTGTGGGTTTAGGCAAGCGGTAACCGCAATAGCCTTTGTAGCGTAGCCGTGGGCGTTGGTGCATGGGTCCGGACTTGAGCGGATGTCGATCTTTGAAGCGGCAGACTATGCGGTGGCCGCCTTGCGGCGGGCGGATTTCGGGCGTGCGCAGGCAAGTATGCGGTTGAGGACGGCGCAGCCGATGGCGACTGAGAGCGGCGGTGCAAAATTAGGGTGCTGTCACATTGATTTTGGCTTAACGGTTTGACGATAAGTCAGGTTGGCATGGTCGAAGCATGCGCCACCTACAAGAACCATCGCTTCCCGATCGAAATCGTTGCTCATGCCGTCTGGCTTTATTACCGGTTCGGGCTGAGCCTGCGCGATGTTGAAGAAATGCTGCTGGAGCGGGGGGTCGTCGTCTCCTACGAGACCATCCGCCGCTGGGGAAAGAAGCACAGTCCCGATTATGCACGTCGCCTGCGCCGCAAGGCGCCATCGAAAGACGATGTCTGGCATCTTGATGAGGTAGCCGTGCGCATCAACGGCAGGCGGTGCTGGCTGTGGCGCGCCGTCGACCAGGACGGCTATGTGCTGGATGAGATCGTGCAGACCCGCCGCAATACCAAGGCGGCCAGGCGTCTGCTCATTCGTCTGCTGAAGAAGCAAGGCCTGTCGCCGAAGCGTATCGTCACCGATAAGCTGCGCTGGGACTGATGGGGTTGTCTTGTCTTATGACTTTCCAGGCCGTTTGGTCCAGTAAGAGATGCCCGATCCGGAGTGGCCACCCCGGATCGAGCGGAAGGGGATGGATCGAAGTTGTCTAGAGCACGTCCTGTTTAATCCGGTTCATATCCTGCGGCTTTGAAGTAGTTTACGCATTCGGCTGGCGTGAAGAGGTCGAGAAGCGGACCGACGGCGTCCCACAAAGCCTTGATGGTTCTCTCGGCCTTTGCTCGCAACAACGCCTTGAGCTTGGAGAAGGCGTTCTCGATTGATGGTGTGGATGGCTCCTGCTCCCGGCGTCGCATTGCGCCATAGTTGGGATGTTGTCGTCCCGAGCAAAGGAGCCATCCATGTCAGAACTTGCCACAGTTGGTATCGACCTCGCAAAGAGTGTCTTCCAGATCCATGGTGTCGACGGGACCGGTCGGGTTCTCGTACGCCGTCAGCTTCGCCGCAGCCAGTTGCTGGCGTTTTTCCAGAAGCGTCCACGATGCCTGATCGGCATGGAGGCTTGCGCAGGTTCTCACGACTGGGGGCGCAGGCTTCAGGAGATGGGGCACGACGTCCGGCTGATGCCGCCCTCCTATGTGAAGCCTTACGTGAAGCGTGGGAAGACGGATGCGGCGGATGCGGCCGCCATCTGCGAGGCTGTGACGCGGCCCTCCATGCGGTTTGTCGCCATCAAGAGCGAAGCCTGCTCGTCGGTTCTGGTTCTTCACCGCACGCGAGACTTTCTGGTTCGCCAGCGCACGCAGATCGGCAACGCGATCCGAGCCCACATGACGGAGTTCGGCGTCATCACGGCGAAGGGCGCGCAGAACGTCAATCGACTGAAGGAGCAACTGGATCAACTGCCGGAAGTAGCTCGGATGCCTGTGAGTTTGCTCTTCGATCAGTTGGCCGAGACGGACAAGCGGATCGAGCGGCTGACCGACGAGATCGAAGAGACCTACGCGCAAAGCGAGACAAGCCAGCGTCTGGCCACAATCCCAGGTGTCGGGATGCTGTCGGCGACGATCATCGCGGCGACGACGCCGGATGTCGACAATTTCGGCAGCGCGAGGGACTATGCCGCCTGGCTCGGCCTCACTCCCAAGCCGCACTCCACCGGCGGCAAGCAAAGGGTGGGCCGGATCTCGAAGATGGGCAATCGTTATATCCGACGCTTGCTGTATCTGGGCGCCATGGCGCAGATCATGCTCAGATGCAGACTCAAGCGCGAACCGGGCTCGGACTGGCTATCGAGCATGCTGATGCGAAAGAAGACGAAGGTCGTCGCCATCGCTTTGGCACATCGCATGGCACGAACAATCTTTGCCGTCCTCAGGGACGGATCGCGTTACGAGCCGCAGGCAGCCTGACAGGCTCTCGGAATGGTCAGGGCAAAGTGAGGTGATGGCGAACAAACGGAGACAAAGAATCAGGACACCCCGATCAATCCGAAGCGCCTCGAGCGCGCTCGATTGAGTGGGACCTGTTCTCCAAGCGGATATTCATCAGGGCGCGCAGCGATCCCGTTGCACATTCAGACGCCGTATACATGGCCGCAACCGACCTGTTCACCAAACCCCGACCCGATACCCTTGACCCGCAGGAGCCATCCATACAGGGGTTGAAGTCGGGACTGTAGATGGGGTATTCGGCTTAGCGCCCTCTCTTCAAGGCTTCGTGTGGAGAGGCGCTGCGCTTCGAGTTGATGATAGACGTGGTCTGTTCAGGAACAGCCACAAGCATCAGGAAAGGAAGCGCGGCATGGACCATTATGCGGGGTTAGACGTTTCGGTGAAAGAGACGTCAGTATGCATCATCGACGAAACAGGCAAGGTTTGCCGTGAAGTGAAGGTCCCGAGCCACCCGGATGACCTTATCCGGGCTCTGCAGGACCCAACCTGGCAACTGGCGCGCGTAGGGCTTGAGGCTGGGCCATTGTCGCAATGGCTGTTCAGCGGACTGGCGGCAGCCGGCTTGCCGGCGATCTGTATTGAGACACGGCACACGAAGGCGTTTCTAAAGGCGCAGGTCAATAAGAGCGATCGCAATGATGCCGCGGCATTGCACAGATGATGCGGGTCAATCTGTTCCGGCCGGTGCACGTCAAGACGCTGACCAGCCAGAAACGCCGTGTCCTTTTGAGCGCCCGTAAGTTGCTGCAGGAGAAGGCAGTTGCCTTCGAGAACGACATCCGCGGTTTGTTGCGCAACTTTGGGCTCAAGGTCGGCACCGTCGGTGCAGTCAATTTTGAAGAGCGAATTCGCGAACTCGTCGAGGACGAGCCTGAGATCGGCGACATCATCGAGCCGTTGCTGGCCGCCCGGCGGAAACTGCGCGAAGAGTTCGCGAAACTCCATCGGAAGCTGCTGTCGATCGTCCGAGGTGACGAGGTTTGCAGGCGCTTGATGACGATCCCCGGCGTCGGACCTGTCGTCTCTCTGGCCTTCAGTTCCACAATCGATGTTCCGGCCCGCTTCAGCAGCTCGAAGGCCGTTGGTCCAGCGTTGGGTCTGACGCCGGTACTCAATCAGTCCGGCGAAAGTCGTCGCGTCGGCCGCGTCTCACTATGCGGCGACGGCATGATGCGCACGCTCCTCTATGAAGCCGCCCAATGCCTGCTGACGCGTGTGACGAAATGGTCTTGGTTGAAAGCCTGGGCGATGAATGTCGCCAAACGACGGGGTCGTCAGAAGGCCGTCGTCGCGTTGGCGCGGCGACTGGCAGTGATCATGCATCGCATGTGGAGCAACGGGACCGAATTCCGCTGGACGAGGGAAAGTATGCCGGCAGTTGCTTGACGGGTCTTCGGGAAGGAGAATAACATTCCGCCAGCCGGCGGAAAGACGTCCTTCGCGGGACGATGGATGAGATGAGTTCGTTGCCGCCCTGGTTCCGACCGCATATTGCGATCAGGACGCGCTGTAGATTGTTCCGTCTTGTCCTTCTAATCCCATATTGGGAGGGCCGAGACGCGCGCCGATCCCGGAGAGAAGCAAGAGCCCGCGAGAGACATCACAAGCCGGCAGAGTAGAATACTCGAAAGTGCTTGACCTCAACACGCCGAATAGAGAAGGGCGGCAGGTAGAGCAGGCTTGCCCCTGCGGCCTCAATCGCGTCGCGCACGCCGGCGGCCTTGTGGGCGGGCAGGTTGTCCATGACGACTACGTCGCCCTCCGACAATGTCGGGACCAGCACCTGCTCGACATAGGCCACGAATACGTTGCCGTTCATAGCGCCGTCGTAGACGAAGGGCGCTGTCATGCCCGTCAGCCGCAGCGCTCCGGTGAAGGTCGTGGTCTTCCAGTGGCCATGCGGCACGCCGGCCCGGCAGCGCTCGCCGCGCGGCGCTCTTCCACGCAGGCGGGCCATCTTTGTGGAGAGGCCGGTCTCGTCGATGAACACGAGCTTCTCCGGATCGAGATCGAGCTGGCCGTCGAACCAGTCCCGGCGCCGCTTCAGGACGTCGGGGCGATCCTGCTCCAGTGCGTGCGCGGACTTTTTTGAATGTCCAGCCGTGGCCGCGAAGCCAGGCGCTCAAGGCGCTGCGGCTGATCCGCACCGAATGCTCGGCGACGAGCCGCTCCACCATCTCGTTCAGCGTGATGTCCTTGCGCTCCTCGATCAGCCCGACGATGAATGCTTCATGCGCATCGAGGCTGGAGGCGCGGCGGCTGTGGCGCGACAATGAAGCTGCGAGCGCGTATTGCCTCACCCTGGAATGCTGCCGAACGATCTTTCCGTTGCCTCACCATAATGTTCCCCTGGGCTAGGATTCGATCAATGCGCGATCGGCTCGATTGCCGGCTCCACGTGCATTGGGCCGAACACCATCGCGTGAGCCTTTTCCTTCCGCCAGATCTTCAAGCGGCGCTGCAGCGTGCGCAGAAGTGGATCAGGATATTGCCCCGGCTGCTCCGCCTGCAGACGCACCAGTAATTCGCGGCTCGTCCGCCAGGGCTCTTCGTCGAACCACGCGCGCAACTGGCCTGTGACCTTCACGAGCGGATCCGGTCGGCGACGCCCTCGCTTTTGCCTCGACCTGGCTCTTGCTGTTGGGCGGACTTCCCCCTCCTTCCAGGCCGTCCGCAGACCCGACAGGAACTGGTCCAGCGCCGGATCGCTCACCACCAGCGCCGGCGTGCAGGATTCATCGGCAATGTCGACGAGGCGCTGCTGCGCCGATCGCATCTCCTGCAGCAGCTTTACCGGGTCCAGCCTCGCCTGTGTTTGCGCAAGCCTGGTACGAACCGGTTCAGGCGTGCGTGGATCTGCCAGCAGTCGCTGGCACGGTGTTGCCGCAGGGTGATAGCGCTTGCGCACGCGGGCGCCGTCCCGTTCCTTTCCGGCCAGCTTGAAGGAGGGTTGGAAGAAGTTCACGAACAGCCGAACCGTCGAATAGAGCTGTGCAAGGGCAGCAGCGGCTTCAAGTCCCTCCAGCCGACGATACCCGACAATGCGTCGCACCACGGCGCCGTTCTTCTGTTCGACGAAGGCCTGGTCATTTTTGCGGTAAGGACGGCAACGGGTGAACTCGATGCCGGCATTCAGACAGTAGTCGCGTATCGTCTCGTTCAGGAACACGCTGTCATTGTCCGTGTCGAATCCGAGAAGCCGAAATGGCAGGAGCCGCCGTAATACCGTCAGCACCTCGCTCAACAGCTTCTGTTCACGCACCAGCAAGGGCGCGCATTCCGTCCACCCGCTCGCGATGTCGGTAAGACAAAGCGTTTGTATGAAGCTTCCCCGCGTCGTCGGTCCACTGTGCGCCACCAGGTCGGCCTCGACGAATCCAGGCGGAGGATCCTGCCAATCGGAGAAGGTCCGGATCGGAATGCTGCGCCGCAGCGCGGTGGACGCTGTACTGCGACGGCGTCTCGGCCCACCAGCGATGTCTCGAACCTCGCGAAGGGCGCGGTCGATCGTGGCCGCGCTCATCGCCAATAGCCGTGTGCGGATCTCGGCGGTTAGGTGCAGATGCCCGTGACGCTCCATCGCCTCCACCAGAATTGGAATCAGCATCTTCAGACGCTTGCCGCAGATGCGATCCGAAGCTTCCCAGAGCACGATCAGCGCTTCGCGCACGGCGTCGTCATAAAGCCGGCGCTCCGGTCGCGGGCCCGAACGCTGCGCCTGTGGTCCATTCCGCAGCAACCGCATGGCATGCTTGCGGTGAACGCCGCTTACCGCCGCGAATTCATCGAGAATGCGCGACTTCTCTGCCCGATCGCCTCGGGCGTAGCGCTCCGCTACCACCTTCACCAGCTCATCCCGCGTCGCCATGCTTATCCGCCTCATCTGATTTGCTCCCGCCCCAAAACTGCGGGGAGCAAATCAGATGACGCAACGGCCCAACATCCGGGAGCAGTTCAGGCGATGCAATGCGCGCTCGCAGCTTCATTGTCGCGCCGCAGGCGGCGGCCCTGCGGGCGTGGCGCCAGTTCGCCGATCTTCGCCCGCGCAATCCAGCGGATCGCGCTGGACACTCCCACGCCGAACCGCGCCGCCGCTTGCCGCGCCGACATGCCCTCGTCCGAAGCCTTCAAGACCCGCGACCGAAGATCCCCGCTCAATGCTCTTCCCATCGTCCACCTCCATCGAGGTGGATATTGAATCAGCACAAAACGCAGCCGTCACATCACAATAGATTCATCGATCACAGGACGTGCTCTAGCCCGAAAAATTCACGGCGGGTTGGCGGATGTGGCGCAAGCCGTTGAAATGACGTAGGATTTGGTTGCTAAGGCCGATCCGAATCATTTCCCGGAGACCACACCCGCCATGAATGATCTTACCCTGCCGCTGAGCGGTTTGTCATCAGTGGGCGGCAAGTCCGTCGTCGCCCGTTTCGACGGCGGCATGTTGTCCTCCAACTGTGGCGTTCTGGTGCTGGCCGAGGTGGAAAAACGACTGCGGGTGGCCGACCGTCTGGCGCGTTGCATCGATGATCCGCGCTGCCCGGACCAGGTGGTCCACAGCCTGGCGGACATGATCGGCTTTCGCATGAAGATGATCGCCGCCGGCTATGAGGATGGCAACGACGCCAACCGGCTGCGCTCCGATCCGGTCTTCAAGATGGCCCAGGATGCGCTGCCGTCGGGTCGGGATCTGGCCTCGCAATCGACGCTGTGCCGGCTGGAGAACCTGCCCGGCGTGCGGGAGCTGGTCGCCATGGGGCGGGCGATGGTCGACCTCTATTGCGCTTCCTTCCGGCAGGTGCCGAAGCGGATTGTGCTCGACATCGACGACACGTTTGACGCCGTACATGGCGGCCAGCAATTGCGCCTGTTCAACGCGCATTACGACGAATACGGCTTCCAGCCGATCGTAGTGTTCGACGGTGCGGGCCGGTTCGTCAGCGCGATCCTGCGACCGGCCAGGCGGCCGCGCGGGGCTGAGATCTGCCCCCACCTGCGCCGCCTCGTGCGGGCGATCCGGAGCAATTGGCCGAACACACGGATCCTGATCCGGGCCGACAGCCACTACTGCGGTCCGCAGGTCATCGACTGGTGCCGCGCCAACGGTGTAGACTTCATCCTCGGCGTAGCGCCGACCACGACGCTGCGCGAGCATGTCGCGGACCTGGAAGCCCGCACGACGGCGCGCTTTGAAGCGTCGGCGAAATCGAACAAGGTCCGCCGCTTCAAGGAGTTCTTT
The DNA here is from genome assembly GCF_059683585.1 of Mesorhizobium sp. RCAM 06353. Classification (NCBI taxonomy): domain Bacteria; kingdom Pseudomonadati; phylum Pseudomonadota; class Alphaproteobacteria; order Hyphomicrobiales; family Phyllobacteriaceae; genus Mesorhizobium; species Mesorhizobium sp. RCAM 06353. Next base: position 179,738 of record NZ_JCASIY010000001.1, on the reverse strand, counting down.
GACGGCGCCGCCAGTTGGAGCCGCGTCGAGCGCATCATCGCCCGCGTCGAGGTCGGCGCCAAAGGAGCCGACACCCGCTTCATCGTCACCAATCTGACCAGTGGCAAGGCCAAGGCGCTCTACGAGGACCTCTACTGCCGGCGCGGCGCAGCCGAGAACCACATCAAGTCCTGGAAGACGCATCTTGCCGCCGACCGCACATCCTGCACAAGAGCGACGGCCAACCAGTTCCGGCTCTTCCTGCATGCCGGCGCCTACTGGCTAATGTGGGGCCTGCGCGCTGCGATGCCGAAACGCTCGAGCTTTGCCGTCGCCCAATTCGACACGCTGCGATTGCGCCTCATCAAAATCGCCGCGCGGGTGGTCGAGATCAAAACGCAAATCCGCCTGCACCTGCCGACATCCTGCCCCGACCAGCGTATTCTGCGCATCGTCCTCGACCGCATCCCGCGGCTCGCGACATAACCGCAGGGGCGCAGACGCCCCGAAACGAACCCGCCGACCGCAACCTGCAAACCCCGCCTGCCATCACGACGGATCACCGCCGCCGCCCGCCCAGGCTTGTCAAAATGCACCCACATCGCGACCAAATCGTCGCTTCAGGCCGCCGAAAACTCATCGCTGTGCATCAAGGCGGCTAGGTCATTGAGGACCGTCGATTAGTGTGATCACCCCCTTTCTTTTCCATCAGGCCTGAACGGAAACCGGGGCGTTTGGGCCCGGATGACAAGAATAGGACAGCGGAAAAGATGAGCGACGCCCTACCACAAACCATCGGCATCGATATCTCAAAAGCAACACTCGATGCTCATGCCTATCCTGCAGGCAGCAACCAGCAGTTTGCCAATACTGCCAGCGGCCATAAAGCCTTAATTGCATGGCTGGGACAATGGTCAGTCGAACGCGTGGCATATGAGGCGACTGGTGCTTACCACCGGGAACTCGAGCAAGCTCTGGCTGATCTGCCTTGCGTCAAGCTCAATCCCGCTCGTGCGCGGCGCTTTGCCCAAGCAGCTGGAACCCTGGCCAAGACCGACCGGATCGATGCAGTGATGCTGGCCCGCATGGCTAGTGACAGCTAGCACAATGCAGCCACCCGTGCGCCCGGCTATGAACCCCGAACAGGCAAGGTTGGCCGAACTGATCAGCGCCCGCGATGGTCTGATGCGCGACAGAACCGCGCTTAAAAACCAGGAGAAAAACCTGACGATTCCGCTTCTAAAGCGTCAGCACAAGCAACGCCTCAATCAGATCGATCAGCATATAATCGCTCTCGATGCCGAGCTCGCAGCAAGCATTGCGGCCGATCCGCTACTGGCCCGCCGGCATGAAATTATCTCCAGCATAGCTGGCCTCGGCCCACGCACTGCCAATCAGTTGGTCGCCATAATGCCAGAGCTTGGATCACTTGATAACAAACAGGCCGCATCCCTGGCAGGACTCGCTCCCGTCGCCCGCCAATCAGGGCAATGGAAAGGCAGAAGCTTCATCCAGGGTGGAAGGGCCAACGTTAGACGCGCACTCTACATGCCCGCTCTCGTCGCTGCCCGCTTTAACCCTGATCTCAGGGAGAAGTACCAGCACCTCATTGCATCAGGCAAACCAGCCAAAATCGCTATAGTCGCGGTTATGCGCAAGCTTCTCGTGACCGCCAATGCGCTCGTCAAAGCCGATCGCATCTGGGTCGAAAAACGTGCTTGATCACAACGGAAACTAATCGCCGTGGGGACGTCAAGTATCTTCGTTCTTGGAGATGCGTTTGCCGGGTACACGGTTGTCTTCGCGGTCGACATCGGTCGCCGCATGATGGAGCTTCGCGGGAGGAGCCTTCAATGTGGACGACGCACTTTGCTGAGTCAGCGGTGCAACCCCATCAGCGGAATGGCTCGGCCCCACGTCCCGGCAGGGACGTCTCAGGCGCTCCGATCCTGAACGCTATCCGCAAATTTCATGTTGTTGCTCCTGCGTTCCGATCAAAGAGCTCGCCAGTCTTGAGCATCGCATGCATCGTGACCGCCAGTTTGCGCGCTACGGCAACGGCCGCGCGTTTGAAGCCGATCCTCTCGCGGAGCTTGAGGCCCCATGTCCGCAGGGTGCTCTCGGTCGTGCTACGCGTCAGAATAACCGACGCTGCTTCGTAGAGAAGCCCTCGCAAATGGCGGTCACCGCGTCGGGATATATGGCCGTCATAATCGACTTCTCCGGATTGGTAGCGGCGCGTCGTCAGGCCGATCCAGGCGCCAACAGATCGGGACTTCTTGAAGTTGCCCGGATCTTCAATGGCAGTGGCGAAGGAGGTTGCGGTGATGGCGCCGATGCCAGGGATCGACATGAGTATGCGGCATGCCTGGCTCTGACGTGCATCTGCGACGAGCTGGCGCCCAAGCTCGGCGGCACGAATGCGAATGCCGCGCCAGGCTTCCAACATCGGCAGCACGATAAGAGCAAGTTCCTTGTGATCGATAAGAAGGCCCCGAACGTTCTTCTCGAATGTGGTTCCCTTACCTGCAGGAACGAGCAACCCGAATGTCTTCATGAGCCCCCGGCAAGGCGTTGGTGCGCGGATATGAAATCGAACGCATTTCGATCTTTAATGTAGTTGGTTATGCCTGCGTGACTTGACGCCGGATAGACTCCGGGCGTGCCCATGCCAGCATGCTGTTGAGAACGATGCAACCGATGGCAACCTCGGTCTGTTGAGCCGGAAGAGAGCGTGCTCGCAGGCGCCGTCCGATCAGCCCCTTGTATCGTCCGATGGCTGTTTCGCTCAGCGCCCGCTTGCCGTAGCCGGTGGCTGCCTGCCATTTCAGCCGACCGTCGCTTGCGATTGCGGCAATGTGCTTGTCCCTTTGACCCGGCGGTCCGGTATCACCGCTTTCCACCGCCGTGGAACGCGGTGGAATGACGATGTTCGCGGTTGCGCTGTGCTGCAGGATAGACCGATAGGTTGGCTTGCCGTCATAGGCTCCGTCGGCTGTGAACTGGTCGATCTCGCCGTCGATCTGATCGAGCAGCGGTGCCACCTGGGAAGGATCATCCGTGTCCTGATCTGTCAGCCTTTGGGCAATGATCGCGCCACTTTTGGCATCCACTGCCAGATGCAGCTTGCGCCAGTTGCGACGTGATCTGGCGCCATGTTTCTGCTCCAGCCATTGCCCGGCGCCGTAGACTTTCAATCCCGTGCTATCGACAAGCACATGCAGCGGGCCGTCCGGCAGCGGCGGGTTTCGTCGGGCTGATGGCTCCCACTTCTGTGCCCGACGGCTCAGCGTCGTATGATCTGGAACTGGGACTTTCAGCCCCATGAGATCCAGCAGCGAATGGAGCAATCCCTCGGTCTGGCGCAGCCGCATTGCCAAGACGCAACCCAGCGTCAGCGCTGTCTCAATGGCGAGATCGGAATACCGGGCTTGGCCGCCGCGGGTCTTGCGTCGCGGAGCGCGCCATCCCGCCAGTGCCTCCGGCGTTACCCATAAGGTCAGGCTACCACGCCGGCGCAGACCTGCTTCGTAGTCACGCCAATTCGTCACCCTGAATTTCATCTTTCCGACGTGATGACGACGATCTCCGTTGTGTTTGTACGGCATGGCACTCGCATCAAGCTGATTTCGATCCTGCCTGCCTATCGCCAAACCGTTGACAAAGGATCCATGCACCAACGCTCCTTGCAACTCATCGATTCACAGCCCATCTTCACCAAATCGCGGCCACCAAACTCTTCATCCTGATCGTCGCGCTTCCCATCCAAATTGTCGCGCCATAGCAGTACCCATTTCCTCACCAAAACCCTCGAAAACGTCAAAACCGAGATGGGCTTGCAGGTCTCGCCTACAACATGAAGCGCATGATCAGCACCTTCGGCGTCAAGCCGCTGATGACGGCAATCGCCGCCTGATCCACGCCCCGCCTGCCAGCAGCCTCATCGCTGCCACACTCAAAAACAGCGGCCGTCATACGCGATCTGCAATCGCGTTTTCACACGACCTCGGTCCCAAACCGACAAAATTACTGTCATCCCTCACGCCGATGTCCGCCGCGCGATTGGGGACGCCGTCCCCGCGTTGCTCGGTGCCTTGGAAGCTATCCGGATATCGCCGCCACAGAAAACGAACCTTGTCATTCTGCGGAATATTGGCATCGAGGAGAAACAGTTCTTGCTCCAGCTCCTTCCGGATGGAAGCGGTAAATGACCGTGCATCTGTGGTCAGGTTCAGGCCAGAGTAGTACGCATCTCCAGCCCGGAACGTGATCGAGTGCATGTTCTGCAAGTTCAAGAATTGGCGTCGCATCGCAACACGATACGATCGCCATCAGAACTATCTCTCAGCCCTTGCTCTTGCTAACAAAAAGGCCCGGCCCAATCTGGAGGGATTGGGTGCCGGGTCTTTAGGGTCACATTCGATTGGGAAGGTGCAGTGACGCTTCTTGGCTACGCCCCGCATGATTAACGATCGGTTAACTGCGGGCATATCCCTCAGCGGGGATGTCACATTAACGAGAAATACTACTATCTACTCGTCAAGCGCAAAAGTTTCGGGCAAAAGAAATCAAAGGGTTAGGGCGTCAAGAATGTAACCGGGGCAGATTACCGGGCGGTGGGGGTTTGCAGGCGCGTGCGTTCGTGATTCACCCTTTGCGTGACGCGGCCTTTATCAACCAAAGACAGCAATATCCTTGTGACCTATGGCCTTTCATGCGATTCTTCGGGCTACGCTACAAAGGCTATTGCGGTGACCGCTTGCCTAAACCCACACCAATAAAAGATCCGTGCACCAACGCCCCGGAATTAGGCAGACAATGGAAGAGGTGTCCTCAGTCCGGCAGCGGTTACTGGATTTTTGCCTCTCTCGCAGTCTCGACATCGTTTAGGCCCCTCAAGGCGTCATGGCTTCCCGTCCCAGCGGCGGCGCGGAAAACCTGCTCGGCGTCGGCGAAGTGGCGCAGTCTCAGATAGGCATAGCCACGCAGCACCATGAGACCGGTTCGCTCGGGCGCAATTCGCGACCGCTCGTCCAGTGCCATGATCGTCTCGACATAGCGGCCCTGATCGAAGGCGCTGCTGGCCTGGTTTTCCAAGAGCGCGGTTCTCAGTTGCACGCTGCGGTCGGCATCCTGCGGGGCCTTGGCCGCCGCAACCGCGGCCATGTCCGACAACCCGGCGCGTAGATAGGCCAAGCTCTGTCCGTAGGCAGCGTCGGTGCGGGTCTTGCTGGTACCGTGCAGGGCCACTTCAAAGGCGGCAACCGCCTCCATCGGCCGATTCGCGCCCATTAGGCACCAGCCGCGCGTCAGCGCCTGGTCCGGTGAAAGTGTGGCCGGGTCGATGGTACTCGAGCAACCGCGCGCCTGCTGTCTAGCCCTTGCGACCGACCTCTCCGGTACATTGTCCTGGTTGCTGTTTGCCTGCGCATCAGCCTCACCTTGTGTTGTCCGCGGGCGTGCCCGAGCACCCCTGCCCGCGCCCTTGCCGACGGCAGCGGTCTCGATGCTACGCTCGCCGACCGTCGGTATGCGCTCGGATCTCCCCACCCAGGCGGCCTGTACCTCCCGCGCACCAGCCTTGTCTCCGATCTTCCAGCGTGTCAGTGTCAGGCCGTATGCGGACGGCTCGTCATCGGGCTTCCAGTCCAACGCAAGCTTGAACCACTGCGCCGCTGTCTGCGACTGATTCAATCCATCAGCATACCAGCCAAGCTGCTGCGCGGACGCAGCATCCTTGGTTGCGTAGACTTCTTGCACCATCCGCTGCAGCACCTCAGCGCTCAGCGGAGCCGGCGGCGTGACGGCCAGCAGGTTTGCGACCGCCGCCAGATAAACGCGCCTCACGTCATCGTTTGTATTGCGCCATTGATAGAGCACGTCCTCGGCATCCGCGGGGCGTTTCAGCTTGATCAGGGCCAATGCCAGTCCCTGCGAAGCGCCGGCGGTGTTTTCCTTATCATGGGCCTTGCGAAACCAGGTCTCCGCATCCTGGGGATTGTTGCGGCGCACATGGTACCATCCCAGCAGCAAATCGTCGGAAACCAGCCCTCCGTCCCTGGCAAGCGTTTCGACCGTCGCAATGTCGGCCGGCGCAACGACAAGTTTTGGGTCGGCATCGACATTGGCCAGGCTTTGCCTGGCGATGTCGCTCCGAACGGTTGCAAACTCGCCCTTGCCATCGGCTGCCTTCTGTTCCGTCGCTAGAAGCTGATCGAGATTCGGACGCGACAGAAGTGGCAGTGCCTTCTGGATCGTGGCGACGCGTTCCTCGGGCTTCTTGCAATTGTTGAGGACGAAGAGATAGGCATCGCGAGCCCGATCCTCTCGGCTGGTGTGCGCGAAGGCTTCCGCCACCCGCCACAAGACATCGACATCGCCGCAGGTCCGCAAGCTTGCATTGGTGGAGCCTATGCGGATCACGGCATCATATTGTTTGAGATCGGAAGCATTGACGAGCTGCTCCCTGGCCTCCGCCACGGCCAGCCTGTCGAGCAGGTCCGCAGGAGGCTGCCAGCCGGCCTGCGCGCTCTGCCTGTCGGCAATGGCCTTGCGAACCTCGGCGAGCTTGCCTTCGGAATAGAGCTTCCACATCCGGTCGAGCTGCGGGTCGCCCTCTTGGCGCAGAGCCAGTGGATTTTCCGGCGGACTCCATTCCGGATAGAGTGCCTTCAGCCTCGCAATCTCCGCCTCCAGCCGTCTGGTGTCGCCTTTGGCGGCAAAATAGCGGAGCGCTGTCTCGTCAACCTTCGGCGGCGGCGAAGCCGGTCGGGCTTTGGCCGTTGTCGGAACCGTCGGCGCGGGAGCCGATTGTGCAACCGTGGTCGGTTGCGAGTATCCCGCCTGGGATTGGCCTTCAGCGACGGCGTTCCGCGTCGTGCCGGACATCGATGGCGGGGCGGCATCGAAATAGCCGCCGTTTCGGAGGATGACCGCGCCGAGCGCGACGACGCCGGCGGTTATGAAGACCACCGGTTTCATAGGCACTCCGGATGATGGCTCCGCGCATAGGAGAGCGCCAGCAACTGGAGGGTCGAGGGATAATAGTCGGTCGGCGTGAATAACTGCATGTCGTCGGGCAATCGCGTTCCATCAAGCACGCATGACACCAGAGCCGGGATGATCCTATAGCCGGCATCGGCAAGCAGCTGCCGCGTTTGCCCCGTCGCGATGTCGACGACACGGACGCGTCCTTCAGCATCCTGCATCTGTGCCACGAATGGCTCCAGCAATGCCCGGTCGCGACTTCCAGCGCGAACGAGATAAAGTGGGATGCGAACGGCATTGTAACTGAATTCTTGGGGAAATCCATCGGCAGGCCGGAGTCTGGCCTTCAATGAAACCCAATCCGGCGGAAGGCTGGATGGACCGGTCTTCATGCTGCCGGCAAGCAGGGCCTTGCCATTGTCGGCGAGCTCAACCCAAGGGCCGTCCGGCACCAGTTCGGCCATAACCGGGAGCGCCTCGAACACCCAATAGGATGGGTTAACCACCGGACCATCCGCTCGTTCGCCTGCTCCGAAACCCGAATTTCCAGGTTTGAGCAGTAAGAGATCGCCCAGCGTTTCCAAGCCTCCGGCAGTGAGCGCGGTGGCAATGGCAGTGGCCGCGCCGGTAAGATCGGGGCGATGCCAGGCAGAGCCGGCAAGCGCCAAGCCGTAGGCGATCAGCAGGTCGCCATCGGTGGCGTTGTTGGTGTCGGTAACATGCGGGACCGCGGCAGGGTCCCATTTCCACGCAGCCAATCCATCGTCCCGCACCAGCATATCCGTGCGGGTAAACGCCCAGATGCGATCGAAATCACCCCGGTTGTCGGCAAGGTAAGACAATAGCAGTCCGTATCCCTGTCCTTCGCTGTGGCTGATATTTCCATTCGCGTTGTCGACGATTCTCCCTGCCGGGTCGAGGAACTTTTCCCTGTAAAGGTTCCATTCCTTGGGCGTTATTGTGCCAGCCGCTCGGGCCTGCTGGGTTTGTATCGTCACAACCGGAACCACCACGGCAAGAAGCAGAAGGAAATATCGCGCTGAGCACCTCACTTTTTCCTGCCTAGTGATCCCAGGAGACCGGCCGTGGCGAAGCCCAGCAGGATCGACAGCAGGGTCAGAATGACCGCATAGGACAGCGCATTGGCAGACAGCCAATTCGCAATGATGAGGCGGTAGTTCGACAGCGAAAACGGCTGCGTCTCGACGAAATCGAACCGCGTGACGTTAACCGTCTCAACCTTGTCGTCACCGGAGTCCACCGTCGTGATATGCCCTGCCAGCTGCCGCCATGTGTCCTGTTGTGTCAGCGAACGGACCCCGTCACGGAGCGCGCCGACGGTCGGGGCGGTAACGAGCGTCCAGGTGCCGTCGCCAGTCGGACTTGCTTCCTGGGCAACCACCAGACTGGCACTGCCCTGTGGGGTGAATTCGGCAGCAGGCCCCGGAAAGATGCGAAAGGTATTGGTGGAGATGTTGAAAGTGCGATTCATCCAATCCTGAAGCGAGCTGATCTGACCGCGCCAGCCGCTGCCACGCAGCTTTTCCCGCCATTGGTCAAATGTCGCTTCAGTGTTCGGCCGAATGGAGGCAACGCTCTCGCCCCAGGTGGAGGAGGTTTCATTCGAAACGCCTACCTGCGCCAGCACCGCCGGCGGCACTTGCGAAATCGCACTGACGAAAAGTGCGTTCCTATCGCCTACCGCAGCCGCCGCAGTCGAAGAATCGACTGGTATCAGGCGTCCGGCAGCCACCGACATGCGCGCCATCAGCGTCAGCCCAGCGGAAACGGTCTCCGACTGGGTCCGATCCATGATCATCGGGATCGCGTATTCAGATCGGCTGTAGGGGAAACCGGTTCCACTGATTGCGGCAAGGTTGGGCGTCCTGGCGATGCGCGCAAAGGCAGGCATGACGAACTCGGAGCTGTCGAAAACAACGTAACGCTGGCTGCCCTGTGCCGTCGCGCCTGGCGCGCAGGTCGCATCGGCCTGGGTCATCAGGACGGCTTCGAGCGCTATGGTGTTATCGCCTGGCCTAAAATGCCGCATCGTCACCTTGATGGGCAGATGACGCAGGATTTCGCCGCCGGAGGTGGTGATCGGCACCGTCGCGGCGATGTTGTCGTTGACATACACGTCAATGTGGCTTCCCGGCAGGACATCCTGCGAATAGGCGGCATCCAGCAGGATGGTCGCTTCGCCATAGGCCTCGGCATAGAAGTCCGATGGCACGCCCACCGCAAAATCGGTGCGCACCCTGCGTCCGGCGAATTCCAGAGTATTCACGCCAAGTTCGGAAAATTTCAAACTGCTGGCGGTTACCAGCATAGGCACGTCAGGCGTCCGCCAAGCACGGGTAGAAAGGCTGGTCCGCAGGCTGCTGCTCGGCCGATCGACCTGCTTGGCAATGTCATCGATCGCCAAATCGATGGCTTGCCAATTTGGACCACTGATGACCAGGGTCGAAGGACCAAGCCGGGGGTCGTCAACCAAAGTCGCTATTGGCCCTGCCTCGGCGCCAGTGGGAATTGTCGCCAGGACCTTTGATAGTTCGGAGGCCGGCCCCAGAACGATGGTCGCCATGCCAGACCTGGGGGGTGGTGCCCCGGCCTCGCTGACATCAAATGACTGGTTCGGCATATTGGCCATCAGGGCCAGGGCTTCGCCTAGACGCACTGCCGGCGATGTCGAGACGGTCTGTCCCATCGAGGGCACGATCAGGTTGAAGGTCGTCGCGCCGTTCTCGTCCACGCCGATCGCGCGCAGGTCCTCGACCCGCTTCCAGCGACCGGCATCCGGTCCGTCAAACGACAGAAAAGTTCTGCTGGTGTCGACCTGAGTCCACAACTCGTAGGTCGATTCGATCGTGCAATCAGTGCGATGCCGCTGCACCGCGGATATGGTGATATCATTTAGCCCGGCGTGGAGAAGCTTTGCCGGAATGCCGACCGACATTTCGGACGGGTCGTCAGATGAAGCAATTGGTGCATCGACCAGCATGCTGCCGTTGATCGACACTTTCAAGCGCGATGCCTCGGGGGCGACCATGACGGCGTTCTGATAGCCTAGATGAAACTCCGACTTCGACGTGGCCTGTTCGGGCGTCAGAAAGATCGACCAGGAACGCTGCGAGTATTCTCCCGGGAACACAAGCTCGGCGAACGGAACGATGTAGCGTCGCGCCGGCGTCTGGACCTCAGACGCAGCGGCGACCGGTTTGGTATCACTCTGTGCGGGTGCCAAATCTGCCGGCGCAACGGGTATCGGCGCGGTTGGCTTGGCGGGCGCCGAAACGACCGGCTTTTCGGAGGACATATCGAACGGGCTTGTCTGGGCGATTGCCTGCGACGCAGACAGCAGAAGCAAGGCAAGCGGTGCAAAACCGGCCCTCATTGCCGCTTCTCCGCAAGCTTGCCGAAGGGCTCGCCGCCGGTGCGGCCGCGCATATCGCGCCAGAAGTAAATCAGGCCTCGGCAGGTTTGGAAAATCGCCAGCCGCAGGAACCAGAACGTCCCCCACAGCAGGCCCGGATTTCCCCTGCGGGAGAGCTGGAACTGTTCCCACTGCTTTGAATTCGCGAAGATCAGATCGGCAACGAGCCGGTGGTGTACGGCTTCGGTCGGCATGTAGAGACAGCCGACAGCAATGCTATCCGTGGTCCGCTCGAAGTTTCGAATGGTGACCGGCAACACGGCTTCCGTACCGTCAGCGAACAACTTGAAGCGAATGCCCCCCTTGGCGTCCTTGGCCAGCTCGTCCATATCAGCGCCGAATACCAGCACCCGCGCGCCATTGGCCGATACATTCTCGATCGTGCCCTGAAGCCATTTGCCGGCGACCTCGAAATCGCAACGACGGCTAACCTTGACCCTTCGCGTGGCGGCGCGCTCTCCCCGCTCGGAGACGACGCCCAGCGCGCAGCCAGCCATGATCAGGTTGATCAGGTTCCAGCCGCCCACCACCAGTGTCACGTCGGCCTTGAACGGCTCGGCGTAGACCTTCCAGACGGTCACCACCACGCCGATGAGCAGGATGCCGAAAATGGCGAAAAACGGTTTGCCGATTTCGGAAAGTCGGCTTGTCGCGATGGACTCGTCCTTTGCAGTGACCTTGAACGTCGGCTTGCGCGGGTTGAGGATCACCGAGATTACAGCTGGAAGCAGGTGGACCGTCTGCACATACTCATACAACTCCGAGACCCATGGCCAACGGAAGGCGCCATAGAGGTAGTTCTGCATCATCAGGTTCACGATCATATAGGTGAGCGTATAGGCCATGAACTCGCCGCCGGAGGCGGTGAATATCTGCAGGTCGAAGAACAGATAGAACAGCGGCGCGACCAGAAAGATCGTGCGCGGGAACGGAAACAGCCAGAACAGCGTCGATGACATATAGCACAGACGCTGTGGTATCGAGAGACCCCGCTTGAAAAGCGGGAATCGAAACCGCAGGATCTGCATCATGCCTTGCGCCCAACGGCTTCTCTGGCCGATGAAACTGGCGAAGGTCGCCGGCTGCAATCCGGCGATCAGCGGCTTGTCGACATAGACACTGTGCCATCCGCGCGCATGCAGTTCGATGGCCGTCTCACAGTCTTCGGTAATGCTGACGCCGCTGAAACCCTGGGTTTCCATAAGGGCCGCGCGTCGCAGCACCGCAGCCGATCCGCAGAAGAACGCGGCGTTCCATTTGTCGAGACCGCGCTGGATGATGCCGTAGAACATCTCGTTCTCGGACGGCATGTTTTCGAAAGTTCTCAGGTTTCGTTCAACCGGATCGGGATTGAGAAAAAAGTGCGGGGTCTGGACGAGAAAGAGCCTGGGATCTTCGTCGAAATAACCGACGGTCTCCTTGAGAAAATCACGCGCCGGCGCATGGTCCGCATCGAACACAGCGACAAGTTCGCCCGTTGACTGTGCCAGTCCGTTGTTGAGGTTGCCTGCCTTGGCGTGCTCATTGCGATCGCGGGTCAGATAGGTCACGCCCATTTCGGCGCTCAGCCTCTGCAGTTGAGCGTGCCGCCGTTCTGCATTGTTGGCGTCGGCTATCTTGTCCGAGTTGCGTTTCTGAACCGTGCCGCCATCATCGAGGAGCCAGACGTGCAGCCTGTCGGCCGGATAATCCATGCCCTTGGCAGCGGCCATCGTGTTGGCCAGCAACTCGGGGTCTTCATTGTAGGTGGGAATGAAGACGTCGACGGAAGGCAGACGGTCATTGAAATTGGCGCGTGACGGGCGCGGTGCCAGCGGCAGCGCAACGACGAAAAGGCTGAGCGCCAGCATCATCACGCTGTACATTTCCGCCAGATAGAGCAGAAAGCCAGGGATGAAGTTTTCCAGCTGGTTGACCGGGGGGAGCGTGCTCGTTGTGCGCCAGTAGACGTAGCGCATCACGATGGCGGTGCCGAAGGCAAGCGCCACCAGACGCCAGATACCATCGGGCCGGATCAGCTTGAGCACCATCATGGCAAGGAGCACGCAGGTGCCGGCAACCAGCTGGGTTTCCAGGCTGATGGGCAGCGTCACCATCGTGATCACGCATATGGACGCGAACGCCCATTGCACAATGGTCAGGAATTTCTGCATTCAATGCGCCTTTGTCTTCGGACGCCCTGCCGGCCACCGGTCGATCGCACCACTGCGCCGCCGATTGCGAACCGGGTGTGCGCTTCCTTCGAAGGAGCGGCACGCCACACGGCTGGCAACGCACTGGAACACGCAATGGTTGATATCGACTTGCTGTCCGTCCACCTACTCATGGTGACGGTTAACGAATGGTGTAGGATATTCAATTGCAGCTACCTGTCGCGTCGCTCGGGACGCACGGTGGCGGCGGAACAATCGGCACTGTGCTTTTACTGGCGACGTCCGCAGGCACAGTCGGTGTCGCGGGTGCTGGAACCATAGCAGCCGGCAGCTCGGAATCGGCACTCTGCGATCCCGGCGGCGGCGGCACGATCGGCCCCATCGCCGCAGGCAACTCACGCGCCGGCTCAGTCGAAGCCTGCCGTTGTATGCTGCGAGTGCGACGCGGTGCCCGTACTGCAGGCGGCGTGGTTACAGTTTCGAAGCGCGAAACACCGACCGGATAGATCGGCTGCCCGGGTTTGCCCAGCGACGCTTCCGGCGCGACGGGGTCGCCATAGGGATTCCAGCTGCGCGTCTTGAAATACGACGTGATCGTGTAGCCGTACATGGCCTCGAGAAGTCTTTGCTCGGGTGCATTCTTGTCGCAGAGCCGCAGGCGGACCTGGATCGAACCCTTGTGGCCGACCCAGGTCTGCGTCACCCCGGTCGAACTGATGCGTTGCCAGGCATAGAGACAGGTATCGCCCGACGCGGTGCGACCCGCGGCATAGCCGAATGGTCCATATTTGTTCTGCACGTAGTAAGGCGAACGTTGCATGCGGATGCCCGGCAACATCTGCCGCATCTCCGAGCCAACTTCGCCAAGGGGAAGGTAGCCTTCGCGTAGTCGGCTTTCTCCGGCGACAGAAGTGTCGACCGGTCCGAAGAACTGCACTCGCAACATGTTCTGGCCCGGCGTGTGCGCCGAAGTTGCCAGCAGGATGTCCTGCTGCATCGCATTGCCAAACCGCCGCTCCAGAACTGCAGTGATGGTCGGGCCGCCAGGTGCCGGAAACGCGAGCGCTGTCTCGGACGCGACCAGGCTCGTTCCCGTGGCACGCACCAGGGGTGACGGCTTCGCGCAGCCGCCAAGTACCAGAACGGACCCAATAGCTGCGGCCGTCAACAGTGAGGATGTGCCAACTCCAAAATGCTTTCCGTCTCGACTAGAAGCAGCAAGCTGCCGTGAGATGGCCAAAACGTGATGAAGTCCTGCGAAGTCCATGGGCGCACGGTATGAGATTCGCCATAGCCCACGAAGTGTAAATACCCGCAAAATGAGACTTGCCCCCAAGGAAACTAGGGACTGAGTCACAATTACCACGATTTCGCAGTCCGATATCAAAATCGCATCGAGATCAGAGCCCGAGGGAATGCGCCCTGAAGTCAGTCCCAGGCCATAAATGATGCCCCGGCCGCTGGAACGCCGCGCGCACCTTTTCGCCGATCGCCTCCTCAAGGTTGAGGCAGGGAATCTCGGAAGGCGCGAATCCGAGGTCGTCAAAGTAGGGCTGCTTGAGTTGGGCCATATTTACGGCCAGCAGGACTGGGTCGGCACCGTAGCTGACCTCGATCTTGATGACGTATCCTTGAGGCGAAACCCCGGTCATGCATTTCGGGTTTTGGCACGGCATGACCCTTCTGACGTATTATGATCCTTGGCGAGGTTGAAATCGAAACTGATCGTTGCGGACAGTCCCACCCCTGGCGGTTTTAAGCCGGGCCGCGGGCGAGGCCTTTTCGAAAATGCTCATGGCCGGAAATAAGCGCCGGCAAAGCGGAAATCAGGTCCGCCGCAGAACCAAGCTAGCAAAGATTGAGGCAGTCGGTATGGCGTGATCACGGAAGGCTGGCGGCTCATTTAACTTTTTACTTTTGCCTCGCAGCTTATAAAATGAGGTGATGCCACGATTTTGCGGTTTATCGAGCTGGCTCCAGAGTGCAATACGTTGGAGTGCAAGGCAATCTTCCTCAATCGAGTCGTCGTCGGTCAGCGATGCGCGCCTCGCGAGCCATTTGAGCAATACGAACGACCTCGTATCCTTCTACGATGGCGACTTTCGCCTCACCCACGCTTCAGCAAGCCTTGAGAGGTTGCGGGGAAGAGTTGTCAAAACTGGCGCGTACATTTGGGATCTTTACCCTAGTTTTCTCGATGCGGAGCTTAGGCACGAACTTGTTCGCGTACTTCACGGTGCATCGCCGAAGGAAGTCAATCTTCGCCGCTCGCCCGACGACCCGCCGCATTCAGCGGAGCTATTCGAGGCTGCCAACGGCATCGCAATACGCGAGTTGGATGAGGTAACCGATGACCAGATGGCTGCAAAGGAAAAGGAGCACACAATGCTCCTGCACCAGGCAACGCATGATGCTTTGACGGGGCTGGAGAACAGGCGGCGGTTCAGCGAACGGCTACAGCAAGTCCTTATGGCTGTCGATGCGTCGATGGAGAAGGCAGCCCTTTTGCAAATCGACCTGGACGAGTTCAAAGCCGTGAATGACACGCTCGGCCACGGAGCAGGCGACACGCTGCTTCAGCTAGCGGCGGCACGCATCCAGGACATACTGAAGGATGGTGAATCCGCCTATCGGTACGCTGGTGACGAATTCGCGGTTCTTCAGGCGGGAAAGGAACAACCGGCCGCAGCCGAACGCCTCGCCGCATCATTGATCCAGACACTGAAGTCGCCGTTCGTCCTCAATGACATCTCCGTATTTATCGGTGCCAGTATCGGAATTGGCTTCGGACCCGATCATGGGACCGACAGCGAGGAACTTATGAAAGCCGCGGACATCGCTCTTTATGCGGCAAAAAGGGACGGACGCGGCTGCGCCCGAATCTTCAATCGCTCGATGTTGCTTATGCTTGAACAGCGCGAAAATCTGAGGCGCGGCCTGCGAACGGCACTTGAGCGGGGTGAACTCTACTTGCTGTACCAGCCGCTGTTTCGCCCGCCGTCGATGGTGGTCGGTTTCGAAGCACTGCTGCGTTGGAACCACCCGGAGATCGGGACCATCCCGCCCAGTGTCTTCATTCCGATCGCCGAAGCAGATGGGCTTATGGACAAAATCGGACGGTGGGCGCTTGAGGAAGCATGCCGGCAGGCCCTTACATGGCCGCGATCACTGACGGTCGCGGTGAACCTGTCTCCAGCGCAGTTCCTCCGCGGTTCCCTGACCGATACGGTTGCTCAGGTCATCGATGCCGTCGGGATAAGGGCCGACCGGTTGGAGCTGGAAATAACCGAAACAGTGCTTCTCGAGAAAACGATTGACAATCTTGACACACTAAACACCCTTAATGTTTTGGGCGTCAAAATATCGTTAGATGACTTCGGAATGTACTATTCTTCGTTGAGCTATCTAAAGAATTTTCCTTTCGACACGATTAAAATCGATCAATATTTTATAAACGACTTGGAAACAGATCTGAAAAGTCGAACGATCGTGCGATCGATAATAGGGTTGGCCCACGGCCTTGGAATCAGTGTCACCGCCGAAGGCGTCGAGACACCAGGCCAGAGTAGCTGGCTGAAGAAGGAAGGTTGTGATTGCGTACAAGGGTTTCTTCTTGGTCGCCCCATGGGGGCTGATGCAGCGCGTGCGTTCGCCAAGCGCTCGGCGGCCATCACAGCATAAAAAGAGAGAGCAAACTTAGCCTGTCGGGTGGGAGGCGATGCGATAGCTATAATGCGTTTCATCGTTCCAGGCGTCCCATCGCAAATGGATACCGACGGAGAATGGTCAATGAGTGCAGTTTCCAACGACACCGAGTTTCGGCCCGTGATCCAGGTTGACATGGAGATCAAGGCTTTCCTTTCGACGTGGCGATACTGTGATCAAATGTCGACGTATCTGGCGCGCATGATCAGCCACAACAGGTCCGACTCTGCTCGACATTCCAACCTGTTTTCCGCAGTGGCGAACGAATTGCTGGAGGTCGCCTTCCGCACGCGTCACCCTGACGGCGAATTGACGTGCAAAGTATCGTGCAAAGGTCAAGTCGACAGGATCGAACTGACCTTCCCCAGCACGCCGGAGGAACGACAGTTCTATGGTAACGCCATCTTCCAGATCGCCGGACCCGACGCAAAGTCACGATACATGAACTCGGTGCCCGGCGATCTGGCGCCCAGCCGGGACGTCCTCCTCTTGGCATTGACCGTTGACCACGATGCGGCCCTGTCGCTCGAGGACGTCGCCACGGGCAAAATCAAGCTCATCGTCGACCTCCCGTTTGAGGATTCGCCAAATGAATCCGTATGACTTGGCGCCGCGTTTCAAAGCGCAATACGACCTCAACAATCAGGAGTTCTCACTTGCCGGAGTCATTCGACCCCAATCGATCGACGAGCTTGCGCCAAGCCTGACACTTCTGAAGGACGCGATCATTCGCGTTCGCGGCGTTCTGTATGTGAACATTCGGCGCCTGACACAAATGAATAATACCGCCTTTCATGCATTCGCGCGCGTCATCCTGGATGCTTGTCGTGCCCGACCGGATCTCAAATTTGTCGTCGTCACATCAAGCGTCGTCGGGTGGACGACGCGAAAGTTTGGTCGCCTGAACGCACTTGAGCCAAACATCACGGTCGAGGAATACGATAGCAAGTTCTATCCCGGGCAGAGTTTTCTTGAGGAAGGCAGTTTTATCCCGATCCTGCGAACTCAGACTAAGATGACCTGGCGCCATGAGCGCACGATCTTGCCGCGACACGGCATGCAGCCCGGCATCGTGATGGCCGATATCTGCTGCGGCATTGGTGATTTCGTCGTGCTTGTGCAAAGGGAATTCCAGCCGTCACGGATTGTTGCCCTCGACCATTCCAGATCCAGCCTGGCTTACGCCCGCGACGTTGCGGCGACCTTCGATATCCGGGGTGTTGAATACACGTATGGCGACGCATCGGAAATGTTGCTCGACGAAAACCAATTCGACCTGGTCACCTGCCGGCACTCGCTGCAGATATTCAATCGGCCGGAGTTGATCCTCAAGGAACTCTATCGAATATGCAGACCAGGCGGGCGCGTCTATATCACGAATGAGAAGAACTCGCACTGTCTCGGCGAACCGCGCGCCGAGAGCATCCAATGGACCTACAATGAGGTGGCGGTCCTTTTCAAGTATTTCGAGATGGACGTGGAGCTTGGGCCTAAGAGCCGGCGATATCTGGCAGAAGCGGGACTGGAGGATATTCGCGTCGAATCCTTCATGGTCAGCAATGGCGACGGCGATCCGCAGGACTTCGCAGACATCGTTGCTGCTTGGCAAACCGTCTATGCCGGTGACATGGCGACCAGACGCGGTGACGATCCTGACTGGATCAGGCGTTTTCGACAGGGCTTCCAGGACCATATTTTTGCAGCGCTCCACCCCAAGGGCTACGCCGGCTGGCCAATTTGGGTGGCATCGGGGCGAAAGCCGTCATGATCGTTGTCGATGAGCGCCCGCCACGCTTCGGTCTGCGCTCCTTTCGGGCGAAATTCGTCCTAGTCGTCGGTGGCGCCGTGCTCTTCGACCTCGTCGTCAGCGGAGGGCTGGCGCTCTGGAATGTACAGAACCTCTCGCGGGACGCCACATCCGAAGTCGGTGCAGGACTGGCGACGGCGAATCAGGCGTATTTGCGCTCCTATGCCGAATCCACGGCATCGCGCGTCGATCTCCTGCTTGACCGGGTGCATGCGGACGTAAAAACCCTGGCCGGCGTACTGCAGGCGCAGATGGACGATCCGGCCAGGCAGGAACAAGTCGGTGCGACTTTGGCGCGGCAAGCTCCCCAGGCCGTGGAAGTAGTCTATAACCCGCAAGGAGGATGGGCACAGAATCTGCCCGGGGCGCCGTCGGTTGTGAGCGTCTGGGGTTATATGCTCGACGCCGACCACAAGCCATTGCCCGCCGTTAAGGAAGAGATCGAGGCCAGCGCTGTCCTGGACCTCGTCGCTCCCAGCCTTTTGGCCAGCGGATCGTCCAAGCTGCAGATGTACTTTATCGGCCCCAAGGAGGGCCCGATCTTCCGTACGGCGCCTTACACAAACCAGGCTCAGACCTTCGACCGTCTTTATCCTGGCCACAACAAGGCAGACTTTTGGGAGTTCTTCTTTCCGGGGATCTACGGTTCATGGCAACAATGGGCTGGGGATCAAGCCTCGCGGCCGGTCGCCACCGATATCACGCAGACCGCGCCCTATACCGATGCGATTACCGGGAAACTGATCGTCAGCTTCTTCAATCCCTTGTGGACGCGGGATCGAAAGGGCATTGCCGGAACGGCCGGGGCAGACATCACGCTCGATCAACTTGCAGAGATCGTCGAGAATGTAAAAATCGCCCAAACCGGGTTCGGCTTCCTTACAATGTCGAACGGCAACGTGGTCGCGATCAATCCGACTGGCGAAACCGTTATCGGACTGACCTCCTCCAACGACACGGGCACGCAAGGCGTCACCAGCTTAAAGCGATCGCTTCGTGAAAGCACTCAGCCAGCCATCGCCTCACTGCCGCTCGACCGCAACAATGGTGGCGTGATCCAGCATGTTCTGCTCGCCAAGCAGGGCGAGAACGTGCCCTACATTGTGGTTCTTGAACGATTGCACCCGACCAATCTTTGGAACTCGGGGCCCGTGATATCTGAAACGATGTCGCTTGGAATCGTTGTTCCCGAACGGGAAATCTACGCCTCCTTGTTTGCCGCCCAGAAGAGCATCTCGCGCGCGACAAACCGTATCCTCATCTACCAGACCGCCGCCATTGCTGTGTCATTGCTTATTGTGTTTGCCGCGGTGTTGGGCATCTCGAAGCGCATAACAGCCGGCCTTAGCGCTCTTGCAGGCGCCGCCAGGCGGCTTCAAACAAAAGACTATTCCGTCAGGGTCAACATCCCGACGCGCGATGAGGTTGGCGAGGCCGGATCGGCATTCAACCGTATGGCCGAACAGATCAGCTATCATACCGAAAATCTCGAGCAGCTCGTTGAGGTGCGAACCCAGGAACTCGAAGGCGCCAATGAGGAGATCTCCGCGCTTAACGACAAGCTCAGGGATGAAAATGTGCGGCTAGGCGCTGAGCTAGCGGTCGCCAAGCAAATCCAGATGATGGTCCTGCCGAGACCATGCGAATTGGAGGCGATTCCGGACGTGGAAATTGCTGCCTATATGCGGCCGGCCGACGAGGTCGGCGGTGACTATTATGACGTTCTGCAGGACGGAGCGCACGTCAAGATCGGCATCGGCGATGTCACTGGCCACGGTTTGGCGAGCGGCGTATTGATGCTGATGGTCCAGTCGGTCGCGCGCGCCCTCCAGGAGACCGGTGATGAAGAACCAAAACAGTTCCTGGACCGGCTCAACCGGGCGATCTACAAGAACATCGAGCGGACCAACACCGACAAACATCTCTCCCTGGCCTTTCTCGATTTCCGAGATAAGCGGGTGACCTTATCGGGTCAGCACGAGGAAGTTCTCGTCCTTCGTGGGGAAGGCAAAGTCGAGCGTATCGATACAAGCGATCTCGGTCTACCCATCGGTCTCCAACAGGACATCAGGTCTTTCATAGCGACGCGCGAGATTCCCTTCCACCAGGGCGATGTGATAGTGCTGCATACGGACGGTGTTACGGAGGCAGAGAGCCAAGAGGGCACGTTGTTTGGTCTGGAAGGGCTTTGCAAGAGTGCAAGTGACCACTATGGGGGCAGCGCCGAGGAGATCAAGACTGGAATTATCGAGGATCTGATGGCCCATATCGGAACCCAAAAGATCCACGATGACATCACACTCGTGATCATGAGGCACAGATAGATGACTAAGCTCTTTGGCAGGGCTGACGTGGCCATCGATATGGATGGCTGGCTCAACCGCGTGCGCCTATTCGACGGGCCCATCGAGATCAGCTGGCATCATTGTGCCACAACGTCAGACTTCATCGCCAACGTTTTCGCTGTGCGCCTGCATTCGTCTCGAAACGAGTACAACGAGGTACGACATAGCATCGGCTATCTCACCAACGAACTCATTGAAAATGCCATCAAGTTTCGCGCTCTTGGCGAAATCATGATCGAGGCTACGATGGACAGGGAGAATTTCAAGATAAAGGTATCGAATGTGGTCGAGGGCGACGTCGCGTTCGATTTCCAGGGCCTATTGTCACAGATCACTGTTGGCGACCCGGGGGAACTCCTGATCCAGCGCATCGAAGCCAATGCAGCAGACCCTGAGATATCCGGTTCGGGCCTCGGCCTGCTGACCTTGATGAGCGACTATGGCGCGCGCCTGGCGTGGATGTTCAGCCCGACGGACGAGAACGGCCGAATCTGCCTGGAAACCTATGCTTCTATTCCAATCTCCCAAACCCATAATTAGCGGGAACGACTTAAGCCATGGAAATCAAGACGGATGACTACCGGGTGTGGACGGAGGGAAACGATATCTATTTCGATGGTATCATGCGGCTGGCCAGTTCCGAGGCATATGCGCCTATTCTGGCCTTGCTGACGGAAATTCTCGCTTCAGAACCTCCCGCGATCACCGTGCATTTGACCGACCTTCAGTTTCTCAACTCATCCGGCATCAATCTCCTGGCAAAATTTACCATTGGCGCTCGCAAACTTCCCGGCATCCGTCTCACGATACGCGGGACGTCAACCATTCCCTGGCAATCGAAATCGTTGCCCAACCTGAAAAAGCTGCATCCGGACTTGGTACTGCTGGTCAACTGAGGGGCGAGTCTGCCAAATCAGCTCCCCAGCGCCTTCAGCCAATCTTCGAAAGACACGACCTTCTCTGCTTCGGCAAACGATGCCGGATGCGCGGGATAGCGGCCAGATTCGGCATTGCGTGCCTCCCGCGGACTGTAGCCGAATTCCTTGCTGAAGGCTCGACTGAAGTTCGCCGACGAACTGAACCCGACAGCTTCGGCAATGTCGATGATACGCCGGATATCCACATGATCGCTCAGCGCAACGTGAGCCGCCAGCAGCCGTCGCCGTTGGATGTAGTGCACAACGCCGCCGCTGGGCTCGAACAGCTGGTAAAGACGTGACCGGGAGACGCCGAGCGCTCGGCATATCTTTTCCGGTCCAAGATCCGGCGCGTCGAGGTAGCTCTGGACGAACCGGCGTGCGCGCTCCATAAGCGCGACCCCCGTCAACTGTTCGAAAGCGGCTTTGTGGTCCGACGGCGATCCAAGGCCGGCAACGATCATGTCGCGGGTTGCCTGGACGACCTGGGGCAAATCTTCGGCCCTCAAACTGCGCAACCGTGCTTCAACGGCATTGATATAGTCCGCCAGGAGCGTGGCAAAATTGCCGGACAGAACCGAATTGTTCCTCGCGTCGAATGGCGCCAACACGTCGGTGAAGAGATCGCGTGGCAAATAGAGGCAGAGGCATTCGGAATCCGTGGTCCGCCCACGAAACGGATAGCCCAGGGATCTGAGTTCGACAGCGCCGGGCTGGCTTTCGACAACGCGACCGTCAACCTCCGTCCATGACAAGCCTCTGCGCCGCAACACGACGCACCAATGGTCGATGGAGCTCGATCGAAGCTTGGCGGCCGATCGCATGTAACTGTGGGCCGGCGTGTCTAGTTGGACGATGATCATGCGGCCGAGATTCCAGGCTACGTGCTGGGCGGGGAAGCCGTCCCTGAGGGACTTGTCGTCCGGCAGCCGAGTATCGACCAGAGGCGCCACGTACAGTTGCCAGGCAGGAAACTGATCCTCCAGCGCCAACAAACGGGTCGAAAAAACCAAAGGCTCAAGTACTGGTGGACGGAGCGGAGCTGCCTCGTCGCGAGGCTCAGTGTCGCGAGGCCAACGCCTCCGCTCGCGACCTGATTGCGGTGCCAGCTTTCCCGGCGCGTCCTCGTGCTTTCCCATGCTTGGCGCCTACCCCGAATCGGTACGCCCCAGCCCGCTTCAACTATGTGGTGTACCGCGCTCCGTGGCAAGCGGCGCGGTGGGACAGGCTTCAAATGAAGCACAGGCGGGCAGGCCTGCACAAATCTGACAGGGCAAATGAAAAAATGCATCCCAAGATAACTTTATGAACCCGACGACAACGACAACCTTCATCAGGGTTAATATAACGAGGTTATGAAGAGAATGTCGCCTATTTACGAAAAGAAACATAGTGCGCCTCAGTCATAATACGCTTCTCGTAAGAAAACGGCCATTGTTTAAAAGCAAGAAGATTCCTCGGCAAGCCATCCTTAAGGAAGGTGCGCACGAGTATAGCGGAGGCATTTGGGTTGAAATGACGAAAATTCATTCGGCGTTCGTAACATCTATCGACGAAGCGCGATCAAGCGAACGTCGCGTCTTGCGGTCAGCACTCACCCCGCGGCGTGTTCTGGTCACGGGTGGTGCTGGGTTTTTAGGGTCACATCTGTGCGAGCGGTTGCTCTCACAAGGACGTGAGGTGCTCTGCCTCGATAACTTATTGACGGGCCGTCTCAGCAACATCGAGCACCTCACGTCCGACCCCAAATTCACATTTGTCCGGCAGGACGTTGCCTTGCCTGTCGCTGCCGAAGTCGACGAGATCTACAATCTGGCTTGCCCTGCCTCGCCGCAGCACTATCAGGCTGATCCCATACAGACTATGAAAACCAGTGTGCTTGGCGCGCTTAACCTGCTCGAACTGGCAAGACAGCGCGGGATCAAGATTTTCCAGGCTTCCACATCCGAGGTCTATGGCGATCCGCACGTCCATCCGCAGCCGGAATCCTACTGGGGCAACGTCAATCCGTTCGGTCCGCGCTCCTGCTACGACGAGGGCAAAAGGTGCGCAGAAACCCTGTTCTTCGACTTCCACGCGAAGCACGATGTCGAGATCAAGATTGCCCGGATATTCAACACCTACGGTCCGCGCATGCGTCCCGACGACGGCCGCGTGGTGTCCAACTTCATCGTGCAGGCACTCCAGAACGAGGACATCACGATCTATGGCGATGGTTCGCAGACGCGTTCCTTTTGCTTCGTCGACGACCTGATCGACGGGTTCTTGAAGCTCATGGCGTCGGGACGGTCGCTAGCAAGTCCGGTCAATCTGGGCAACCCTGTCGAATTCACCGTTCGGGAATTGGCCGAACAGGTCATTGATCTCACCGGCTCGCGTTCGAAAATCGTTCTCCATCCGTTGCCAGTCGACGATCCGCGGCAGCGCCGCCCCGACATTTCGCTCGCGGCGCGCGAACTCGACTGGGCGCCGAAGGTGTCACTGTCGGACGGACTCAAACAAACCATCCGTTACTTTGACGGTCTCCTGACGCAGCAAGTGCACGAACTCGCGGTAACGGCGTGATGTCCGTGCACAGGATCCTCGTCACCGGTGGCGCCGGTTATATCGGCAGTCATGCCGCCAAGCTTCTGAGCGCGCACGGCATAGAGCCGGTCGTTTACGACAATCTGGTGACCGGGAACCGATCGTCGGTCCGCTGGGGTCCCTTCGTTCACGGGGACATCCTTGATACGAGCTATCTCGCGCATACCTTGGCTGGATACCAACCCGCGGCGGTCATGCATTTCGCAGCCTCGGCCTATGTCGGCGAATCCGTCGAAGATCCATCGAAATATTACAGAAACAATGTGGCGGGCATGCTGTCCGTGCTCAACGCCTGCCGTCTGGCCCATGTCGACAAGGTCATCTTTTCGTCGAGTTGCGCTACTTATGGCGTGCCTGCTTGCCTTCCAATCAAGGAAACGACGCCGCAGAATCCCATCAACCCATACGGACGCACGAAGCTGATCGCCGAGCACATGCTCAGCGACTACGCAGCCGCTTACGGCCTGCGTTACGTCGCCTTGCGCTATTTCAATGCCTGCGGCGCCGATCCTGACGGCCAGCTTGGCGAATGGCACGATCCCGAAACACATCTCATTCCAAAAGCACTGCTTGCCGCGGGAGGCAGGATTTCGCATCTGCCGGTCTTCGGCGATGACTACGAGACGCCGGACGGAACCTGCATTCGCGATTACATCCATGTCAACGACCTCGCCCGCGCGCACCTGCTTGCATTCGACCATCTGAAGGCAGGCGGCGAGAACTTGGCCGTCAATCTGGGGACCGGAAAGGGATCGTCCGTCCGCGAGATCCTGGATGCGGTTGCCAGGGGGACGGGACGGCTGGTTCCCATCGTGTTGCATCCAAGGCGTTCCGGCGATCCGCCGACGCTTTTTGCCGATCCGAGCATGGCCCAGCGGACCTTGGGTTTTTCAACCGAATGCTCCGATCTCGACACGATCGTGCGAACCGCTGCGCCCTTTTTCGGGCTGGAGCCGCGAGCATGACCCGGCATTGCGACAATCGCGCACCGGAGATGGATGACGGCGCCGAACCGCTGATGGTTCCACTGCTCGCCGGCTACCGCCGCGCCGAGCATCTGGCCGGCGCGTGCGTCTGGTTTTCGGCGCTTGTCTATTTCTGGGCGTGGTGGATCGATCCATCGCACTACCTCGGGCTCTTTGGCTTTCTGACGGTTTCGCTGCCGCTTGCCTGGGTCACGTTTCTGCCGGGCTATTTTCTCGCTGTCTTCAATCGTGCCTGCAAACCGAACGGCCCGCTGCGGCTGCCTACCGGCAGCCATGTTGCGATGGTCGTGACCAAAGCCCCTTCCGAGCCGTTTTCTGTGGTGGCGACGACGCTCAACGCGATGCTGGCTCAGGACGTGCCGCATGACACATGGCTTGCCGACGAGGATCCTTCCCCGGAAACGCTGCGCTGGTGCGAAGAGCACGGCGTCTTCGTTTCCACGCGCAAGGGCAGGAGCGGCTATCACCGGACCACCTGGCCGCGGCGTATGCGCTGCAAAGAAGGAAACCTTGCTTTTTTCTATGACCGCTACGGCTATGAACACTACGATTTTGTGGCGCAGCTCGACGCCGACCATGTCCCAGAGCCCGGATACCTGTATGAAATACTTCGGCCCTTTGCAAATTCGAAAGTCGGCTACGTGTCGGCTCCATCGATATGCGACGCCAATGCAGTCGAGAGCTGGTCCGCACGCGGACGGCTCCATGCCGAGGCCAGCATGCATGGATCGCTCCAGGCCGGCTACAATGGTGGTCTCGCTCCGCTTTGCATCGGATCGCATTACGCTGTCCGCTGCGCGGCTCTCAAGGAGATCGGTGGGCTTGGTCCGGAACTTGCGGAAGATCACTCCACGACGCTGATGATGAACGCCTATGGGTGGCGTGGCGTCCACGCGCTGGATGCAATTGCCCATGGCGACGGTCCGCGCACTTTTGCGGATCTCGTAACCCAGGAATTTCAATGGTCGCGCAGCCTCGTTATGCTGCTCATCCAATATTCGCCGAGCTTCGTCCCCCGTCTGCCGACCAGACTGAAGCTTCAATTCCTGTTCTCGCAGCTCTGGTATCCACTTTTCGCGGTGTTCATGGCGCTGATGTTCGCGCTGCCGATCATCGCGCTTCTGCGCAACGAAAACTTCGTCGCGGTGACCTATCCCGGCTTTCTTGCGCACTTCGCGCCGCTTTCAGTGGTCCTGATCGCTCTGGCTTTCCATTGGCGTGCGACAGGGACCTTTCGGCCATTTAACGCAAAGATCTTGAGCTGGGAGAGCATGCTCTTCCTCTTCGCGCGCTGGCCCTGGGCCTTGGCCGGGACGATCGCGGCTGTTCACGACTGGCTTACGGGTTCGTTCGTCGACTTCCGCATCACGCCGAAAGGAACGTCGGAGGTTGACCCGCTGCCGTTGCGCGTGCTCGCCCCTTACGCATTTCTGTCGCTCGCATCAATATTTCCGGTGCTGCTGATAAGCCACGCCGGCGAGACCCGCGGCTTCTACGTCTTCGCGATCATCAATTCTGTGCTGTACGCACTGTTGCTTCTCGTTATCGTCGTCCAGCACAGCCGGGAGAACCGCGTCAGGCGTACCCGCGGGTTCAGCCGTACCGCGATGGCGGCGAGCTTGCTTGTGCTCTTTCTGCTGCCCGGCATCGCGACGACCGAGCGTGGGAAGGACGGCTTGGAATCGCTGGCCTGGGGCGCAGGTCGGCTCAGCCTTTTTGAAGCAAAATATTCCGTCGCCGGTGCCGGGCTCGGAACGACGCAGATCAGCAAGACAACATTCCATCCCAGATTGCTTCCACGCGAGCCAAGTTGAGCATCGGATTGGGCTGGCAACAAAGCACAAGGCTAAGAAAATGATGAAAATCGCAGTGATTGGGACCGGTTATGTCGGGCTTGGTGCCAGCATCAGCGCACATGACCCGGTCGGATTGAAGAATGTCGCGCGGGTCTTCGAGATCGTCGCTACCGAATGGGAGAGCATCCGCCAGCTCGATCTTCATCGCCTGGGGCGTACGATGCGGTCTCCGATCATGGTCGACCTGCGCAACGCATTCAGGCGGGGCGCGGCGCAGGCTGCCGGTTTTCAAGTAACGAGTATTGGCTGTCCTGCGCCGCTGCGTCCCACCGCACCCATTAATGAATATCTCCCGGCCGTTGCCGGGGAAAAGATCTTGTGAACGAGAACTGAAATCATGGAAAAGTCACCTCACGTCAGCCGTAAGGCAACAGTTGTCAAAACGGGTCGGGCCTGCCTTCTAACGGCGGCCTGCCTCCTGTCGACCTTCGCATCCGGGAGCCCGATTGATATCGGCTCCAGTAATCCCACACCTCCTGCGAATGCCCACGCCATGACCGGCGCCGAACTCTACATGCTCTACCGCGACAAGTCGTGGCAGTGGCCCGTCGGAGCGGGCCGGCTGCAGACCGACGGACGCCGCTTTACCGCCTGGTCGGGCTCGGGAGACAAGGCTAGCTGGGCGGTAGGACGATGGACCGTAAGCGATCACGGCCGTCTGTGTTTCAAGGCCCAATGGCACACTGTGTCGGGGGTATATCCGAACACCACCTGCTTCAGCCACAAGAAGCTCGGCAACATTGTTTATCAGAAAAGGCAGCCATCGGGAGACTGGTATGTCTTCAAACATGCCAAACCTGCTGACGATGAGTTCAGCAAGCTGGCTGACCAGGATCTGGTCTCCAAGAATCTCGAGCGGATCAAGGCTGGCCTTCAACCCGCTCCCCAAATCCATTCTAATATGAGGACAAAATCATGAAGACGTTCACCAGGAAGGCCGTGCGAGTGACAGCATTCTCGCTCGGCATACTTGCGCTATCCGGAGCCGTGCTGGCCGCAAACTTCCCGCTCGGCGTTCCCGCAGCAGGCACGCCGGCGAACGAGCAGGTTACCGACAAGCGGCGCATCATCACCGAGACGTCAATCGACTTCGGCGCCTATGACCCACACGGCGACTTCGGCAGTGACAAGAACGTCAGCATCGAACACCTCTTCCTTCCATGGGAAGACGTCGACCTGTCGACCCTGTCCATTGCCGACGGGTATGCCCTTCAGCGTAAGCGCACGCTTCTGATTACCGTCGAGCCCTGGTCCTGGTCGGTTGACTGGCGGGTGAGCTCGGACCAGCTCCTGAACGGAATCCTGAGTGGCCGCTACGATGCCAACATGGCGTCTGTTTGTTCGGGCGCCGCCGCGCTCAAGAGCCCGGTAATCATCCGGTGGGCGCAGGAGATGGACGAGACCGACAACCAGTTCAGCTGGGCACACTGGAAACCGGAAAGCTACATCGCCGCCTATCGCCGGATGGTTGGTGTATGCCGCGAACATCTGAACACGGCCAAATTCATGTGGTCACCCAAAGGGAATCCCGCCTTGGCTAACTTCTATCCGGGCGACGACGATGTGGACATCGTCGGCCTCTCCGTGTTCGGTTACCAGAAATACGATCGCGGCCATTTCGGAAAAGACCGGACGTTCACAGAGGCGCTGGAACCCGGATACCGGTTGGCCGAACGCTTCGGCAAGCCCATCATGGTGGCCGAACTCGGTTATGAAGGCGATCAGACTTATGTGACGAACTGGGCCGAGAACGTCGCGCAGACGCATCCGGAGTTTCCGCACCTGACTGCCGTCGTCTACTTCAACGATCGCGAGATCTATCCTTGGCCGAATGGCTATGGTCGGCCCAATTGGCGGGTCGTCGCCGGACCGGTTACGAACTGAAGCATCGTTGCCGCCGGGCGTTGGTGGGGTCGGAACAAGAACTGTTCCCAGCGACACGCGGCCTTTATCAACCAAAGACAGCTACGGCTGATTTGATGATGATGCCGCCATGCGGGCTTCGGCGCATCTGACGACCCGTGGCGGTGCGAAAAACATTCGTCAATTGCAGCGCAGGCGGCACGCGCGACCACAGGGTTCGCACGCTCTCCCGGCCATGCCGGGTTTTGCGAATGACGTTTCCTGTGACGACGCGCTGCGACCATCGGAAGCCGATCTCGTGGAAATACAGGTCGGCATGCTGCGGGCTGATATGATGAAAGACGCCGGCGATGGTACGGCGGACGCGGGAGTTGAAGCCCTCCACCGAATTGACGTGGACGGCGTCGCGCACATACTCACCGCTGGAATGGCGTTGGTGCATGGGTCCGGACTTGAGCGGATGTCGATCTTTGAAGCGGCAGACTATGCCGTGGCCGCCTTGCGGCGGGCGGATTTCGGGCGTGCGCAGGCAAGCATGCGGTTAAGGACGGCGCAGCCGATGGCGACTTCGGTCTGCTGAACGGGAAGCGACCGTGCCCGCAAACGCCGCCCGATGGTGGACTTGTATCGCCCTATGGCGGTCTCGACCAGCGAGCGTTTGCCATAACCGTTGGAGACCTGCCATTTCATCCGGCCGTCTCTGCCGATTGCGGCGATATGCTGGTCCCTTTGGCCGGCAGGTCTATCGTCGAATGGTTCGACCGCGTTGACGCGAGGCGGAATGACGATTGCGGCGGCAGCGCTGTGATCGATGACTGCGTCGTAAGTCGGTTTTCCGTCATAGGCGCCGTCAGCAGTAAACTGTCCGATCGGACCGCCAATCTGGTCGAGTAGTGGCTCAACTTGAGAGACATCGCCAGTGTCCTGATCAGTCAGGGTATGGGCAATGATCTCGCCGCTGTCGGCATCCAGTGCCAGATGCAGCTTGCGCCAACTGCGACGGGATCTGGCGCCGTGCTTCTCCTCCAGCCACTGACCCGCGCCGTAGACCTGCAGGCCGGTGCTGTCGACAAGAACATGCACTGGTCCCTCGGCGGAACCTGGCGATCATGCCGTTTGTTGGGCGATTGCCATTTCCGCGCCCGACGGCTCAGGGTGGTATGATCGGGGACAGCGAGCGCCAGCCCCATCAGTTGCAGCACCGATTCCAGCAAGCCTTCTGCCTGGCGCAGCCGCAGGCCAAACACAAGGCCCAGCGTCAAGGTGGTCTCGATCGCCAGATCAGAATAGCGGTGCTGGCCGCCACGTGTCTTGCGTCTTGGCGCTTGCCACCCGGACAGGGCTTCCGGCGTCACCCACAGGGTCAAACTGCCGCGATGACGAAGTCCTGCCTCATATTCTGGCCAGTTCGTCACCCTGAACTTCATCTTCTCAATATGATGGCGGCGGCTGGTATTGTGTTTGAAAGGCATGGCTACGCTACAAAGGCTATTGCGGTGACCGCTTGCCTAAACCCACACCAATAAAAGATCCGTGCACCAACGCCATGCTCAGGATCACGAAGGGCACGTCTCTCTGCGCTCGTCGCCACAAACTTCAGCATTTTCTCTTCCCAGGCAACTGAGAACACCAGCGGGCTGTCTCCCTGCGAATAAGCAAATCGCAGTTGTCCTTGTTCACGTGGCGGCACTCACGGGCCTGACACGTCGGTCGAAATAGCCTCCCGGAAACGCGGTCGGCGCGGGCATTGGTGAATGGGGATTCCAAAGCGGGAGCCCAACCAGCCGCGCGTCCAG
Organism: Mesorhizobium sp. RCAM 06353; assembly: GCF_059683585.1. Lineage (NCBI taxonomy): Bacteria > Pseudomonadati > Pseudomonadota > Alphaproteobacteria > Hyphomicrobiales > Phyllobacteriaceae > Mesorhizobium > Mesorhizobium sp. RCAM 06353. Next base: position 149,325 of record NZ_JCASIY010000001.1, on the reverse strand, counting down.
CCGCACGATCAGCTTGCGAGCGATCATGTCGGCTATCGCCCCGTCGATCTCGGTCTGCATCACATTCGCCGTGCTCAGCCGTTCGCGCAGGCGGGTGTCTGGCATGCCTTCGTCCGCAGCCAGAAGAATTTCGCGCGCGAGGCCATTGACCCGGTGTTCACGCTCCACTGCTATGGCGCGCGTGTCTTCGACCGTGATCTCGTCGCCGCTGTCGCGCATCGACAGCATGGGCAGCTTCGGCTCGTACCAGGCTTTCAGCCAGGCATCGATACCCTGGGTAACGGCATGCAGCCCCGGGCGGCGGTTCGCGTCGCGAGCAGCGAAATGGCCGCCGACATCATTGTCTTCACTGTCTTCGAAGTAGTAAACCAGATTCGCGAGATCGGGCTCCGAGAGCGGATAGACGTAGCGAAAGGAGACGGCCGGGCGCAGCTTCAGCCCATGTTTGTCGGCTGCGCGATGATAGGGGCTGTAGCGCTGGTAACGCAACCGCACCGCACGTCCTGGCTGGAGATGATGCAGCAGCGGCAACCAGCGGGCCATTTCCGTATACCAGGCGTCGCTCTCGCCGGGGAAGCCCCACAGCATGCTCCAACTGACCCTCACGCCATACTGGCGGCACCATTTCAAGAGCTGAACATTGTGCGCTGACGTCGTTCCCTTGCCCATCAGCTTCAAAGCACGGGTATCCAGGCTCTCGATACCTGGCTGGATCCAGCGGACGCCGCCGGCAGCCAACTTCTCGACTTCATGGCGCTTCAGATTGGCTTTGACTTCGAAGAAGATCGCAAGCTTGTCGGGTAGGGCGGTGAGGCGAGGCAAGGTCTTTTCGACGTAGTCAATGGCCAGAATGTTGTCCACCGCTTCGATGCGCGACGAGCCGTAGCGCGCCGACATCTCAATCATCTCCTCTGCGGCCTGCTCCGCCGGTTTCTGGCGATAGGTCATCGATCCGCCGTTCAGCCCGCAGAACGTGCAGTGGCTGCGCTCCCCCCACCAGCAGCCGCGAGAGAACTCCATCGGCAGCCCGGGATAGACGCGGTCGGCGTAGATCGATCGCTCGAGTTCGGCAAAATAGTCCGAGAAATCGGGCAGCGGCAGGTCATGCATGTTCTCGACCACTGCGCGGGGCACCAAGTCGCCCATCGACGTGGCGGGATAGCCGGCCTCGCGATGCGCTGGACCGAAAACGCCGAATGGCAGATCGGCCTGCGGAATGTCTCTTCCGTGATTGAGGATGTCGCAACACAGCGCGCCGATCAGGGCGTCGGCCTCGCCCGACACGACATAGTCAACCCACGGGAAACGCGCGTGAGTGGTACGCCCCATCACTGATTCGCAATTTGCGCCACCCATGAGAGTGACTAGGCCCGGTGAACGCCCGCTCAGTCGGCGCAGCAACGCGAGCGAGGGAACATGCTGGGTGAAAGTCGAGGTGCACCCGACCATGGCCGGCCGTTGCTCCAGTATCTTGTCGGCTGTCCAATCGATGAAGCCGCCGATGAGCGAGCGCAGCTCAAGGAAATTGGCACGACGCTCGGCCATACCTTTATCTGGGTGTATCGGATTGCGCTCGAAATACCGGTCGAGGAAGACGTCGTGGTCTGCTTCGAAGTCGGGAAAAGCGATGCCTGCGAACAGCCAGTCAACAAGCGCTTCCTCTGGAGGGGAACTCTCAAGCAGATTATAGCCGGCAAGGCCCGTGTATTCCAGGAACCAGATGTTGGCATACGCTATCCTGGATCGCAGTCCGGCCCGCGTCAGCACCGACTTCAGCAGACCAAGCGCCAGCGACGGCCGTTCAATTGCCGACATCGGCATGTTGACCAGCACGATCGGCACATCGGCGCTCATGTCATGCCACTCTTTTCATGGTGATGCAGGCATAGGCGAGTTCGCTCAGCCACGGTCTCATGCGCCGGAGTGCAAAGCGAGCCATGCGCGGCTCCGTGACCGGAACCGTGAACATGAGGTTGACCAGTTCGGGAAAAGCGCGCTGGCGGCGCGCTACTTCGAGCCACAGCGGCCGCATCAAGGCCGTTGCCTGGAGACTGGGATGGATGAACGAGCAGGTCCAGCGCAGCGTGCTGGAATCGAGCCGGTGGGTGATCGCCCAGCCACGCACCGTTCCGCCCTCGGCATCAACCAGCGCCAGGCTGGTGTGCGGGTCACTATCCTCCTCGTAGATGAACGGATTGACGTCGTCATTCACGCCGGGTTCGTCGAAATCCCGGATCATCGCTCGCTGGTCGGCGCCGAGCGACCGCCAGCCAACGATGCGGTAGCGGGCCGGCAGGCGTGCCTCGACAAGCCACGGCGTCTCGAACGCCAGCGGCACGGTTGTGTGGCAGACCAGTTTGTTGACCACGGGTCGGGTCCAGCCGTTCTTCACGAAAAAGCATGCGGCGTCCTGGTTGTGCTCGCCGACGCGCAGGAAATGAACGCCTAGCCTGAAGCCAAGACGGCGGAACTCCTCTTCGATCGTGCCCAGCATGGAACTGCCAAAGCCCATTCGGCGGAGCATAGGCAGGACGTAGACCGAAAGGAGTTCGAACTGTCCGGAAGGGCCTGGCACGGCCAGGGCAAGTCCTGCGGTCACGTCGGTTGTGCACGCCGCGACGCCGCGGACCGTGGATGCGAAACGGCTTGTCACCACGCTCCACACTGCCGGATAGGTAAGATGCCGCACCTCCTTTAGGCTGACGTAGTCCAGTATCTCAAGGCGAATCGGCATGGTCGACGCCCGTGCGGGAGGTCGCGTGTTTGGCCGCTTCGATGCGGCTCGTTATCCCCTCGCTGGTCTGCCAGGCAAAGCGGTCGTCGAGGTCCTCTTCGATCACCCCCGCCGCGTACAACTGGTCTAGCAGATCGGCGACTGCAAGGGCGCTCGCTCCGTCAGCTATGACGCGCACAACCAACTCCGACGCTGTGCAGTCGCCGCACGCGATTAGATCGCCAACGGAGATCGGAGCGACGTCGTCGAGTATCCGGTGTTCAATGTTGCGTGAGCGGAGGTGGAAGTGCAGGTTCCCGGCCTCGTATTGCAGGTCTCCGCGGAAGCGGATCGGCAGGTTGGGAGGTGGGCTCTCGAGCATATGCTCGTCGATGATGCTCTGGAGCCCCTCCCGGAACTCGTCGGGCGTCCTGAAGAAACGCTCATCCAGGATGCGGTAGCCGAGAGGCCAGCGTTTGCTCCCCGGTACCGGCGTCACCAGCTGTACTCGTCCCCGCGGCATGTTTACGAGGAAGCCGGAAACGCAGGCGATCGTCGTGTGATCGCGCTCCAGCAACGCGATTGCATCGTCGTTGTTGGCTGCCCTGAGTTTCTCCTTTCGCTCGCGCGCGCGCCCGGCGAAAGCTTTTGCGGTCAGCGCCTCCTTGCCCTGCAGGACGAGTTCGACCCCCATCAAATCCTCGGGCGAAAACGCCGCGTGAATCTGATTGAGGTGGTTCGTGCTTAGCACGGAGAAACGATTCGTCACGCCACGGTAGCGTTTGAACAGTTCGAGCACGCGCCTGGTGAGTGCTTGATCCTTGAGCGGGGCGGCCGTCGTCGTTTGTGGCAATGCGCCCGTGATTTGATAGTAGTCGAACAGAAAGCGGTCGTAGTCCGGGTTATCGATCGGATCTGTGGCCCAGTAGCAGAAGCCAGTGCGGGCTGCCGAACCAAACATCTCGCTCGCGACACCGACCACGCCGCGCCAGATATCGGCATGCTCCTCGCTATATTCATAGTAACCCTCGAAGCGGTCGGCCGACAGGCCGCAGAACCAGCAACCGACGGTGCAGCCTTCGCTCAGCTCGAAAGCGATGACGGGGTGTGTGACCGATGGCGCCGATCCGCCCAATTCGCCGTTGCAGCGGCGGATTTGGCGCTCGCGCCACGCATGGAAGCGAGGGTTGACCGTCGACATTTCGCCCTCGTCGCGCAGGATGTCGCGATGGCGCAACATCTCGCGCATATATTCGTCCCACATCACAGCCAGCGGCCACGACGCACACTCCGGCTTGAAGCGGTAATTCAGGTAGCTACCGCGCCAGAGCGGCAGCATCTCCATCGGGTCGACTTCGATGCCGTAGCGCTCGGTTACCGTTCGAGGGTTGTCGACGTTCTCCGAAAGCGCGCTGCGGAACGCCATGTCGCCGACCAGGCGCTCCATGAAGCGCTTGATATGTGCCAGCGTGCGAAGCTGTCCGGGGGTGCGTCGGTCAAAGATCTGTCGGTAGTGTTCGGTAGCAGCGTGCGTCATGACGTTACAGGCGGGCCCCCTTGAAGCCGCGTTTCGCAGGCCAGCTGCCAAAGGATTCCATGATCGCTCCTCACGAGTGGCCTGATTTTAAGTTTTCTTCACACGTCTCATCGAGTATGGGTGGATGCGCTCAGACCATAACGTGCGTGGTCAGATCACGACCGCAACTACAACGGCTTCGGCTGCCGCAACGACAGTCGAAGCTGCTTCCGCTGCCTCGGCAGCGGTGGTCGCTACCTCCGCTGCCTCCACAGCGGAGGTAGCGACCGCAGTGGTCTGCACAACCTTGGTCGAGGTCGCAACGCTCGAATGGTGCTTGCCGCCGACAATCGCATCGAGCTGCTTGTCGGTTAACTCGCGTGGGCTTCGCGATTGAATGTAACTCTTAGCCTCATCGAGCGTGAAATTGTAGCCGTGCTTCTTTCCGGTCGCCACAACCGATGCGAGACCCGTAGCATTCGGTTTCACCTTTTCGAGCAGACTATCGTTTTTCGCCAGATCGCCGACGAATCGCTCTACCTCAGCTCGCGACATCGTTAATCCCCCTGCATCGGCACGCTACGCCTACGGCACGCTACGCCTACAGCTCTTGAGCCCAAATCGTCAGTTGCCCCCGAGCAATTCAGTACTTCTGGGCCAATTGCCATCGTCATCTCCGTTGGTTGTAGGGAAACCGTCACAACGGCTTCTCAAAATTGACCGTGCAAGTGACGTACCATTCTGAGGACGTAGCTGCGCGCTTATACTCAATTTGGGCCGCCGCAATTCCGTCGCGCTCTTTCTTCTTTTTTGCATTGAGGGCTCGGAGCCGAAGACTGTCGGGTCGGCATTGATGCCGAAGCTGTTGGGATTTTCACCGCTGACAGCCGAGCACACCGCTTCAGCGCGTTTTACGCGGACAACGTGACAGCGCCGGGCGATGGTCCTGATGACGGTCTGGTATTTCCAGGCAGTCACGCGCGGGGAGCTCAGGAAGATCTTCAGCAAGGAAGCCAACCTCGACGGCGACCCTATCGATTACATTCAGCATGAGGCAAAGAGGGGCAATTCCTCGGTTTTTGACAGACGAACCTGTCGATGATGCGGCAGATGCTTGACGGCGATCCGCAATTGAACGGCCGATTGACAGCGCGCCCAATTGTCCGATGTACGGCGATGTCGGATAAGTGACATAGCAGTGTTAGGGCTATCGTATTGCTTGAGAACGATTTCTCCTTTGGCACGGTACATGCGTAGTCCTCTACAAAGGCGCATAGACTGAGGAGAAGTCGTCCGATGATCACGCTTACCGGAAACTCAGACGAGACGATATTTGCAGACGTGGGGGCTTGCCGGGGCACTTTGGAAAGCGACTGTGGGCGCGGTTACTCCCAAGCAATCCGAACCAGTGTGACTGGTTTGGGCCGCTGTGTGGCCCGGCGCCAGCGGCGGGAACTGTCCAGCTTGGGTGGGTGAACTAAGAAGGGTAGAAGGGGTGGAGATGGCATATCGGTCTTCTCCGGTGCGCGCTGGTGCTTGCGAACCAGGCGATCGGGATAGGCAACGACCTGCAGCGCGAACGATCTCCCTTCAGCGTGTTTGTTGGCAGTGGTACTGTTTGCTATCAGCTGCGCTCAGCTGGCAATTGTTGCTTTCGGTAAAGATCGAGAGACTGGGTTGGTCGATCGCGGCTCGGCATCTTAGACGAATAAAGATAGAATGAGTTCGAAACGAATTGATAGTTATCTGTATAAGCGCGCTCTAAAATTCGTTCGCACAGTTGTGGTGGAAGTAATTGTTAGCTTTGCGGCTTTTCAAGCTAGACAGATCTCCGGATCTGGCGCACTATCTTTTCGGAATACAATCTCGAGCTAATATGTAGGGAGGGGACCCATGTCGCGTCCTGGATTGATGGTGCGTGCGCAAATTCTCGCGGGGGTTTTCCTCAGCAGCCTGGGACCGGTCGCGGCGCTGCCCGCGGCGGCCGAGATCCTCAATCCGCCGGTGCTGCAGGACGAACGCCCGCCGATCGCCAAGCCCGCCCTGACGGAGGCCGCACCCGCCGCACCACTGCCCGGCAACACGCTGCCGGTGCGCGGCGACCGCCTGCTCAATCTCAAGCTCGACTATATCGACAACCAGATCTACAACCCGTCCACGGGCGGCTACGACAAGGTCCATCTGCGCGGCTACACCGGCAAAGGCGTCGATCCCCTCGCCCCTTATGTCTCGCCGACGATCGAGGCAATTCCCGGCGACACCGTGCGCGTCACCCTCGACAATCAGTTGCCGGCGGGGCCACAGCCCGGCGACCCCGGCTGCATGCCCGGCGGCCAGATGCCCGACATCCCGCACTGCTTCAACGGCACCAATCTGCACACCCACGGGCTGTGGGTAAGCCCGACCGGCAACAGCGACAATGTGCTGTTGTCGATCAACCCGCAGACCAGGTTCACCTACGAGTACAATATCCCGTCGGACCACCCCTCCGGCACGTTCTGGTACCACACGCACCGCCACGGCTCGACCGCGCTGCAGGTGTCTAGCGGCATGGCCGGCGCGCTGATCATTCGCGGCAACCGTCCGCCGACGCCGACAGCGCATGGCGACATCGATACGCTGATCCCGACCTCGGCAATTCCCGAGCGGGTGCTGGTGATGCAGCAGATCCAGTATGCCTGCCGCGGGCCGGCGGCCAAGCCCGGCGACCTCGGCCCAATCAAGCAGAACATTAAGGGCCGCTATTTCTGCGACCCCGGCGATGTCGGCGGCATCGAAGGCTACGACCAGTTCGGCCCGGGCACATGGCCGGCATCGGGGCGCTACACCTCGCTCAACGGCAAGGTGTTCAATCCCGCCGACCCGATGAAGGCGACCCAGGGCCAGATCGAGCGCTGGCGTATGATCCATGCCGGCGTGCGCGACACGATCAGCCTGCAGTTCTTCAAGGTGCTCGACGGCAAGCTGAAGCCCGGGGTAAAGACCCTGCTCAGCGCCGAGACCACCGCTGCCTTCATCAAGGATACCTGCGACACCAAACCAGTGCCCTATGCGCTGGTCGCCGCCGATGGCCTGACGATGGCGGCCGCGCAACCGACCAAGCTGGCGACGTTCCAGCCCGGCTACCGCTTCGACGCGCTGGTGGTCTTTCCGGACGCCGGGCGCTACTGCGTGATCGATACCTCGGCGCCCAAATCGGGCGTGGTCAACGGGCTCGATGTCGGCCCGCAGATGCTCGGCCTGGTCGATGTTGCGCCGGGCAAGCCGGTCGACAATGTCGAGACCTACATCAACAGCAAGCTGGTTGCGCTCGCCGAGGCCAACATGCCCGCCGACGTCAAGGCGAAGGTGGTGGCCGATCTCAAGGCTGGCATGAAATTCACCAGCTTCACGCCGCACCCAGACATCACGGACGAGGAGGTCAAAGGCAACGGCACGCAGGAACTGACCTTCTTCATCGACACGACGGGACCGGACGTGAAGTTCGAGGTCGGCAACACCCTCAACACGGCCGACGTCAAACCCTATGATCCGACCCGCATCGACCGCCAGTTGCCGCTCGGCAAAGCGCAGGTCTGGACGCTGCAATCGCATTTCGTCAGCCATCCGTTCCACATCCACGTCAATCCGTTCCAGATCGTCTCGATCACCGATCCCCTCGGCAAGGACGTCAGCGCGCCTGGAGCGATAGACGACATCGCCGGGACACCCGACCCGCAATATCCGGGACTGAAGGGCGTGTGGAAAGACACGCTGTGGATCAAGAGCCTGATCCCGCAAAACCTGCCCACGGGTTTTTCAGGCATCTACACGATCACGCTGCGCACCCGCTACGAGCGCTATATCGGGGAGTACGTGCTGCACTGCCACATCCTCGACCATGAGGATCAGGGCATGATGCAGAACGTTGCCGTGGTGCTGCCTGACCAGGTGGGCGACGCCGCGCAGAGCGACGCCATGCAGATGGATGGGATGCAGATGGGTGGCCACGATGGCCACAAATGAGGCGCAGCCAATGCCCGCCGCGCCGTTCACCTGGAGCGACGTGGAGGCGATCCTCGCCACGGCGGGCGGCACCGAGGGACCCGGCAGCCTGACGGGACTGACGCTGCCGGAATTCCTGGCGCTGCAACTGCACGGCATGCCGCTGATTGCGCCGCTTACCACCACATGCTGCGGTACCAGCGATGCCAAGGGGCGTGGCGCTCGCTCGGCGCTGATCCGCGGCTTGCGCGGGCTGCCGCCGTTCGACGGCAAGCAGTTCCCCCGCCTGCCATGGGGCGGCAAGCCGGTCGCCGATGACGACATAGACCGGATCGAGACGTGGATCGAAGAGGGCTGCCCCGGCGCGTTGATCGGATCGATTGCACTCGCGAGCGAGGTGAGCGTAACGACCGAGGCGCGCATCGAGGTGAAGGGGATTGCCGGACCCGTCTTCGGCGCGGCGTCCGATCCGGCGGCATGGCGCTACGCCAAGGGCGAGCTGCGGCAGCGTATGGATGTCGATGTGCTGGACGACGCGCAAAAGGAGCGGCTGCGCTATGCATTTCGCGAGCTGTACAAGCTCAACAAATGGGTCGGCGACAAACGCAGCTACAACAATCTGGCGCTGATCCACCAGAACCACTGCCAGCATGGCTGGGAGCGCTTCCTGCCCTGGCATCGCGTCTATCTCTATGAATTCGAGCAGGCGCTGCAGGATTTCTGCCCCGACGTGACCATGCCGTGGTGGGATTTCCCGGCCGAGCGTTACAAGCCGGACGATCCGGCCAACGGCGCGATCCTCCCCGATGCGTTCAAGGGTTTCCTCACCGAGGACTCGGCACGTGTCCTGCGCGACAAGGGTTTCCCGGCCAAGATCGACACGCTGGTCGGCCAGTTCTGGGCCAATCCGACTGAGGTCTATGACGCGGTCAGCAAGGCATGCGGCAAGGAGTATGTGGCCGGCGAAAACCGCAAACGGCTGATCGACGCGCTGCTCGAGGCCAATTCGCTCTGGTATCCGCTGCGCTATTCCAGCCAGTTCGGCAAAGGTTCGATCAACACCGTCATCCACTACCACTACCCGGCGCAGGAGGATATTGACGAGATCCTGTCGCTGCGCACCTTCCGGGACTTCGGCGGCGGCAGCCTCTATGTCGACAGCTTCGGCTTCCTCGACCAGAACCCGCACAATACCATGCATATCTGGACCGGCGGCATGAACCCGGCCTTCAAGACCGACGCTCCCGCCGACCGCAACAGCGCGGTTCGGGTCGCCGGCCGCAAATTCCACCAGCGCGACGACCTCTATTCCGAGCCGCAGTTCGGCGACATGTTCTCGAACCTGACGGCGTCCTATGACCCGATCTTCTGGCCGGTGCACGCCAACATCGACCGGCTGTGGTGGCGCTGGCAGCAGGAGCATCCCGATGGGCTGCCGGCCGACCTCGATTCCGCGCTGACGCCGTGGAGTTATGCCGTGCGCGATACGCTCGACATGAACCGCTTCGGCTATGAATATGTGCGCGGCGGATGCCTGATGCCGGTAGGCCTGACCAATCCGGTCGGGCGCTTCGTCTCGGCGCCGATCGCGGTGCCTGACGCGACCAAGAGCTTCCGCTCGGCCGAAGTGCGGTTGCACCGCGTGCCTCAGCTGCTGCGCTCATGCTTCATCCGCGTGTTTCTCAACACGCCGGATGCCGACGCCAGCACGCCGCTCAACCTGGCAGGCTATGCCGGTTACGCCGCGATCTTCGGCCATGGCGAATGTTTTGGCGGGCCCGGGCATTGCGAGATCCCGCAAGCGGAGAACCGCAAATTCGATCTGCGCGAGCGCAGCATGAACACGCCGCGCAACCATCGCATCGACGTGACGCGCGCGGCACGCCGGTTGATCGCGGCCGGCGCCACGAGCCTCACCGTCAGCCTGGTCGTGATCGGCGCCTCCTATGAGGAAGACCGTGAGCTGCTGCGGCTCGATGGGGTCTCGCTCAACTTTCTCGACTGAACCAAGCAGACACGGCCGGCACTGGCACCGAGGGGAAATCAAATGGCCGACCCAACAGTCTATCGCATCCACCCGGCCGTCGGCATCGCCCGGCTCGGCGACAGCCCCGAAGGTTTCTGCATCTCGCCGGAAAAGCCGGCGCAGTTGCCGATCGAATGCGACGCCAACGGCAATGCCGCCAAAGGCGATGCGCCGATCAAACACTTCAAGGACAGCAAGGGCCGCATCAAGCGCCAGGCCGCGCGATTCCAAATCTTCGTCTATGACGCGGCCAATCCGCAGGGCAGCCCGCTGAAGATCGGCGACCATGTCGAGGGCGGCGGCAATCGCGGCAAGCTGGTCGATATCCAGTGGCGCGTTCAGCTCGCCAACAAGAAGGCGGCATGGTTCACTTTCGACGGGCTGCGCGGCGAGGCTGGCTATGTCGCCGACGAGCCGTTGCGCAACGCCGGCATCACCGATCCGGTCGAACGGCAGAAGCTGATCATCGACGCCGGCCCGCAAGCCGTCGACTGCAGCGCGCGACGCAAGGCGAGCTTCGGGCGAGACACCAACCCGGCATATGCCGTCACCTTCCCGCCAACCGGGATGGCGCCAAACGACATCGACACGCTGGGCGAAATGATGACCGACGACAGTGGACGGCTGCTGCTGCTTGGCGGGCACGGCAACAGCGGCTCGTTCCTCAGCGGGTTTGGCCATCCTCGTATCGAGACCTACGCCAACAGCGACGGCTGGTTCGACGACATCTCGGACGGGCCGGTGATGGCGCGGCTGGTGATGATGGAGGAGCGCGTCCAGGTGCTGCGCTACATCGACGTCGAATATCCCGCCTGGGTGCTGGTCGGTTATCCGCGCTACGCTCCGGAGGTGCTCGACATGGTCACGCTTGAGGACGTGGTCGAGGACATGTCGATCCGCGAATTTGCCTATCGCACCGACATGTATGGCACCGCCGGAACGTTTGACGCACCGCAAAAGATCGATCCGACCGATACGGCGGCCTTGCTTCACTGGAAGGCAGGACCGGTGGAGTGGAACCCGGCCTATCGGCCGTGGTTCTGGCGCGACATCTGGCCGATCATATTCCGCGCCGACGAATTCTCCTATTTCACCAACATCCTCCAGCAGTCGAACTTTCCGCACAACCAGTCGAGCCGGGGCACGTTCGATCCCTATCGCCTGTGCATCCCGCCGCGGATCGCGCCGCGTGCGCTGGCGCAAAAGGAAGGCCGCGCGAAGGACGATCATGTCGGCGGGCGGCTGCTCGAGGCAGCGGTGGAACCGAGCCTGATGCTGCTCGACGCAACGCAGGCACCGGGCGCGGCAAAGGATACCGTGGTCGGCGAGGCCGGCGCCACGCTCAAGGCGGCAGCGGCGGCATTCACCGCCGCGGTCTGCACGCCGGAAAATGGCGAAGCGCCACGCGCCTATGCCGCACGCTGGCAAAAGACATTTGCTGACAACGACACCGTGGCCGAGCCCGCCTATGCCGAGGCGCGCAGCGCCTTCGACGCGGTGGTCGCGAGCGTGATCGAGCGCATCGCCGCGGCCGCCGCGCCACCGCGCAAGCGGATGCTGACGCTTGCCCGGTCCTCGTCGCGGCAGGAGCCGGGTGAACCGGATCGCACCGCCGATCCGGACGAGCCGATTGAAGCTGCGTTGCGCCGGCTGGCGTTCGAATATCGCTCCGGCCAGTTGCTTGACCGTGCGCTCACCGCGGCCGCGAAGGACGCAACGACCGATCCCGGCCGTACCGCGCGGCAGTATCTGTTCGATCTGCTGCGCAAGCCGGGCGAGGAGAACCTGTTCCGGCTCGATGCCAATCCGGCGACCCGAACCTATCACCTGCCGCTGATGCCGTTGCTTGCGGGCGACAATCCGATCACCAACAAGACGGTGAGCAAGTTCCTTCGGCTGACCGACACGCAACTGTTCCTGCTGCGGCAATGGGCGGCGGGCATCTTCATTGACGAGGTGGATGCAGGCTTCGCCCCAGCGATCGATCCGTGGCAGCCCTATAAGGACTGGAACGTGCCGGGCGGACGCGGTCTCGATCAGGGTGTGCTGTCGAACGGGCTCGGCGGCGCCTTCTGCCCGGGCGGTGAAGTGACGTGGATCATCCGCAACCCGGCGATCTGGCGCGAGCCCTATCGGATCAAGGCCGACCCGGAATGGTACGGCTTTGCGCTGACCGCGGCGCAGGAGAATGCCAATCGATGGGGAGCGGGCGTCAGCGAGGAAGGCTATATCGCCTATGCCTCCGACCCGCTGTCGCAAGGCAGCGACCTCGATGTCGGATTGCAGCCCGGCGACCTGACCAAGCTCAGCGGGCTGCCATGGCAGGCCGATTTCAATGAATGCTCCACCCAGACGATCGACGTCACCTACGAAGAATGGAACGTCCTTTATCCCGACAGTGTCGGCAACACGCTGATGGAGCGCGAGCGGCGCGTGTGGGAGACCTTGTGGTGGCCGGCGCATCGGCCGATGCAGGCCTACTATCCCGTCGGCACGGACTTCCAGTTCCGCAACTGGGCGCGCGGCATTCCGCAGACGCTTGCCGGCGACCTCAAAATGGTGACCGAATGGTCGAAGCTCGGCTTCATCGTCCGTAATCCGGCGGGCGGGCTCGATCAGCCCTCGCCCGGGGTCAAGTACATCTGCGTCGAAGATTCGGGAGAATGAGCGTGACCAATCCGTTTGTCGGCAACTGGACCTATCGCAGCTTCAACAACGACCCCGACCTCGGCAAGGCGGCCAACGACCTCTTGTTCGGCAAAGGCACGCTGGCCATTGCGGAGCAGTCCGAGACCGAGCTTTCGGGAACGATCGGCGGGCGGGGATGGTCGCTCGATCTGCGCGGCAGCTTCGGCTACGGCTCGCCGATGCAGGTCCGCTTCCAGGGCAAGGGCGTGGTCGGCGGCGAGCCGTGGATCATCTACGACTATATCGGCTGGCTAGTACCCGTTTGTCCTGATAGCACCGACCCGCTGGAAGTACCCGCGATCGTCGGCTCTGTGGTGCGCACCGTCCCACATTCGGGTGACGGCGGCAGCACCAATCCGGCAGGGGTGATGGCGTCCTTCTATGCCGTCCGAGCAGGCTGATTTCGTCGTCATTGGCGGCGGGCCGGCGGGTGCCGCGGCAGCGCTGATGTTGCGCCACCACGCTCCGGGACGGCGCGTGGTGTTGTTCGAGGCGGGGCGGCACGATCGGCCGAAACCGGGCGAGATGTTGGCGGCGGTGGCGCAGGGGCTGCTGCGCCAGCTCGGGGTTTGGACACCGTTCGTTGCCGCGGCTTTCGTGGAGAACCGCGCAGTCGTCTCAGTATGGGCTGGCGAGGCGTTCGACGAGCGGCACAGCATATTCTCCGCCCAGGGCGGGGGCTGGCAACTCGACCGGGCACGGTTCGATCAGCTCTTGATACAGGCAGCAGCGGCAGCAGGCGCGCAGGTGCGGCTTGGCAGCGAGGTGCGTTCGGCGGTGCGTGAAGGCCAGGGCTGGCGGCTCAACCTGGCCGATGGAGATATCGTCGCCAGCGTCGTGATCTGGGCGACCGGCCGGAGCTGGAGGCTGGCCCGATCCTTTGGCGCGAAACTCCGGGTGCACGGTCACCTCGCGGCGTATACCCGCTTCTTCGACCGCGCGCCGGGCAATTGTCGAGTGGTCATCGAGGCGCGCCCCGAGGGCTGGTGGTACAGCGCCGACTTGCCTGACAGACGCCGGGTGGTGGCGTGCCTGAGCGATCCTGACCTCGGCAGCGAACTGCGGGACCCGAAATCTTGGTACCACGCAATGGCGGCAACACGGATGATCGCACCGCTGCTGCCTCCTGGCGCGCGTGAAACTGCAACGCTGGTGAAATCGGCGGGAACGGCCACTGTCGATCCGGCCGCCGGCGAGCGCTGGGTGGCGGCGGGCGACAGCCTGTTCGCCGCTGATCCGCTGTCGTCGCGCGGGATCGTGCATGCACTGCGCTCAGGTATCCTCGCCGCCTATGCCGCGTCGGACATGGTCGACGGACGCGACGAACTCGCAAGGACGCGCTACGCGATGATCGCCGCGCAGGGCTTTGCCGACTACGCCTCCGCGCTCGCCGCTCACTATGCCGCCGCCGCGCGGTGGGACACAGCTTTCTGGCAACGGCGTCGGCCTCAACCCGAAGAGCGCGCGGCGGATCAAGAGCGCGGCGGCGTTGGTGCATGGGTCCGGACTTGAGCGGATGTCGATCTTTGAAGCGGCAGACTATGCCGGGCACCGTAAACTTAACGCTGTGAAAACAAGATCTGGGAGTGAGGCTTTGGTTCATTCGGCGTGAAGGCGCGCGATTTGGCGCCATGCTTGCATGGCAGTTGCTCGCAGTTCTCGATGGTGGGTGGATGGAATATCGTGGCGGGGAACGTTAAAGAGGTTGGCGATCGGGTCGTGGACGGAAACGAAACGCTGAAGATGTCGCGCTGACTTGAAGCGCTCATGATCCTCTCCCGCCGTCGGACGGGTTGATGAGAGTTCTCCGCCCGATTGTTCAGGCCCTTGTGCGAGCGATGCTCGACGCCTGGCATGATCTCCCGCTTCGCCGCACCGTAGGATCGAAGCTTGTCGGTGATCATCACACGCGGCGAACGGCCTTGCCCTTTCAGAAGCTTTCGCATCAAGCGCTTTGCCGCCTTGGCATTGCGACGGCTTTGCACCAACACGTCGAGAACAAACCCGTCCTGATCAACGGCGCGCCAAAGCCAGTGTTTCTTTCCACCGATGGTGATGACAACCTCATCGAGATGCCATTTGTCGCCGAGCTTGCCGGCCGATCGCTTCCGGATATCATTGGCAAAGTGTCTGCCAAATTTCTCAGCCCAAAGTCGCACGGTCTGGTGAGAGACGATGACGCCACGAGCTGCCAGCATATCCTCGACCATCCGCAGGCTGAGCGGAAACCGGAAATAGAGCCAAACGGCATGGGCAATCACCTGCGCCGGAAATCGGTGGCGACGATAAAGAGGATCACGGGAAAATCTGGTCATGCCGCCAGATCCCACATTTTGATCGATGCCCGGTTAACGTTACGGTGCCCAACGGAGATCAAGCGCGAGCCTATCAGAGTGGTCCCATTGTTATAAATGGGTTTCCTGGATTGGTACGCCATTTGCTTGGCTAATGCACAACTTCCCGACCAGCAGGATACTTCCGTGAACAGCCCTGGCAAACATCCACTCGTGACCGCGACATGCGAGACACTTCGGCTCCACCGCGAGGGTCAGGCAATAGCCTTCGACGCCATCGGCGATCGCTATGACGAGGCCTTTCCGCACAAGGAAGGCCAAGTCCTGGCGGGCGAATGGCTGATCAAGTCCTTGCCGACGGGTTCACGGGTTCTGGATCTTGGCTGCGGGACCGGCGTCCCAACCGCACGTCAATTGCTCGACGCCGGTTTGGAGGTCGTGGGTGTCGATCTGTCTGCCGTGATGGTGAAACTCGCCCGCGAGCATGTTCAGGGCGCGACGTTCCATCAACTGGAGCTTGCTGACTTGCGACCCGGCGGGCCGAGGGGCCTCGGCCGGTTCCAGGCCGTTGCGGCCTTCTTCTCGCTGCTGATGCTTCCACGAGTGGAGATTCCCCTCGCGCTAACGACGGTCCGTCATCTGCTCGCTCCTGGGGGCTTGTTCGCCCTCTCGATGGTGGAGGCGGATGTGGACGATTTCCCGGTCCCATTCCTCGGAAATACTATCCGGGTCTCAGCCTATCCGCGAGAGGAGTTGCGTACGGCGGTCGAAGCGGCAAGGTTCACAATCGTGCAGGAGACGTCTTCCGCCTACGCCCCTGCGGCGGCCGACTTGCTGCCGGAGGAACAGATCTTCCTCTGCTGTGAGTTGTGCGGCTGAGTGCGAGCCAGCGTTGACCATTCAGGCTTGGTTCTGGCCGACAGGCTCAGTGCGGCCGCTCTTAAATGTGCTCGTTACCAGCGGCGGGCGTTCTGGGCGCCGTCGATGTAAGATGCGATACGCCTGCGTTTACGCATATATTGTAGACGGCTTTCCTTCGGCACGTCCGATTGTCGGGTGGGCGATTCTTGAATAGCCGAAAACGGACGGTGCACCGTCCCGGAATTCGGGTTGCCATTGATCTACGTCAAGGATTACTCCTTCCAATCCTGTAGCCTCTCCGTAGCCTCTCCTCTGGGTTCATGGAGATATCCCATGAACAGACTCAACGGGCTTATCGGCGGTTGCGCCGTGCTTCTGCTCTGACGAGCGAGCCGCGCTTTGGCGGGTTCCTAGGATCGGTGACGGCATACGCGGACTACGCGCACCACCTTCGTTTACGGCGGTAAGTGAGCCAACTGGGGAAATCCGAGGAGCCGCTAAAGGGTTGAGAGGAGATCAGTTTGAGCTTTCTTGAAACGAGTTTGCAGCTGTTTCAGCAGAAATATGCGCCTGACTTAGGTCCTGAACAATACGCTCACCACACTGGAGTCGACCGGGATGGCAATCCAATGAGTGGCGCATTGTTATGGGCCAAGGCTGAAGCTCAGAGGATCAGTAATGCGCTCGTCACTGGCACGACCAATATGGTGGATGCTGAACTCAAGTTGACCCAAAAACTTCACGAGAGAGTGAGAGATTATGTTCAATGGTATCATCAGGACGAACGATGTCGTAAAGGGGTGTCGGTTCTGGAGTATGGGCCCGGAACAGTGCGAGCCTTCAAACAGAAAACGCTTCCCCTTGTAACAGGTCTGCGCGGCGAAACCTCACGTTGCACGCTCGTCGACCGGTCAAAAGAGTTCCTCGGGGACATAGCGCAATTGCCGTCCGCTTTGGGGTTGCAAATCGAGTTCATACACGACGATATATTCTCTGGGCGACGCTATTTTTGCGACGATGAAGCGGCATTTGTTGTCATGTTTGGCCGGACATTTGGAAATCTTGCCGCCCGAATAAATGATACGCCTCCCGTGGAGCCGGTCGTCGAGACGCTGAAGAAGATATCGAATAGTGCGAAGAGGTGCTGGGTTGCGATCTCAATTGGCTCAGATCTGAGGAGGGACGTGGCGAAGTGCTACTATGAAGCGCATCCTGAATTTCAGCTAAACGTGTTCTATAGAATGAAGGCAGAGCTGCCGGTCGACGCTAATTTCGATCCAGAGGCATTTGAGTATGAGTCAGATGTAAGAGGTGAAGACCACTTTATGCAAGTCATACACACTGCGGTGGTCAAAAGGGATATGGACTTTTGCCTTGGTGGTAACGAGATTATACTGTTAAGTGGTGATCGACTTCATCTAAAGAACTCGTTTTCGTTTTCTGAGTTGTTTTTCAAAAAATGTGCACACCGAGCGGGGTTTGTGTCAATCGATGTGCTCTCAGACAACGCCGGCTCAGACATTCACGTGTTAGAGAAGGTGAATTAAACAGATAAAAAAATGACCAGGAGGCGTCAAGTCTCTGTCGCGACCACGCTGAAACGCTCGAAGGGCGGCCAGTTCGCGCTGTATGCCAAGGCTTTGCCCGGCAATCCCTATGACGGCCACACGCTGGCGACCGTCATTCCCGACATCGAGAAAACCATCGGCGAGGAGATCGAGCGCATGCTCGCCGACGCCGGCTACCGCGGCCACAATGCCCCCGAAAGCCACCGGTTCCGGGTCTTCACCAGCGGCCAGAAGCGCCCCGTCACGCCGGCGATCAAGCGCGAGATGCGGCGCCGCTCCGCCATCGAGCCGGTCATCGGCCATGTCAAGGCGGAGCACCGCATGGGCCGCAACTATCACGCCGGCGAACACGGCGATGCCATCAATGCCGTCCTGGCCGCTGCAGGCTACAACATCTCGCTCCTCCTCAACTGGCTGAGGATGCTTTTGTGGCTGCTGCTGGCCTGCCACCACAGCAGAGCGAAACCGCGCGCCGCCTAGCGCCGATCATTGTTCACGGTCGACAAACCCAGAAACGGTCGCAATCGTCCGCCACTCGTTGATCGGCGAAGGCGCTCGCCTCATCGCAGCTGTTCCGACAGCGTTATTCATACAGGCGGATCCGACCACGCTCAGCCTTTGAGTGATATCCGACAATTCTGTCGGCTTTGCCGATTTACATACGGCGCCTTGGCCGGCATCGCCAGATGCTAGGAGCCCCACAAAACGACAGTTTCGCGCAGGCCTATCTCGCAAGGCTGCAGCGCCCCAAAAATCGTGATTCGTTCACGGTCGAGACGCTCCGCCGCCAACATCGGCGTCGTCGAACAGGGCCCTGGGCGCGGAGTGCGTTGACTGCGGTAGGTCAATGCCGCGTTAGGCTCGTCCGATGTACGACAATGCTGGACATGCGAGACCGCCTGTTTGAGCCAGTTCGTTGTATTAGAAAGAGTTCTTCCTTTGGCACTCATATTGCTTCTAGGCATTTGCAGGACACGCCACGGACCGACTTATCGCGCGGAGATATCGATATGCTAGCACAATGGTTTCTGCCGAGCCCAACTTCCGATCATCAAGGAGCGGATCGTTTCAGATGCAGAAGTAACTGGCTGTTCGCGCCTGGTCGAGGCAGCACAGGCGCATATTCCGCTGTCGTGCCCCGGCTACCGGCACGAGGGCGCAGGTTTCGGGCGCTGCAATCTTGGCGCGGGCGTGGGAGAAGTGATCGATGCCGACGCGCTCAAGCGCGATTTGGATCAGAGATTCCGCAACTCGCTTGTCGAAGCTTCTCTGCTGCCGATAGCGGAAACTACGCCGAAGCCGAGGCAGGAAACTTGCATTGAAGTGCAGCGTCTGGCGGGTGGATCCGGATACATGCAACAGTAGGAACCTAAATCATGGCTCACTCTGCGGACCTCGACCTGTTCCGCCAACGCATCGCCGAGGCGCTCCCTTCGGCCAATATCCCAACCCTACTACTCCTTCTGTACCAGTTCACAGGAAAGGAGTACTGGCTCAACCCGCCGTTTGTTCCCGTGAAAAGTGGCTGGGGCGACAACGATTCAGGGGGGCTCGCGGACGAATTGCAGACGAAGATTCGCAATGCAGCACTGGCCGCCATCATCTCTTGGCGCCGCGGCGCACAAGTCGCCAGGCAGGACCTGTCGGCAGAAGAGTTGATCCGCATGCTAACTGTGTCTGAGGCCGAGCCTATCCCGCCAGAATACGCTGAAATGATGCTTCATAAGCTGCGGAGATATTCAGGCGCCATTCCGGATCCGGTGTCCTTGCCGGAGGGGTTTCGTGTGCTCATCATCGGGGCGGGCATGTCCGGTGTCGCAGCCGCGATTCGGTTAAGTCAATTGGGCATCTCCTACATCCAGATCGAAAAGCAAGACAGCGCCGGCGGGGTCTGGCACTCACATCACTATCCTGGCTGCGGAGTGGACACGCCCGGGCATCTCTACTCCTACACTTTTGCCAGTGGCGACTGGAGCAAGTTCTTCCCGTTACAAAAGGAAATCGACAACTACTTCAACCGTGTTGCCCGCGACTTTGGGATCGAGAGCTCCATCCGCTACGGCACCGAGTGCCTGGTCACCCGCTATGACGAAGAGAGCCTAACTTGGCACTCCCGGTTACGCTTGCCCAACGGTACGGAAGAAACCCTCGTGACCAATGTGGTCCTCTCGGCCGTGGGGGGCTTCACCACGCCGAAATGGCCGAACGTTTCGGGCCTGCGCGACTTCGACGGCCCGGTGGTACACACCTCGGAATGGGATCCAGAAGTCGCGCTCGACGGTAAACGCGTGGCCGTGATTGGTAATGGGGCTTCGGCAATGCAGGTTGTTCCCGCCATCGCAGATCGGGTGGGTGCCTTGACAATCTTCCAGCGCTCACGCCAATGGGCAGCGCCCTTCCCGAAATTTCAAAAGCCGGTTCCGGAACCGGTGCAGTTCTTCTTCCGCGAGGTGCCACACTACGAATGGCTGTACAGGCTCCGGCTGAGTTGGATTTTCGACAGTGAAGTGCACGAGGCCCTGCAGAAGGATCCGGCTTGGCCGCATCCGGACCGTTCCGTGAATGCGGTCAATGACGGCGACCGCGAGACTTACACACGATACATCGAGGGACAGCTGGCGGGGCGCCCTGACCTTGTCGCCAAGGTCATACCGTCGTACCCGCCATTCGGCAAGCGGATGCTCCTAGACAACGGCTGGTACAGAACCCTACTGAAGCCGCATGTTACCCTAGTAGACGAAGCTGCTGCGCGTGTTGAGGGCAGGTCGATCCATGCGATTAATGGTGAAACGCATGGGGCAGACGTTGTCATCGTCGCCTCGGGCTACGATACCACACGCTATCTACTTCCGGTTCAGGTGATCGGACGCAATAGTCGGACGGTACGTGAGGTCTGGAACGATGATGACTGTCAGGCGTACCTTGGCACCGTTGTAGCGGGATTCCCGAATTTCTTCATGCTCTACGGCCCCAATACGGCGCACGGCCATCGCGGCAGCTTCATCTTCACAATCGAGAGCCAAATCGATTACGTGCTGAGTGTTCTGCGCCAGATGGGCAAGAATAAGCTTGTCGAAGTAGAATGCCGGCAAGATGTATATGAACGTTACAACCGGACAATCCAACAAATGCACCAGCAGATGATCTGGAGCCATGCCGGCATGTCCACCTTTTTCCGCAATGATCGAGGGCGAATCGTAACAAACAGCCCTTGGCGTCTGGTCGATTATTGGAAGTTGTTGAAGGAGGCGGATCTCGGTGACTACCGTACCGTGCCGCAGGTGGCTCCCGATTAGAGGCTTCGGATGAAGCGGTTTGAGAGGGCGGTCAACGACCCCCGCTCGCGACTACGGCCTCGACCTTCTTGACTGCGGCGGCCTATCGGCATTGCGCTGCCATGACGAATGAGACCTATGGTCGTTCCCACGATTTCTCGAACAAGCGGGGGACGTCCATAGCGAATTGGCGCTGCCAACGGATGCGCCAGCATGGGCCCTTGAGCTAGCATTACAGTTGCATATTTATCTATGGTCTGAATCTATGGGTCTCCATGATTCGGAGGTCATGGATGACAGGTGCATCAATCGAGACGACGCTTGAGCTTTGGGCATCATCGCTGCGTGACGTGAAGGCTCGTATGCGCGGACTGTTTACGCAGGAGCGAGTTGCAGCCTCTGCGAACCTCTTCCTGGACGGCCTGCTGGGTGACGAGCGGCGTAAGACAGGTTGGATGCGCGCTGAGGCGGCCGGTGACCCTGGCCCGTGGCGGCAACAAGCCGTTCTGGGTCGCGGGCGTTGGGACGCGGACGCACTTCGCGACATCGTGCGAGAGTATGTTGTAGAAAACCTCGCCACGGATGATGCGGTCCTGGTCATCGATGAGACGGGCTTCCTCAAGCAGGGCAAGACATCGTGCGGTGTTGCGCGTCAATATACAGGTTCGGCAGGCAAGATAACGAACTGCCAGATCGGTGTGTTCGCCGCCTATGTGTCCGCTCGCGGTCATGCCTTTATCGACCGGGCCTTGTACTTGCCCAAAAGCTGGACCGGAGATCGGGCAAGGCTTGCAGCAACCCATGTTCCTGAGGCTATAGCCTTCGCCACCAAGCCAGGCTTGGCTGTCGATATGATACGGCGTGCGCTGGCAGCCGATGTGCCGTTTTCATGGGTGGCCGCAGATGCGGTGTATGGCGTCGGGGGACGTCGAAGGAACCCTGCGCCGAGCCTGCAAAGGCTACGTTCTTGGGGTCAAATCGGACCACCATTTCGGCTCCTGGTCAGGTAGGCCTCCGGTCGCCGGCACAGCTCAGGAGATCGCCCGTGATCTTGATCCAACTGCATGGCAGCGTCTTTCCGCCGGTGAGGGCACCAAAGGCGCGCGGCTTCATGACTGGGCCTACTGCAACTCGCCGATCTCGATGCCGACGAATATAACGAGACGAAATCGGGGCTTTGGACCCGTGGCCTCCTAATCCGGCGCAATATCAGCGACGGTGATCTCGCATTCTTCACCACATGGTGCCCGGCCGGGACGGGCATCCAGACGCTCGTTTCCGTTGAAGGCCATCGCTGGGCGATCGAAGACAGCTTCGAGACCGCCAAGAACGAGCTCGGACTCGATCACAACGAAACCCGGTCATGGCATGGCTGGCATCGCCACGTCTCCCTCGTCATGCTGGCCTTCGCCATGATGGCGGTGATCCGATACCGCGCCAATGACGTGACGCCCCAAAAAAGACCGCGGATGCCGACCATCAGGATTTGATCCGCTGGTCTATCCAGGAAGTCCGGCGCATCACCGTCAGACTCGCCCAGCGTCGCATAAACCCCGCCTACGTCATCGCATGGTCATGCTGGAGGCGCGCCCATCAGGCGGCCGCTCGACGAGCTCATCTGAAATCTAAAACGCAACTGTAATGCTAGGCCGTAGTGACGATTTAACTATCTGAGCCAGATAGCGATAGCGGCGAGTTTAACGAAGCCCATGAAGTTTGGCCAGCAGCTTATCGTAGCGAGTTGCGACACGGCGGAATTGCTTGAGCTTGTTGAAGAAGCGCTCGATGATATTGCGCTCTTTGTAGAGGTGAGTGTCGTCGGGACGCTGGACCTTGCGGTTGCGCTTCGGCGGGATGACGATTTCGGCCGGTTTCTGCGATCTTTTCGTGTAGGTGGTCGGCGTCATAGCCCTTGTCGGCGATCGGTGGCGCCAGCCTCCCCTTGCGCCAACAATCCAGTGCTGACGCCCTCCAGGGTCAACCAGCAGCTAGCCGGTTCCACTGTACCGTCCAGAATTATCTGTCGTTGTCCGGAATTAAGCCGGGCTTCGGAGGTCGTGTGCGGTATTGTGCGCACCATGGCAATGATCTTCCCTCGTTTTGATGGACACCTCTGCTACGACAATGCCCCGATGGAAAGCTTCTTCCACACGCTCAAAGTCGAACTCGTTCACCAACGGCAATGGTCAACTCGCGACGAAGCGCGCCGCGACCTCCTTGCTTATATCGAAGGCTACTATAACCGAAGGCGCATCCACTCCGCATTGGGGTACAGGACGCCAGAACAGGCCGAACACCAGATCGGCTAATCCCCTGTCCATCAAACCAGGGGAAGATCAATCGATCATCACCCCGACCAATGCCTTTGCTGCCGCGCCAGCCTGTCGAGCGACCTTGCTGCCGAAACCGTCAGCGAGCACGACAAGATTGAGCTTCCCGCGATCAGGCCTTTGATTGAGCGCCATCGGCGTCCGGCAGTCCGTTGCCCGTCCTGCGGCACGCTGGTCGTCGCGGCTGTGCCAGATGCGGCGAAGGGGACGCCCTTCGGGCCACGCGTGCACGCCGTAGCGACCTATCTCAAGACTTTCCAGGCCCTGTCCTACGAGCGGCTGCAGGGCGCGTTCGCGAACCTTTTCGGTCTCACCATCAGCCAGGGCGGACTGATGAACATGTTGCGCCGTGCGCAGGGCGCGTTCGCGGCCGAGTGCGACAAAGCCGTCGCGGCGTTGCGCCGGGCCAAGGTCATCGCCTCCGATGAGACCGGCGTGCGGATCGAAGGAAGCAACGCCTACCACTGGGTGTTTCGCTGCGCCGAAGCGGTTGTTCATCAAGCGGCGTTAACGCGCGGCACCGTCGTGGTCCGGACCCTGATGGACGGCCATCGGCCCGACGTCTGGTGTTCCGATCGCTATGCCGCGCAACAAGGTCACGCAAATGCGCATCAGACCTGCCTGGCGCATCTCGCCCGCGACGTCGCCTATGCGCACGAGGCAAGTGAGGACATGCTGCCCTCACGGCTCAAGCGTTGGCTGCAAAGGGTCTTCGCCCTAGCCGACGGTATCGAAACCTTCGCCGCCTCGACCATCGCCGGCAAGCGTCGCGCCCTGGAGCGAAGTCTGGACGATATCTTCGCCACCACAACGTCGTGCGATCTGGCCCGCGACATCCAAAACAAGTTCAGGCGAGCTCGCGATCAACTTTTGACCTTTGCCCAATTGCCAGGAATGGTCGACGCGACGAACAACGCCTGCGAACAGATGGGGTGATTGGGGTCTCGGCCGAGCCAGATGATGGCGGCTGCTCCTGTCGAAATGTGAAAACGTGGTCGATGTGAGTCGCCACAAACATTTGGAAGGAGCAGCCATGAAGTACTTTGCCGGACTGGACGTGTCTTTGGAAGAGACCTCTATTTGCATTGTCGACGAGACTGGCCGGATCGTGAAGGAGGCGAGAGCGTTGAGCGATCCGCAGGCGTTGTGTGAAGCGCTGAAGGGGACCGGCTTGCCGCTTGAGCGGATCGGCCTGGAAGCGTGCTCGCTGACGGCCTGGCTTCACGATGGATTGCACGCCGAAGGCTTGCCGGCGATCTGCATCGAGACGCGGCAGGCCAATGCGGCGATGAAGACCATGCCCAACAAGACCGATCGCAATGACGCCCGCGCGCTGGCGCAGATCATGCGCACCGGCTGGTATCAGCAGGTGCACGTCAAGAGCCGGCAGTGCCGGCTTTGGCGCTCGCTGCTGGTTGCCCGCCGCACGGTGCTGAACGAGATGCGTTCGATCGAGAACGTGGTGCGGGCGATGCTGCGCGAGGCCGGCGTCAAACTGGGCTTGCCGTCGCGCAGCGCTTTTGCCGGCCGCGTGCGGGAACTGGCCGGCGCCGACGCCCAGATGATGGCGATGGTCGAGCCGCTGCTTGCGATCCTCGCCGTCATGCTGGGAGAGTTCGCCCGCCTGACCAAGCAGGTTCTCGATATCGTGCGCAAGGAGGAAGTCTGCCGGCGGCTGATGAGCGCGCCGGGCGTCGGGCCGATCACCGCGCTTGCCTTCCGCGCCACGATCGACCGGCCGGAGCGGTTCGGCTCGTCGCGGGCGGTAGGGGCGCATCTGGGGCTGACGCCGGCGCGCTACCAGTCCGGCGAGACCGACATCCAGGGAAGGGTCAGCCGCTGCGGCGATGAACTCGCCCGCACCGCCCTCTACGAGGCAGCGCATTCGCTGCTCGTGCGATCGAAGAAGTGGTCGAGCCTCAGGGCCTGGGGCATGACCATCGCCAGGCGCCGGGGCATGGCGCGGGCGCGGGTGGCGGTGGCCCGCAAGCTGGCGGTCATCCTGCATCGCATGTGGGCCGAGGCAACCGAATTCCGCTTTGGAAAGGAGCCTGCCGCGGTGGCGGCGTGAACCGAGGCCAATCAAAGGAACACGCAACACGAACAAAGCCTTCGCCCGAAAGGGCGATGCCCGGATCGTTCCGTGGGGACGATGGGCGAGGCGATCTCGTTGAGAGTCCCGAACCTGCCGGCCAAAACTCGGCAAAGTCGTGAAACAGATTGAGACGCCTCGCTCTCCTGACCCCATCATGCGGCGGCCAGAGCGCCGACCGCGAAGAGAAGCGAGTGACCCACGGAACGGTCCAGAAAAAAGTGCAGGAGCATCTTGACCTCAACGACCCCAATCAGAGAGGCTCTGAGACCCGCCGTCGTTCAACGGAAGATCACCAACGGCTATCGCGCCATGTGGGCCGCAAAGGGCGAAGCCGACATTCGAACCGTCGTCGACACAGCTCGTCTCGCGCCAGGCACGAACCCCTTCAAAATCATCCTTCAAACCGTCAGCGCCTGAAATCCGCTATGACCGAGCCCGCGACCTTGATCTTCCGAGCCTCTCTTCGGGCGCGGCTTTATCGGGACATCGAGGTGTCGAGTTCGAGCACGCTAGCGGATCTGGCCGAAGCCATGGTAGCGGCATTCGGCTTCGACATGGACCACGCCTACGGCTTTTATTCAAAGCTGACGGGAAAGCTGTTCGACTCGCCCCAGCGGTTCGAACTCTTCGCGGACATAGAGGGGAGCGGTTCTCGCAGCGTGAAGGGCACGCGCGTCACCACAGCCTTCCAGAAGGCGGGCTCGGCAATGACCTTCTTGTACGACTACGGTGACGAGTGGCGATTCCGCGTTGAAGTTATTGGAACAGGGCAGGCGCAGCCCGATGCCAATTACCCGAGGATCGTCAGCAAGATCGGCAAGGCTCCCCCGCAGTACCCGGACATCGACGACGAGTGACGACGCACCGTGCCGCATCGAGGGGGCTAGGGGGTGGGTAATTACCTCAACTCCGGGCTCCATTTGGACACAGCACGATGTTCGTGGCTCACCGGCGAGGTCAGAGCGGAGCAGTCTCAACAACGCCATCCGACATCTTTTGTCGGGTTTGTCGAGTTCGCGATATGGCCATTTTCAGTCGATCTCTTGCTTTGCTCCGGGCTAATCGACTGAAAAGCAACCACAAAGTTCCTTCTTCAGCTCAATCAAGCAAGCTGGCATGACTCTTGAGAGCCTTCGTTGCCGGGCGGGCAACAGCTGCCGGCCATAACTCGTGTCACGGGTAGACACGATGAACAGGCGAAGGACCGCAATGCTTCAGGCTCTCGATCTAAGGCAACGTATTCCTTCGACCATGACAATGGTCGCACCAAAAACGCGAATCATATTCGGGTACATAATTTATCTTCGTCCTAACCGACGCAAAGTACAATTTCATGACATAACAAAATGAACGCTCGCAGCATCTCGATCACTAATATGCGCCTTTTGTGGTACAGGCGCATGTTCATTGCTGAACGATCTCTGATTTCCTTCGCGATGGGCGTTTTTGCGCTGTTTCCAGTCTACCTGTTGTCGGTTGGGCGCGACGAGATATTTTTTGGTTCGATCTCAGCAGCAGGCATGGCGGTCGCTATATTAATAGTTTTGATCAGTCCTACGCTGATACGCCAGTTTAGTGTGCGGAGGCTCGCACCCATCGGCGGGCTTCTCTGTGCAGCAGCCTGCGCGACCATACTCTTGAACGAATTGTCGGGGGTGCGCGCGACATTCCCCTACTTCCTCAGCTACATGCTGCAATCAGGCGGATGGGCGCTGCACTTCACTATGGGCTCGATATGCATTTCCGCCCTCTCAAGCGATGCAGACCGGCCATCGAGCTTCATGGCCTACTCTGCATTCGCCACCTTAGGGTTAACCTGCGGACCGCTGCTGAGCAGCCTCCTTACCCGGTACGCCGGCTTGGGCACGCTGGATATGTTCATTCTGGCAATGCTCGCGGCGACGGCAGGGTCAGCGTTGTCATCGTGGGCAGCGCAACGTGCGGCGAACATCCGCGAAGCCGCTATTCCGAATAACGCCTCGATTGCGCGCGACCTTTTCGATCTCCTCTTCAGCAAATCTGCTCTGTTTTTTGTTCTTGTATTGTTGTCCGCAAGCATTTACACTTTTTTGATAAACTTCCAGGCTCTATTTGCGAATAATTCAGGTCTTCCGTACGAAATATTCTTTGGCTTTTGGGCCATAGGAGTAGTCGGCTCCAGATTTGCAATTGGTCCGCGCGTAACCCGCAGTGCGGCCGACCGCACCTTGCCGCTACTCCTGGGCGGGATGGTCGTTTCGCTTCTCGGCTTTCACTACTCCCCGGGCCACCCCGTCATTTACGCAATGGCATCGCTGGCGACCGGCATAACTTATGGGCTATCCTATCCCCTGATGCAGGCAGAAGCCATCCGCGTGACTGCGCCGCAGTCCCGGACTTTGGTGCAGATCATCTTCAGCCTTTCCTATTTTCTTGGCCTGTATTTCTTCCCCTTCGCCGCCGGGCTCGTCTCAGTCCAGCTGGGATACGACACGCTGACGCTGTTGATTGCCGGCTTGGCTCTAGTGCAAACGGCTATCGCTCTCCTTGGCTATCGCACGATCCGGCGCAAGCCGACCCCGACCGTAGTTGGCAGTAAAGGCTGAAGCAGGGCACTATGCACGGGAGATCACACGTCGTCATCGGAGCCGGGCCGGTCGGTCGGGCAGTGGCGCTGCAACTTGCGGACCAGCCGGACTCGTTCGTTGTCGTGATTGACAGGAGCCATTCTGCGTTTGCCGTGGCGCAAGGCGTTGGTGCACGGATCGTTTATTGGTGTGGGTTTAGGCAAGCGGTAACCGCAATAGGCTTTGTAGCGTAGCCATGCCTTTCAAACACAATACCAGCCGCCGCCATCGTATTGAGAAGATGAAGTTCAGGGTGACGAACTGGCCAGAATATGAGGCAGGACTTCGTCATCGCGGCAGTTTGACCCTGTGGGTGACGCCGGAAGCCCTGTCCAGGTGGCAAGCGCCAAGACGCAAGACACGTGGCGGCCAGCACCGCTATTCTGATCTGGCGATCGAGACCACCCTGACGCTGGGCCTTGTGTTTGGCCTGCGGCTGCGCCAAGCAGAAGGCTTGCTGGAATCGGTTTGCAACTGATGGGGCTGGCGCTCGCTGTCCCCGATCATACCACCCTGAGCCGTCGGGCGCGGACATGGCAATCGCCCAACAAACGGCATGATCGCCAGGTTCCGCCGGAGGGACCAGTGCATGTTCTTGTCGACAGCACCGGCCTGCAGGTCTACGGCGCGGGTCAGTGGCTGGAGGAGAAGCACGGCGCCAGATCCCGTCGCAGTTGGCGCAAGCTGCATCTGGCACTGGATGCCGACAGCGGCGAGATCATTGCCCATACCCTGACTGATCAGGACACTGGCGATGTCTCTCAAGTTGAGCCACTACTCGACCAGATTGGCGGTCCGATCGGACAGTTTACTGCTGACGGCGCCTATGACGGAAAACCGACTTACGACGCAGTCATCGATCACAGCGCTGCCGCCGCAATCGTCATTCCGCCTCGCGTCAACGCGGTCGAACCATTCGACGATAGACCTGCCGGCCAAAGGGACCAGCATATCGCCGCAATCGGCAGAGACGGCCGGATGAAATGGCAGGTCTCCAACGGTTATGGCAAACGCTCGCTGGTCGAGACCGCCATAGGGCGATACAAGTCCACCATCGGGCGGCGTTTGCGGGCACGGTCGCTTCCCGTTCAGCAGACCGAAGTCGCCATCGGCTGCGCCGTCCTCAACCGCATGCTTGCCTGCGCACGCCCGAAATCCGCCCGCCGCAAGGCGGCCACGGCATAGTCTGCTGCTTCAAAGATCGACATCCGCTCAAGTCCGGACCCATGCACCAACGCCTACCGCTGGCACTCTGGCGCAAGCGATTGCTTCATCTGGAATTGCCACCAATGAGCTTTCGTGATTGCTGGGGTCTATGTCACGTCCTCGGCTGCTACCCGAAAAGAATTTCCCGGGCTACGCATACCTGCCTGGCAAACATCCGCATCCGGTTCGTGACGCGTTGGGTCACAGTTATCAAAGCGACCCGGTGACCGTTGTCACGGTCGAGGGATCACTCAGCTCAAACGTGTTCCGACGGGGAATCGACCTTTTCAACCACGGCTATTACTGGGAAGCTCATGAGGCTTGGGAGCCTCTATGGCATGCTGCCAAACAAAGCGCCCAGCATCGCCTTTTCTTCAAGGGATTGATCCTGTTGGCTGCAGCCGGGGTGAAGATCCGCGAGGGAAAGCGGGCCGCTGCCGCGCGCCATGCGACAAGGGCCGCAGCGCTCTTTCGTCAGGTGGCGCTTCTGCCGAGCCGGGCATTTGAGGCCGCAATCGGAATGACACCCGCCACCCTTGCGGTCGAAGCCGAAGCGGCCACAACTCTCCCGGTTGTTTTGCGGGAGCCGATGCCTGGCCTGCCTGAGCCCATTTTCGATTTCATCCTCGCACCCAAATCCGGGAGCGGCTGACAGACAACACCTACAGTACGGTTCAAGCTTCTTCGTTACTTGGATGCACTGCCGGTCTCTGAGTTTGACAAGGGCAGTTTGGAGCAATCGAGCTACTGCTAGGCCCGAATCTGGCGGAGAACCCAAGGCAGGCGGCGCTTCCATCGCTGACCTCGCGGCAAAGGAACATCTTTCTGCCAGCGCTTTAACTTGCGGGTTCGCCTGCCTCCAGCCTGTGCGTTCGATGCTTCTGGCATCGGCGCTTCCTCAACAGTCGGCGGCTTAGGAGACGATCCGTCGGGCACGATCACGCCCTGGCCGTCGGATACCGCTTCACCGGTGGTTGGCAAGGGCTGGGCGCGATCATCTTGGGCAGAAATCGGCTGCGGGATCGCTTCAGCGATCGCATCTTCCGTCTTTGCTTCCGCGACGTCGTTCGCGATGGCAGCCAGGTCGATGCCGCCCCAGATCGACTGTGGCCGCTTCACGAGCCCACGCTTCTGTTTGATCTCGACGACAAAGGGTCGCTGCGGCTGCCTCATGGTGATCTCGCGGATTTTTGGGGGAGTTGCTGATGTCCTCTAGGCGGAGCGCACGCCGTCGTCCACCCGCCGCCACGCATTCTCCAAAGGTTTTCGGAGACTTTGCCCCCGTCCAAGCCACGACGAAAGCTGCTCACCTTCCACGCCTGGGCCCGCGCTCCCGATTTCTTGTCCTGCTGTCAGCATGATCGTCATGACGATCATATCGCCCACGCAGTCGCCTTTGCCGGGCCCATCGCGAAGCCGCAGGAGATTCAGGATGCAATGAAAATGGTGGCCGCTCCTATCCATACTTCATGTTCCCGAGTGCACCAGACGCGTCCAACGCATTTTCGGAATCGATCACGAGCGATCGATTCATGCTGTTGATGGACCTGCGGCGCGTATGCCGGCCAGAGCGCCGATCGTCGGCGACGCTTTGAGCTGGCGCCCGGCTGTCAGTCCAGTGGGCGGTCTCGGATGCGCCCGTGCGACGACACACACAGCCCGACAAAGCCGGGTCATCGCATCCTAATTGCGAGGTTCGGGAGCCGCGGCAGGTTTTGCCTACCAAAGCCGCTGCTTTCCTCTTGAACCGTCATTGCCCTGACAACACATTCTGCAATCGTGCGCGGGTGTCGATGAAGCGCCTGTTCACGCGGACCAGTCGTTCAGCAGGTCGGGAGGAACCAATGAACCCTGAAGCTTTCAGCAACCCAGTTTTCGTGAAGCGTGCAACCTGCATCGTGCAGGAGATTGCCAGCCTTGCGGACGCTATGGACTTCCTCAATGACTGGCCAGAAGATCGCCGGGACCTGATCCACGAAGCCGCGCTCAGGGCCTGCTATGATGCATACGATGGGCGAAAACCTGTAAGCGCAGCACGCAATGCCTTTTTCGGTTTTGCGAAACGGGCAGCCATATTGGAAGATGCAATTTCCGCCATGCAATGGCTCGCTGCCTGCAAGTCGGGCCGGGGAAAGGTGCAGGTATAGGCATCTGGCACGGGGGCAAGCCGAGGGCGGCATTGTGTTGAGATTTCACGGATAGCAGAAAGCAGAAGCAGGTCTCGACATTAGCGGCGCAATCCCATCATGAATCAGCTACCGCACATGGATTGCGAGGGGCCAGGTTCTGCGACCAGCGGATCCGTTCGGCTTGGCCAAGGTGCGATCGAGGCTATTTGCCTCACAGGAGCGGAGACATGACCGGCTTGAGCAGATTTGAGAGGCCAGTCGTTGTTCAGGTTAGCCACCACGGCTCAGAGCGGATCGTGTTCGAGGTCAATGACGCGGCTGCTATCTTGCTGCGTGATCTTCAACGTCAGACCGTGAAACGGAAGGCCGCGATGGATGCCTGTCTGCAGGTATTGCGCGGTGAGGCTTATCCAGCGGCAGCTCGAAGAGCCTTCGTGGCAGCCGCGCTTGAAGCAAAGATTCTGCGCAGCGATTAGAAAGCTGGGATGCTCAGGACTGCTGACTGACCATCGCCGGGACAGCCGTTGTTGGAACGATGATGTGAACATTTGTCCAGGTCCGGTATCCCGACGCTTTCCAGGGCCGCGCTCACCCGAGGCGACGACCTTGCCTGACTGCGGGCGTCGGCGCGAAGCTGATTTCAAGGTGACGAACGCGACGGTTTCAGCGGGTCCGGGGCCGCCGCCGGCGCCGACCAAGCAGCGATTGCGCTTCACATGTTCGGAGATCGCTTGCTCGGGCCGCGCCGCGATTTCGCAAGCAGGTGCTTCAGATACCACCCATGCAGAGGTATTTCATTTCGAGGTAGTCTTCGAGCCCGTGGCGGGAGCCCTCCCGCCCAATGCCGGACTGCTTCATTCCACCGAAGGGTGCCGCTTCCGATGACATGCGTCCCAGTCGCGATCGCGATAGCCGTTGCGCTGAGCCGTCCGCAGCGGGTTCTTCTCGCCATAGCCGGCGCCGGTGGCGGCGCCCACCTCCAGCTCCATCAGCCGCTCGGCGGCAAAGCCGATCATCTCGCGCAAGATATCGGCGTCGGGGGTCTTCTCCACGAGCGTGCGCAGGTTCATCATGTCGTCGGTCATCGGTGGTTCCTTCGAATCAGGTTGGTGTCAGCAACCCGACCTTACCGGGGAACATCGATGACCGCCGCAAAGCCGCTCGCTCGCTACGGCGCTGTTGAGGGCGCGCTCGCGAGCGGCTTCGCTACCGCCGAGCTACACCACGTCCGGGGACGCGACCGACGCGTCGTGCAGCATCAGGAACATCGGCCTGATAGCCTTGGTATGCTGCGCAACCTCACAGTACGCAGCTCCGCTTTGGGTGGCTATCCAGTTGAGCGCTACAGTCTTGCCGAGCCCGGCTTTGCCGACCGCAAGCACCGGATATCGCATCTTCACGGCCGTATCAAAGGCAGCCTGCACGGTGAGCGCGGCGCGGGTTTCGATAAACGTCATCCGACGATCCGCTTGGCCAGGTCCATCTGAGCAGCTATGCGCTCGTCCTGTTCGCTTCGGCACTCGTCGGCGGGCAAAGGCCTCTTCGGCATCACAATGCGTGCCTGCCGCTTCGCCGGATCGTAAGAGACGACGCCGACAGGCTCGTTGGGAACCGTGTCAGGCTGGGCTTGGCCGCGGGCGATCAGGCGTGCAGCCACATCGATATCAGGCGCTGATCGATCAAGGTCACGCACCGCCTGCCGGTGCGCCCTCGCGCGTTCGGCTGCTGTTTTTGCGCCACGCTTGTCGAGCGGATGGAATTCGACATCGGGAAAGGCTATGCCGACTCGTTCACCATGCCGGTCAAGCAACAGCAACTCGGCCGGTGTGTGATAGGCCGGAACACGGACCCATACCTTCTCGTACTGGTAAGCCTGCAATTCCGGACATGTCCAATGACGGCCGCCGACGGATATCGCACCCTGAATAACCGACCGCTCTTCAGTTCGAGCACATGCCGCGCGCACTTCATCGCGGCTCACCGCAGTCGGCGCCCATCCCACCTCGAGGTGTTCGCGGTATGCGGCCTGAGGTGAGAGACCTTTGAGCGCGCTCTTCTTACCCTGCGCAGTGTGATTGTAGGTGCGCACGAAACCTTCTATGGCTGGCACTACATCCTCGAACGCCCCAAACGGAGCGACCGTCCTGCCGATCGCCTCCTGCTTCTTGTTCATTCGGTTGCCGCCAATGTGGCCACGCGCCGTGCTGAAATAGCGCGTCTCCAAATCACCGAATAGACGCTCAATCGGCTTTGCGGAGGCGTTGTAGGGCAAGGCGTTGATAACGCGGGTTGATCGGGAGGGGCCATGGAAGCTCTGCACGGTGAGCTGCATGGCATCGTCTAGAAAAGCGGCGAAGCCGAATTCCGCGCCGTTGTCGACATAGAGCGACTGCGGCATGCCCCACGCTTCGATCATGGACGCTAAGACTTCGATTACGTCGCGATTTTGCACGCCGCCGCGCTTTTCGAAAAAGATCAACCCGATCCAGAGGCGCTGCGTCGCCCAGTCTAAGAATCCGATCAGCCTAGCAGTCGCGAGCGTGCCGTCAGGACGAGTGAGGTGAATGTCCACTGGGTGTACATCGCCCACCACCAGCTCCATCGGCTGCATGCCGGCGAGGGTTCGGCGGATCCGGGGCCGGCGATCATCATACGCCTTATGATCTCGCTTAAACCGGTGGACGTTTCGAAAATGGAGTTCCGCCGAGACGAGTTCGGGTGGGACAGAACAAGCGCGCTCCAGTACGTTAGGATCGCCGGGACGAAAGCCCCACGCTCGAGTCGCGTCGATCAGGAACTTCTCGTGTTCTTTCAGGGTGTGGCCCCATGACATGCCGCCTTTGAGCAGGCCGCGGATTTCCTGTTTTAGGTCGCCAGCGATTTTCGTCCTGGTGGAGGTGTCGAACGGGACCAGCTTGTCCCACTTTCGGCTTATGATGACACGCTTCTTGCCCTTGTCCGATCGACCATGCCGGCCGACTTTCATGCCTCCGTTAAAGCGTGCTGCATGACGCTGTAGCGTCCGCAGGCAGTAGCTGACCGCCCTACCCTCCCAGTTCCGCGTTGGCTTGCCCGCCAGCTCGGCTAATACGGCGGCGCGGGCGGTAGAGTTGGCTGCATACTGAACCGCTGGCCCCAGGTAATCGAGCCACCATGCGTTCTCTGCCGTCCTGCCGGTGATCGATTTCGACTGGTTTCCAACGGGGGTTTGAGAGGCCTTTAGATGGTGCTGATATTCGAGCGGCAGAGACGTGGAATTGACCTGATATTGCTCTCCGTCGTTGCCGCCGCGCCGCCCTTTGACCTTTCGTACTTCGAGCGCGGTTTTGCGCCAGCGACGCAGAACAAGAGCGCGGTGGGCGACTTGTCGCCGAATGCCGACCAGCGCAGCAAACTCAACCGTGGACAGCCACTCACCCATAGCGATGGCCGCTACTCTCGCGGCAGAGCATCTCGCGGAGGGCCAGTACGTTCGGCCCGTTGCGCTTTTCGGTCACCGCATAAACGGCTACCATTCGGCAAATGCCGTGATCCGGTACCACCTGCTTAGGGATAAGCCTTGCGCCACAAACCCCGCACGAACTTCTACGAGGAGATCGGAGGAACCTGTTTCCACGCTGTTTTGAAGCCGTGTTGCAATCACATTGCAATCGTGACTTCAAAACGAAATGTCGTCAACTCCCCCAGATGACAAACTCGATCGTTGATCGCTACATTGACGACCTAAAGCGGTACTTCAAGGTAATGAGCGACGACGACCTCTCGCGCAAGATCAACATAGGCAAGTCAACGCTAGCAAGCTGGCGTCGCCGCGGGGCAATTCCTGAAGATTTTTGCAAAGACATGCTGGATGGTGAGCGTGTCGACTATTTCAAGATCGTCCGCGATCACCTCGCGGAGGCAACATCAATGTCAGCCGCCGGCGAGAAGATACTCTTAAGCGCTGCAATCTCGCTGGGACGTCAGCTCGATGAGGCCTCCGCTAGGGACTGGGCCAGTTGGATCGCTGACAACCGCCTTCGAATATTCCAGGAAATCGTAAAGCTCGATGAGGCAGAGCGCATCGACGAAACGATCGATAACCAATACGTGGCGAGCCGTCTTGTCGGGTTAGCCATGCGCACTGCGGAAGGGAATCTACTAACCGCAGCAGAACTGAAAAGAATCCGCCGAGAGGCGCGAGCGGCACTCACCCGGTGAGGGTTACCAAACCTGTCGCTGGTGGGTTACCAAAACGCGTCATGGGTGGCCTTGGGTTACCAATCGATGTCGCAATTATCTCAATGAATACAGCGCGTTAGCACCACTTCGAAATTATTGTCGTTGGGACACAATGGTAACCCTGTTGACCGAAGGGCATTGGTAACCCAATCGTGCGAAAGTGGCGGGATATCAGCCACTTAGCAGTCCGGCTGACGACAAATAATTCTGGACGCCGACGACAGATAATTCTGGACAGCACACCGACTTGCCTAAAGCGTCCTGAATTTGCGCAGGTGCTAAAGCGCACCAGAAGATTAGATCGAAAAAGACCGTCAACAACAGCCGGACGGACTGATTCTGACCCTTGGAGATGTTCTCGATCGGCATTTCCTGGTGTGTCAGGCATGTTGCGGCGAATCACTCGATCGGGTCCTATGCTGTGTGGCGCTAAACCTTCTGTGCGCCTCAACCAAAAGACCGGAGGCCCACATTTACCTTGCATCGCTAACTGTCACGAACTTCCGTCGTCTGAGGAAGGCCACCCTGCATTTCGCGCCCGGTCTCAACGTGATCGTGGGACCGAACAACATCGGCAAAACCGCCGTGGTGGATGGTCTGAGGGCGCTCCTCGCCGGAGCCGACGACCCCTACCCGCGCTTCACAGTCGACGATCGCCATGTCCCCAAAGGCGGGACGGCCTCAGGCGAAATCAGGTTCGAGTACGTCTTCCAGGGCCTGACCGCCCCGGATGAAGCTGACTTCCTCCACGCGCTGAAGCCGGTGGCTGATGGTAAGTGTGACGCGCTCCTTGGTGTGACTTACAGCGACCCCGACAAGTCCGGGAGGCTTCGGTCCAGAAAATGGTGTGGCGAGCACGACGTCGTCGCGATGACATCGAGCATGCTCGACAATCTGCGCAGCGTATACCTTCAGCCGTTGCGGGATGCCGAACAGGGACTGCGCCCGAGCCGTACCAGCCAGCTTTCACGCCTCCTCCATCTCCTGTCGGACGACGCCGGCAAGGGAGAGATGGTGGACGCACTGAAGAAGTTGGACGTCGAGCTGAAAAAATTCCAGCCGATCAAGGACACGCAGAAGGCGATCGCAGGGCGGCACGGGACGATGCTCGGAACGCAGCTCGCGCAGGTCCTCAACGTGGAGCTGGCGGGCAGCGACTTTGCAAAGCTGGCGGCCCGTCTCTCGCTCGTCGTCGACGCGTTCGAAATCGAGCGTAACGGGCTGGGCTACAACAATCTGATCTTCATGGCCGTCGTGCTGAGCGAATTGGCGAAGAACGCCGACGCCGCATTCCGCAGTCTCATCGTCGAAGAACCAGAGGCGCATCTGCATCCACAGTTACAGGCGGTCCTCCTCAGATACCTTTCGGAGCTCCAGGCAGCTGAGGGGGAAAGGCCCGTCCAGATCTTCGTGACAAGCCACTCCCCGAACTTCGCCAGCATCGCCGACCTCGACGCCATCGTGTGCCTAGTCGACGCTGGTACAGGCGTCGAAACGTTTCATCCCCGTGACGTAAAATTCGGAAAGGGCAAACGCGAGAAGCTGAAACGTTACCTGGACGTCACGCGCGCCGAACTCTTCTTCGCCAGGCGCATCGTCTTCGTCGAAGGAGCGGCTGAGCTGTTGCTCGTGAGCGTGCTGGCGAAAAGGGCAGGATTCGATCTGCGAAACCATGGGGTCAGCGTGGTCAGCGTCGAAGGTCTCAACTTCGATTCCTTCCTGCCGCTCTTTGGCGAGAAGGGGATCAGGATTCCGGTTTCGGTAATTACGGACGCCGATCCTCAAAAGGTCCCCGACGGATCGGGCGGATTCGTGTCCCATTTCCCGGCCGCCGGCGATTCCATAAAAGTCTCGGACAACACCGCGGCCATGAAGACGTTACAGGATACGTGCGTGAAGGTCTTCCATGGCGTGAAGACATTCGAATACGATCTCGCCCTCTTCGCTAAGAACCGCACGGCCATGCTTGCCGCGCTCGCCACAATACACCCCAGCATAGCGGCCGGACTGAAAACGGCCGTCGACGCCGCCAAAGACGACAGGAAGAAGGCGGAGACGCTCTTCCGGGGGATGTTCGAGCGCGAAAGCGAAAACGTTCAGAAAGGCAAGTTCGCGCAGGCCATGGCCGCCACGATCCAGGAAGATGGCGTGGAGTTCGAGGTTCCGGGATATGTTCTGGACGCCATCAAGCATGCGTGCAGGCCTTGATCGAGCTTTCCGAAGAGCAGAAGGATGTCGTCGGGCTTCCGCCGGGACCCATCGCCGTCACGGCATGCGCGGGTAGCGGCAAGACGAGGACGGCCGTTCATCGTCTCGCCGAGATTCGTTCGCGGTTGAAAGACGACCGCGGCATTGTGGCCCTGCTATCGTTCTCCAACGTGGCGGTAGATACGTTCAGGATCGACTATCGCGAGCTTTCGGCCGTCAGAGAATCTGGCCGCCAAGTTTCCGGCATCGAAATCGACACGGTCGATGGCTTCATCGTTTCCAACATCCTGCGGCCCCATGGACACCGCGTGATGAACTGCTCGGGGCCTCCCTATCTCGTGGAAGGTAGGGAACCTTTCCTCAGCTCCTTCGGCGTGTATGACGGAACGAGGAGCCATCCTATCAGCCAGCTGAAAATCAGGTGCACGGCCTCGAAGTTCGACTTCGGGCTCGGCAACCATTTCCAGCCCGTCAACGCCTCTTTCGCAGCCGCGGCGCTGGCCAAGCTCCGAAGGCACGGAGCCTATACCCACGCGGCGGCTCCGTATTGGGTACTCAAGCTCCTTCGTGCGTTTCCGGTCCTGCTGAACGCTTTTGCGAGACGCTATCCGCAAATCCTGGTCGATGAGGCACAGGACATCGGGCCGCTCCACGAGGAAGTCCTGCAGACACTCGTGAAAGCCGGATCGGTAGTGTCTCTGATCGGTGACGCCAACCAAGGCATCTACGAGTTCTCCGGCGCCGATGGCAGGTTCCTGAGCCGATATGGGTCGATTGCGGGCGTCACGGTTCGCAACCTCAGCAGAAACTTCCGGTCGGTGTCTCCAATCCTGGATATTGCCAACGCTCTGTGCGGCCGGAAGGACCAGCCAGAACGCAGCGCACCCGCGACGCTGCACGGGGCCTTCTACTTTCCGTTTGAGCCGGGAGGTAGGGATGCCGCGCTCGGTGTATTCCGCAATCTGATGGCGACGGCAAAGATCGCCCACAGCCGCTGCGCCGTACTCTGCCGGTCTTCGGAATGGGCTGCGGAATGGGCAGGCCTGGGAAAAGAGCAAGGGCAGGGCATCGTTAGGTCGTTCGCAGCGGCTGCGATCCACCGTGACACGCACGGCCGAATGGACAAAGCTTTCGAAAGCGCGTGTGCCGGTATCTTAGGGTTGCTGGAAGACGACTATCCGGGTCTCGCTGGCAGGCTTTTGCGAGACGCAATGACGAGCGAAACGACCTCCCTTCGGCGCACCATCTGGTCATTCGTCCGAGATACGGCGAATGGACTGCCGGACGGCAAGCTATTGGCGGCCTCCGAGTGGCATCCTCTCCTTGGCCCGCGCGTCCGGTCGCTCCTCGCGCGGCTGGCGGCCGATCACGGAATGGCGACGGGCGGAAACCTCGGCCAGCGGCTTGCGAACCGTGCGCTCGAGAACCATCCGCTCGTCGAGGTGCCGAGTCTGATAGAGCCACATGCGAAGAGGATGCGCGTGTGTACCGTCCACAAGGCGAAGGGCGAGTCCATCGACGCCGTCATGTATGTCGTGACCAAGCCCCAAGCGACCGCCCTTCTCGACGGGGCGACTACCGAGGTCGGACGAATTGGCTATGTCGCCCTGACCAGGGCGCGCGACCTGTTCGTCCTGGCAATCCCCAAGAATGCCATGAAAGACCTCGAGCCGCGCCTGAAGACCGCTGGCTTCAAGCGGGCCGGCGACACATAGTGCGCACCGCTCATCTCGTCTCGAGCGGCTTCGCTCGACCAAGGCTAAGCCCGGCGCAGGGAGCTTGTCAGGACCGGGGCATTGCGGACTGTCCGCCTTCGGCTCCCACTCCGACGAAAATGGACCTTCAGCTTACCGGCTGAGGTCTCGAGCTGGCCCAAAGCTACACTCGCTAGCAGCGAGTCTCATGCGTATGGCAAAGGTAGTCCATGTTCTAGCTTTGACTGCGCGCTCAACCCTAACCCCAATCTTTTTTGCTCTGCATTGCTCTGCACTAACGACGGCGAAGGGCGGCAATCTGATTAAACAGCTTCACCACTTCCTCGACATCATCGGGACTCCCGTCCCACACATTTAGAGCGCTCCCAATTAGGCGTGTAACGCCCTCGGTGTACTGGCCCCCCGGGAGCGCTACACCTAAGAACATGCAAATTTGAACCAAATTGGGATTTAATGTTGCGAAGTGCCCGCCTAGTATGCGGCTGAGACGGCTGGGCTCGATTCCACTTAGGCGTGCTGCTTTTGTGGCAGACAGGTGTCGATCGGCTAGTGCAATCTTGAGGTCTTTCGCGATTCTTAATGCTTCTTCCGTTGTCAGCCTCATTCGTTTCGCATAGGGTAGAAATTGCAAATTTGCAAGTTCATTGATCTGTGATGGCAGATCGGTAGTTTAGGGGTGTGGGCATGGCGTGGAGCAGGCAGCAGGTGACAGCGGTGAAGATCGATGTCGGGCCCTCGATCATGTTGCACAGCGGCGCCTGGCTGGACCTGCTCTCGCCCCACACCAGCGACTTTACCATCGAGGATATTGCCCACGGCCTGGCGCTCCAGTGCCGTTATGCGGGCCAGTGTCTCGATTTTTACTCTGTGGCCGAGCACAGTCTGCTGGTCAGCGACCTCGTGGAAGAGGATCCCTTGGCAGCTTTGCTGCACGATGCTGCGGAAGCCTTCCTTGGCGATATTACGCGTCCCCTGAAGCAGATGCTTCCGGACTACAGGCAGATTGAAACTGAGATGCAGCGCGCGATCGCTGAGCGTTTTGGCATTAGCACTCAGCCAAGTCCGGCTATCAAGCTAGCCGATCTGAGTGTGCTGGCCGCCGAGCAGGCTCAGATCATGCCGGCAGGCACGGATGAATGGGCTAAGCGCGATCGGATCGCACCCGCCCTAGTAAAGGTACGATTCCTGTCGCCGCGCGAAGCCAAGAGCGAGTTCCTTCGCCGATATCAAGCCTTGCAATAGAACTGCAGCAAAAAACTAACTCAATCCGGGATCTCCCAGCGAAAAACCTTCGCGCGAGCTATGGATTGATTTGAGATCGATGCGTATCTCTTCGATGTGGAGAGTCTGAGTCCTGGGGTTCCGATAGGAGTCGGGGAAGGATCAGGACTGGTAGTGGCGGGAGGTTGCACTGAATCCGATTTTCTTGGTGTCCGGTCCGCTTGCGGCCGGCAAGTCGATGCTTACCGAGCAATTGATGTCACGTTTCGACGCGAAACGCGTGTCCACACGGGCGCTATTGCTACGCGCCAGCGACACCGATGATCGCGACGCACTGATCAAGCTTGGCGACAAGCTCGACATTGAGACCAACGGAAAGTGGGTCCTCGATCATTTTTTGGCTGAAACGAACGGGGCTCCGGCGGATTGGATTTGGCTGGTGGATGCGGTCCGGACGCTGGACCAAGTTAAACATTTCCGCGACAAATTCGGCGACAAAGTCGTTCACGTCCACCTCACTGCGCCGATTGGTGTGTTGCGCGAGAGGTACCTGGCACGCAAGGCGGAGATCCGGGAGTTCAACAGCTACGACGCGGCACGCGAGCACGGGGCGACGGAAAGCAAGATCGAGGCGCTCGCGGAAATCGCCAACGTGGTTTTGGAAACCCACCGTTCGAGCCCCCGATCGTTGCTGGCCCAGGCAACTGCGGGACTTGGCCTGTTCCCCCCGCGAGGTTGTCCGGTGTGTCGACGTTCTGGTCGGCGCTCAGTACGGAAGCGAGGGGAAGGGCAATATCTGCGCTTTTATCGCCAAGAACTACGATGTCCTCGTGCGGGTAGGCGGACCCAATGCCGGACATAAGGTCGCCGATCCCAAGTACGACTACATCCAGCTGCCCTCGGGCACGCAAAGCAATCCTGACGCAAAGATCCTGATTGGCGCTGGCGCAACCCTTTCAGTCAAGCAGGTGCTCAAAGAGAGCTCTGACCTCAAGCTCACCGAAGACAGGCTTTCGATCGATCCGCAGGCCATCATCATCGAGGACAGCGACATCGAACTGGAAGCAGGCACCCTCGAGATCATCGGTTCCACGAAAAAGGGCGTCGGAGTTGCTACGGCGCGGAAGATCCTGGGGCGAGACGGCAACGAATACTGGGGCAGTAAGGTCCGCCTCGCCAAACACGTCGCGGAGTTCAAGCCGTTCATCCGTGACACCAAGGTCGAGCTCGAGAAGGCTTATGCTGCCGGCAAGTCGGTGCTCCTCGAGGGCACCCAGGGAACCGATCTCAGCCTGCATCACGGTGAGTACCCATTTGTAACCTCGCGCGAGACAACGGCATCCGGTTGCCTCGCCGATGCCGGCATCGCACCAACGAGGGTCCGACGGGTGATCATGGTCATGCGGACCTATCCCATTCGCGTCGGCGGCACGTCGGGGCCGATGATGCACGAGATTACGGTCGAGGACATTGCCGCGCGGAGCGATATTCCTGCGGCGGACCTCCACAAGATCGAAGTTGGCACTGTTTCTGGAAAGGAACGCCGCATCGCCGAGTTTGACTGGGAGCAGGTGCGACGCGCCGCCGGCATCAACGGGGTAACGGATATCGCGCTGACCTTCGCTGACTATCTTGGAATCGACAATCGCAAAGCGAAGACCTTCGAGGAGCTCAACGCGACCACTAGGGACTTCATCGAGCGGGTGGAGAAGGTCACCAACGCCCGCGTGTCGCTGATTTCCAAGGACTTCGGGAAGGACGCCGTCATCATTGACCGGCGGCAGTGGAACTAAGGAGCTGCAGGTGCAGGAACACGAACTGATCAGCACCTATCCGCGGCTGTACCACATGGCGGAGGACGGTTCGTTCCCATCGATCCGGGATTACGGGCTGATGAGCGCGACAGCGCTGCTCGATGCCTATGGGATTTCTGGCGACCAGCGACTTGCCCTTGAGGAGAGGCTTCGGCCCGAGAGCGTCAATATCGCAATGGATGGGCTGCCCAACGCCGTCATCCGCGACAATAAGCCGATGAGCGACAGCGCGCTGCAGAAGTGCCTTCAGGATGCGTGTTTCAGAAATTCGCGGACACCCATTCCGCTAATTCGCGGACAGCGATTTCAGTAATTACGGGACAGTGATTCCGCTAGTTCCCGGACAGTTTTCGGTGCGGATGTAACGGTCGGTTCTCGGGAGCGCCGTTCTGGCATTTTGCCCTCTCATCATCGGGTTGAGAGGGGCCATGCCAAGACGGAAGCAAGCGAGACGAACGACAGTGAAAGACCTACGATCAATCCTGCGCCTGACGCATGAGCAGGGCCTCTCGGTGCGTGCGGTGTCGGAACGGCTGAAGATCAGCAAGACTTCGGTTTCGACCTATCTGTTGCGGGCCCGTGAGGCTGGCATCTCGGACTGGCCGCTGCCGCCGGGCTATGACAATGACGCATTGCTTGAGCGGCTTCTGTTTCGCCGGGTTGGCCGTCCGCCGCAGGATCTGGACGAGCCCGATTGGGCGATGATCTCGCGCGAGCTGAAGCGCAAGGGCGTGACGCTGACGTTGTTGTGGCAGGAATACCGCGCGGCGCACCCCGATGGTTATGGCTACACATGGTTTTGCGACCGGTTCGGCGCTTTCCAGCGCCGGTCGAGCGCGACGTTCCGCAACCGCCACGAAGCGGGCGCGGTGATGCAGACCGACTATGCGGGCCACACCGTGCCCGTCGTTGATCCCGATACTGGCGTCATCTGCCAGGCTCAGATCTTCGTTGCGGTGCTGGGCGCGTCGTCCTTCACCTTCGCCCATGCCAGCTTCAGCCAGAAGCTGCCGGATTGGATCGAGGGCCAGTGCCGGGCACTCACCTTCTTCGGCGGGGTAACTAAGGCGATCGTCTGCGACAATCTGAAGGCCGGCGTCGCCAAGGCGCTGTGGTTCGAGCCGACGCTCAACCAGACCTTCGCCGCCATGGCCGAACATTACGACACGACGATCCTGCCGACCCGCAGCCGCAAGCCGCGCGACAAGGGCAAGGTGGAGGGCGCGGTGCTGATCGTCGAGCGCTGGGTCCTGGCCCGGCTGCGCAACCGGCGCTTCTTCAGTCTCGGCGATCTCAACGCCGCAATCGTGGTGTTGCTGGAGGATCTGAACAATCGCCCCATGCGCCATGTCGGCAAAAGCCGCCGGGAGCTGTTCGAGGAGATCGAACGAACGGCCCTGTCGCCATTGCCGCCGGCGCCGTTCGAATATGCGGAGTGGAAATCGGCGAAGGTGCATCCCGATTACCATGTCGAGATCGACAGGACCTTCTACTCGGTGCCGCACGCGCTGATCGGGCGGCGCGTGGATGTGCGTCTCACCCACCGCGTGGTCGAGCTCTTCCATGATCACAAGCGCGTCGCCAGCCATGTCCGCCGCTCGCAGCGCTGCGGCCATGTCACCGTCAACGAGCACATGCCCAAGGCGCACCAGCGCTATGCCAACACGACGCCGGCGAACCTGATCCGGCAGGCAGCCGGGATCGGCGCCAACACCGCCATCCTGGTCGAGCGGATGATGCGCGACCGGCCCCATCCCGAGCAGGGATACCGCTCCGCGTTTGGCATCCTCTCGCTGGCCCGTCGCTACGAGCGGGATCGGCTCGAGGCAGCCTGCGCGCGGGCACTGACCATCAATGCGATCACCTACTCCTCCGTCAACGCCATCCTCAAATCCGGCCTCGACCGCGTGCCGCCCGCGGCCGAGCCGGTCAAGCCCACGCCATCGCACACCAACATCCGCGGCGGCTCCTATTATCAATGAAGGAAAGGAAACCAACCATGCTGACACATCCAACCCTCGACCAGATGCAGGCTCTCGGCCTTGGCGGAATGGCCGCCGCCTATCGGGACCTGGCCGACCAGAGCAACGCCGACGATCTCGGTCGCGAAGAGTGGCTTGGCCTGATGCTCGATCGTGAAGCCGCCATGCGTGCCGACAAGCGTCTGACCAACCGTCTCGCCG
The DNA here is from genome assembly GCF_059683585.1 of Mesorhizobium sp. RCAM 06353. Taxonomy (NCBI): domain Bacteria; kingdom Pseudomonadati; phylum Pseudomonadota; class Alphaproteobacteria; order Hyphomicrobiales; family Phyllobacteriaceae; genus Mesorhizobium; species Mesorhizobium sp. RCAM 06353. The sequence continues at coordinate 104,672 of NZ_JCASIY010000001.1, read as the reverse complement.
TTGCCAGACTACGCTTTGTCGACGCCTGCATCGAGAACATCGACTTCGCCGCGCATCGCGGGCTCGACCGGCGCAATACGCTGTCGCTGGCCCACGGCGCCTGGCTGAAGGCGCATGAAAACCTCATCATCACCGGGCAGACCGGCACCGGAAAGACCTGGCTGGCCTGCGCCTTCGGACGTCAGGCCGCCCGGCTCGACCATTCCGTGCTCTACCTGCGCATGCCGCGCCTGTTCGAAGATCTCGCCCTGGCGCGTCTCGACGGCCGCTTTCCCCGTCTCATCGACAAACTGGCTCGGGTGCAACTGCTCATCCTCGACGACTGGGGCACCCACAGCCTGACCGACCAGCAGCGTCTCGATCTGCTGGAAATCTTCGAGGAACGCTATCGCCGGAAATCGACGCTGATCACCGCGCAACTGCCAATCGCCCAGTGGCACGCCATGATCGGCGAGCCGACAATCGCCGACGCCATTCTCGACCGGATCATCCACAACGCCCATCGCGTCACCCTCGAAGGCGACAGCATGAGAAAGCAAAAAACACCGCCGCTCTTGACCGGCGCCGAAAACGGCGAAATCAATCGCAAATGAGCTCAACCAGGCAACCGAGGACCGACCCCATCCTGCTGTCCGCGACTTAGTGAAACTGCTGTCCGCGATTTAGCGGAACGACTGTCCCGTTTTTGCGAAATGCGCATTCAGGACGGGCTGACACCCTTTCAGTGGTACAAGATACTCAATGGCAAGACCTTCTTTTGGCTGCACAAGAAGAGGCTGCACAGGCTTCTGGCAGCCAAGGCATACCGGGATCGACCGCACACAATTCTGACGTTTGACACTGCGTCCTTGGTCGCCGCCCACCGCGACAACATTCTCCTCAGCCCAATAAACAGCGGGTCCACGATCATGAATCCCCAACCGAGAGGGAAGGGCACGTTCATGAAGATTGCCGACTATCCGTTTGGCGAGCGAAGGCAAACGAGACCGCTGGAAAATGCCTTGGTCGAGCTGACCGTCGCCTACAGCGTTCCGGACGCCGCCAGCCACCTTCTGGCAGCGCAACGCGTCAACGGCAATGAAATCGAGGACCTGTGGCGGAGGCCAGGCAGCCATCCGCAGGAGGGCCTCTAGGCTGGTACTGCCAACCTGGCTGGTCGCTTGGCCTTTCGGACGAGGTCGGCCAAGTGACTGGTAAGTCCGATCTCGCCTTTAATCTTCACCCCTGCATCGGCCGGCATATCATGCAGGAACGTTCGCAGCGCCTCGAGCCCTTCGGCCGCTTCGAAGGTCAGCCAGTAGGTCGCCTCTCCCGGAACCAGGACGGTATGTGATGTCTGGGTTGCACCGCGATGGAGCTGTACTACCCAGACCGTCTGACCGTCGTAGACCCACTCGAACCGTACAGCTCCAAGCGAGCGGGACAACATGCCGTAAACCGCGTCGATCTGCTTGGCGACCGCAGATGGCAGCTCTTCGGGGTGATCGAGACCCAGCATCAAACCATCGCCCTCGCCCGAGCGACCTTCCACGAGCAGCGTTCCATCGATCGTGACAATGGCGGCGCCTGAATAGACCGCCGGCACCGCGGCCTGACAGATTAGGGAAGCGATGGCAGTGTGGTTGGGATCTTCCGCGGACATAAGCTTGAATGGGTCAGTCCAGCCCTTGAGGGTTGTGTACTTTCCTGGCTCTGGCTCATGCGGACAGGTGCGGGTCCAGATCTCGTGACTTCCCGTTGGCTTTCCGAAGGTGAAAGGCGCAACGCGCCGCCCGAAGACAGTGGTAGCTGGCACATTTGCGCCTACGAGTTCGGCCATGAGCAGCCCGAACGCCTTGTCGCCGATATGTCGGCTGAAGCGGTTAGGCCAGTTCATGCTGGCAGTCGCCGTCGCCGTATTTTCGGGCTCCCACTCCCAGCATAGCGTGTGGCTGTTTTTCCAGCCGCGTGGCCGAGGATGAATGCTGAACTCGAGTCGTCCGTGGCCCTGCATCTCCAGCTCAGGTCGAAATCCATAGACCTTCGTGAGCAGGTCAAGCGCCCAAGGCAAGGGCAGGGAAGTCACCCCGGGCTTCTCGACGCACCTCGGTGTGTCGTCAGGAGCGAACTCCATGATGCCGCCCTGGACCAGGCCGGAAACCCCGCCATCGTTGATGTCGATGGTCTCATTGGCGATCACGAACAGGCCCGACGAAATAAGCCGCTTCAGCCCGGCGAGGGCTTCCCGCACGTCGCGGATGCCGTAGACAAATTCTTTGCTCCGCGGACTGTCCGGGGCATAGCTGCGCAGATTTATCGAGGCATCCACACTCGCGGCCAGCAGCGCGGCAAGTCCCTCTTGGGCGTCTGAGAAGTGGTGATTGAGGGCGTAGCCGAAGACGCGCGAGTAACTCTGAGAGAACGCTCCACCGGACGTGGGAAAGAAGCTGATGAATTGCGCCACGTTCCCGGCCTGCGCCAACGCGTCTAGCGATTCATCCTTCCGAAAATTCAAAGCGATACCCAACCGATTTCTTCCTTGGCCGACAGCAAGCCGTCCGGCTAAAGGGCACATAGTGCCCTTTGGCGCCACCCGGGCAAGCGAATGTTCCCCGATTTCCCGCCAGTTTTGCACAGCCCAAGAGTAACTGCGCCGGTACACTCAAATGTCGCACCTTGACGCGGGGGGACAAGCAGGTCGATCGGGATGAGGTTCAGGCCGCCGCCTTCGGCAAGATCGGCGAGATTTCCAAGTCGCCACAGAAGAGGGATAAACCCGCTTTGCCGTCAGCACGCAGCTCGCGCATCGTCAGGTGCATTTCCTTGTCGCTCAAGCGGAAGACGCAGTAGGTGTTGCGTTCGTTGCCGGGACGCCGCACCGGCGAAACGCCGGTACTGCCGTTTGAAACGACATAAATCGCCGGCTGTTGTGGAGCACCGGCAAGCGACTGATTGTCGTATTTTACCACCCGTGGCATGTGCTCGTGGCCGTGAACTGCCAGTTGCACTCCAGCCTGCTCAGCGGCGTCCAGAATTCGCGGAGCATCTACCGAAAGCGTTATACCCTTTTTGCTCAGCGTCGCCACACTGGTCACCGGCAAAAGATGGTGATGCAGGGCCATGATCTTGAATGTCGGTCTATCGATCCGCTCGGCGCCGAGTTCGCGCAAGGCGTCGATCCCACTGTCGCCGATGTAGCCGTACTCGCTCCATTCGGTTTGAACGATGGTGCATGAGTTCAGCACCCCGATCAGCACATCTACATCACCGAGCTGCAGTCGCCGAACATAGTTCAGCGTCTTCCTCCAGCTGCGGCCCATCAGCTCCTCGCAGAAGACGCGGTATTGGAGCTCATGCTCGTATGTCGCTTGGTTACTCACCGCCAGCTTGGCGGGATCGACGCTCGACGGATCCATCGCGCGGACAATGTCATGGTTTCCGGGAACGGCTACGATCTGGTCTCGCTCGAGACCGAGCGCCTTAGTGAGGCTCACAAACTCGGCCAGGATGCTGCTGCGTCTGGCTTGGCTCCAGTCGCCTTTGGTGGTGAAGTCGCCCGTAACCAGGATCGTGCCGATATCATTCTGGGCAGCTATCCTGCGTAGGTCATCCATAAGGGCCTCCGTGAGCGTCTTCTTCGTGTTGCCGATAGCCGGTGTTTCGCCCTGCAGGAGAAAGTCGTAGTCCGGTCCGAAATGAAGATCGGACAGGTGGAGGATCGCCGACCGGTTGGCGCGGGTAGTCGCGGCTACGCGATTGGGTTGATGGGCCCTCCCGTCGAGTGGCACCAGAGTGTGATCGCCAAATCTGTTTGCGACTTCGTCGAGATATTCGCATGCCTGGATCTCGGTGACCTTGAACCAGCCGAAGATGCGGTCACGCTCGTCGACATAGTAGTTTGGAACGGCAGCCAGCTCGTCACCGTCCAGCACCCCGCGGCGCCAGACCTCAACCGTCGCAGTGAACATCCGCCTAGTGGAGCGGTCGACGATATAGGCGATCGTTGGGCCATTCATTGTGTCGAGCGCATCGAGGTGCTCGTCCTCGAACGCCTTCTTCCACCAGCCCCACCACACGAAGCCCTTGGTCGAAATAATCTCACGGTGGGACTGAATGGTATCGACGCCCGGGGTGGTGTCCCTGAACCTCAGCGCTATGACCGGTGTTGCCACTCTGCAGTTCTCCAAAAAGGTGGTTTCGGGATGCGCCACTGCTCAAGTGCCGGATACGCACGAAACAGTTCCGTCGGCGGTAGCTCCGAGGTCAGGTATGCCCGCAACGCCTGAATCAGATGATGGCCCTGGCTGACCACTGCGACTTCGTTCTGTGAACTCCACAAACCGATACTATCCCGGCCAAGCGCCCGCCGGCTTACATGAGGCCAGGTCCATCCCTCGGCTCCGAGGACTTGTGCCACTCTCGACAGACCGGTGGAGTGCGGCGCATCACGGACGGCGAGCTGATAGTCGTTGATCGTGAAGCGAATCCATCGCCTCGGCTCAATGTGGGGTGGCGGCATACTAGGTTCGCAGTTGACCGATATGCTGACAAGGTCACCAAGTCGAGCCTCTCCATCGGAACTTATGCCCCCAGCCCTCCTGACGGCCGCCTGTTCGAACTCTGGTGAAAGGTATTCTACCTCAATGCCAGCATCATCGAGGTTCCCCCATCCACCGACCCAGCTAGCGAGCTCTTGCCGTTCCGCCCTCCCGGTTGGCCGGGTATGCTCTGGCCAAAGGGTTACAAGGATTTGCCCTCCTTGGCCGACGACCGAAGCCGCCCAAGCTATCCATCGTTTCGCTTCGGCTGGATACCAAGGTGGATCCAGAATTGCTATCGATTGCTGGATCTTCAGAGTCACTTCTCCGACGTCGGCTACGATGTGTTTCCTGACGTTTTGAAAGGGCTGACGATCGACCAGGATCGAATCTCTTGAAGCTAGATCGAGGTAGCGAGAGATAGAGGGCGTGCCTACGGTGAGGACGGTTGCCTCAGGCGAGACCAAGCCACATATCGCCTGAACTGATACGGCAGAGTATCGCCAGTCGAAGTCAAGGGGATGAGGTTGAGGCAGGCGCAGGGACTGGCTCCGCGTTCCGAGATCGTGATCCAGAACTAGCGCAGAAGGCTGCGTTGTTCACGCCCTTTTTTCGTGTGGAACTGCTCAACAGCAACTCACGGTCGACCGGTGTAGATCTCTCGCGCTTGGCCAGACAACGCTGAAGGTCCAAGCCGCTGAGCATCGACGTGCCTAATCAAAGATGATGCAGCCCGCGGTCCGAAAGCGACCTCGAGGTGAACCGCGTCGCCTATCCATAGCTTAACGTATCCAAGACATGGATTCATCATCTCGGGTTCTCACCCCACTGATCAGTGTCTGCCGACGCGTAGCAGCCAGATGCTCGTTGACTCTCAACTTGTCCGCTTTCCAGCCATCTGAGACGATCGTGTCCGTTCAGCAGACCGGCAGCTTTCGGGATCCCGCCTGAGAGAGCGAACGACCAAAAAGAGGCGCTAAGCGGTGATGCGCGGCTTCACCTGCGATTGTTTGCTTCGAGCCAAAAGGGGCGACTACCTATGGTCTTGAAAGGAGTCGGACCAAAGACCCACCAGTTGCGTTGTCAAACGCGCGCAGTCCGGCCTCAAACGAGCGACCAGCGCGGCTCAACGAAACGTGGAAGCAAGCGCGGCTGCCACGAAAGCTCCTCGAGCAGCTGCCTCACCACGCAATAGCGTGCTGTCCCGGCGGCAAGGATCACAATCCCTGCAGCGGTCGACAACTGTCGAGCTGACGGAGGCGGTTCGAATTTCAGAGATTTATGCTGCTGAAGAACTAAGCGGCGACCATATCGAGAATTTACTTTCAAATTCTGGCCGCAAAGTTCTATCGTAAATGAAAATAGGGGATGGGGCATGGAAACGAGTTCTGACACTGGCGATGCCGCCGGTATATCAGCCGCGCCCGTAATAGAAGTCGTGGCCGACATTGCCGCCAGCTTTACGTATGCATCCTTCCAAAATGCTATTCCGGTGATCCGGTCTATCGCGCTCAACAACCCGACCCAGCAGGGTTTCGAAAAATGCACTCTCGAGCTGACATCGAACCCCCCCTTTTTTGCGCGCCAAAAGCTGGACAATTGATCGGATCGTTGCTGGCGACCGGCTTCCCTTAAGCGATCGAAAAATCGATCTCGACGCCAGCTATCTGGCCGGTCTCAACGAGGCTGAGCGCGGGGAGATAACGTTGCGCCTAACCTCAGGAGGCGCAGTGCTGGCCGAACAGCGCGTTGCGGTGCGCCTGCTTGCCCGCGACGAATGGGGTGGCGTCATCGATATGGCGCAATTGCTGCCTGCGTTCGTCATGCCGAACGACCCGGCGATCGCAGGACTGCTGCGTTCCGCAGCGGAGCGGCTCGCAGCGCACGGTCATGCCTCCAGCCTCGATGGCTATCAAAGCGGCAATCCGCAACGCGCATTCATGCTGGCGGCCGCAATTTATTCGGCCGTTGCTGGTCTATCCCTGCATTATGCAGAGCCTCCTGCAAGCTTCGAAAGCCGAGGCCAAAAAATCCGACGTCCCTCAACAATTACGGCGGAGAGGCTGGCTACCTGTCTCGATGCCAGTCTGCTGTTCGCCTCTGCCCTGGAGGCGACAGGCCTGCACCCAGTCGTGCTTATGTTCCAGGGCCACGCTGCCGTCGGCGTCTGGATGACACAAAAGACGCTCGCCAACGCCATCGAAGCCGATGCCATGGAGATCCGCAAGGCGCTGGCATCGCGCGAACTGATCGTATTTGAGACGACTGGCGTAACGCATCGGCCGGCGATGACGCTGGAGGCTGCGCAACGGGCAATCGAGCAGCGGCTCGATGAAACGCAGGTAGGCACCTTTGTCGCCGCTATCGATATCCGCCGCTCGCGCAGCGGCGGCATTACACCGCTTGCCTCGCACGAACCGATGCGTCGCGGCGTGGATACCGAGGTGGCGACCGAAATCGCGCTGCCGCTGCCAGCGGCACCGGTCGTGACAGCCATGCCTGCCGACATCGTCGAGGTGAAGCCGACGACCGCGGCCGGGCGGATCGACCGCTGGCAGAAAAAGCTCCTTGATTTGACACTGCGAAACCGACTGCTCAATTTTCCCGACTCCAAGAAGACAATTCCTTTTCTTTGCACCGATGTCGGCTACCTCGAGGATCGCCTGATGGCGGGCGCCTCGATCCGGGTGATTTCGCTGCCCGAACAGAATCCATTGGGCGAGCGTGATGCTGCTCTCTATCGCGAAGTCCATGGACGTGACCTGCAGCGCGGTTTCGCAGCAGAAGCGCTCCTGCGCGACGAGCTCCCATCGACGCTCGATGGACGCCAATTGGAATCCCGACTGATCGACCTTTACCGTCAAGTACGCAATGACTTTGCCGAGGGCGGCGCGAATACGCTTTTCCTGGCGGTCGGCTTCCTGCGCTGGAAGAAAAAGCCGGAGGACGAGCGCAGCTATCGCGCGCCATTGTTGCTCGTGCCGGTCAAAATCGAGCGCCGCAGCGCAACATCGCGTTTTACCTTGCGCTTTCATGAAGATGAGCCGCGGTTCAATGCGACCTTGTTGCAGTTTCTTGAGCGCGACTTCGAACTCAAACTGCCACAGTTCTCCGGTGAGCTGCCCGAAGACGAAAGCGGCGTTGATGTGCCGCGTCTGCTAGGTCTTATGCGTCAGGCAGTGCGCGACGTCCCCGGCATGGAGGTGGTGGACGAGACGGCGCTCTCCACCTTTTCCTTCGCCAAGTTTCTTATGTGGAAAGATCTGGTCGAGCGTACCGATGCGCTGCGCGAAAACCGGGTCGTGCGACACCTCATCGATACGCCGGAGATAGCGTTCGAGGGCAGTGGCGCATCATTCCGGGACGAGCGCGAACTCGACCGGCACTATGCCCCGTCCGATATCGTTTCGCTGCTGCCGGCCGACTCTTCACAGACCGCGGCAAGCCTTGCCGCCGCTGAGGGCCGCGACTTTGTCATCATCGGTCCTCCCGGCACTGGCAAGAGCCAGACCATTGCCAACATGATTGCCAACTGTCTTTCAGTTGGCAAAACCGTGCTGTTTGTGGCCGAGAAGACGGCGGCGCTCGATGTAGTGTATCGCCGCTTGCGCGAACATGGCCTGGGCGCGCATTGTCTCGAACTCCATTCCAGCAAGGCGGACCGACGCAACTTTCTCAACCAGCTCAGGATCAGCTGGGAAAGCGGCGTGCGCGTGGACGGAGCGGAGTGGATTGCGATCAACGAGCGGCTTCGCGTCCGTCGCGACGAACTGAATGCCTATGTCGAAGCGCTGCATCGGCGCCATATCAATGGCCTCACGCCCTACCTGGCGCTTGGCATCGCTCTCAAGAACAAGCAACAGCACGCTCCGGGATTATCATGGCCATCACGCGATGGCCATGACGAGGCAAGCCGGCTGGGGCTGGAGCATATTGCCGCCGAAACAGGTCTCGCATTTCAGTCGGTGGAGATGCGACCGGTCTTGCGTCTCATAGATGTCACCGAGTGGACGTCAGGCTGGCAGGACAATTTGCTCGAAGGGGCAAAGACCCTCAAGAGCGCGTCCGAGGTTCTAGCGACCGCACTCGACGCCTTCCTGGTGAGCATCGGCCTGCGCGTCAAAGGCGATGCGTCAAAAGCGGAGCTCGAAGCGCTGCGAAAACTAGCAGCGGCACTCCAGGACAGTGCCGGCTATGACGTCAGCATTGTCTTTGATCGAAATTTCGCCCAGTTGCGGGGAGCCCTTGCCACTCTCAATGATGCAATCGGAGACTATCGCAAGTCTCGCAAGGACCTGTCGGCACGCTATGACGAGGCAGCCGTTGCGCGGATACGAATAGAGGACATAGAGCAGCAATGGCAACAGGCCACTTCTGCGTTCTGGCCAAACAGTCAGTTGGGCAAACGCAAAGTCCAGAAGCTGCTTCAAGGCTATGTCACAGAGGGCGTGGCCGATCCTCAGCACGACTTGCCGCTGTTGCGCGTGATGCAGGACCGCCGCGCCACTGTCGAAGCCAACATCCTATCTGGCAAGCCGATCGGATTTGCTGCACTTGATACCGACACCCATAGTATCGATCAGATACTCTCGATCGCCGAAAGGCTTCGACAGACGCTACGCCTGCCCGGTCTCGGTACGGAGGATCTCAGAGCGCTCCTCCAAGCAACCGCCCCGAGCCTGCGAAGCGGCGCAGCAGATAGCGCGATGCGCCATGGGGCAGCCCGCTTCCTTACGGCTTCTGCGGCATTCGAGGCTGCGAGAACCCAATTTGCGATCGCCGCTGGAAAGGCGCCTTCGTGGGCAGGACATGACAAGCCACTGACCGAATTGACGACCGCGATGGGAGACTTGTTCGCTGCCCGCCATCTTCTGCGGGACTGGACTTCGTGGTGCGGCATTCGTCGCAGAGCTGTCAGTCAGGATCTGGGAGCGTTGGTCGACGATATCGAAGCGGGTCTAGTGCGACCAACCGAAGCTCAATCCGCGTTCCGCCTGGCCTATGTACGCTGGTGGCTGCCGGCCACGCTGGATGCCGATCCGGTGCTGCGAGATTTCCGGCGCTTCCAGCACGAGCATGCCATCGAAGATTTCCGGGAAATCGACGATCTTGTCCGCGCTCAAGCAAGCCTTCGCGTCATCAGTGCCATCGCTCATGGTCTGCCGGCTGTGCAAAGCGTCCCTCGCAATTCCGAGTTGGGCCTGTTGCGCCATCAGATGGAATTGCAGCGGCCCAGCAGGTCAATCCGCGAGATGATCGGCGCTATGCCGTCGAGCTTTGCCAAGCTCGCGCCCTGCATGCTGATGTCGCCTCTTTCAATCGCTCAATACCTACCTCCCGACCAAGCGCTGTTCGACGTAGTTATTTTCGACGAAGCATCGCAGATCACCACCTGGGACGCTGTCGGTGCTATCGCGCGAGCCCATCAAACCATAATCGTAGGCGATCCCAAGCAGTTGCCGCCCACCAATTTCTTTGGCCGCAACGAGGAGGACGAGGAAGTCATCGAGCACGAAAAGGATCTTGAGAGCATTCTCGACGAAGCCAAAGCGGCCGGCATCCCGGTGCGTGATCTGCGCTGGCATTATCGTAGCCGCAATGAGTCGCTGATCGCCTTTTCCAATCATCATTACTATCAGAATCGGCTCATCACCTTCCCTTCCCCAACGGTGGAAGATCGGGCGGTGCAGCTGCGAAAAATCACGACCGGCATCTACGATCGTGGAAAAAGTCGCACCAACCGCATCGAAGCCCAAGCGGTCACCGATGAGGCGGTCAGTAGGATGCGGCGTTGGCTGATTCTTCCAGAAAAGGACCGACCCACGCTCGGAGTCATCACCTTCAACGCGCAACAGCAGTCGCTCATCCTCGACTTTTTCGACAAGGCGCGGCAGATGGAGCCTGAGCTTGAATGGTTCTTTGCCGACGATCGTATTGAACCCGCCATCGTCAAGAACCTGGAAAATGTCCAGGGCGACGAGCGCGATATAATCCTGTTTTCGATCACTTTCTCTCAAGATAACGCCGGCAAGCGCTCCATGGATTTCGGCGCGCTAAATCGGGATGGCGGCGAACGCCGGCTGAACGTCGCGGTGACGCGTGCGCGGCAGGAACTGATAGTATTTTCAGGTTTTACCGCCGACCAGATCGACCCCAACCGGACCAAGGCAATCGGTGTACAGCATCTTAAAACCTTCCTTGATTTTGCTAACCGCGGCGCCGTGGCATTGCCAGCGCAGGAACGCGGATCGGTCGGGGCCTTGGAATCCCCTTTCGAGGAAGCTGTAGCCGCCGAGCTTGAGAAGCGCGGATGGACCATCGTTCCGCAAGTCGGCATTTCTGGCTTTCGAGTGGATATAGGGATTCGGCATCCCGATCTCGCCGGCGCCTATCTGGCGGGGGTCGAGTGTGACGGCGCGACCTATCACAGTTCTGCCACGGCGCGAGATCGAGACAAGGTCCGCGAGCAGGTCCTACGGGGCCTCGGGTGGAACATCGTCCGGGTATGGTCAACCGATTGGTGGTTTGATCTCGAAGGTTGCACCGAGAGGCTTCATGCCAGCCTCGCCGCACTGCTCGAGGAAAGCCGTCGCAAGCAAGCTGAACAACGGGAAAGTGAAGCGACGATCCAATGGGACATGGGACATAAGGTCGACCCCATAGACCCATTGCCAGCCGAAGAGTTTGCATCGATCGGCGAACCTGAAAACTTGTCGCTAATATCAGAGCCAGAACTTGTCGCCGCTCCCGTCGCGACGGGAGAGCTGCCATCGGCATCTGGAGCAATTTTGCCTGCGGCCTCGAATTCGACGCATGATTCTGTACCGACGGGCGGCCGTTATCGCCTCACTGACCTATCAGCATTCGCTACCAGCCCGGATCATTTTTATGACTTCGTCTACCGAGGCACGCTGCGGTCCATGGTCGACGCGGTGATCGAACAGGAAGGGCCTCTGCGAGAAGACGTCCTTGCGCAGCGCATCGCACGGGCGCATGGCTGGCTCAGAACGGGCAACAAGATTCGGGAGCGGATCGACCTGCATCTGCGCGAGTTCGATAGAACTGAAGAATCCAGCGGCAGCTTCCTATGGAAGAGAGGGACGGTGGTCGACCTGCTTGACTATCGCATGCCGTTCGATGCCGATGCCCGCCGGTCCATTGCCGACATTCCAATCGCCGAGCTGGCCGCTGTCGTCGTTGCGAACGAGGGCATTCTGGAACAGTCCGACCCCGCTCTCGACCTTGCACGTCTGCTCGGCGTCGAGCGACTTGCGGCGATATCACGCTCCCGGCTGGATGAAGCCATCGATCGCGTCCGGCGCAACCTGGCATCGACATAGTCTCGGAGACTCATGTTTCGTTTCATCCACAGCTCCGATCTTCATATCGGCAAGCGGTTCGGCAACATGCCGGAGGATCTGCGCGGGCGGCTCCGTGAAGCGCGCCATGGCGCGATCAGCCGGCTGGCAGAACAGGCACGGGTCAATGGTGCATCCACCATATTTCTGGCCGGCGATACGTTCGACACCGAAACGCCTTCACCCGCGATGTTGCGGCAGGCCCTTGCCGAGATGAGCCAGAGCGCGCCCTTGCGCTGGATATTGCTCCCAGGCAACCACGATTCACTGTTAGCTGATCAATTGTGGAGCGCGGCTGGAAGCGTTGTGCCAGACAATGTCATGCTGGCGATACGGCCCGAGATCCTGACCATTGCTGCAGACGTGGCGCTGCTGCCCGCACCGTGCACGACCCGCAGACCCGGTCGCGACCTTACCGAGTGGATGAACAGCGCCGCGACGCCGCAAGGCGCCATCCGGCTCGGCCTTGCTCATGGCGCCATTCAGAACTTTTCCGAAGATTCAGCAGCGTCCGACGTCATTGCACCGGATCGCGCGACCAAGGCCGGCCTCGATTATCTGGCACTTGGCGACTGGCACGGGCCCGTCACCATCAATGAGCGCAGCCGCTACAGCGGTGCGCCCGAACCTGACCGTTTCAAGCATGATACACCCGGTCAGGCCCTTGTCGTTTCCATTACCGGGCCTGGCGCCCTGCCCGAGATCGTGGCCGTCGAAACAGCCAGCTTTTCCTGGAAAACCGCTCCACTGCATTTGCTGTCTGGCGATGAGAGCGCGGCGGCATTTGAAGCGTTGCTACCACCGGCAGACTTGCGGCGTCAAACCTTGCTGCGAATTGTCGCGTCTGGCCGGGTACGGGTAAGCAGACGAACCGCCCTCGAAGCGGCGGTCGCGGCAGCCGCGCCCGACTACGCCTATCTGGAGCTGCAAGGGGACGGGCTCGCGACAGACTGCGAAAGCGGCGATTTGGATCGGATCGATCGCTCCGGTGCCCTTCGCGAGGCAGCGCAGGCACTGTTGGATGAAAGCACCGACGAAAGGCGGTCGACTGTCGAACGCGACATATCGCGAGAAGCACTGGTTCGGCTGTTTAGCTATTGCGAGGCGATGGGATCATGAAACTTTCAGCCCTTCGGCTCCACAACGTCAAACGGTTCGCCGGGCAAGGCGTCGCCATCGAGAACATAGGCGACGGCGTCAACGTGCTTTGCGCAGTCAATGAATTCGGCAAATCAACCTTCTTCGAAGCTCTCCATGCACTCTTTTTCCAGCCTCATACGGGGACGCCCGAAGGTGTGAGACTGCTACGGCCTTATAGTGGGGGCAATCCGGTGGTGGAGGCCGACATCACCACTTCAGAAGGACGCTATCGGCTTACCAAGCAGTTTTATGGAGGCAAGCTGGCCAGCGTTATCGACCTCGATCGGGGGCGACTGTTGGCTCAAGCGGACGAGGCCGAAGCGTTTATTGGCAAACTAATCCATGGCGGAACCGCAGGACCGGCAGGATTGCTCTGGGTTCGCCAAGGGGTCACCGGCATCGAAAAGCGCAGCAAAAGCGAGGAGGATGGCGAAAAACGCGTACGCGAAAGCCTACTGTCCTCGGTTCAGGGGGAAGTTGAAGCCCTGACCGGCGGGCGACGCATGGCCGAAATCGCCGCCGCATGTGAAGAAGAACTCTATAGCCTGGTTACGTCAACGCTGCGTCCCAAGAGCGGGGGTCTCTATGCGGCGGCGCTCGATGAGCGTGACAAACTGCTGAAAGAAGAACTGCGCCTCAGCGCCGAAGTTGCCGGTCTGCGCGATGCGCTCGACAAGCGGCGCATGGCGTTGGCGCGTTTGTCTGAGCTTGAAAACCCCGAAGAAGGCGCTACCCGGCGGGAGGACATCTCGGCCGCCGAAGCCTCAGTCGAGGCCGCCAAATCGCACAGCGAAGCCCTGAAAGCTGCTGAAGCGGAAGCTGCCCTGGCCGTAATTCACCACGACGCAGCGAAGCAGGCCCTCGATAGTTTTCGGACCGCGCTCAAACGAGCCGCGGATTTGCGCGAGCAGTCGACGATTGCGCAGCTTCGCCGCAGTGAGGTTCTCGATCGGCGCGCTTCAGCCATTGCCGAAAACGAACAAGCGATGGCCGAAGTTCAAGTAGCCGAACAGGAAGAGCGCGAAGCTCGCGAAGTGCTCGCGCGGCTGGATGCGACCCTCTTGGCGCGCGACGCGGCCGAACAACTGGCCAGCCTACACAACCGGTTGAACCAAGCCGAAGTCGCCAGAACCCAGATCGAAGACGGAGAGGCACCGCTAGCTATGCTGGCGGTGCCGGAACAGGCTGTCGAGCAACTCCAAGCGCTCGAAATCGACCTTGCCGGCCTTCGTGCAGCGCAACAGGGAACCCTGCCGACGCTACGCATGGAATACCGGGACGGCGCCGCCGATTTGGTGACCATCAATGCCAAGCCTTTGGCCCATGCAGAAGATCAAAGCTTTGCTGGCACCGTACGCATAGATATTGCCGGCATCGGAGCTTTGACCCTGCGCTCAAATCGGCCTCAGCAAGCCAACCGGACCATCGAAGAAGCCGAAGCGAAGCACCACAGCCTGCTTGCGGCCCTTGGTGTCGACAGCCTCATGACGGCACGCCAGCGCCTGGTTGAAGCGCGCGACAAGGCCGCCGAGCTGAGCTTGGCGCGTCAGCGGCTCGGCGATCTCGCGCCCAAGGGAATACAGCAATTGCACGAAGAGCTTGCTCGACTGAGTGCCCTCGCGGCCGGGGACCTCGAACTAAAAGTCGATTCGCAACAGATCCGGCAACATCATGCAGCAGCCCAGCAGCGTGTGGCGACAACACGCAACAATGTGCGCGAGGCCCTGCCCCTGCGCAGCCATGCCGACGAGGCTGTCATGGCCGCGGAGACTGCTTACGTGACCATCCAGGCGGAACTGACCAGCCTCGACGTCATATTGGGACCTGAAGCAGCGCGCGAGGAAAAAGAGCGCTTGCTGCTTACCGAGGCCAACGCACGACAAACTCTGCGCGAAGCGGCCGAAATGCGCGCTGCGCCCCTGCGCGACGGCGCTCACGATCTCACCAGCGCCGAGGCCGTTCTGCGCCGTGCCCGCTCGGTTCAGGATGCCGCCACTCAGGAGGCAGGTCAGTTGCGTGTAACTCTAGCCGATCTCAATGGCCATATTCGCACTCGGTCCGACGACGCGGTGGAAGAAGCTTGGCGCGAGACCAGGGAAAAATTGCAAGTCGCTGAAGAGCGAGTGGGACGCTTCGAAATCGAAAAGGCCATCCTCGACCGGCTGCGCACAACGCTGGTCGCTGCGCGCTCGGCAGCGCGCGATCTATATCTCAAGCCGGTCATGTCCGAGCTGCGGCCGCTGCTCAGACTGTTATTCGACGACATCTCCATAGTGTTCGATGAGAATACACTGTTGCCGCAGACCGTTCGTCGCAATGGTCAGGACGAGGATGTCGAGAGGTTGAGTGGCGGCATGCGAGAACAGCTTTCGGTTCTGACCCGGCTGGCCTTCGCCCGTCTGCTCGCCCGCGACGGGCGACCCACACCGGTCATCCTGGATGACGCGTTGGTCTATTCCGATGACGATCGCATTGAGCGCATGTTCGACGCTTTGCATCGTCAATCACGCGATCAGCAGATTCTCGTTTTCTCCTGCCGCCAACGCGCGTTCGCAAAACTCGGCGGAAACATTTTGCAGATGAGCGACTGGCAACCGAGTCGGTCCTAAGCGGAAATGAGATGGCTCTGTCCGAAACTTGTATATATCTTTCGGACAGGCTGCTTGTTAAGCGTCCGAAAAACGTCTACAATTTTCGGACATGAGCAGCGACTCGCCCGATCTGAAGACAGCCATGCTTGACCGCATCCGTGCAGACGCGCCGCGCAAGGTGTGGACGCCCAGTGATTTCGTGGATCTCGCCTCGCGGGACGCCGTCGATAAGGCGTTGCAGCGGTTGACGAAAGCCCAAACCCTCAGGCGAATCGATCGAGGACTCTACGATCAGCCTGGCTTCAACAAGCTCACCCAAAAAACCAACCCGCCCGATCCGCGCTCGGTCATCGACGCCGTTGGTCGACGCGACCAAACCCGGATGCTTGTCGATGGCATGACCGCAGCAAACGATCTGGGCCTGACCGACGCGGTCCCGGCAAAAATCGTGGTTCATACAGACGCCCGCCGTCGTGCAATCAAGCTCGGTAACGTCACGATCACCTTCCGTCCGACTGCGGCCAGCAAGCTGTTCTGGGCCGGGCGACCGGCGATGCGCGTCGTTCAGGCGCTTCACTGGCTCCGCGATCTCCTGGTCCGTGAAGGAGAGAGTGATCACATCAAGCGCAAGCTCGCCAAGCTCTTCGAGGATCACGTTGCGGGCCCGCAGCTGAAAGCTGACATCACTGCGGGTATGACGGCGCTGCCAACCTGGATGTGGGTGTTTCTCAAGCCGCTTGTCGAAAACGACGCTGGCGTTGGTCGTTGGCATGTCGGTGATGATGATCATGCTGGTGCCGATGCTGATCATGATCGTCAGCGACAACGACCGAGGGACGGCGACGATGATCACGCAGCCATCGGCCGACGGAAGCCGAAACCGCACTCTGCCGACAAGACACGAACCGCCAAGCGCGGCGCGACCCGGACCGTGAAGACATGAATGCGGCTTTCGACGAGGTCCTCGCGGCAGGGTCGGACACGATGTTAAGCGCCTTCGATACGACGGCGCTGCGCCTCGGCACGGCATCCCAGAATATCGAAAAGGACTTCTGGGTCTGCTGGACGCTGGATGCCTTGTTCAATGGACTGAAAGAGGGGGGACCCCGCCTTCTTTTCAAGGGCGGAACCTCCTTGTCCAAAGGCTTCGGCCTGATCAATCGCTTCTCCGAGGATATCGACGTCACGGTGTTTCGGGACGACATTGGCGAACCGGCGACCATCGAGGAGCTCGATGCGCTGAGCGGTAAGAAACGCAAGGCGCGCCTCGATGCGATCAAGGACGCCTGCCAAGCCTGCATCAACGGCCCGCTGCGCGTCGAGTTGACTGTGATCCTACAAGAAAGGCTCAAGGCCGCCGGCCTCGATACCGGGGCGGGACGAGTGGACGCCGACGATGCCGATCCCGATGGGCAGACGCTGCTGATCTGGTATCCGGCGGCAACGCCGCGATCGGATTATGTGCGAGCGGCGATCAAGATCGAGTCTGGCGCGAAATCCGCGCTCGACCCCAATAGCGAAGTGCCGATCAAACCCTATGTCGACGATGATCTGCCGGCGCTCGACCTGACCGTGCCGGCCGTGCGAACGGTCGACCCTGAACGCACCTTCTGGGATAAGATCGTCATCCTCCATGGGCTGCGACGCTGGTTCGACAAGCGCCGAGAGCTGCGTGGGGGCGGCCAGCGCGTGTCTCGACACTACTATGATCTGCACCAACTCGGAGCGGCGCCGGTGGGCGACGCCGCCATCGCTAACAGCGCGCTCGGCGCGGACTGCGTCGCGCATGCCCGGATGTTCTTCAATCGACCGGACTTCGATCTCGCGAGCGCCGTGCCTGGCTCGTTCGCGCTTGCACCGCATGACGCCATGATCGAACAGTTGCGCGTCGATTACAGAGCCATGAAGGGTATGATCTTCGGCGATCCTCCGGAATTTGAGGCGGTGCTCGACAGCATCCGCTCGCTCGAGACGCGTCTGAACAAGAGGCGCGATATGGAAAGCGAGGCGGCGCGATGAACCAGTTTGAGGGAGCTGCCGGTGGAGGGCAAGAGGCAGACGCGCAGCGCACGCGCCAAGCGGCAGTAACACCGCTGCGCAAGCGACGCCTCAGCGGCGAACTCTACAAGCGCGACCAGAGGGTAGAAGCGCTGATCGCCAAACTGGCGGCCCTGTCGCGTGAAGAGTTGATCGCCAGGGCTGCAATCAGGAAGCGCTCCGACCCAGCATACGTCCCCAGCGAATGTCTCGTCTATTTCATCCGCGCGAGCCGTCGCGATAACAACGAGATGTGGTTTGAGCGCCTCTATCGGATCCTGATTGAACGGGTAATGCGTAGTTTGTCCAGGGCGGAAAGCCCTGATGGCAAGACGGAATCGTTGACGCGCGGGGTCGTGCGCGACAGGGTGTTCGGCCGGTTCGTCGAGCTACTGTCGGCGGATCGCTCCGCCTATTTCGACAAGGTCGACTACTTCGAGGTGCGTTTCGACGGCGCGCTGGCTAGCCTGCGGCGCGATGCTCAGGAGCAGGCCTGGCGCGACGAGAACCGTTCCCGACCGCTCGAATATGACGAGGAAAGCGGTGAGCTGTCACCGGAGGTCGAGGCTGCTGCCGGGGCTCACGACCCGTTCGCCTTGTCGGATTTAGACGATCCGGCTTACCGGTTGCGCCTAGATGCGGCGATTGCGGCTCTACCGATAGAACAAAGCAGGATCATTCACATGCTGAGACAGGGCTTCCCCATTGACTCAAAGGAGCCGGACGTCATGACCATCGCCCAGGCCCTGGGCCGCTCCGAAAAGACCGTCCGAACCTATCGCGACAAAGCCTTCGCCGCTCTGCGGGCCGCCATGGCCGATGGAGAAGAGCGGTGAGCCCCGCAGGAGAACGTCCAACCCGCGAGTCTGTGCTCGACGCGTTCGCGGTCGAGAGCGAGCCTGGCCGGTCAACCTTGGAGCGCTATTTGCGGCTTTATCCGGAATATGCCCGAGAGCTCGTCGACCTGTCGCGCGAGCTTAGCCGCGAAGTCTACGACGATGACGCGCCGTTGGCCGCTGCCGATCAGGCCCTCCTCGACGCTGCCTGGTCGCAACACGCGGCGGCCATGCCGGCGGCGATGACCGACCCCTTCGCGGCGCTGACGGTCGCCGATTGGCGTGCCGTCGCCCAGCGTCTTGACGTGCCCCGGCAGGTCGTGACCGCGCTGCGCGAGCGACGGATCTCCCTCATCAGTATCCCGCGACGGTTTCTCGGGATGTTGGCCGAGGCGTTGAGCAGTTCGATCACACAGTTGGAATTGTCCTGGGGTCCCGCGCAGCTGGCTGCCGGGCGCAGCTACAAGGCCGACGGCAAGCCGGCGATCGGCGGGCAGGTCACCTTCGAGCAGGTGCTGATCGACGCAGGCGTCCCGGTAGAGAAGCGCGCCCGGTTGTTGGCAGAGGCGGAATGATATGGACAGCGTGGAGCTCGCGAGGCAAGTCGCCGCAGAGCTTCATGCTCGCCTCGTTGCTTCCGGCGCCGATCCTTGGTCGCCCTATGACTTTGCTGTCGCCGAGGCCAGGCGACGGGGGATTGATGTCGAACCGACGGCCGCTGGGGCAGCCGTCCTCAATGGCGGCCGTGCGACCTTCGTCGCCGCCGACGATCTGATCCTTCACGAGAGTGTCGGCTCGCCGTTCGAGCAAGCCTTCCTGGTCGCGCACGAGATTGGTCATGTCGAGCTCGGCGACGATCCTGAGGGCGAGCCGGTACCGACGATTGATCCCAGCCGCGCCGCAGAGCCGTCGCCGGTTGGAATGGATCGGATTGTCGACTATGGCCGCAGGCAACGCCGTGAGGTCCAGATGGACCTGTTTGCACGCGAGCTGCTGCTCCCGCGCACACTGGCGCGCGCACTTCATATCGACGAAGGGCTCTCCGCGTCCGCCATTGCCGCGAAATTCGGCGCACCGTTCGAGGTCGTCGCGCAGCAGCTGTTCGACGCCGTGCTGTTGCCGCCGGTGCCTCCCGCGCCAGCCGCGACGTATGTCGAGCGGCCGCTGAATTCGCTGCAAGCCTCGGCGGCGGCCCATCGCGGCGAAGCCTATCTGCTTGAGGCGGGTCCTGGCACTGGCAAGACGCAGACGTTGATCGCTCGCGTCGAAGGCCTTCTGGAGGAGAGTGTCGATCCGCGGCGCATCTTACTTCTGACCTTCTCGAACAAGGCGGCGGGCGAGATGGCGGAGCGGATCGCCCGCAAGCGGCCCGGGGCCGCTGCCGCGATGTGGATCGGCACGTTCCACGCCTTCGGTCTCGATATCATCCGTCGTTTCCATGCAGAACTGGGCCTGCCGAAAGACCCGCGGATTATGGATCGGACCGAGGCGGTCGAGCTCCTCGAGGAGGAGTTCCCGCGCCTGAGGCTTATTCATTACCGCAATCTCTACGATCCGACCCAGATCATCGCCGACATGTTGGCCGCCGTCTCGCGGGCAAAAGACGAGGTGGTCGACGCCGAAACCTACGCCACGCTGGCCGACGCAATGCTTGCGAAAGCCGGGGACTCCGATACGCGCGAGGTCGCTGAACGCGCCCGCGAGGTGGCACGCGTCTACGCCGCCTATGAACAGCTCAAGCGCAACGCGCATTGTGTTGATTTCGGCGATCTCGTCACTCTGCCGGTACAGCTGCTTGAGACCGACGCGGCCATCTGCGCAACGCTACAGGCGCAATATGACCATGTCCTGGTGGATGAGTATCAGGACGTGAACCGCAGCAGTGTGCGCTTGCTGAGCGCGCTACGGAAAAATGGCCGCAATCTCTGGATGGTCGGCGATGCCAAGCAGTCGATCTATCGGTTCCGGGGCGCGTCGTCCTTCAACATGACCCGATTTGGCAAAGAGGACTTTCCTGGCGGCAAGCGCGGACGGCTGAAGCGCAACTATCGTTCGGTGCCGGAGATCGTCGCCAGCTTCTCCGGCTTCGGGAACATGATGCGCGCGGGCGACGCGGACAGCGGCCTCGACGCGGATCGCGACGGCAATGATCAAAAGCCCGAACTGCGGACCGTGCAGCGGGCCGAGCAGCAGCAAGTTGCTCTTGCAGACGCGATCGAGCAGCTTCGCAGTGAGGGCTTTGCCTACCGTGACCAGGCGGTCCTATGCACCGGCAATGAGAAGCTGTCGACGATCGGGCAGGACCTCGAACGGCTTGGTGTCCCCGTCTTGTTTCTTGGCAGCCTATTCGAGCGGGCCGAGGTTAAGGATCTCCTGGCCTTGCTCTCCGTTCTCGTCGATCGGCGCGCCATGGGCCTGCTGCGTATTGCGTGCTGGCCCGACTTCACAACTTCCTTCTCTGACGTGGCGGC
Organism: Mesorhizobium sp. RCAM 06353; assembly: GCF_059683585.1. Lineage (NCBI taxonomy): Bacteria > Pseudomonadati > Pseudomonadota > Alphaproteobacteria > Hyphomicrobiales > Phyllobacteriaceae > Mesorhizobium > Mesorhizobium sp. RCAM 06353. Next base: position 83,722 of record NZ_JCASIY010000001.1, on the reverse strand, counting down.
GATCTTTGAGCACCTGCGGGCAGCCGAGCACCCCCCGGCAGCTGGCTTCAGCACGTCGATGCAATCCCGAGCGTAAGCGACGCCGGCCGTCAGGCACTCTCCAAGCTTGCGATCGCGCTCAGCGGCTTCGACCAGACAGCCTCGCCCTGGACCGTGCTCGCGACGCTATTGCTCGATCGCACGCGCATCGCCGCGCGCTTTGGCGCGTCCGAGGACCTCGCCGATCGTACGCGCGGCATCGCAATCTGGCAGTTTCTCAACTTCATGCGCGTCCAGCCGGCGGGCCGCGGACTACCGATCACACGCATGCTCGATCGTGTGCGCAGGCTTGTGCGTCTCGGTGACGATCGCGACCTGCGCCAATTGCCGGCGGCCGCTCAACATCTCGACGCCGTGCGCCTAATGACCATCCACGGCGCAAAGGGCCTCGAGTTCGGCGGTGTGCATATGCCGGGGCTCAACAGCGATACGATCCCGCGCACGCCGCCGCCGCCGCCATGTCCAGCGCCCGACGGCATGATTGCGGGCGCCGAAGGCAGCGCGCTCGAGGCATATCGCGCAGGGCAGGCAGAGGAGCAGGAGTGCCTCTTCTACGTGGCACAGTCGCGCGCCCGCGATCGCCTGATCCTTTATGCGCCGACAGAGAAGAGCAACGGTCACAGTCGACCTCTTTCGCCATTCCTCGACCGCCTCGGGAGCGCCTTGACACGGCGCTCGGTTGTCCCAGCGCGGCCGCTTCCGGTGCCGGCGGAAGCGCGGGGAGTCGAATTGGTCATCGACGGGCGGTTGCGCTTCGGAGCTCCGCAAATCGCTCTGTATGAATCCTGCCCGCGCCGCTTTTTCTACACCCATGTCCTGCATGTCGGTGGGCGCCGAACCACTACGGCCTTTATGCACTTGCACGAGGCGGTTCGCTCGGTAGTCGAGGCGGTGATCGCGTCGGACGTGCCTGTGACCGAGCAGGAACTCACTGATCGCACCGATACTGCGCTTGCCCGCGAGGGACTAGGCGAGCATGGCTATCGCGCTGAATTCCGCGATCTCGCATCGGCGATGCTGCGTTTCTTTCTGTCAGGCCGCGCAGGAGCGATCGCTGAGGCGCCGGTGGCGGTCAGTATCAACCTCGACGGCGAAGAAATCGTCGTCGAGCCGGACGAGGTGTTGATGCGGCCGGACGGTATCCGCGCCGTGCGCCGCGTCCGCACGGGTCACATGCGATCGGCCGAGAGCAAGGATGTCGGCGCCGCGGCGCTGATCCTGGCGGTCAAACAGGCCTATCCAGGCGCTGTTGCGGAGCTCGTCCATCTCTCCGACGGCGAGGCATCCGAGCTTTCCCTCTCAGACCGCGAGTTGAAGGGACGCACGGACAAGCTTTCAAAGTTTCTCGGCGACATCCGCGCTGGACGGTTCCCGGCCGAGGTCTCATCGCGCACCTGCCCCAACTGCCCGGCCTTCTTCATCTGCGGACCGACACCCGACGGCCCCCTGCAAAAAAAGTTCGCCTGACCTTACCGGTCGGCGAATCTCGATCCGATTGGACCCTTAGAGCCGTGGCCCCGCCTCGGCCCAACCTAAGGACCAATCGTATGAACACTGAAGAACTTCTCGACTTCGACGACGTCGGCGACGCCCTGCGCGAAGGGCGGTCGCTGCGTCCGGCGCGTGGATATCGCTTCCTCCTCGCCCAGGGTGATCTCAACTTCCTGTCCCGCCAGGTGAGCGATCCTGTGCCGCTCGGCCGCCAGCTGCTCGAAGCCGCCGCTCTGGACCCTCAGGACGGCTACAGCCTCTTCGCGGTCCTAACCTCGGGCGATTTTGAGGATGTGCGGCTGGATGAACCCTTCGACCTGCGCGAGCACGGTACCGAGCGCTTCGTCGCCTTCCTGACTGATCGCGACTTCAAGCTGACGCTCAACGACGACGAGCTGCGCTGGGGCAAGCCCGTCATCAGCGGGGCGGTGCTCTATGGCCTTGCCAAGCCCGGCGATGGCGAGGGCGTTTTCCTTGAGGTGCGAGGCGGCCAAGACCGCTTGATCGAGCCTGGCGAGCTTATCGATCTGGCCGAGCCCGGCATCGAGCGGTTCATCACCGCGCGGCTGACGTTCGAGATCATCGTCAATTCGCGGCCGCGCACCGTGAACGCCCGCACGGTGACGTTCGAGCAGATCGTCCAGCTCGCCTTCCCGGGTCAGCACGAACCCAACGTCGTCTTCTCGATGACCTACCGGCACGCGGCGTCGACGCCGCACGCCGGTGAGCTCGGCGCTGGCGGCTCTGTCGACGTCAAGAAGAAGGGGACGGTGTTCAATGTCACACGCACTGTTCAGTCTTAATCCGGACCTCAAGCGGTTGCGGGACGAGGGCTACTTTGTCCAGCAGCGCGGTGGGTATCTCGTCATGCGCGAGGTACCCTATGTCGATGCGCACCGGCAATTGCGCATCGGCACGCTGATCTCCAGCCTCACGCTGGCCGGGGACCGGACGCGCAAGCCCGACACCCATGTCGCCCACTGGGATGGCGACTTCCCGTGTCACGCCGATGGGTCGCCCATCCAGGGCATCGCGCACCAGACTGGCGCCTTCGATCTCGGCCATGGCCTGAAGGCGACGCATGCCTTCTCAAGCAAGCCGGCCGAGGGCTACACGGACTATCACCACAAGATGACCAGCTACGCCAATATCATCGCCGGTCCGGCCGCGGTGCTGAACCCCGGCACGACGGCCCGCACCATCCGTGAGCCTGAAGCGGAGGAGGACAGCGTCTTCAATTATGTCGAGACCGCCTCCGACCGTGTCGGGATCGGCGCCTTGGCTGAGCGGCTGGCCGGCGAGCGGGTTGCCATCATTGGCGTCGGCGGCACTGGCGGCTACATTCTGGACTTCGTCGCCAAGACGCCGGTTCGCGAGATCCGACTCTTCGACAGCGACGAGTTCTTGACCCACAACGCGTTTCGGGCACCGGGCGCTCCGAGCCTGGAGGAACTGCGAGAGGCGCCAAAGAAAGTCGAATATCTGAAGGGTATCTATAGCCGGATGCATCGCAACATTGTGGCGCATGATGTGGCGCTTGGCCCGGCCAACCTCGAGCTTCTCAACGGCGTCACCTTCGCGTTCCTGTCCCTCGATGCCGGTGACGCGAAGCGGTTAATCGTGGAGAAGCTCGAGACGATTGGCGCTGCGTTCGTCGATGTCGGCATGGGCCTTGAGCTCGACGAAGGATCACTCGGCGGCATCCTACGGGTGACCGCCAGCACGCCTCAGAAGCGGGATCATATGCCTCAGCGTATTTCATTCGTCGGTGGCGGCGTGGAGGACATTTATGCGTCCAACATTCAGGTTGCGGATCTTAATGCCCTGAATGCTGTGCTGGCAGTGGTGAAGTGGAAGAAAATCCGCGGCTTCTACCGAGACCTCGAACATGAGCATCACTGCACTTACACCACCGACGGCAACATGCTGATCAATGGGGATCTCACGTGATACGGCACAAGCGACTCGAGCATCGTTTCGTCGACCACATCCCCGAGCGCCTTGGGTCAGGCGTGCTGTACGTGTCGATGGAATATGCGACATCGGCCCACAGCTGCTGCTGCGGCTGCGGCGAGGAAGTTGTCACGCCGTTCACGCCGACGGACTGGAAGATGACCTTCGACGGTGAGACCATCTCGCTTCATCCGTCAATCGGCAACTGGACGTTGAAGTGCCGGTCACATTATGTGATCGACCGCGGCAAGGTGGTCGAAGCCGGCCCGTGGAGCGACGAGCAGGTGGAGTCCGAGCGCAGTCGTGATCGTGCCGCCAAAGCTCGTTTCTACGGGCAATCGCCCACGGTCGAGCCTTCTGCTCAACCTGCTCCGCCCAAGGCGACACCAGGCCTCTGGCGGCGCCTTTGGAGCCATATATCTGGTCGATACTAACGATAAACTTGTGGATTACATTCCATCAGAAGCATCTCGTCCGGTATTCTACTGTCTACCTGCTATAGAGAGCCTCTCTGAACGGGTTTGACAGACTTCCCACAAAGTAGCCCCGCCAAAATAATACCGCCACGCAACAGTCACGCGCTCGCCAGCGCGGCAGCCCCGGCTCTGAGCCGGCGCCCGAATGAGAACTGACCTCGAAAGGAGGGAACCACCATGGCCATCTCGGGCCGATCCACCCTCGTCGTTCACGGCCTCCTCGCCATGCGGGAAGGCCGCCTGGCGGCGGCGCGCGACCGCCGTCATGGCCTGCAGGTCATGTCGTTCGAGCAGGCGGCAGTGCGGCTCGCTGGAGGTTTCGTCCGCCCAATTGATGATGAAAGCCTTCGCGTGGCGATCCAGACGGTCCTGCCGGCAACGCCGATGGGCGAGCTGGAGAGCATCAAGTCGCTGCCCGGGATGATAGACGCAGCCGCGGACACCCTGCACAAGGCCTGGCGCGCTGGTATCGACCTTGCAGCGCGCGCGGTCGAGCATCCGCGACTCAACGCCATCGCTCGATTGGAGTCGGCGGTCCTGGCGCAGTTACCAGCCGCCATGATGCGGCCCATCGACATCGTCGCCGACGCTACCAGCCGTATCACCCATGCGCCCGCCGTTCTCGGCCCGATGGAGATCGCTGGCCTCACCGAACTCTCGCCCTGCTGGCGGCCGCTCCTGAAAGCGCTCACCGCGCACATTCCCGTGCGATGGACGGCCGGGCCGAGGCCGGCGCCGGCCTGGTTGGAGGGCACGGATGTCGCGGTGCTGCGCGCGCCGTCGCAGACCCCGGAAGTCAGCACCGTCAGCGCGGCTACGGCCTATCACGAAGCCATCGAGGCCATGCGCTGGGCGCGGTCGCTTCTCGCCTCTGGGCGCGCGGCGTCGTCCGATATCGCGATCGCAACGGCCTCGCCCGGCGACTACGACGATCACTTCCTCGGCCTGCGCGCGGACGCCAACATCGACCTGCACTTCGTCCAAGGCGTCAAGACCGTCACCACCCGCGATGGCCAGGCCGCCGCCGCGCTAGCCGACATCGTCGTTCGCGGCCTGTCGCAGTCCCGGATCCGTCGTCTCGCCGCCCTGTGTCGGGATTCCACGCCTTTTGCGTCACTTCCCGAAGGCTGGCTGCGGATCCTGCCGGCCGATGCGCCGATGTCGACGCCCAACGCCTGGGACCGCCTGCTGGCGCGATTGAAGCCCGAGGACTGGCCGGACGACGCGGATCATGCCCTGGCCTTGCGCGCGGCAATCGACCTTCTCACCAAGGGGGCCGACGCAGCACCGGAGATCGGTGAGGGCTTTCTTAAGGGCCGCGCGCTCGCCATCTGGCGCAAGGGCCTCCTTGCCGGGCCGGCGGCCTCGATCGACACCACCCTCGAAACCCTGAAGCAGGATGACGGGCTGGAGGCGTGCGTGTCCGTCTGCTGGATGCCTGCTAGCGCGCTAGCAGCCTCGCCGCGGCGCTTTGTGCGGCTGATCGGCCTCAACTCTTCGCACTGGCCGCGCGGAATTGCCGAGGACCGGCTGATCCCGGACCATATCATCCCCACTGCCGAGCTCGACCCGCTCCCGGTGAGCCTGGCCGATCGCCGAGACTTCGAGACGATTCTGGCAACGACGACCGGCGAAGTCGTCCTCTCGCGCGCCCGTCGCGACAGCGACGGACGGCTGCTGGGACGCAGCCCCTCCTCTCTGCGCACGGTCAGGAAATCTATCTCCGTCGCAACGCCGTTCCGATCCATGCGTTTAGCGAAACCGACCGCCTCATGGCCAGGCCGCAGGAGTTTAGCGCCGACCGGCAGGCGCTCAGCGCGCAAGGCTGCTGGCGCGACTGGCGGCACACCGAGATCACGCCGCATGACGGCCTCATCCGGCCCGATCATCCGCTCATTCTCGCAATCCTGGCCCGCACCCAATCGGCCAGCTCACTCCGGCGTCTGCTGCGCAACCCGCTGAGCTTTGCCTGGGTCTATGCCTTCGGCTGGCGCGTGCCAGAAAGCACCATCGAACCGCTCGTGCTCGACGCACTCGGCGTCGGCGATCTGGTTCACATGGTTCTCGATCGCGCCTTACGCGATCTGGAGAGCGCCGGTGGATTGGTGTCCGCCGACGCCGCGGCGATCACGGCGACGGTTGACCGGGCCGCGGCGCTTGTCGCCGCCGATTGGGAAAGCGAACGTGCGGTCCCGCCGGCCGTCATCTGGGGGCGCACCCTGGGTGATGCCCGGCTGATGGCGGCGCGGGCTCTTGCCTATGGCGATGTGCTTCTGCCGGGTGCCCGCTCCTATAGCGAGGTGCCGTTCGGCGGGGCCGAGCCCAAGTCGGACGCGCAGACGCCGTGGGACCCCAATGTGCCGGTCACGATTCCCGACACGGGTTTCAACATCGCCGGCTATATTGACAGGCTGGACATCGCAGGCGACGGCAAGCGCGCGATGGTCCGCGACTACAAGACCGGCCGTCCTCCGCGAGGCGACATCCGGCTGAACGGCGGCCGTGAGCTTCAGCGCTGCCTCTATGCCTTCGCGGTGAAGGCGCTGCTGGGCGATGATGTCACGATCAGCGCCTCGCTGCTCTACCCGCGTGAGCCAATCAACCTCCAGCTCGAAGATCCGGACGCGGTCCTCGCTGAGATCACTGACTATCTGCGCGCGGCGAGGAGCAGCTTCGCCGGCGGTGCCGCGCTGCCAGGCCCCGACACCGGCGGCGACTACGACGATCTCGCCTTTGCCCTGCCGGCGAATGCCAGCGCCACCTATTGCAAACGCAAGATGCCGGCCGCGACCGAACGGCTCGGTCAGGTCACTCAAATCTGGGAGGCGGAATAATGAGCAGCGTGTCTAGGGCCCTTAAGGATGACGACGCGCGACGCGACGCGATCAGTCTCCATGATCGCTCGATCTTGGTCGAAGCTGGCGCAGGCTCCGGCAAAACTGCCGTCATGGCCGGACGCATCGCCGTCATGCTCGCGGAGGGCGTTCCCCCGCACGCCATCGCCGCCGTCACCTTTACAGAGCTAGCAGCCAGTGAGCTGTTTTCGCGGGTGCGCGAAATTGTTGCCGATCTTGCGGTCGGCAACATCTCGACCGAGCTGCGCGTGGCGCTGCCCGGTGGCTTGTCGCAGGCGCAGCGCGACAATCTCGCCGCCGCGACCGCCGTGATCGACGAAATCACCTGCTCGACCATTCACGGCTTCTGCCAGCGTCTGATAAAGCCCTATCCGGCCGAAGCCGACATCGATCCTGGCGCCGGCGTCATCGACCGCAACCAGGCCGATCTCACCTTCCTTGAGATCGTCGATGGCTGGCTGCGCGAGCGTCTGTCCGGCGATCAGGACGGCATCCTAGCCGAAATGGTGCTGCACAGCCCCGGTGAAACCGTGGCGCTCGTCCACAAGATCGCTGAGAATCTGCGCCGCTGCCGCACCCTCGCAGCGCCACCGGTCTCGCCGCTTGACGGTCATCTGACAGCCTTTCGGCAGGCGACGGCGGATTTCGCGGCCTTCATGCGCAGGGCAGCGGCGACCGAGCCGGAAACGCTCGCGATCATCCAGCGGCTGGCCGAGATGGCGACCGCGTTGGCTGCCGGTCCCGATCCCGCGCCGCCCTCCGGCCTGGTCAAGCTTCTGACCTTGCGTCCGCACCCGGATCTTTGCACCAAGGCAGGCGCTTTCGCCTCCTATCGCAAGAAGGGCAAATGGGCTGCCGCGGCGAAGCAGGCCGGCCTCTCCAAGGCCGATGGAGATCGGCTGAACGATGCAGCGGAGGTCTCCTACAACGCTTGCTGCGAGGCTTGGGGTTTGCTTCTTCAAGCCGCGGCCGGCCAGGTTCTGGAGGCGCTGATCGACGACGCTCGTCCGATCCTGCAGCGCTATCGCGACTACAAACGGGCGAGCGCCCAGCTCGACTTTGATGACCTGATCTTCGCCGCGCGCGACCTGCTGCGCGACCATAACGATGTCCGGCGCGCGCTGGGACAGCGCTTCGCGCGTGTCCTCGTGGATGAGTTCCAGGACACCGATCCCCTGCAAACCGAGATCTTCTGGCGGCTGTGCGGCGATCCGGTCCACGACGTTGACGACTGGACACGGTTCCGGATCCGGCCGGGCGCGCTCTTCCTGGTGGGCGATCCCAAGCAGGCAATCTATCGCTTTCGCGGCGCCGACGTCGGCGCCTATGTGCAGGCTCGCGATGCCTTTCGCACGCAGGACCCCGACAGCCTTCTGTCGATCTCCACCAATTTCCGCTCCTGCGCCTCGATCCTTGCCTTCGTCAACGAGCGCTTCGAGGCCATCCTGTCGGTCGATGGACAGCCAGGCTTCACAGCGCTTGATCCTTTCCACGAGGATCGCGGTGATGGCCTTTGCGTCGCCGCGCTCGACATTGCCGTGGCCGACGAGAACGGCAAGGCCAGCGCCGAGCAGCAACGCAACGCCGAAGCCGATGCGGTGGCTGACCTGTGCGCCCGGTTGATTGGCAGCCATCCGGTCCTGGATCGCAAAGCCGGCGCGGAGCGCCCCTGCCAGCCGGGAGACATCGCCCTCCTTGCTCCGACCGGCGCGGATCTGTGGCGCTATGAGGAAGCCCTCGAACGGCGCGGCATTCCGGTGGCGACCCAGGCTGGCAAGGGCCTTTTCCGCCGGCAGGAAGTTCAGGATCTCATTGCGTTGACCCGAGTGCTGGCCGATCGCCGCGACACCTTGGCACTCGGTGCGCTGCTGCGCGGCCCGCTCGTCGGGCTCAGCGAAGAGGAACTGCTGGACATCGTCTGGGCGCTTCCGCGCTCAGAGGAAGAACCCGACCGGATACCGCGCCTCCACCTTGGCGTCGACCCGGCGGCAATCGGCCATCCGTTGGCCCACGATGTGATTGAAAAACTGCAGGCGCTCTATCGCCGCGGCAATAGCACGACGCCGCATGACTTGCTCTCGCAGGCCGTGGATGTACTGCGGGTGCGCCCCATTCTGCTCGAGCGGCATCGCGGTCAGGCCGAGCGCGCGCTCGCCAACGTCGATCTCTATCTCAGCCTCTCGACCGGTTATGCGGTGCGCGGCCTGCGGACCTTCTCCGAGGCAATGACGGCGGCCTGGACGGATGAGGCCCGTGCAGTCGAGGGCCGGCCCGACGCGCAGGAAGAAGCTGTCGCCCTCTTCACTATGCACGCCGCCAAAGGCCTCGAATGGCCGGTCGTCATCCCAATCAACACCATGACCGGCGTGATGGCGCCCGACAGCGCGGTGATCGATCGCCAGACCGACACCTTCTTGTGCCCGGTCCTCGGCGTCGCGCCGTTGGGCTACGATATCGCACGGCAGGCCGAAAAGGATGAGCTGGATCGCGAACGCGTCCGGCTCTGGTATGTCGCGGCGACGCGCGCCCGGGAATTGCTGGTTCTGCCGCGGCTCGACGTGACGCCTTCCAAGTCGGCCTGGATCGGTCTTGTCGATCTTTCGCTCGCCGCGCTACCCGCCCTCGACGCGTCCCATTTGCCGCTTGATCCGATCGTGGCGGTTGGTGGGGCCAGCAACACACAGACGCGAGAGGACTTCGCCGGCGAGGCCAGCGTGATCGCCGATCAACAGATGCGATTGACCTGGCTCGCCCCGAGCCGCGACGAAAGTTCAACTGGCACGATGTTGCAAGAGGAGGAGGCTGACATCTGGACTAGCTCGGATGATGGTCCGCCGGTTGAGCTCGAAGCGCCTACTCCCGTGCAGGGTGGCCGCGAGCGCGGGCTCATCCTGCATAAGCTCATGGAAGAGGTTTTGACCGGCGAGACCGATGACGTGCCTGCGGCGCTCGCGACCCGCGCCGAGGAACTCATCCGTGCGCTCGGCAAGCTTCCCGTCGCCGATCCGACTGCCGGGCTAGCCCCACACGAACTGGCAGGTTGCGTCACGAGGACCCTGACTTTGCCGGAGATAGCGGCCCTCCGGCCCGCGCTGCTCGCCGAGTTCCCCGTCTATGCGCTTCACTCCGAGGACACTGAACTTATAGCGACGGCCGGCATCGCTGATGCGCTGACGGTCAGTGCAAAAGGCTGGCCGGTCGTTGTCGTGGACTGGAAGAGCGACGTGAATCCCGACCCGCAGACGCTTGACCACTATCGCGCGCAGGTGCGCGCTTATCTCGACATGACGGGCGCCGAGCAGGGCCTGATCATCCTGATGACGAGCGCAACGGTGATTACTGTTTCGCCCTCGCTGCCGGCAATGGCGGCTTGACGGAGAAAGTCCCAATGGCCTCCCGCAAGCGCGCTGCCGGTTCCAGCCAGGACGACCTCTTCAATCCCGAGGTCGAGCTGCTGTTGCCCGCTCGCCTTGCCGTCGATGGCAAGGTGTTGGGAAGCCCCGTGCGCCAGTTGGCAGTCCCGGCGCAACGTGTGCGCTGCAGGCTACACCGCTTCGCGATCCGCCGCGTCAATGCCTATGAGACCACCCTCAAATCAGGTGAAACGCTGAAGATCATCAGCGCGAAGACGTCAACGCCATTGGAGGCCGATCTTATTCTCCTGGTGTCCGGTGCAACGGAGCCAACGCGGATCGCCGAAGCGCTAGAACTGGGCGAAGGCCGGTGGTTGAATGGGCTTCCAGCCAACATCGACACGCTGGACCGCGCTGCGCGCGCAGAGCGATTGGCTGCGGTCTCCGCCTCATGGACCGAAGCGGTCCACCTACGAGAAGGACGAGCCGCCACGGACGGCCAGCCTGCGCGGCCGGGCCTGAGGCGTCCGCAGATCGGCGCGCTTCATGCTGCCCTTGCCCATGCGACGCGATCGACCGATCCGGCCACCATCGTCATGCCGACCGGAACCGGCAAGACCGAGACGATGCTCGCCCTCAATGCCCTTCAGCGCTTCGAGCGCCTGCTGGTGGTGGTCCCGACCGACGCCCTGCGCGAGCAGATCGCCGGCAAGTTCGAGACCTTCGGTGTCCTCAAGCAGCAGCAATGCCTTGAGGACAAGGCGGCCTTCCCGCTGGTCATGCGGCTATCCCATATTCCGACCAGCCCGGCGGAGGTCGATGAAATCTTCGACAGCGCCAATGTCGTCGTCACCACCATGCAGATCGCCGGGCGCGCCGATGCGCCGGTTCAGGAACAGATAGCCGCGCGCACTTCGGCGCTGTTTATCGACGAGGCCCATCATATCGGCGCGCCAACCTGGGCGCGCTTCCGCGGCCTGTTCGTCGAACGCGCCCCACCTTTACCGATCACCCAGTTCACCGCGACACCGTTCCGCGAGGACGGTCGAAGGGTCGATGGCGATTTCATCTACACCTACCCACTCAAGAAGGCGCAGGCCGAGGGCTATTTTAAGCCGATCCGTTTTGAGGCGATCTTCGGTCTCGATCAGGCCGATGCCGATCAGGCGATCGCCGAGAAGCTCGGAGAGATCCTTCAGGCCGACCTCGATATGGGCCTCAACCATCTCGCCATGGCGCGCTGCTCCACAATCGAGCGCGCCAAGGACCTCCACCAGCTCTACGGCACCCTATACCCCGAATTCCGCCCCGTCATTGTCCATAGCCAGCAGCCACTGCGCGAGCGCCGCGCGAACCTCGCCGCCCTGCGACGTTTTGAGAGCAAGATCATCGTCTGCGTCGACATGCTGGGAGAAGGTTTCGATCTGCCGGAACTCAAAATCGCGGGCCTCCACGATCCGCACAAGAGCATTGCCGTCACCATTCAGTTCGTCGGCCGCTTCACACGGCAGGATCCCCGGCTTGGCGACGCGACGGTGATCGCCAACACAGGCGTGGACGACATCGACCGGTCGCTGGCCAAACTCTATGCCGAAGATGCCGACTGGAATGCCTTGGTCGAGGCGCTGAGCACGGCCAAGATCGACCGGCAGGTCCGCCGCGCCGAGATGTTCAAGGGCTTTGTCGGCGATCTCAGCGACATTCCCCTGCAGACCCTCGAACCGAAAATGAATGCGGTCGTCTTCCGCACCTCCTGCGATGTCTGGGAGCCGCTGCGGGCTGAGGATCTATACAATTCGGGTGTTTATCTCGGCATGAAGGTCAATCCTCACCAGCGCGTGGCCCTCTTCGTCACTCGCTCCGAGGAACAGGCAGGGTGGACGACGGCGCTGCATGCGACCAACGTCATCTGGGATCTGCATATGATGCACTGGGATCCCAGCAGAGGTCTCCTCTACATCAGCAGTTCGGCGAAAGGCCCCTATGACCGGCTCGCCAGGGTCGTGGGCGGCGATACCGCGCGTCGCGTCGAGGGCGAGGAAGTGTTCCGCAGCCTGCACGGCTTCAATCGCCTGATTCTGCGCAATCTCGGCCTCACCCATCACCAGGGACGTGGCGTTCGCTATTCCATGTATATGGGTGTCGATGTCGCCGACGGGCTGGATACCGCCAAGTCCCAGTCTCGGATCAAGAATAACGTCTTCGCGACCGGCTTCCTCGATGGCGTCCCGGCCTCGCGCGGCTGCTCGGCTAAGGGCAAGTTCTGGTCGATCACCCCGGTTCGCGATCTCGCCGATTGGGTCGAATGGTGCGCGGACATCGGCGAAGCAGTGAACGATCCGGGCATCACGACCGACGGGGTCTTCAAGAGCGCGATGCGGCCTCGCCAGATTAGCGAGCGGCCAGCCGTTCCACCGGTCGCGATCCATTGGCCGGAATCGCTGCTGACGCAGATCGAAGACCGAGTCGAGATCAGCTTCGACGACCAGCCGGTGTTGTTCACCGCATGCGACATCGATCTTCTCGACCATGGGCGTACCGGGCCGCTGCGGTTCGCGGTTCGGAGCGATGCGCACGCCGCCGAGTTCGAGATTGTGTTCTCCGAAGGAGGTGCCCGCTACCCCCAGCGTGGCGGACCCAAAACCACTATCAAGGTCGGGGGCAAGGTGAAGACCTTGTCCGAGTCCTTCGGCGACGACTCGCCACAAATCGACTTCGGTGATGGTTCGCTCCTGATCTACAGCCATCTCTATGCCTTGGCGGAAGGTGTGGCGGTCGAGCCCTACCCCGCCGACCGAATCGAGGCCTGGGACTGGTCGAAGACCAATATCCGGGCCGAGGCGCAAGGTCCCGAGAAACGCGCGGATTCGGTGCAGCGGCGCGTGATCGACATGCTGCTTGCCGATAGCGAGGCCCATGATCTCGTCTTCGATGACGACGGTGCCGGAGAAATCGCGGATGTCGTTTCGCTTCGCGTCACCGAAGGTTTGGTTCAAGTCACGCTCTCTCATTGCAAATATTCGAGCGCGGAGACGCCTGGAGCCCGCGTCAAGGACCTTTATGAGGTCTGCGGCCAAGCCCAGAAGTCGGCCCGTTGGCGCGATCGTCCCAACCGGATGTTCACGCATATGCTCAAGCGCGAAAAGCTGCGTCTCGACAAAGGACAAAGCTCGCGCTTTGAGCAAGGCACGGCCGCATTCCTCAAGAAACTAAAGGCGGGCTGGCAGGACTACCGATATGAGTTCGATGTCCGCATCGTCCAGCCGGGTCTTTCGCGGGCAGCCATCACTGAAGAAGGCCTGCATCTGGTTGCGGGGGTCGAAACATATCTGCTCGAGACCCGAGCGATGAAATTACGGGTCATTGGCAGCGCATAATCCCCCCATTCCTGCTGGCGCAAGGGATCAATGCTAAACTGGGTCTCGCTTCGCACCTTCTGCAGATCAATCCGATGCCGAGCCCGGATGGATTGGCTCGAATGGCCCGGTATCAGCCACAGGCACCTCGGGCGGCGGCATGAGCATATCTCCGGGCCTCGAACACCGAAGGGGCAGCCTCCGGTACCGGCCCATGACCGTTTACCAGGGTGTGGTGGGCAACCTTCCTCGACTGCCGTAGCCCCATCTCCGAAGTCGGCGCTGGGGCCGCTTCATGGTTTCGCCACCCCTCATGCGAAATCCATTCCGCTCAGGCCCTGTCAGAGTTATTCTCGTTGCCACATGGGGGGCCTATGGAACAGTTCTCGGTCATTCTGGCTATCGCAACGGCTGCGGTCCCGCCAGAATATTTCTACCTGCCCTTTGATGGCGGTGACGGCGTATATCGTGAGCGTGTCTATTGTTACGAGCTTTATCATCAGCTTCGAAGCCGCTGGCCAGACGACACGACATATCGCCTGACAGGCGAAGCCGACAAAGCCTCTCACCCAATTCTCGCCCAGTTTGGTGCCGACCGAACAAAACCAGATTTGCTGGTTCACCGGCCCGGCTATATGGAAAATTACGCCGTGATCGAGGTGAAATCGGCACCTCCGAGTGCTGCGGGAATTCGAAAGGATCTCGCAACGCTCTCTCTCTTCACGTCGCAGGCTGGATATCAGCGAGGAATCTATCTCATCTATGGGGAAGGCGCTGATGACATCGTCGCCGAGCGTATCGTAGGGGCCGCCGGACCGATTTTGGGTGACAGCGTAGTTGAGCTTTGGCTTCATTCGACGCCGGGTGATGCAGCAATTCAGGTGGCGATCCTACGGGGTGCTAGCCCAGCTGCGGCGGCGGACCGGTGAGGATGCGTCCAGCAGGTCATCGATTGTTCGGATCGGACCGGGCGGAGCTTGTCTATGGTCAGAAGTCTGGGGGAAAGCTAGTTCACATTTCAGAAGTTGAACGCGGCCTGAAATGCGATTGTGTGTGTCCAGGCTGTGGCATCCGACTCGTTGCCAGGACGAAGGCCGACAAGGTCGTGCCTCATTTTGCTCACTACGGTCCTGCTTGCGGTGGAGCCCCCGAAACGGCTCTCCATAAGATCGCAAAACAGATCGTCGCGGACAGCCTGACCCTCGTGGTTCCGAAGCGGATCGCAATCCACGGGGCGGTGGAAAGGGCGCTCCCCGGCGCGACCGACATCAAGCTCGAATCTGCCCGCATCGAATACAACGACCCCGACGGAATTGTTCCTGATCTCTACGTCACCGTCAAAGGGCATGAATTGTTTGTCGAGGTGGCCGTCACTCATCCGTGCGACGAGGAGAAAATCCGTCGCATTCGTGAGCACGGGATCGCGGCGATTGAGATCGATCTTTCAAGGATCCCGCGTGATGCTTCTCCTGGGATTGTCGCCGATGCTGTGTTGTGCATGGCGCCTCGGAGATGGCTGTTCAATAAAACCATAGACGACGCAGTCACGGGACTGAGAGAGGAAGACCAGAACAGCCGGATTGCGGCCGAGAAGAAGCTGCAGTCGGAAGCAGGGCGGCTGATCAAGGACTACCTGACCTCGATGGGGTCCTTTTCGGGCAAGGGCGACAGCGTGCCGAGAATGGACGCCCTCCGCGATCTTGGCCTTCTGCAGTATATCGGTGTCGATGTGGCGGGCTACGGATGTTTCTCGGTACCACCGGCCATCTGGCAAGCTGTTATCCTCACCGAGGTACTGTTGGGCCGGAAGACGGGGAAGCAACTCGTCAAGGCCGTTCCCATAGCGAATTACCTCGAGACGCGCCGGTTCATTGCGCCGCTATTCCGACGTGTCAGCAGCGAACTCGAGGCTGCCGCTATCAAAGAGCACGGTCGGTTCGCTGCCCCATGGCGGGCCGTTGACTCCTACCTGCGATATCTCGTTGACGCTGGTGTCGCAGTAGAACGAACATATGGTTTTGTCTTGGATGGCGGGCTGGTCGAGCGATGGACCGAGTGGGTACTCGCAGATGCCCAGCGGCGCGCCGTGTTCGACCATGCGGTGAAAGTTGCGACGTGGATCATGGGCCAGGTTCCCGACGATGAGCGGCGCGGTTTGACGATAAAAGGCTGGCTGGCCACGGCAAGCGATGCAGGGCCAAGTTACTTTGATCTCCTGAACGACGCCGATACTCAAGCCGATATTTCAGCGAAACTCGGTTTGATCCAGACCTTGTTCCGGGGAAGCAGGGTGGATGTTGAGGACCTGCTTCACCTGCCAATCTCGCAAGAAATCGTACGGCGTCTTGATGCGATCGCGATCAAGGAGGCTGAACGGAAGGCCGCTGCCGCCAAATCTGCCGAGGATGCCAGACGTGGCCGCGGCGATGAGATCGGAGCCGAGGCCGCGAAACTGTTTGGTGGTTCTGAATTGGAGTGGCTGAAGACCCCGAACGAACGTCTGGAAGGGAGAACGCCGCTTGAAGCTGCCGCGCGCGGAGTGCACGGCCTGGCAATGGCGAAAGAGATCCTCCATCAGATCGAGAGGCAAAGGCACACGGAGTTTGAACATGCTGCGGAGATCCAGCGACATCGCGACCGCCTGACACGTGATGCGCAGACCCGCCTCCGAAGCGCGGCCCATTCATTTCTGCGCGACCGCAGCGAAGATACCGACAACCTACCGCCAATTATCTACTGCAAGGACGAAAAAACCTACCGCGTTGCGCTCAAGGCGCTAGGAAAATGGGAGCTGTTTCTGAAGGCCCAAGCGATCCCCTTCTAGGGTTTCCGCGACGGTTGCTCGCACCGCTCAATTTCGATGCTGATCGAGCTATCAGCCCACCATTTCATGTCGGATTCTCCGCTCTAGGAACGGATTTGTCGGCACGATTTATCGCGGCTCCACAAACCATGTTGAATATTCCGTACTAAAAGCGGATAATCGGACATGGTTCACGATCAACGCTCCGCCCTATCAACATATTTGGCCAGCCTGCTTTCTGCCGGGCGTGTGGTGTTTTCGATTGACGAAGCTGAGCAAGCATTGGGTGTGTCGCGTGGGGCTTTCCTCGACGCTGCTGAGCGCCTGCAGCGCCGCAAACATTTGCTCAATCCCCGACAGGGATTCTATGTGATCGTACCACCCCAGTTCGCCTCTTGGGGCGCCCCGCCGCCTTCGTGGTACATCGATGCGTTGATGCGCCATGCAAATCAACCCTACTATGTGGGTCTGCTCAAGGCGGCGGAAATGCATGGCGCCACGCATCAGGCTGTTATGGAGTTCCAGGTCGTTGCCACGAAGCGCATACCCAAGATCCAAGCGGGACGGAATCTCATTGCATTCTACTACCGCAAAGACATGGGTGCAGTGGCGAGTGGCCTTGAAGAGCGCAAGACCGATACCGGCACGATGAAGGTGTCGTCCAGTGCGCTGACCGCTTTCGACCTATTGCGTTATCCGCAGGCGTCGGGCGGGATCGACAACGTCGCGACCGTGCTGAATGACCTTGGCCCGACGATCGAGCCGACGAAACTCGCTGAGTTGACAGTGGCCACTGAACGGCCCGTCATTCAACGGCTCGGCTACCTTCTAGAACGACTGGGCCATGGGGATCGCGCCGAAGCCATGCTCAAAACACTGAATGAACGCGGAGTTCCACCGTGGATCGAGTTGGATAGAAAAGAGGCCCGCGATTCGGATTTTGCGCCGGTGCCGATTGAGCGCAATTCCAAATGGCATGTCATTGTCCGCCGCGCGCCGGAGGTGGACGAGTGATTCCGACTCAAAACATTGTTGCATGGGGCAACGTCGTTCCGTGGGCCGATCAGCGTCAGATCGAACAGGATCTGATCATTAGCCGCGCCATCGTCGAAGTCTTCTCAGACCTGGTGCTCCGAGAAGAGCTACGCTTCCGAGGCGGCACTGCACTCAACAAGCTGCATTTCGCTTCTCCCCTACGATACTCCGAGGACATTGATCTGGTTCGGACATCGAATGGACCGATCGGGCCTATTCTTGACCGGCTGCGCGCGGTCCTGGAGCCGTGGCTCGGAAAGGCCCAGTTCGAGCAAAGCCCCGTTGCACCCAAGCTCCGATTCCGCATCGAACCGGAAGACGGGAGCGGTGTCCTGATCCGGCTGAAGGTCGAAATCAATACACGCGAGATCACGGCGTTCGATCCACCTGCCGAAGTCGAGTTTGACGTCGAGAACCCTTGGTTCACCGGCAAGACCAATGTGCCAACATTCTCGCGTGAGGAAATGCTGGCGACGAAACTGCGGGCGCTACTCCAGCGCGACAAGGGTCGCGATCTATACGACCTTGCTCATGCGCTCGGAACATTTGAAGGGCTGGATGCCAAGCATGTTATCGAGCTCTTAGGCCAATACCTTGAGTCGTCTGGCCAGGCGATTTCTCGGGCTCAGGCAGAGGAGCGTATGCTCGCTAAACTCGCAAACCCGCGCTTTCTGACCGACATGAGGCCACTGCTTCCTGCCAACCAGGCCGCGCTTTTGACAGACGACTCGACCAGGACCTCATTCCGAGGCGTATTTGCCAAATTTATCGAGTTGATACCCGGGGCAGCCTGGGCTCGCACGGACGAGATGAAGGCTCGTTTCGAAGTCTAAGGGCTGCGTTCCGAGACGACGGCCCGTCGATCATTGCGGCACATCATGGCACCTGGTCATAGGCAAACTGGAGAGCATGAGGAACTGTGGGGCGGTTGGTGGCGGAGGCTCTCTGAACGGGCCGGAACCGCGCCACAGAAAGTGCCCGTTTGGTCGGCCGCAACGTGACTGCCCCACAGTTCCTCATGCTCCCCTTCAAGGCCCATGTCGGTGCCGACGCCGATACAGCTCTGGTCGAGGAGATCGCCGTCACACCCGCCAACATCAACGACGGCAAGGCCGGTCCCGATGCTCTGCCTGACAATCCCGGCCAGGTGTTTGCCGATAGCGCCTATCGCGGCAATCATTTCGGCGACGCGGTGCGTGCCAAGGGTGGAACGCCACGCATCGTCGCCACCGGCATGTGGGGACGGGACGAAGCCGAAACACTGGCACGCCTTGAGGCCTGGAACCAACCGATCCATCGCATTCGTGGCCGGATCGAGAAGATCTTTGGCACGTGGAAACGAAGCTACGGCCTTCGCCGGATGCGATGGCGAGGGCTTGCAAAGGCAGGCGTTCAAATTCGCCTCACTGCCATCGCCTACAATATGAAACGCAGTTTGAAGGTCATCACTATGGCTGGATAGCGGGCAAAAACACCACTGACGCTCACACGAGAGCGTCAGAAGACACAGCTGACGACGTCGGCGCTGATATCTTTGCACCCTTTACCCCGGAAGCGGAAAAGATCAAACAAAATCAACGCTAAATGCTTCCCGCGCACAGGTCTCCTAGATCAAGATCGTCGGTCACAACTGCTGACGTATATCCGGCTTCCTGATGCGGCTGGACAACGTCGTCGCCGCGAGCCCCGATGGATTTTCGCGCGCTTCCACCTCTTCGGCCCCCTAGACATTGGCCGAAGCCAAGCCGGTCCACACACCAGGTTCGGGAAGCAACGGAATGACCGTTTCACCATCTCCTACCATTTTGTTGCAATTGCTGGGGTGAGACCTCCTTCTGTTATTCCTTCGTTTGCCGCTTCGCCTTAAGCTGCTTTCACCGATGGTGCGTGCTCGTAGACTGTGCCGCCCGAGAGCATGGCCCACACGATCCTCGCATTCTTGTTGGCGAGCGCGACAGCCGCGACATTGGGATGCCGCCTTTGCCGCAACTTACTAAGCCAAAGGCTTCGAGGATCCTGCTTGCCCGCTGCTTTGCCGAGCGCAGCGCGAGCGCCATGGATTATCAATTTTGTCGGTGATCATACGCTTTGGCGGCAGACCCTGCTTCTTCAGAAGTCGCGTCAGCAGGCGCCTGGCGGCCTTGCTGTTGCGACGTGTCTGGACGATCTCGTCGAGCACATATCCGTCCTGATCAACTGCTCCCCAAACCAGCACTTCTGACCGTTGATGCGCACCACGACTTCATCCAGGGCCAGACATCATCTTTCGTTGGTGCCTTGCGGCGTATGCGGCGCGCATAATCAGGGCCGTGCTTTCGGCACCCATCGGCGGATGGTCTCGTAGGAAACGACGATCCCGCGATCGAGCAGCATTTCCTCGACATCGCGCAGGCTCAGATTGAAGCGGAAGTAGAGCCAGACAGCACGGGCCACGATTTCGATCGGATAGCGGTGGTTCTTGTAGGTCGGTGCACTCACGGTCATGGGCGCGCTGCTACCTCAATTCCCTTACCCCTCAATCAATGTGACACCACCGGCCAAACACAAGGCCCAGCGTCAAAGTGGTCTCGATCGCCAGATCAGAATAGCGGTGCTGGCCAGTTCGTCACCCTGAACTTCATCTTCTCAATATGATGGCGGCGGCTGGTATTGTGTTTGAAAGGCATGGCTACGCTACAAAGGCTATTGCGGTTACCGCTTGCCTAAACCCACACCAATGAAAGATCCGTGCACCAACGCCGCGGCATGCCCTAAATCGCCACCTGGGTTCCGATCTCGACCACGCGCCCGGTCGGGATCTGGAAATATTCAGTCGCATCGGCCGCCGTGCGCGCCAGTCCGATGAACAGTTTGTCCTGCCACACAGGCATGCCGGAATTGGGCGAGGCCTTGAGCGAGCGCCGCGACAGGAAGAACGACGTGGTCATGATATCGAACTTCCAGCCCTGCTTGCGGCAGATCGCCAGCGCGCGTGGAATGTTGGGCTGTTCCATATAACCGAAGGTCAGCGTCACCCGCATGAACAGCTCGTTGACCGTCTCCATCTTGACGCGTTCGCTGTCGGGCACCACCGGCTGCGGCGCCGTCACCACCGAAAGGATGACGTTCTGCTCGTGCAGCACCTTGTAGTGCTTCAGGCTGTGCATCAACGCGGTCGGCGCGCTTTGCGGATCGCTGGTCAGGAACACGGCCGTGCCGGATACCAACTGCGGTTTCTTCAACAGATTGCCGGCAAGGAAATCGAGCGGGATCTCGTTCCTGCGGGTCTTTTCGAACAGATACCTGGTGCCTCTTATCCAGGTCCACATGGTCATCACGACCACCGCGGCAACGGCAAGCGAAGCCCAGCCGCCTTCGAACACCTTGACGATGTTGGCTGCAAAGAAGCCGATGTCGATGAAGGCAAACAGCGCCGTCAATCCTGCCGCGACGCCAAACGGCCATTTCCAGATGCGCCGCATGACCACATAGAGCAGCACCGTCGTCACCAGCATGTTGCCGGTCACCGAAATACCGTATGCTGAGGCCAGCTTGCTGGATTCGCCAAAGCCGACCACCAGCAGCATCACCACCAGTGCCAGCAGCAGGTTGATTCGCGGCAAGTAGATCTGGCCTGACTGTTTTTCCGACGTATGCTGGATCACGAAACGCGGCAGCATGTTGAGCTGCACCGCTTGTCTGGTCAGCGAGAAAGCGCCGGAAATCACCGCTTGGCTGGCGATCACGGTCGCGGCGGTTGCCAGCACCACCATCGGGATCAGCATCCATCCCTCGTTCATCTCGAAGAACGGATGGCCGACGACACCGCCATGCGCCAGCACGAAGGCCCCCTGTCCGGCATAGTTGAGCAGCAGGCAAGGAAACACGATCGCCAGCCAGGCGATCACGATCGGCTTGCGGCCGAAATGGCCGAGATCGGCATAGAGCGCCTCGGCGCCCGTGACGGCAAGGAAGACGGCACCGATGGTCACGAAAGAAACGTCGGGCGAGTTGATCAGGAAGGCGACGATATAATGTGGACTGACTGCCAGCAGGATTTCCGGATCGTCGATGATGTGGTTGAGGCCGGAAAGCCCGATGGCCAGAAACCATACGGCGGTCACCGGGCCGAACACCAGGCCCACGCCGCCCGTACCGAAGCGCTGCACCGCGAACACCATGGCGAGGATGACCAGTGTCAGCGGCACCACATAGGGCTGGAACGCGGGGGTAATGACATTCATGCCCTCGGCCGCCGAAAGCACCGAGATCGCCGGCGTGATGACGGCATCGCCGAAAAACAGCGAGGCGCCGACGATGCCGATGCCGAGGATGACCGCCGAGCGCTTCGGGAAACTGCCGCGCGCCAGTGCCATCAGCGACAGCACGCCGCCCTCGCCGCGGTTGTCGGCGCGCAGCACGAACATGATGTATTTTACTGTGACTGTGATGGTGAGCGACCAGATAATCAGCGACAGCACGCCGAGAATATCGCCGCGCTCGGCGACATTGCCACCGGACGAAGCATGCAATGCCTCACGGAATGCATAGATCGGGCTGGTGCCGATGTCGCCATAGACGACGCCGAGCGCGCCCAGCATCAGAACCTTGGTGCTGTGCTGTTCGATCTCGGGATGGCTCGATTGTTCGACGGGTTCTGCCTCACTACCAGCATTGGTAAGGGCCATGGGCGACACTCCGGTAAGCGCGCGGTGCTCTACGCTTGCTGCGATGCAATATCAAGTGCCGCCACGTTATGGTAGCCATGCCGGCATTGCGAGTTCTCCATCGGCTTAGCAGGCTCATCAGCCTCGAAGCCAGCGTGGGATCTTTGTGAGACCATGCTGAAGCTGCGGGAGTAACGAAGCCCCGAGCCAGTATCGGAACGTATAAGACTGCCCACATTGTGGAGCAGAATTGGCTGCACGTCCCGCCCACTTACTCGACTTCGCGCAACCGATAACCAAACGCCGGTTTCGGTGGTGATATAGCGCGGCTCCCGCGATTCCCCCATGTAATTACCGACGAAGGATTGCTAGCGGCGAACTCATGCTGGTCGGCAACGCGATACTGGCTGGAGCATCAGGTTGGCCGATGAGAGCGGCCCACCAAGTTGGGCAGGATCGGCCGACACGGTCGACATCGCGCCGCTCTGACAAGAGCACAGCGGGCACCCAGACACTGCCGGGTTGACTATGGGTGTCGGAACCGCGAAAAGGGGCCGCTCTTCATGAGTGGCGTGCGCCGGCAGTCTAACCCCAAGCCCCCCGCCCAGGCTGCCGGCGCGCTTCTAAAGCAGTTCCTGCGAACAATGAATCGATTGTGATGTGACGTCGAGCGGTTTTGTTGCAAGGGCTGAATAGGGGCACAGAGAGGCCCTGATGCGAGGTCAATCAGGCGGCGAGGATTTTCGAACTGCTCGGCCAAGGACGGATTCGGATTGAAGGCGTACCTCGCCTGTCGCTTGCGCATCATGTGAATCATTTCGATGCCGGTCAGGATGGTGGCTGCGGTGGCCGTCGATTTGAAGCCGAGCATCGGCCGGATACGGCGCTTGATGCGCCGATGGGGTGCTGTCACATTGATTGAGGGGTAAGGAAATTGAGGTAGCAGCGCGCCCATGACCGTGAGTGCACCGACCTACAAGAACCACCGCTATCCGATCGAAATCGTGGCCCGTGCTGTCTGGCTCTACTTCCGCTTCAATCTGAGCCTGCGCGATGTCGAGGAAATGCTGCTCGATCGCGGGATCGTCGTTTCCTACGAGACCATCCGCCGATGGTACCGAAAGCACGGCCCTGATTATGCGCGCCGCATACGCCGCAAGTCGCCGACGAAAGATGATGTCTGGCACCTGGATGAAGTCGTGGTGCGCATCAACGGTCAGAAATTCTGGTTGTGGAGAGCGGTTGATCAGGACGGATATGTGCTCGACGAGATCGTCCAGACGCGTCGCAACAGCAAGGCCGCCAGGCGCCTGCTGACGCGACTTCTGAAGAAGCAGGGTCTGCCGCCAAAGCGTATGATCACCGACAAACTGCGCTCCTACGGGGCGGCCCAACGCCAGGTCATGCCGAAGGTGGAACACCGCTCGCATAAAGGCTTGAACAACCGGGTGGAGAATTCTCACCTGCCGTTCCGAAAACGGGAACGAACGCGACAGGGTTTCCGGTCGGTCGGCTCATTGCAGCATTTCGTGTCGATCTTCTCCGCCGTCCGAAATCTCTTCGTCCCATCCCAGACCAACCGCTCCGCAGCACAAATTCGAGCCCATCGACGCCAAGCCATGGCCGCGTGGGAAGCCGTGAGTGCACGGCCTGCCTGAAAAGCGCGGTATCGGCCTCACGCGGCCACATTTCAAACAACGTGACAACGCCGGCGATACAAGTCCACCATCGGGCGGCGTTTGGGCACGGTCGCTTCCCGTTCAGCAGACCGAAGTCGCCATCGGCTGCGCCGTCCTCAACCGCATGCTTGCCTGCGCACGCCCGAAATCCGCCCGCCGCAAGGCGGCCACCGCATAGTCTGCCGCTTCAAAGATCGACATCCGCTCAAGTCCGGACCCATGCACCAACGCCCATCTATGATAGATTTTATCGCAGAGACGCTTAGATATTCTCCGGCAGGTAGATGTCGAAGGGCAGGAAGGTCTGTCCCGGCGCGTTGGCGGCGCCGTCCTTGATGGTATGCGCCATGAGATCGACGAGATCGCTGCTCAGCCGCGCCAGCGGCGTTGCGAGCACCATGGTGACGATGGTGTTGGCGAGTGCAGCGCGCGACTCAGGCGTTATCTCGTTGCAGATCATGACCGGAGGCTGGGCAGGCATGGCCATTCTCACCGCCGTGATAGCTCCCTCCATGCCGCCCCCGGCTATGTAGCACCCGACGAGATCGGGATGCCTCTCGAGCAGGTCGAGCATTGCATCGTGGGTCAAATCGGCCGTCTCGAGATTGACCAGCGTCTCAAGCACCATGAAGTCCGGTGCGTGTTCCCGGAAATAGGCGCGCACGCCGATCTCACGCAACTCTTGGCCGTGAAAGCGGTGGCTGCTGACAAACACCGCGACCTTGCCGGGCCGCCTGGCGCACTTCGCGATCATCCACGCGGCGGTGCGTCCTACCCTGCGGTTGTTGAGGCCCACATAGCCCTCCCGTACGCCGGAGGCGCAATCGGACAGGAGCGAAAACACCGGAATACCGCGTGCTTTCAAGCTCTCCACGGCGACCGTGACCGTTGGATGATCGGGGCTGACCAACGCGACGGCGTTCGTTTTCGCTGCCAGTTGCTCCAGATGGACGACGATGTCCTCGGGAGCCTGGCTCGACCAGAAATCAATGACCGCAACGCCGCGGAACCGCGACGCATGGGTCGTCGCGGCCTCCAACTCGCGCGCGAACTCCTGATAGAAATGCTGCTCGGGCTTCTGCAGAAGAAAGCCCAGCCGGTATTCCGGGAGATCCTGGTGGATCCGCTGCTTGATCAGGGGCGCAGCGTGGTAGCCGATGACGGCCGCCGCCTCGTAGACCCGCTGCGCCGTCTCCTCGCGCACCGGAAGGCGGCTGTTCAAAACCCTGTCGACCGTCGACACGCTGACCCCGGATGCCCGAGCCAAATCCGAAACCGTTGGTCGCTTGGCCAAGGCTAGCCTCCTTTTGAAGGTTTCGAAGAAATGATAGTAGATGATAGAAAAATTGCAAGGTCTGTTGAGGTAAATGATTGAATATGGTAGTTCTGTTGCATGACAGGTTGTCAGCCTTGGTCCTGAACAAGGAAGATCGTGATGAGCGCAGCCGACGAAACGTCATTGTCGTCTGCTCAGTTGGTGGTGGGACCGCGTACCGCGAGCCATCGGTCCATCATCTCAGCCGGCGGAGTCCCGTAGTTGCGATAGCCGTCGAGAGAGCGCTTGGCGTTGTATTTTTCAAGCCAGAGCCTCAGCTCCGTCTGCATGCCATCCATGTCTAAACGATCCGACGCCACTCGCCGACCGCAGAAGAACTCGCCGGACACGATCCGGCCGAAACGCTCGGCGAAGCCGTGAGCATGCCCCGGGCGCAGTCCAGTGGCATGGTATTTGATCTCGTCAGTCGCGAAAGTGGGCGCGTAATCTCTTACCTCGCCGCATTGCAACGCAGCGCTGGCGATCACCTCCCTCACTACGAGCTCACGCACGCCATAGAAGGGTACGACGACGTTTTGCATCAACTCGGCGAGCGCTTGCTCATGCCAGCCGACCTTAAGCGCGGCAAAGGCATAGGCGCAGTAGATATCAACGGCGAAACACAGAAAGATCCTGCCTTCGTTACGGAGGCGACTAACAGGCAGAACGTTGGCGCAGAGCACCTCCCCGGGCGCCTGAGTTTCACTGTGACGCTCACGAAAGCTCGGGTTGCTGGCTTCGACGAAGGCAGACTGCTCGGCCGTGAGTCTGAGCGATCGTTTGGTAGCGAGCGCTTCAAGCGTCAACCATCGCTGCCGACGGCAGCCGAGGCCGCGCTCTCTCAAGAGTTTCTGCACCGTGACCGCCGATAGGCGCATTCCCTCGCTGTGCAGCAGAACTTGTAGGCGATTGCAACCATATGCAGGATGTTGCAAGGCGAGCGTCGCAACCCGCCTTGCCGTCTGCCGTGGCGTCTTCTGAGGGTGATTGCGGTGAATCGGCGACCGGTCTTGCAATCCAATTAAGCCCTGCTCCCGAAAGCGGCGGCGCCACGCGTAGAAGCTCGTGCGGTCGATGCCGTAGCGACGACAGGTCTCCGCGACGTTGCCCAGCGTCGTCGCCAACTCAAGGATACCGAGCCGCTGACGCGCGAGGGTCATTGAGCCCTCCTCTGGCCGTTCTTTCGCGACGGCTGATATACCCCGCCGTCTATCTTTGGCTCTTGCCATGGTGCCCTCCGATCGTAAGTTGCCTCCGCGTGGGGAGTGGTTGAAGCAAATCCAACGCTAGGCCTGCGTGCGGCTATCGAGCTGCCGCTTATGAAAGCGATGATAAAAGGTGATCTTGTCAGCGAAGCCCTCCCGCATGCCGCACGCCACCACGCGGCAGCCGCAAACATGGTGCTTGGGGCACGAGCCCAAGCACGTTGGCAGCATGCGGCAGCCACCGCACCCCTCGCTGTGGAATGGGTTGAAGCGCTCATATGGCATCTCAGCCGTCATCACGTCCCGCAGTGTTCTATCCATATCGTCCGGCAGAATGCGCGCGAATGTCGACTGGGATGTGCCCACAGCGGGGATGCACTTGCCGAGGTTGCCGTGTGGATCAATCGTAAACGAATTGCGCATAACCGCGGTGCAAGGGTAGCGCTTGGGCCGCGG
The DNA here is from genome assembly GCF_059683585.1 of Mesorhizobium sp. RCAM 06353. Lineage (NCBI taxonomy): Bacteria > Pseudomonadati > Pseudomonadota > Alphaproteobacteria > Hyphomicrobiales > Phyllobacteriaceae > Mesorhizobium > Mesorhizobium sp. RCAM 06353. The sequence goes on along the minus strand of NZ_JCASIY010000001.1, from coordinate 57,060 downwards.
CATGCCGAACACCATGTATCCCTCCGCCTCGAGGAAGCGGCGAAACGCCAACTCCTTCTCGGCGAACTCAGTGTTGGTGAAACAGTCGTGCGGCACGCAATCCACCAGACCTCGGCTGGTGTTGATGAAACCAAGACGGAAATCAATGCGGTTATCGACCACACCGTGGCTCTTGAAGAGGCGCACGACATACTTGGCCTCTTCAATGTTATCCCGATCCACGTTGATGCGCATGGTGAGGGACCCAGTGGCCTCGACGATGTCCTGCACGTGCTCGGCCAAGAACCGGTAATGGGCCTCCGCCTTCGCTATCGGTACTTGTCGCCGCGCAGAATAGGTCTCGGGCATGCCGTCAAGGGAAATCTGCAGCGCCTTTATACTGAGATCGGGCAGGGCGGCTACCCTTTCCGGCGTCAGCAGGACGCCGTTGGTCAGCATCTCAGCATAGTAGTCGATGCCGCGCTCCGCACAGATCGCTCTGAATGCCCGCGTCATGGAGGTGATTACGGCATAACCGATCAGCGGCTCGCCGCCGAACCACTGGACGACTAGCTGACGGCTGTCGCCCAGCTTGCGACGGACGAACTCGACGGTCGCGAGCTGCAGCTCTTCCGACATGATCTTAGTCTTGGCTATACTGCGCTGGAAGCAGTAGCTGCAGTACTGATTACAGGCCATGGTTGGCGCGATGGTCACAAACAGGCGTGATTCGTCGACCTTGTTGAGGCGCAGCCGCTCCTCCTCTTCGCTGAACTCGTCCAGTTCGGCCGGCACCACGAAGCCAAGCGTAGCGAGACAGCTCACAAGCTCGCGATCCGGCGCGGCGTCTCCGTGCTTTAGGCTGTCGAGACACCTTTTGACGATAGCCCAGCCGGCCCCATCCAGTTCAAGAGTCTGGCCGTTCCTCGCGTTAAATAGCAGAGTCGTGTCGTCGGCCTCACTGAAGGGCATGTTGAAGCTTGACGGTTTCCAATTTCGTGTCACGGTCATGGTCGTAACGCTTCCCTTAGCTGAGCCGCACGCCCGGCTTGTCGTTGAAAGGGCACAACGGTGGCGTGGTGTGGATGGAGCCATAGGAGAAATAAGCGTCCCGGTAACACCGGCCCTTCTCCCATATGCAGCTCTCGAAGAACGAACAGGCCTCACAACTGGACCCGGCAAACCGCTCGCGGCTCGGATGGATAAAGTTGAGCAATCGGGAGCCAGTCCAAATTTCGCGCAACGATTGGTGTCGGGCGTCGCCCACCAGGAACGGCTCCTCGTAGGCCATCTGCTCGCACAGGAAGGCGCCGCCGTCGGGACCGATGCCGAGAGCGTGCCACCCGCCTCCGCAGCCGATCCGCTGGCTCCAGATCTGCAGCTTGCGCTCCGGCGTCAGCTCTCCAGCGGGCGTTGGGGCGATCGACAGATTTTCGTTTAGCGCGATGTCCGGATACTTGGCTCGGATTGCCTCAAACTCGCGGGCAAGCGTCGCATGTTGTGCGCCTGTAACGAACAGATCGTCGCTGTGACGGTGGAATGAGCGCGTATAGTGCACAAAACTGAAGGTTCGAGCGCCGCGACAATAGAAGAACTCAACGATTTTCTTCGGTTGATCGACATTTAATCCAGTAATGACTGCCTTTATGATAGGCTGTATGCCGAAAGCCATAAAGCTCTCGAAGGTCCGGGCCGCCAGTTGCGTGCGGGATTTCCTGACGTTCAGCACGCGCATATTCACGTGCTCGTCGGCGGCATCGAAGCTAAGTTGCACAGGCCGCTCGACCACACCGTTGATCTTCTCCTTGAACCCGGCGTCGACTAGCCGCGCGACCGCGTTGCGGTCCAGAAATGCTTTCGTCGATAGCAGGAACAGCATCTCGTGCTCGACAAGTAGATTGAGAAAGTCGATCCCGTCCTGCCGCACGAAGGTGTCCCCATTATCGGGTGAGCACATCCGCACCCCCATAGAGGCTGCCTCCTCGATCAACTCGCGCCAACGTTCAAGACGCATCTCCTTGCCTCTTTTGATGCGTCGGTCGGCGTAGCAGTAAAGGCAGTCGGTTTGGCAGCGATGGGTGAAGACCGTATAGAGGTTGATCGGCGCTTCTAGACGGAATCGGGTCTTGATCCCCTGCATCACACGCGAATATGCCTGCTGATCGATGACGAAACAGCGCGGGTCGAAGCGGATCGCCTCGGTGATCGGGCCATCGGCAATCTCCAGGATGCCGTGAGCACCAATTCCCGTGGCCGATACGCTGGCGCGCACCAGGGCGTCGACGCCGGAGAGCGTCTCGACGAGGCTCCCAATCGCAGCCTCCGGAAAGAGGTGACGGAAGAAGAGATCGATCTCGGAAAAGCGCGAGACGCCATCCAGTAGCGATAGGGCGAACCCCTGGATCGGAGTTAAGAAATGGATGTGCGTGTTGATGTAGTCAAGAGGATAGAGAATTGGCCGATTCCCATCTTGTGTGAAGACGAAGTCCCGGCGCACTGCGACAAACTGATCTGGTCTTATGGATAGCTTTCTCGTCATCGCACTGTCTCTCGCACTCTTGCCGGAGTTGACCGAAACCTCTAGGCCGGCACCATCCAGACGCGCTTGGATCCGGATGGTACCCTGACTACTGGATTGGCCTACCAGCAGATCATGCAGGGACAGATGGTGCAGGTGTCGCAGCCCGATGCGAGTAGGGGCTCGCCTGCTCCCTCGCCAGGAACGAGGTCGACCTTGAGACCCTTCTTCTTGATCAGGGTCTGCATCTCCTGGATCAACTTGTCCGACTCGTACTGCTCAAGCAAAGTCCCGAGATCGACTTCTCTGCCCTTGACAGTAACAACCTTGCGCTCTTCGATCGCCTTCATTTTTCCATCTCCATTTGGTTGTGTGGAGGTTGTGTGGAGGTTGTGTGGATGACCACGTCTACGACTATGCCTGTTTTCAGATTGGGGTGCCTTGATGCAGATCATTCTGTCTCTTAGCCTTCTCGACTGACAGGGCGCGGCCGTTATCAACTTAACTGGTGGTGAGGGATTTGCGACGAGAAACGATGGCGCTTGTAGCTGACGGTTGCAGTTCATGCCATCGCGGTTAGCCGCAAATCCCTCACCACCAGTTAAGTTTATAATGCCGGATTGAGTAGTATTCTCCATCCTCACATCACGCAGCCTCACCAACGCCAAGGTTTCATAATGAAAAACTCACGACGAAGGATGCGCTCCGCTTTGGTCATACTATTAACTGTTAGCGCAGTAAGTGGGATATGGGGCTATACGCGATGGCATGTGGCGCAAGAACCACCGAATGCGCGCCTCGCGCTGGATGCGTACTACCCACAGATGCCGCCGGATGCGCACCATCGATATCTTACTCTTCCGATTGATTATGCAGATGAAAGCAGCGGACGCTTTCGCGCGTTCTATGTGCTCAGCCCTAACTTCAATCCCCAAGGTCCCGTAGTTTTTTTTCTGACGGACGGGCAAATGGAAATGGTTGGCCCGGGGATGGATTTCTCTTTCTTTGATGAGCAGCTCCCTGGGGTATCTTATGTGCTGATCGGCCATCGCGGCCACAGCCCGACGGGTTTCCCCGAGGTCTATCCAAACGGCAAGCTGGATCTGCGCCGCGCAATGAACCTTTATGGCTCCTGGCAGCGCGTCGAGGATATCGAACGCGTAAGACAGGACATGGTTTCAGCGAGACTGCTTCCGTCAGGCGGGCGCATCATGATTTTCGGAGCCTCAGGCGCGGGCGTACTTGCCCAACAGTACCTGGATCGACATGGAGAACACGTGACCCGGGCATTGCTGGCCACCACGGGAGCGCCGGACTTAGCCCGCCAGCAGGGATGGACCTTCGCCCGCAACTTCGCTGAGCTCGATCCGGGGGCCGCTGACACCCTGTCAGAGATTGCAAGGCATGAGAATGGCAGGCGACCAAGCTTGGCTTATATGCTCTTTCAACTCGGGCGACAAGGACAGTCGGGCTTGGCAACGCTTCGTAAGGTCATCCGCGCAGAGCTAAGCCACAACCCCTTACCGTATGCTTGGTACGAGCTGTACCCGAGCCTGAACTGGGGGCTCAGCCGCACCCTGCTAGGCCTGCCTGCCGCCGATGCCGCGAAAGTGCGGATGTACGAGCTACTTGGAAGCGATCTGCAGAGTGGGGCATGCTCATATGGGTACGATCTCCCACTCTACCAGTGGTCCGCGGAAATCCTAAAGAATTTTCTGCATCAGCATGCGCCCTTGCCGAATCTGCAGTTGGATCGGAGCCGTTTTCAGGGGGAGGTTTTGGTCGTCTCGGGAAAGGACGATGTCGTATTCTCTCCGGCAATAGGCAAAGCCATCGCATCGGCCTATCCCAGCGCCCGCTTCCTATTGGTTCGAGGTGGCCATCGACTGGAACTGGATCACGAGTACCAGCGTGCAGTTCGCAGAGCCTTCTTCCTGCATGGCCTACAGGCACGCGACACAGCATCGCTCCTGGACTCTCCTCCCTCCACTCCCGCAGAGCAGGGCGGGGAGCCACAATAGGTCAGAACAAGGGCGATGTCACGTTGTCTGCACATAAATGCCAGGGCAATCGGGTGAATGAGTTCGTGACAAAGTGTTGATGTGGTGAATCTGTCGATGTCTTCTGATTCGATTGAGGAGGACGGCGATGGAAGCTGGCAGATGGGACAGTGGAGCGATCGAGGAGACGGTCGTTTTTCTACGATATTTCGAGGATTTGCCGGACCCGCGGCAACGCGGCAAGGTGGTTTATCCTCTCACCGAGGTTCTTTTGTTGTGCCTGCTCGGCGTGCTGGCCGGTGCGGAGGCGATTACCGATATCGCCCGGTTCGGGGACAAGAAACTGGAGCTGTTGCGGCGGGGATGTCACATTAACGAGAAATACTACTATCTACTCGTCAAGCGGAAAAGTTTCGGGCAAAGAAATCAAAGGGTTAGGGCGTCAAGAATGTAACCGGGGCAGATTACCGGGCGGTGGGGGTTTGCAGGCGCGTGCGTTCGTGATTCACCCTTTGCGTGACGCTACCACCGACTGATCCGCTTGAAGGCCTGTCGCTCGCGGAACTCCGCGGGCTGGTTTCTGCGCTGATCGGCGAAGTGCGCGGTCTTCAAGGCCGGGTCGAGAGCCTTGAGATCGAGAACCAGGCGCTACGCGCCGAGAACCAGACCCTGAAGGATGAGATCGCCCGGCTGAAGGACCTGCCGCCGCGTCCCCCGGTCAAGCCGACCAAGCCATCGGGCATGGAGAAGGCGACGCAGCCGACATCTGGCAAGGGCAAGCGCCGCCGGCGCGGCGCCAAGCGCGACGGCGGTCGCGTGAGCCGCGAGGTGACGGTTGCGGTGAGCGCACCTGCGGGCTCTCGCTTCAAGGGGTATGAGACGATCCTGGTGCGCGATCTGGCGTTGTCGGCCGAGGTGGTGCGCTATCGCCGCGAGCGCTGGGTGACACCGACCGGCGAAACGATGGTGGCGCCCTTGCCGGCGGGGATCATCGGCGGCTGGGGCGCGAACCTGCGCCGCTTCATTCTGGCCTGTCACATTCAAGGCCAGGTGACGACGGAGCGGTTGACGGCGTTGTTGACCGGGATCGGGGTCGACATTTCGAAGCGCCAGGTGGTGCGGCTGATTTCGGAGGGCCTGGAGGCCTTCGCGGCGGAGGACCGTGACGTGCTGCGCGCCGGGCTGGCTACGGCGCCCTGGATCACCGTCGATGATACGTCGGCGCGCCACGCCCACCAGGACGGCTACACCACCCAGATCGGCGACCGCCGCTTCACCGCGTTCCGCACCGGGCGATCGAAGTCACGGGAGGCGTTCCTGGCGACGCTGCGTGCCGGGCACAGCGATTACTTCATCAATGAAGAGGCCCTGGCCTATATGCGCGGCCGCAACCTCGCCGGTCCGGTGATCGCGCGGCTGGCGGCTGCGCCGCACAAGGCATTTGCCGACAGCGCCGCATGGCAGGCGCATCTGGCGGCACTCGGCCTCGACCAGCTCGCGGTTGAGCCCAACCCAGTCAGGATCGCCACCGAAGGGGCGATGTGGGGAGCGATCCGCCACCACGGCTTTCTTGGCGATACCGTGGTCGTGTCCGATGATGCCGGCCAGTTCCGCATCGGCGACCATGCTCTGTGCTGGGTCCACGTCGAGCGGCTCGTCCACAAATTGATACCCGTGACCCCGGATCAAGGTCAGGCCGTCGACATCATGCGCCAGTTGATCTGGTGGTTCTATCGCGACCTCAAGAGCTACCAGCGTGCTCCTTGTCCGCGCCGCGCGGCGGCCCTGCGCGCCCGCTTCGAGCGCCTGTTCAAACGACGAACCGGCTACGTCATGCTCGACCGGCTTCTTGCCAGGCTGCATCGCCGCAAGCATGAACTCCTGCGCGTTCTCGATCGTCCCGAGATCCCACTCCACACCAATGGTTCGGAAAACGACATCCGCACCTTCGTCACCAAGCGCAAGATCTCCGGCGGAATCGTCAGCAAGGCAGGCAAGAACGCCCGCGACGTCCTGCTCGGCCTGATGAAGACCTGCATCAAGCTCGACGTCTCATTCTTCCGCTATCTCGGCGACCGCCTCGGCATACCAACACAAGAGTCGATTCCGCCGCTCCCGGATCTCGTTAGGCAAGCCGCTCAAGCCTGACTGCCCGGTAATCTGCCCCGGTTACGTCAAGAATCGGCGCGGCGCGATGGAAAAAGCTCTTTACTGAGTTAATGTGACATCCCGGTCCGGGCTCATCAAGATCCACTACGACGGCCCCAGTGCCAGCTCCGAAGCGCGAAATTTCGCGCCTTTCAGCGGCGGCCGAAGGCAAGGACCTCGGCTGTGTAAGTCTCCACGACCAGGCTGAAGGGCTGGTTCACCCCGGTATAGAGGATGGCACGGTGCCGCAGCACCTCGCGGGGAATGGCCAGCTCCCCCTTCCCCGCCGCCGGCAGCGGCGCGCCCATCTCCCACCCCTTGGGCAGCGGCGACCACAGCAGGTCGGCGCTAATGGTCTGGCGACGGAAGTGCAGCGGCTGGACCACTTTCCCGAAGGGCTGGTCGGTGGTGTCGAGCACCTGATTCATCTGGGGTGTGAGGCGCGACGGTACGTACCAGTTATCGGCCTCGGAGAGCACGAGCTCGCCACAGGCGAGCTGCACGCGGCGGTAGTGCACGGGTTCGTCAGCGCTGATGCCTAATGCCTGGCGGGCATTATCCGGAAGCAGTTTGTCGTCGCCCTTCACGCGATGGGCCACAATCTTCGCCTCCGGCGCCAGCCCGTGCTCACCACACCACCGTTCCAGCGTGAGGGTGGCGCTTGGGTGGCTGAGGAGGTCGGCGTTGAGCGTTTCCAGCAGGGCTAGGACCTGGGTGCGGGAGGCGGCGTCGTTGGCGAAGAGGGTGCGGGCCTCGGAAGGTGACGAGACGGTCCCCATCATGGCGAGGGAGGCTGCTGCGATGAAAATTCGAGTACCCATGGTCCGAAACCCTTTGCGTTGCGTTACGAGCGCGTTTGCAGGAACGCAACCTGTGCGCTAATTTAAAACATTGTAAGCGCGTAGGCCACCCCACGTAGCGTACGAGTTTCTGAACGCTCATTTTCTGCATGAGTCATGCGGAGAATCCGTAATTACCCACCCCTCGCGCGTTGGTGCATGGGTCCGGACTTGAGCGGATGTCGATCTTTGAAGCGGCAGACTATGCCGTGGCCGCCTTGCGGCGGGCGGATTTCGGGCGTGCGCAGGCAAGCATGCGGTTGAGGACGGCGCAGCCGATGGCGACTTCGGTCTTCTGAACAGGAAGCGACCGTGCCCGCAAACGCCGCCCGATGGTGGACTTGTATCGCCCTATGGCGGTCTCGACCAGCGAGCGTTTGCCATAACCGTTGGAGACCTGCCATTTCATCCGGCCGTCTCTGCCGATTGCGGCGATATGCTGGTCCCTTTGGGCCGGGAGGTCTATCGTCGAATGGTTCGACCGCGTTGACGCAGTCATCGATCATAGCACTGCCGCCGCAATCGTCATTCCGCCTCGCGGTATTGTGTTTGAAAGGCATGGCTACGCTACAAAGGCTATTGCGGTTACCGCTTGCCTAAACCCACACCAATAAACGATCCGTGCACCAACGCCCATCAGACCTGCCTGGCGCATCTCGCCCGCGACGTCGCCTATGCGCACGAGGCAAGTGAGGACATGCTGCCCTCACGGCTCAAGCGTTGGCTGCAAAGGGTCTTCGCCCTAGCCGACGGTATCGAAACCTTCGCCGCCTCGACCATCGCCGGCAAGCGTCGCGCCCTGGAGCGAAGTCTGGACGATATCTTCGCCACCACAACGTCGTGCGATCTGGCCCGCGACATCCAAAACAAGTTCAGGCGAGCTCGCGATCAACTTTTGACCTTTGCCCAATTGCCAGGAATGGTCGACGCGACGAACAACGCCTGCGAACGGGCTCTGAGACCCGCCGTCGTTCAACGGAAGATCACCAACGGCTATCGCGCCATGTGGGCCGCAAAGGGCGAAGCCGACATTCGAACCGTCGTCGACACAGCTCGTCTCGCGCCAGGCACGAACCCCTTCAAAATCATCCTTCAAACCGTCAGCGCCTGAAATCCGCTATGACCGAGCCCGCGACCTTGATCTTCCGAGCCTCTCTTCGGGCGCGGCTTTATCGGGACATCGAGGTGTCGAGTTCGAGCACGCTAGCGGATCTGGCCGAAGCCATGGTAGCGGCATTCGGCTTCGACATGGACCACGCCTACGGCTTTTATTCAAAGCTGACGGGAAAGCTGTTCGACTCGCCCCAGCGGTTCGAACTCTTCGCGGACATAGAGGGGAGCGGTTCTCGCAGCGTGAAGGGCACGCGCGTCACCACAGCCTTCCAGAAGGCGGGCTCGGCAATGACCTTCTTGTACGACTACGGTGACGAGTGGCGATTCCGCGTTGAAGTTATTGGAACAGGGCAGGCGCAGCCCGATGCCAATTACCCGAGGATCGTCAGCAAGATCGGCAAGGCTCCCCCGCAGTACCCGGACATCGACGACGAGTGACGACGCACCGTGCCGCATCGAGGGGGCTAGGGGGTGGGTAATTACCTCAACTCCGGGCTCCATTTGGACACAGCACGATGTTCGTGGCTCACCGGCGAGGTCAGAGCGGAGCAGTCTCAACAACGCCATCCGACATCTTTTGTCGGGTTTGTCGAGTTCGCGATATGGCCATTTTCAGTCGATCTCTTGCTTTGCTCCGGGCTAATCGACTGAAAAGCAACCACAAAGTTCCTTCTTCAGCTCAATCAAGCAAGCTGGCATGACTCTTGAGAGCCTTCGTTGCCGGGCGGGCAACAGCTGCCGGCCATAACTCGTGTCACGGGTAGACACGATGAACAGGCGAAGGACCGCAATGCTTCAGGCTCTCGATCTAAGGCAACGTATTCCTTCGACCATGACAATGGTCGCACCAAAAACGCGAATCATATTCGGGTACATAATTTATCTTCGTCCTAACCGACGCAAAGTACAATTTCATGACATAACAAAATGAACGCTCGCAGCATCTCGATCACTAATATGCGCCTTTTGTGGTACAGGCGCATGTTCATTGCTGAACGATCTCTGATTTCCTTCGCGATGGGCGTTTTTGCGCTGTTTCCAGTCTACCTGTTGTCGGTTGGGCGCGACGAGATATTTTTTGGTTCGATCTCAGCAGCAGGCATGGCGGTCGCTATATTAATAGTTTTGATCAGTCCTACGCTGATACGCCAGTTTAGTGTGCGGAGGCTCGCACCCATCGGCGGGCTTCTCTGTGCAGCAGCCTGCGCGACCATACTCTTGAACGAATTGTCGGGGGTGCGCGCGACATTCCCCTACTTCCTCAGCTACATGCTGCAATCAGGCGGATGGGCGCTGCACTTCACTATGGGCTCGATATGCATTTCCGCCCTCTCAAGCGATGCAGACCGGCCATCGAGCTTCATGGCCTACTCTGCATTCGCCACCTTAGGGTTAACCTGCGGACCGCTGCTGAGCAGCCTCCTTACCCGGTACGCCGGCTTGGGCACGCTGGATATGTTCATTCTGGCAATGCTCGCGGCGACGGCAGGGTCAGCGTTGTCATCGTGGGCAGCGCAACGTGCGGCGAACATCCGCGAAGCCGCTATTCCGAATAACGCCTCGATTGCGCGCGACCTTTTCGATCTCCTCTTCAGCAAATCTGCTCTGTTTTTTGTTCTTGTATTGTTGTCCGCAAGCATTTACACTTTTTTGATAAACTTCCAGGCTCTATTTGCGAATAATTCAGGTCTTCCGTACGAAATATTCTTTGGCTTTTGGGCCATAGGAGTAGTCGGCTCCAGATTTGCAATTGGTCCGCGCGTAACCCGCAGTGCGGCCGACCGCACCTTGCCGCTACTCCTGGGCGGGATGGTCGTTTCGCTTCTCGGCTTTCACTACTCCCCGGGCCACCCCGTCATTTACGCAATGGCATCGCTGGCGACCGGCATAACTTATGGGCTATCCTATCCCCTGATGCAGGCAGAAGCCATCCGCGTGACTGCGCCGCAGTCCCGGACTTTGGTGCAGATCATCTTCAGCCTTTCCTATTTTCTTGGCCTGTATTTCTTCCCCTTCGCCGCCGGGCTCGTCTCAGTCCAGCTGGGATACGACACGCTGACGCTGTTGATTGCCGGCTTGGCTCTAGTGCAAACGGCTATCGCTCTCCTTGGCTATCGCACGATCCGGCGCAAGCCGACCCCGACCGTAGTTGGCAGTAAAGGCTGAAGCAGGGCACTATGCACGGGAGATCACACGTCGTCATCGGAGCCGGGCCGGTCGGTCGGGCAGTGGCGCTGCAACTTGCGGACCAGCCGGACTCGTTCGTTGTCGTGATTGACAGGAGCCATTCTGCGTTTGCCGTGGCGCAAGGCGTTGGTGCACGGATCGTTTATTGGTGTGGGTTTAGGCAAGCGGTAACCGCAATAGGCTTTGTAGCGTAGCCATGCCTTTCAAACACAATACCAGCCGCCGCCATCGTATTGAGAAGATGAAGTTCAGGGTGACGAACTGGCCAGAATATGAGGCAGGACTTCGTCATCGCGGCAGTTTGACCCTGTGGGTGACGCCGGAAGCCCTGTCCAGGTGGCAAGCGCCAAGACGCAAGACACGTGGCGGCCAGCACCGCTATTCTGATCTGGCGATCGAGACCACCCTGACGCTGGGCCTTGTGTTTGGCCTGCGGCTGCGCCAAGCAGAAGGCTTGCTGGAATCGGTTTGCAACTGATGGGGCTGGCGCTCGCTGTCCCCGATCATACCACCCTGAGCCGTCGGGCGCGGACATGGCAATCGCCCAACAAACGGCATGATCGCCAGGTTCCGCCGGAGGGACCAGTGCATGTTCTTGTCGACAGCACCGGCCTGCAGGTCTACGGCGCGGGTCAGTGGCTGGAGGAGAAGCACGGCGCCAGATCCCGTCGCAGTTGGCGCAAGCTGCATCTGGCACTGGATGCCGACAGCGGCGAGATCATTGCCCATACCCTGACTGATCAGGACACTGGCGATGTCTCTCAAGTTGAGCCACTACTCGACCAGATTGGCGGTCCGATCGGACAGTTTACTGCTGACGGCGCCTATGACGGAAAACCGACTTACGACGCAGTCATCGATCACAGCGCTGCCGCCGCAATCGTCATTCCGCCTCGCGTCAACGCGGTCGAACCATTCGACGATAGACCTCCCGGCCAAAGGGACCAGCATATCGCCGCAATCGGCAGAGACGGCCGGATGAAATGGCAGGTCTCCAACGGTTATGGCAAACGCTCGCTGGTCGAGACCGCCATAGGGCGATACAAGTCCACCATCGGGCGGCGTTTGCGGGCACGGTCGCTTCCCGTTCAGCAGACCGAAGTCGCCATCGGCTGCGCCGTCCTCAACCGCATGCTTGCCTGCGCACGCCCGAAATCCGCCCGCCGCAAGGCGGCCACGGCATAGTCTGCCGCTTCAAAGATCGACATCCGCTCAAGTCCGGACCCATGCACCAACGCCGACCGCCATGCCTTTCGATCAGACTGCAACGCCATTTCGAAGCGGCGCGCGTACGGCTGCCGGCTCTGGCCAAGCCTAGCTGGGTCTCAGCTCCTTCTTCTGGTCGAGAAGGTTGCGCCATTTGTCGAACTTGTTGCCTTGCGCTGTGATCAGTGCAGGCGAACCCGACTTGTCGATCAGCACTTCGGCGGCTGGCGGAATGTTCAGGAATTCCATGTGCTGCGTCGCGCAGTAGGCACCGACGTCGAGGATCACGAGATAGTTTTCCTCGGCGAGCGTTTCCGGAACCATGTAGTCGCCGGGAAGCACATAGTCGTGCCGCAAGATGCCACGCCCGCGCAGGGCCGCGGGAATGCGGTTCGACGTGATCTCGGCCATCTTGGAATCCAGGAAAAGCACATTGTGGCGCCGATCCTTGTATTGTGCCGACGGCATCAGAACCCTCGACCCGTTGGTTAGCACGCGATTGGCTCCCGGATGCTTGATGACGGTGCGCTCGATGCTGAGCAGCAGCGCGCCGACATCGGCCAACAGATCGCGTGCCGGCTCGAACAGAAACTTCACATCGGCGGGCACACCATAGCGATTGGCGATCTCGCCCAGCCTCTTGAAGTATTTCTCCCAGTTGAAGTGCTTTTCCGAATAAGCCCGCCCCTCGTAGTCGAAGCCGAACCCTCCCGCGAAATTGATCGCCTTGGCCTTGGGGAAATAGGTTTTGAAGATCATGAATACTTGTTCGATGATGCTGATCATCGCGTCGGCGGAATTTCCGCTGCCGCAGTAGAGTTCGAAGCAGTCGAGATCGCGTCCATGCCTGGCCAGCAATTCCGACAGCGTCGTCAATTCGCTGTACTTGATACCGGGCTTGCCCGACCCTAGGCTGTCAAAGCGCATATTAATCGAGGCGCTGGGATCGACGGCGAGCAGATGCGAGATTTCATCCATGCTAGACAGGAACATGGGATGACCGGTCTTGGCCCATGCGCTGATTTCGTCGTTGGAGACATGTCCGGGGGAAATGATGAACTTGTCGAAACCGAACTTGCGCAGGATCTCGTACTCGCTCGGCAATTGCAGCAATATGCCAATGCCGACGGCCTGGAGCGGCTTCAATATATGAGGGTTGGAGTTGGGAAAGAACGGCACATAAAGTTCAACCCTCTTATCGATCCCCGCCGCGACCGCGGCACCCTGGATACGGTCGATATTCCTCTGCAGCTGTTCTTCGCTGTAGACGAAGACCGGGGTCCCCGCCTCCGCGGCGATCAGTTGCAGGTCCGAGCGACTGATCCATCCGTCGACATCGGTGTTTTTGCTTGAAATCATCGCATTGTAGTTCATCGCAACACCTCACTTCGCTTCTGAACGTCCTGGCTTCGTCATGCTTGTTCATGGCTGGCGCGGCGCGGTCGCCGTGACCGGCCCGCGTAATTTAGGCGTCGTGCATGCTTCATCGGCGCTGCATTCCGATCTTCCTTGACGTCAAGAGAAGGAGTGGCTGGAGCAGGCTAATAGGCAAACTCGCTTCCCGGCTAAGTCTCCGGGAAATTCAAAAACTCTCCATGGCCCGATGATCCCGAGGCGCGACTTCGTTGCTGGAAGTAGTTGACGACTACTAGCATACGACAACAGCTTTCGTAAATCCCTTCTGTATCTCTTCTGTTTTTTTGGTGCTAGATTTCATGTGAACCGGTAAACTTGGTTTTAGCCTATACTGATCAAGTTCTCGCTAATTTAAAACTTTCGTGACCCTCATCCGGATGATCGCAGACCTGCGCCAACTAAACTTGGTAAGAAAATCAATGCCTTTTCAGGTGCGTTCGCAACCGACCCTTCTGATGGGCATCGACTTCGGAACCACCCAGATCCGGGCAAGCATCTATGCGCCGGACGGCACGCTGGTCGCTGCCGGCAAGGTCGCCACGCCGACGATGCGGCCCGATGCGTACAGCGCCCATCACGAACCCGAGGCGGTGTGGGCGGCGACGCTCGAGGTTATTCGCGCCGCGCTTGACGGCATTGCCGAGCCCGCGCACGTGCGCGGGATTGCCTGCGCCAGCGTTGGCGAGGCCGGCCTGCTGATCGGCGCCAAAGGCGAAGAGCTCACGCCGATCATTGCCTGGTACGACCGGCGGGCCATCGCCGAGTGCCATGACTTCGTCGGCCGGCTGGGCGCCGATGCGCTGTATGGCATCACCGGTCAGCCGCCCGAGCCCATTCTTGGCATCTACAAGCTGCTTTGGCTGATGGCACGGCAGCCCAACCTGTTTGCACGCCCGGCACAATGGCTGAATGTCGCGGACTATCTCGCATTTCGGCTGAGCGGCAGAATCCGCGCCGAGTCGAGCCTGGCTTGTCGCACCGGTGTCTTCGACCTGCATCGGCGGACATGGGCCACGGAGCTGTTGAAGCAAGCCGGACTTCGCGCCGATCTCTTTCCTGAACTGGAAGCTAATGGCGCGCCGCTCGGCACAGTGCCCCAGCCTGTCGCGGCGGCGACGGGTCTGCCTGCATCCTGCGTCGTGGCAGTTGGTGGGCACGACCAGGCGCTGAGCGCGCTTGTCTGCAGCGGGCTGGCGGATGGTATGCTGTCGGCGACGCTCGGAACCACCGAAGCCTTACTGGCTGCCGTCACCAGCCCGTCCCGCTCGGCAAAGCTCGGGCGGCAAGGATTCTGCCAGGGTGTGCTGACGACCGGACGGCCGCGTTACTATGTTCTCGGTGGCGTGTTCACGGCCGGCGCCTCGATCGAATGGTTCCGCCAGACCATATTAGGCGGGATCGCACATGAACCGCTGATCGCTGCCGCCGCCGCCATACCGATCGGCAGTCTCGGCGTCTGCTTCCGCCCGCAGCTCGCGCTGGGATCGGCGCCGCATCCCAGCCCGCACGCCAATGGCTCGTTCTGGGGGCTGAGCATGGCCGCGGATCACGGCGCAATGTTTCGCGCCATTCTCGAAGGTCTGGCCTATGAGGCCCGGCTATGCATCGAGGCGCTTATCGCACTGCCGGAGGTTGGTGCGATACGACGGATCAACGCCGTTGGCGGCGACACCCGCAATCCGCTGCGCATGAGCATCAAAGCCTCGGTCTCGGGAACGCCGATCGATATCATCCACGTGGACGATGCCACCGGCCTCGGAGCCGCGTTGATGGCCGGGCTCGGCGCCGGCATCTATGCAGATCTCGACAGCGCTCTGGCAACACTTGCCCTGCCGAGGACGACGATCCTGCCTGTGCCAGAGGACCAGGCCTTCTATGAAGCCTATTTCAAATCGGTCTATCGCCATGCACCCGCCGCGCTTGCGTCGTTGCGCGAGCCGCAGTCCTGGCAGCAAGCTTAGGGGACGTGCGTTCAACCTGGACACACAAAGTACGCTCCAACAACTTTGGATCTGCGCATCGTGCTTTCCGGAAATCGAGTCCAATTTTCGGATCGATGCGTCAGTCGTCAAACCATGCCTTCCATCTCGCGGAGGGCGTCTGCGACCTCGGTGAGCGAATTGCACAGGACATAGGTGCGGTTGTTGGGGTCGAGTGAGCTTTGGCCCTCATGCTTCCAGGTGATCTCGTATGGGACGTGTATGGCGCGCGCGCCGAGCTTCAGGATCGGGTCGATGTCAGAGCGCAGCGAATTCCCCACCATGACGAAGTTCGACGGGTCGACGTCGTACTTCGCCAGAATTCGCGCATAGATGGATTGGTCCTTCTCCGAAATTATCTCGACGCCACTGAAGAAATTGGCCAAGCCAGAACTCGCCACCTTGTGCTCCTGGTGGAAGAGCTCGCCTTTCGAAATGAGGATTAGCCTGTAGCTTCGCGACAGCTCTTCCACCACCTGTGCCGCACCGTCGATGAGATGCACTGGATGCCAGATGATCTCCTTGAGAAGGCCGATGAGGGACTGAATGTCGGCGACTGCTATGCGACCGTCGGTCACTTCTATCGCCGTCTCAATCATGGACAGAACAAAACCTTTTGCGCCATACCCGAACAGCGAGAGATTGCGCATTTCGGTTTCGTACAGCCTGTGGCTCAGATCCTCCGCGGACAGGTAGTGGAGCAGGACTTGCTGGAATTTCTGCTCGGCGGACCACAATACATTCTCGTTGTGCCACAAGGTATCGTCACCGTCCAAGCCGACGACCAGCCTCTTCTCGACGTCCTTGCTCATGTTCTGTCTCTTTGATCTTTGCGGCGGCGTCGACCGGTCCGTTCGGTGGCGCGGCGTTGCCAACCGCCGGGATTGGACGCAAATTTCTGGCCTGCGGGCAACGCACCCGGCGGCCATTGTGCAGCAGGCGACCACGCCGTTTTCGCTGCGGTCAGATTCTGAGTTCGCTCGCAGCGATGCGGTTGTCGACGACGTCGTCATAGGAAGCGCCGCCGGCAATCAGATCCCAGCTTTGCATCCATGCGTAGGCGCGCTCGAACTCATCGCGAGTATAGGGTTCCGGCTCGACGAAGCGCAGGCGGGGAAGATAGAAGTCGTCCGGCGTGATCGTGCCGCGCACATCCTCTGGCAGCGCCTCGATGAGATAATGCAGCCACTTCCTCTTGTCCTTGTTGATGACATGGACCGCCTTGATCTCGGCGCGCCGCAAGGCGGCGTAGGTTTCGTCGTCGATCTCGGGACCGGCAATCTCCGATCCGGAATAATGCGTCTCGATGATCTTCTGAAACCCTTGCTTCTCGGCGACAGTCAGCCAAGGTTCCGTCAAGGCGATGGCTGCGACCTCGCCATTCTGCACCGCCTTGTAGCCGTCGACGTGATGCTGGCCGATTACTTCGATTTCAGAGCGCTGCAGAAAGCCTTCGAGCATTTGCAGCGTCGCGTAGTGGTTGCCGTTGTGATAGCTGACCGATATCGGCGCATTTCTCAGCGTCTGCGGATAGGTGTAGCGTGAGCCGGGCGCCGAGACGATCGCCATGACCGCAACCGAAGAACGCTTGCCGATCACCTTGCCGCCACGCCGGCTGTCGAAGGCCCGACGGATCTGACCCCATTCGCAGGCCCGGTAGATGTTGACCTCGCCGTCCTCGAACGGCGAATGGGTGCGGATGGAATCCACTTGCTTTGGATCAATCGATGTCAGCGGCAATGCCTGTCGCTGCCGGTTTTCGCGAAACTCAACCTTTATCCCTTCTTCCGCGAAGAAACCGCAGTCCCTGGCAACAAGCCAGGGCAGCGCAAAAACGGTCGATACGCCTCGGCCTTCACTCACAACGCTCGTCAACATCTGTGCCTCCTGACCAGCTGCGATATTTGGACAACATTTACACTGTCGCCGATGATCTTAGCACGTGCAACCCGTTCCATGAATAATTGATCTGCGTCGAAAATATCTATTTCAGCCGGAGCGCCCCCAAAGCTGCCTCCGGCCGCGTCGTCAAGTCCGGGTGAGCTCGCTCACCGGTTTCGCGGGCGTTGCAGGAGGTTAGCGGGCGCTGTCACGTTATGAGACCTGTGCGCGGGTGTCTGGACTGGCGTGTTGATGTGTGATTCTCTGAATCAGTACAATGGATTGAGGGATGCGATGTGTAACCGGGGCAGATTACCGGGCAGTCAGGCTTGAGCGGCTTGCCTAACGAGATCCGGGAGCGGCGGAATCGACTCTTGTGTTGGTATGCCGAGGCGGTCGCCGAGATAGCGGAAGAATGAGACGTCGAGCTTGATGCAGGTCTTCATCAGGCCGAGCAGGACGTCGCGGGCGTTCTTGCCTGCCTTGCTGACGATTCCGCCGGAGATCTTGCGCTTGGTGACGAAGGTGCGGATGTCGTTTTCCGAACCATTGGTGTGGAGTGGGATCTCGGGACGATCGAGAACGCGCAGGAGTTCATGCTTGCGGCGATGCAGCCTGGCAAGAAGCCGGTCGAGCATGACGTAGCCGGTTCGTCGTTTGAACAGGCGCTCGAAGCGGGCGCGCAGGGCCGCCGCGCGGCGCGGACAAGGAGCACGCTGGTAGCTCTTGAGGTCGCGATAGAACCACCAGATCAACTGGCGCATGATGTCGACGGCCTGACCTTGATCCGGGGTCACGGGTATCAATTTGTGGACGAGCCGCTCGACGTGGACCCAGCACAGAGCATGGTCGCCGATGCGGAACTGGCCGGCATCATCGGACACGACCACGGTATCGCCAAGAAAGCCGTGGTGGCGGATCGCTCCCCACATCGCCCCTTCGGTGGCGATCCTGACTGGGTTGGGCTCAACCGCGAGCTGGTCGAGGCCGAGTGCCGCCAGATGCGCCTGCCATGCGGCGCTGTCGGCAAATGCCTTGTGCGGCGCAGCCGCCAGCCGCGCGATCACCGGACCGGCGAGGTTGCGGCCGCGCATATAGGCCAGGGCCTCTTCATTGATGAAGTAATCGCTGTGCCCGGCACGCAGCGTCGCCAGGAACGCCTCCCGTGACTTCGATCGCCCGGTGCGGAACGCGGTGAAGCGGCGGTCGCCGATCTGGGTGGTGTAGCCGTCCTGGTGGGCGTGGCGCGCCGACGTATCATCGACGGTGATCCAGGGCGCCGTAGCCAGCCCGGCGCGCAGCACGTCACGGTCCTCCGCCGCGAAGGCCTCCAGGCCCTCCGAAATCAGCCGCACCACCTGGCGCTTCGAAATGTCGACCCCGATCCCGGTCAACAACGCCGTCAACCGCTCCGTCGTCACCTGGCCTTGAATGTGACAGGCCAGAATGAAGCGGCGCAGGTTCGCGCCCCAGCCGCCGATGATCCCCGCCGGCAAGGGCGCCACCATCGTTTCGCCGGTCGGTGTCACCCAGCGCTCGCGGCGATAGCGCACCACCTCGGCCGACAACGCCAGATCGCGCACCAGGATCGTCTCATACCCCTTGAAGCGAGAGCCCGCAGGTGCGCTCACCGCAACCGTCACCTCGCGGCTCACGCGACCGCCGTCGCGCTTGGCGCCGCGCCGGCGGCGCTTGCCCTTGCCAGATGTCGGCTGCGTCGCCTTCTCCATGCCCGATGGCTTGGTCGGCTTGACCGGGGGACGCGGCGGCAGGTCCTTCAGCCGGGCGATCTCATCCTTCAGGGTCTGGTTCTCGGCGCGTAGCGCCTGGTTCTCGATCTCAAGGCTCTCGACCCGGCCTTGAAGACCGCGCACTTCGCCGATCAGCGCAGAAACCAGCCCGCGGAGTTCCGCGAGCGACAGGCCTTCAAGCGAATCAGTCGGTGGTAGCGTCACGGGCCTTTATCAACCAAAGACCGCAATATCCTTGTGACCTATAGCCTTTCATGCGATTCTTCGGGCTGGTCTGAAGGAGGTGAGATGCCTGAAATACTTGCAGCGCTTTCCAACATTCGGACTGTTGAAGAAATGATCGCGGCCTTCCGGGATGAGCAGCATTGCCGTCGGTTGCTGGAAAGCATGGTGTGGCCGGATGGCCGGATCTGCCCCGCCTGCGGATACAAACGCTCGATTGCGCTTGCCGGTCGCGATACCGGCAAGCGTCGCGCCCGACCGGGTCTTTATCAATGTTCCAGCGGCGATTGCCGGTTCCAGTTCACGGTGACGACACACACGCCTCTGCACTCCACGAAGCTTCCCTTGCGTGTTTGGCTGAAGGCAATGTGGCTGTTACTGCAATCCGACAAGGGCTTGTCGTCGGTGCGCCTGGCCGAGGCGCTCGGGGTGAGCCAGCCAACGGCCTGGCGGATGGGACATGCACTGCGTCTCATGGTGGCGCGGGAGAACATGCTCGCCGGCACGGTGGAGATCGACCATTTCCATCTCGGTGGAAGGCCCAGAAAGAATCCCGACGACCCGCCTCCGGGCCGCGGCCGGAAAGGCCAGGCGAATACGGACAAAACGCCAGTCATGGCGATGGTGCGGCGGCCGACTGACGTCATGCCTGGCACTCTGGCCGGTGACGCGCGTGCCGCGGTCGTGACCAGTCTCTCGGCGCGAGCAAGCGAACGCGTCATTGAAGCGCAGATCGAATTGGGAGCTCATTTGATGAGCGACGAGTGGAAGGCATTCATAGCCATTGGTAAGAGCTTTGCCAAGCATGAGACAGTGAAGCATTCCAGCGGTGAGTATGTGCGCGACGCCGTCCACGTCAATTCGGTGGAGGGAGGCTTCAACTCCCGCGTCCGCCGTACCATCGCCGGCGTCTTTCATCATATCAGCCCGCAGCATGCCGACCTGTATTTCCACGAGATCGGCTTCCGATGGTCGCAGCGCGTCGTCACAGGAAACGTCATTCGCAAAACCCGGCATGGCCGGGAGAGCGTGCGAACCCTGTGGTCGCGCGTGCCGCCTGCGCTGCAATTGACGAATGTTTTTCGCACCGCCACGGGTCGTCAGATGCGCCGAAGCCCGCATGGCGGCATCATCATCAAATCAGCCGTAGCTGTCTTTGGTTGATAAGGGCCGCGTCACGCAAAGGGTGAATCACGAACACACGCGCCTGCAACCCCCCACCGCCCGGTAATCTGCCCCGGTTACATGCGATGTCACGTCGGCGCATTGGTCAGGAAAAGTTTGGTTTTGCCGTTGATCGCGGCCAGCATTCGTCTTTGGATGCGCTTGCCAGACTGATTGACTGGGTGCCGATCGATCAGGCCCTTTGTGTGATTTCCTGCTCTTCGAAGGGCGAGCCTGCCTGGCCGCCAGAGGCCTTGTTCAAGGCGATGCTGCTGTCGATCTGGTACGACTTGTCCGACGTCAAGCTTGCCGAGGCGTTGGACGACAGAGGATCGTTCCGACGGTTCTGCGGGTTTTCGGCTCAAGAGCAGACACCTGAGCGAACGGCTTTCGTGCGTTTTCGAAAGGCTCTTGTGGCCCATGGTCTGGACAAGACGCTGTTCGACGAGATCACCGGCCAGCTCAAGGCCAAAGCGATTCAGGTGGAGACCGGCACGCTTGTCGATGCGACGATCATCGCCTCGGCCAGTGAGGATGACGAAGAGGGCCATTGGGTCAAGCATAAGGGCCGACCAGCGGTTCATGGCTTCAAGGCCCATGTCGGTGCCGACGCCGATACAGCTCTGGTCGAGGAGATCGCCGTCACACCCGCCAACATCAACGACGGCAAGGCCGGTCCCGATGCTCTGCCTGACAATCCCGGCCAGGTGTTTGCCGATAGCGCCTATCGCGGCAATCATTTCGGCGACGCGGTGCGTGCCAAGGGTGGAACGCCACGCATCGTCGCCACCGGCATGTGGGGACGGGACGAAGCCGAAACACTGGCACGCCTTGAGGCCTGGAACCAACCGATCCATCGCATTCGTGGCCGGATCGAGAAGATCTTTGGCACGTGGAAACGAAGCTACGGCCTTCGCCGGATGCGATGGCGAGGGCTTGCAAAGGCAGGCGTTCAAATTCGCCTCACTGCCATCGCCTACAATATGAAACGCAGTTTGAAGGTCATCACTATGGCTGGATAGCGGGCAAAAACACCACTGACGCTCACACGAGAGCGTCAGAAGACACAGCTGACGACGTCGGCGCTGATATCTTTGCACCCTTTACCCCGGAAGCGGAAAAGATCAAACAAAATCAACGCTAAATGCTTCCCGCGCACAGGTCTCATTATCTGAGGTTGGACGTGAAGGGACCGCTGACAGGAATATCAGGCGAGGGCTCGGGTCACAGCTTTCCATTCCGCCATAGCGTTGAGGCGATGGATATGGATCTGAAATGCGGAGCGTTTTGAGCGGGCTGGGACGAAGAGATAGCGGAAGGCTGAGAAGATCGAGACGAAGCGCTGCAGGCTTCCTGGCGAACGGAAGCCCTGCATCGTCCGCTCCCGCTTTCGCAGCGGCACGTGGGAATTCTCGGCCCTGTTGTTGAGGCCCTTGTGCGCGCGGTGCTCGACATCCGGCATGACCTGCCGTTTCGCCGCTCCATAGGAACGCAGCTTGTCGGTGATCATGCGCTTTGGTGCGAGGCCCTGTTTCTTCAGCAGCCTGGTGAGCAGGCGCTTGGCGGCCTTGGTATTGCGGCGGTTCTGGACGATCTCATCGAGAACATATCCATTCTGGTCGACAGCCCGCCACAACCAATGTTTCTTGGCCGGCGATGGTGATGAGGACTTCGTCCAGGTGCCAAACATCATTGGGGCTGGGCCGCTTCCTGCGCAGACGGCGAACGTACTCGGGGCCGAACTTCTTTCCCCAACGGCGGATCGTTTCATAGGAGGCGACGATGCCGCGCTCCAGCAGCATTTCCTCGACCAGGCGCAGGCTCAAAGGGAACCGGTAATACAACCACACCGCATGGGCGATGATCTCGGCGGGAAAGCGGTGGCGTTTGTAGCTGATGAGCGCGTCGTTCATGAACCGGCGTCTACCCCAACGCCTCCTCACAAGAAGTTACCGTGACAACGCCATTCAACATAGTAATCGTTGACCCGCCTGCCGTCCGAAGCAGCGAGCAAGCGCAGACGCCGCTTGTCTTTGGCGGCGACGTAGATGGTCATCGGCTCCTTCTGCCGTGCAGACTTGGGTCCTCGCCTGATCTGCGCGAATGCGACTTCCTAGCTTCGTCGACTATGTGTCATGGGGCGACGACGGCAAGCCACTGGGGCTCGTCGAAGCCACGCGGAGCCGCTGCGACGTTCCAGTCCGAAATCAAAGGCCTGACAACAAGGATCACTGCGCCGGGTGAAGCTGGCGCACCATGGCCCGAACCCTGTCCGGATCGATCCGTGCGTCGGCACGTTTCGAATCCTTGAGGGCAGTGCCGACGATGAAGCCGTTGGCCTGTTCGGCCAGTTTCGTGATGCTCTTGTCGGTCACACCGCTGCCGACGAAGATCGGTACGTCCGCAACACCCTGCAATGCCGACAGATCCGATTCGTCGATGGACATGCCGGTCGCCGGTCCCGTCACGATCAGCGCGTCGGCATGTGACCTGGATACGAGATCGGCCGCTTCCGCCCGGATCGAAAAGCCGACCGCCAGCGGATAGGAGTGCTTGATGTCGACGTCGGCGAAGATCTTGATGTCGGCGCCGAGCCGCGCGCGGTCGCGCAGCAACTCGTAGGCGCGGCCTTCGACCAGTCCCTGGTCGGTGACGCGCGGCGATCCGAGAATGCAGACGCGGATGAATTCGGCCTCGGTGGCGTGGGCGACGGCAAGCGCGGCGCGGCCGTCATTGCGCAGCACGCAGACGCCCAGCGGCACATCGTGGCGGTCCCTGATCATGCCGCCGATGCGGCTCATCCAGGCGATGGTCTCGCGCGGAACATTGTCCGGGAAAAAAGGTGTGTCGCCGAAATTCTCGATCATGATTGCGTCGACGCCGCCTTCGGCGAGCGCCGCCGCGTCGGCGAGCGCCATTTCGACGATTCTGCGGCTATCGCCGGCGTATCTGGGCGCGCCGGGCAGCGGCAGCAGATGGATGACGCCGATGATCGGCTGCTTGCCGTCGAAGCCTCTGATATTCATCACCATAACGGGTTCTCTCCCAGGGTAAGCACCACCATGCGTCGGCGGCGTTCCCGCCGTCGGCGCCCTAAAAATTCTGCCGGCGCTAGCCGCCGGACCCTACCACAGTCGAACAGGACAGACATCAGAAGAGTAGAATTTCGCGCGCCTGACTTTCTTCACCATAAATGATACCACAGCAGGATACTGTGCCATGTGCCGTTTTCGATGGTGTTGCTCGACGAGCCGGTGCTAGATTGCTTTGCGCGCGAATGATACCGAGAGCGGTCATGGCCGAATATAAGGTTGCATCGGTTTCCGACTTTGAGGACGGCGGTAAGCTGCTGGTCAGCATAGGCGGGACCGAAATTGGTATCTTCAGGCTTGGCGATTCGTTCTATGCTTGGCGCAACGTTTGTCCACATCAGGGCGGGCCGGTGTGCCAGGGGCGCATCTTCAAGCGGGTCATCGAGAATATCGATGCTGACCGTAAGCTTCATGGTCTGCTCTATGACGAGACGGTGCGCCACATAGTCTGCCCCTGGCACGGCGCTGAATTCGACATCCGCACCGGTCGCCACGCCGGCACCAAAAGGCTGGCACTCGATCCGATCGAGGCGGTGGTCCACAATGGGGAGATCGTGCTGCATGTCGATTGAAGGGCGCAACGATCCCTATGCCGAGGCAGAGGCCGCTGCCGAGCGCTTCTGGGCCTTGGCGCGGCAGGCGTTGGACGGCGGCGAGGCGGATCGTATCTCCGACGAGGCGGTTCGTCGCGTCATGACCGCCGCGATCAAGCTCTATGCGGCGAAGGCCGATGGCGGCATGCGCACGTTCCGCGCGCTGGTGGGCGACTATGACGAGGTGGTGACCCCAACCGAAGCACTGACGGCGACGACCGAGATATTGCGCGCGTTGCGCCTCGGACCGATGGAGTTCGGGCTGTGGTCGCGGCGGCGGCCGGAAGACCATTACCTGACCGACCCCGACAGGTGAGACGATGGACAGCAAAACCGGCCATTCCAGCGACCTCAAGGACATCGATACGTACACCGACACGCGCGAATATCTGCGTCATGCGCGCCAGCATGCCGAGGCGAACGGCTATTCCGACTGGACCATCGTCGATGTCGATGCCCACCATGTCGAGTCGATATCGTGGAAGGATATCGTCCGCTACATTGAGGATCCGGTGCTGCGCGACCAGGCCGAAGTCTATCACCGCGAACGGGTGGGCTCGCCGCCTTACGGACTGGTCGGCGATTTCGGCATGCGCTACCAGGATTGCGGCGGCCGCATTCCACACCAGTCCGATCAGCGCGAGAGGATCGAGCCGCGGCCGGGCATTCACCGCGATGTCGAACTGACCCGCCGCGCCATGCAAGGGCTGGCGGCTGCCTATATGGTGGTCTTTCCCACCTCGATGCTGATGCTCGGCATGCATCCGCAGCCGCACATGGAAGTGGCTCTCGCCCGCGCCTACAATCGCTGGGTCGTCGACACGCTGCTGGTCGGCGACAACGGCATCATCGCGTTGCTCTATTTGCCGTTCAACACGCCGGAGGAGGCTTGCAAGGTGGTCGCGGAGCATGCCGGCAACGACAAGGTCGTCGGCTTCATGGTGACGTCGACCCGTTACAAGCCGGTGCACGCCAACGACTATATGCGGCTCTACCGGATGATCGAGGAGACCGGCAAGCCGATCTGTTTCCACGCTGGCTACCATTGGCAGGACCCGTCGCTGGCGACGATCCCCACCTTCCTGGGCATGCATGCGCTGGGCTTCGTCTGGTGCAACATGGTGCACATGACCAACTGGGTTCTGCAGGGCATTCCCGAGCGGTTCCCGGGCCTGAAGTCGCTATGGGTCGAAAGCGGGCTTGCCTGGATCCCCTTCCTGATGCAGCGGCTCGACGACCAGTTCCTGATGCGCCAGTCGGAGGCGCCGGCGCTTAAGATGCTGCCGTCTGATTATATGCGTCGGCATTGCTGGTATTCCAGCCAGCCGATGGAGCGCAGCAACATGAAGGCGCTGGAAGTCACTTTCGAGATGATCGCAGCTGAAACTCAATTGCTGTGGTCCTCGGACTGGCCGCATTTCGATTTCGACACGCCGCGGGTCATCCACGATCTGCCGTTTCTCGGTGAGGCCGCCAAGCGCAACATTCTGGGCCGCAATGCACAGGCGTTGTTTCGCTTGCCCGACAGGCGTCCTCCCTCCGTGTGAGGTCCAGCCACACACCCTCAACCTGCCGCGCGGGCCGCCTCGTGGTACCGCTGCACCCGTTCGAGATCCTTGGCGTGTGAGCCCTCCTGGTCGGTCCTGGTCTTGGAATCGACGCCGGCCGGCCGCACCTGGCGGATCGCCTCGGCGACATTGTCGGGACCGAGCCCGCCGGCCAGAAACACCGGTATCGAGACGAGCTCGACGATGCGACGGCTGAGGCTCCAGTCATGGGTGATGCCGATCGCGCCGACCTTGTTGTCGGCCAGCCGGATGCTGTCCAGCATGAGAATGTCGGCGATGCCGTCATAGCTGCGGGCGACCGCTAGGCTGTCCTCGCCGGAAACGGGTATGCTGCGCATCATCAGGCTGTCCGGCAGCTTCCGCTTTAGCGCCAGAAGATCGGCCGGCGACAACATCTCGGGGCGCGCGCCGAGATGCACGATCGGCGGGCGCAATTCACGCGCCCATGTCTCGATCCGATCGATATCGCTGCTCAGAAAGAGCGCCGAAAATTTCGACGGCGGCGGGATGGCGGCGATGATCTCGGCCGCCGCGGCGACCGACAGCTCGCGCGGAAACTGCCCGGAACCGACCTTGGCACCAATATGATCAACGCCGATCATGGCGACGGCCCGCGCCTCCTCCGGGCCGGAGACTTCATAGATCTGTGTCAACATGGAAGGTTGCCTGTCGGCCTCCCCTCGGCGCATATCGTTGCTCTCTTCGGGCAGACCAGCGGCTGAATTGGCGCCGAACAACAAAGTTCATCCGGTCGACCTGATGTGCCGATCAGACATCGCGCGGCCTGTCCACTCCAATCGTCAAAGCATTCTAGAAGAACCATAAAACACGTGTCAAGAGTCTTTCTATTTAGAAAACAGTAATATAAGAAAAGCAGTTTTCATTTTCGTATATATAGTTGCTGCTGCTGCGATTTCGACCTAGGGTGTCAGTATCTCGTTTTCCCTTCTGTAGCGCAGTCACCAAGAAGGAAATTTCGATGGAAGCGGCCGCCTCTTCTGCCAATTTCAACTATGGCTATCCGACGCCGGGCCCGCAAAGCCCGACCGGTCAGCAAGTGATGAACAATGTCTTGTTCCTGTCGGGGACGCAGTGGAAGAAAGCCCGCGAGGAGGGCATATTCGATCTAGTGGTCATCGGGTCGGGGTTTTGCGGCCTGGCGGTGGTGCACAAGGCCCTTGAGCGCGACCCCTTCTGCCGCATCCTGATGATCGAGCGCGGAACGTTCTTCCTTCCCGAGCACTTTCAGAATCTCCCGATCCCGTTCGTCGGGACGATGGGCGGCCTTGCCGAAACTTTTCCGTGGACGCTCTCAAGCACCACCGCCACGGGGCTGGGAGGCGGCTCCATCCGCTGGCAGCACGGCATGGTGCCCTTCTTCGGCGGCCGGTCGACGCTGTGGAGCGCCTGGTGCCCGCGGCCGACCACGGAAGAGATGGAAGGCTGGCCGAAGGAGACAATCGCTGCCGCCAGGCGCCATTTCGAGGCGGCTGAAAAGCTGCTGCATGTGCAGCCGGCCAACAAGGTCGATGCGGACGTTGCTCCCGAGATGTTGTTGCGTCTGGCCAAGGAGCGTCCGGTCTACGGCCCGCTTCAGAACCGCATGCAGGCGCTGCTCAAGGAGGCGCCCGGCAAGATCGCCTCGATCTACAGGACCGAGCCGGCGCCGCTGGCGTCGGATGCACAGTCGGTCGATGGTCTCGATTTCCAGAAGTTCGCGACGCCCGGCGAGGTTCTGAGTCATGTTAAATTGCAAAGCGACCGCGCCAAGGCCGGTCTCGGCGCGCCCTTCCACATTGTCGCGGGATGTGTGGTCGAGCGGATCGTTCAGCAATTCGGCGCGGCGACGGCGCTGGAGACGAGCATGGGCGTGCTGCCGCTTGGCGCGGCGAAGCTCATCCTCGCCATGGGCTCGCTGCCGGCGGCGACGCTGGTCCGCAACGCGTTCCCGGACAGCGGTCTGGGCGATCGCTTCGCCTCGCATTTTACCTCGTCGATCACGGCGCGGGTGCCACGGAAAGACCTCGACCCCAACGGCGCTTTCCACGGGCTGCAGCTTGGCGCCTGCTATGTGGCGGGCAAGGACGGCAGCTACGCCAGGCAATTCCACATCCAGATCTCGGCGGTCGGCGACCCGGAGCCGGTGAAGAACGCCGGCATCGCGCTGCGCTACATGCCGGACGTGCTGACAACGGCCACGATGGCGCAGCTTCTGACCTCGCGCGATCACGTCATCTACCCTTGCGCGACCCTTGGCGAGCTCGACTGCCACAACCCGCAAACCTGGTATCGGGGCAATCCGGACGATGCCGATCCGACGACCAATTCGCTGCTGCAGGTCGTCGAGAATGCCGGCGACCGTTCCACCTGGGACACCATGGATGAAGCGACATTCCGGACGCTGGAGGACGTGCTCTCGCCAAAGGGGCCGACCCACCTCGAATACTGGCATGGCAGCGCCGATGCCGGCGAGTGGCGCCGGGAACGGCCGAACATCACCGAGCGGCGCAACACCGCGCTGGTGCATGACAGCTCGACCTTGCACATCGGGTCGAGTGAGGATGCGCCGGTCGACCTCGACTACCGGCTGCGCGCGGCAAAGAACATCTATGTCACGGGCGGCGCCTTGTGGCCGCAGGCTGGCTCCTGGAATCCAACCATGACCATGGTCGGTCTTGCCTTCGACCTCGTCGAACGGCTGGTACCTGAGTCCGACCGCAAGAAGGCGAAACACAAGAGTTGAGCATGATCCCGAACTGAAGGTCCGCGATGGCGAAAAGTGAGCGGATCTGGGCTTCAATCTAGGTGGAATTTGCTCTAGCTGGTTCAGTGGCGAAAGGCGCGTACGCCGGTGAACGCCATCGAAATTCCGGCCGCGTCGGCGGCAGCGATCACGTCGCGGTCGCGCGCAGCACCTCCTTGCTGGATGATCGCGGTGACGCCGGCAGCGGCTGCCGCCTCGACGCTGTCGGGAAACGGAAAGAAGGCGTCCGACGCCAGCACCAGTTGCAACGGCCTGGGTGCGCTCTCGCCGTGTTCAGCCAACGCCAGCTTGACGGCGCCGATCCGACTGCTTTGTCCTCCGCCGATGCCGAGCGTTTGCCGATCGCTGACCAGTACGACGGCGTTCGACTTGACGAATCTGACCACCTGAAAGCCGAACAGCATGTCGTTCAACTCGAGCGGCGACGGCTGTGCGCTGGTGACGACGCGCAGATCGTCGATCGTCAGCGCCAATTGATCCACATCCTGCATCAGGATGCCGCCGCCGATCGAGCGGAACTCCGTGCAGCCGGGCGCGCCAACTGTGCCATTGACCAGCAGACGCAGATTGGGCTTTGCCGCCAATAGTTGCCGCGCCGCCGGCGTGGCGTCGGGCGCAATGACCACTTCGGTGAACACCTGCGACAGGCGTTCGGCGGTGGCGGCGTCGAGCGGGACATTCAACCCGACAGTGCCGCCAAAGGCGCTCAACGGATCGGCGGCATGTGCCCTTTGATAGGCTTCGAGGCCAGTTCCTGCCACCGCGACGCCGCACGGAGCCGCATGTTTGACGATGACGGCGGCGGGCTCGGTGAAGCGGCAAGCTAGCGCGAGTGCGGCATCCGCGTCGAGAAGATTGACATAGCTAAGCTCCTTGCCCTGCAGCAGCGTCGCCGTCGCCGCGCCGCAGCTCTACGCGCCGGTCAGATAGAGGGCGGCGCGCTGGTGCGGGTTTTCTCCGTAGCGCAGATTCTTGCGACTTGCAGCCGTCAGATGTAGCGCCTCCGCCGCGAAAGGATCAGCATCGCGAGCATACCAAGCGGCGATCGCGGCATCGTGCGCGGCCATCCGGGCAAAAGCCCTGGATGCCAGCGAACGGCGAAGCGAGGCGCTGACGGCGCCTTCGTTCGCGAGCGCGGCTATGACAGGCGCATAGTCTTCCACGGCGGTCATCACCACGACACCATCGGGGTTCTTGGCGGCGGCGCGAACCATGGCCGGCCCACCGATATCGATCAGGTCCAGGGCGCCGGCTTCGTCTTCCGCGGCAGCTTCGAACGGCCGGACGCCGGCAACCAGAAAATCGATGCGGGCAAAGCGGTTGCTGCGCAATTCGTCATCGTGCTGCGGCCTGTCCGGTCGCGCCAGCAGACCGGCGAAGACGGCAGGATGCAGCGCCTTGACGCGACCGTCGAGGAGCGGGGCGACGCCGGTCAATTCGCTAATGTCGGCGACCCGCATGCCGGCCGCGGCAAGAGTGGCGGCGGTGCCGCCGGTCGAGAACAGCTCGACACCCAGATCCCGAAGGACCCGGGCGATTTCGACCACACCGTCCTTGTTCCAGACCGAAATAATGGCGCGGCGTGGCCTGGGATTGGACATCGGAGGCTTCCTTCCATGCGGCAGCGCTGCGGTTGCCGCTTGAACAATACCAGTCGTTGGACGGCCCATGGACGAGCCATGAAACGAACTTCAACTAAACTATAAATTGCATATAGCGACGCTTCTTGTTAGTGTCATCGCACTGCCTCGATGGGAATGGGAGACGTACGATCCCCAAACGCTGGTCAACCAAAGACCTTCACGTCGTCGAAGCTCCCAAACCGGGGCGAAGTGGCCGTGGCGCGTTCGTTTTCACTGACGACTACTCAGTCTTCCATTTCAGCAAAATGCCCGACCAGATCCCCGACAAGGGCGAAGTGATCGCCCGCATGGCTGTGGCGACCTTGCGCGAGGCGGCAAAGGCCGGCGTTCCGACCCACCTCATCGCCTTCGACCCGCCGCGCTCGATCAATGTACGGTTGCTCAACGTCCTCGACCCGGTCCGCGGCGAACTCCACGAGGGCGACCGCGCCCGCCTGGTCCCGCTACAGGTGATCTACCGCAACATGTTACCGCCAGGCGCGTCGGTCTATCGGCGGCTCGCGGCGGGCAAGGTGACGCTTGAGGAACTGGGGCTCAAGACATTGCCGGAGGCCAACACCTGGCTGGAGCAGCCGATCATCGAATTCACCACCAAGCTGGAGGAGATCGACAGGTTCATCCCGGCCGGCGAAGCGCGCGAGATCGCCAGGCTGGATGCTGGGGATTTTGCCATGGTGCGCGAACTGACCCTGCACACCAATGCGGTGGTCTGCGGCCTTGCCGCGCGAAGCGGTCTCACCTGTGCTGACGGCAAGGTCGAGTTCGGCGTCGACGATGACGGCCGGATCATGCTGGTCGACGTCGCCGGCACGCCCGACGAGAACCGCTTCCTGCTCGCCGGCCGACATGTCTCGAAGCAGCCCTTGCGCGACTACTATCTGACGCATGACCTCGAGCGCCAGGTGCAGCAACTGGTGGCGGCCGGCGTGCCGCGCGAAAAATGGGCGAGGCCCGAACGGGTGCCCGTCAACCTGCTGGCCGCGGTCGCCGAAATGTACCGGGCGCTGTGCGAAAGCTGGACGGGCGAGACGGTGTGGGGCGCCCGGCCTCTCGACGAGGCGGTGGAAGAGGTCGACCGGGTCCTGATCCGCCATCTGGCGGCGGCGTGAGTTGCGGCGCCACGCCGGCGCACGGCCTCTGCGGCAGCCGAGCTTGGTGACACCGCGGTTCAGTCTGCCTTCGGTCTCTTCGCAGCGTGATCCGCCCCAAGGGCCTCGATCGCTCGACCGATATCGATCAGCCCGAAGCCGGTGGCCAGATTGGGATAGGGCGGACCCGACGGCGAGCCTTGCGCGGAGGTTCCGATGTCCACCTTGAACGCCGTGCGGGCAAGGATCTCTTTTACCGCTGCCTGGTTGAGCTTCCGGTCGACCTGGCGCAGCAGCGCGACCGTGCCCGACACTTGTGCCGAGGCGGCGGACGTGCCGCTGATCACCACCCAGCCGTCGTCGGGAAAGCCGTCGTCGCCGTCGGGAAACCGCCTCTGGGCCGAATAGCTGTCGATGATTGATCCGGGCGCGGTCGGCAGAGCGATGTAGACGCCGGCCGGCCACGGCCCGACCAGGCCGCAAAAGTCCGGCACGATCCGCCCGTCGAAAACGATGCTGCGATAGCCGCTCGCGTAGGTCGAAGCGATGATCTGGCCCTGCTCGTTGATATAGGCGCCGCCAACCCCGATGGCTTCGGGAATCTGCGGCGGGAACAGGATCTTGGCGTTGCCGGCGGCAAACACCACCACGCAGCCCTTGGCAATGGCGTCCAGCACCGCGGCCTGAACCGCTCTGTCATAGGCGGTGACGATGCTGCCGTCCGACGGGTTGCCCCAGGCATTCTGGATCACATCCGGGCGTGGCTTCAGCGCCACCGCTTGCTTGAAGGCGGCCAACGAAGCGTCATCCGTCGTCTTGATCATGGTGACGCGCGTGCGTGGCGCGATGCTGACGATGTTTCCGCAGATCATCGTGCCATGGCCAAGTGTGTCCACGTCAGGATCGGACGCGCCGGGCCCGAGCACCACGGTGATCTCGGCGTTGCGCTGACGGAAAAACGGATGCTCGACATAACAGCCGGAATCGACCACGGCGACGTGCGTGCCGCGGCCGGTCCAGCCGGCGGCGGCGGCGCTGACGCCGTTGAGAACGACCTGCAAATCGCCCGGCGCTCGCAGATGGAAATAGCCGGCTGGCGGCGGCAGCGACGGTAGCGCACTGAATTCACTGGGCGCAAGTGCTGCCAGACCGCCAACATGCATATCGGACGCCGGGTCGCCAAGCCGCAGGCAGGTTGCATCGCCCATGCTCGCCACGCCTAAGCTTGCCGTCGGCCGCATCGCGTCGACGCTGACCGTGACGGTGAAGTCATTGCGGGCGACGGGCGTAAGCCCGAGCGCGCGCAACGCCCCTTCGGCGGCCGCGAGTTCCGCCGGACTCGCCCGGAACGCTTCGAGATTGTCAGTCGTGGGAAGAGGGCCGCCTTCGAACAGATGGCGCCGATTCACCAGCCGTGGCGCCGCTTCATAGAAGCTGAGGCGATTGCTCGTATTCGCCATGCCGTTCCTCCTCGGCGCCGTCCGCGAGTTTTCGTAGACTGAAACACAAGAAGGCCTCTACATCTTAAAATGCTAATAAGAACGCAGCACCTTCTCCGCTTGACTATAGAATATACCATCGGTACTCGATAACCGGAAGTTCACAATCTCCGTAATTCTCCAAGAAGGCGCTGAATTCTCGCCGGAGAATTCTCGGACGACCGCTGCCTGATCTTGATTGTTTCCGGGCGGTGTCAGACAACACGTTGCTCCCATTGTCACGGGGCCGCAGTCGTTCAGACCTTCCCTGATAGGATCGCCCATGCCGCTACGAACGGTGACCTGCCTTATCCTCCGTTCCGGCCGGCTGCTACTGCAGCAGCGGCCCGCCGGGCGAATCTGGGCGGGCATGCTCAACGGCCCGGGCGGCAAGATCGAACGTGGTGAGACCGCTGCCGAGGCAGTGGTCCGCGAGGTGCTGGAGGAGACGGGTTTGCGCGTCGCCGATCCTTCGCCGCGCGGATCGCTAACGCTGCTTTTCCCCGCGCCGCAGTCGCTGGAATTGAGCGTCGATATTTTCGTCGCCACGGCTCTGGAAGGCGACAGCTCCGAACGGGAGGGGGCGCTGTCGTGGCACGCGCTCGACGTATTGCCTTTCGACAGTATGTGGGCGGACCAGCGCTATTGGCTGACAGCCGTTCTCGACGGCTTCAGCGTCGAAGGCACTATTGGCTACGAGCTGGACAGCTTGCGCCTCACCCGGTGCGAGCTTGTTCTGCGGCGAACGGCAACTGCGTGACCTTTGCAGGACCGTTGGCCACCCGCGTGAACCAGTGGCGGCGCACAACGCCGCGCGCCTGTAGCTCGTCGAGCCAGGCGCCGGCGCGCTCCGGTGACTGTGTGACAGAAAAGCAGACCGGCCCCATGCTGCTCATGCCGATGGCGTCGATGCCATTGTCGCGGGCGTTGGTGACGACGTGATTCAGGTTCTCGTTCTGCAGGGCGATCTGGCGGCCCTTGAAGTAGCTTTCGAAGGTGATGGCGTTGAGCGCATTGCAGAATGCTCCATAGTCCTGGTCGAGCACGGCAGGAGCAAGGTTCATCAGCACGATGTGGGCGGTGCGGCGGGTCTCCTCGATCGGGATCGGTAAGGTCGACTGGAAGAACTTCAGTTCCGCATCGCCGTGGATGTGTCGCCCGGCCGGCAGGATCATCAGCAGCGGCCAGCTGGGGAAAGCTGCCGAGATCAGCACCGGCGGCCGGCGGCCGGCCCCCGCATAGCGGCTCGGCACGAGATATTTGTTGGGCGCTTCGGCAAAGCCCGACGGCGTTGCGTGGCCGCCATCGACAAGGAAGCCGCCGCGGTCGATCAGGTTGACCGTGCCGCCGGACGTGCCGGCGCGCCCGGCGATGCCAGCCAGGCGGTCTGTGGTGACGTCCAGGCCATGGGCGGCCGCGAATGCCTTACCGATCGACAGCAGCGTGTTGGTCTTGGAGCCGAACCCGGAATGGGTCGGTATTGGGCGATCGACGACGATTCTGACACGCCCGCCGCCGAGCTCGCGGCGCAGCTTTCCGAGATAGTCGGTAATGTGCTCACTGTACTCCGATCCTGCATCATCGACCTCGACGATGTCGCGGTCGCTCGCACAGATGCGGCAAGCAAAGCTTGGATCCTCGACCACCATCGACGCCATGCCGTTCTTCCTGCCGGTCGCTCCCGTCAGATCGATCAAGGTAAAGGAGAGGCGGCACGGGGATTCGATGGCGACTGGCTGGAAGGACATGGGCTAGATTCCCGCGAAATCAGATCTTGATGACGATCGGTTCGTTCAGGCCCTCTGGCGGCCTAAAGTCGAATTCGAGGGCGACCTCGCCACGATCCATGGCGCCGCCCAGCGTGGTCCCTTCGACGTCGCGAAGCTGCTGGGTGATGGTCTCGGCGATCGCCCGCGTCCGCTCGCGAAAACAGTGCGGCGCATAGCGCAGTTCGATGGCGATCCGTAGCGTTATCTTGCCGACGTCGTCTTCACTCGCCTTCACTGCCATGACAGGCAGCGAGCCAATGGTCCGGTCCTTGGCGACTCGCACATTGGCGAACCAATCATAGAGGCGGATGTCGGCGATCGGCGACAGGATTTCGTTCAGCGGCCCTGAGAACAACAGCCATTCGCATTTGCCGTTCAGCTTGCGGCGAATGGCGTTCTTCTGTTTACCGAGGAAGCGGAAGGTCATGCTCGACAGGTCGTCACGGCGCGTGCGCCAAACCAGATCGCCGGTGTCGTAGCGGATCAACGGCTGCATCTGTATCCACGGCGCGAGGCCGGTGAGCACCAGGCGGCCGACGCCTTCCTCGACCGGCTTGTCGTCGTCATCGACGACCTCGCCGATGATCTGGGGGTCGAGCACGAATTCCTCACTGCTGCCGAGACGCGAGGCACCGCCGACGAATTCAGTCAGCGTGAAGCGGTCGTTGAGGATCGCGCCCCAGGCATCGGCCAGGAAGTCGCGCCAATGGCTGGCGACGAGGTTGCCGGTGATGTTGACGGATTGCAGCCCGAACTCGCGCGGGTCGATGCCTTGCTCCATCAGGAAACTGGTGAAGAAGAGGATGTGGTGCTCGAGTCCCGACAGCACCGAAATGCGGTCGTTGTGGCCAAGAATGCGGTACCTGGTCCTGAGCACGCGCACGGCATCGCGGATCAGCGTGTCGTCGGTGACGCCGCCATGAAAGGTCTTGCCGAAACCGGGAATCGGCAGAGGCATACCATGGTTGACATTTGGGAACGACAAAGCGAGCGGCATCTTGGCGAACATCTTGCGCAATGGCGCAAACATGCTGCCGAAATAGTCGCCGATGAAGGCGACTTCCGCATAGGATTTATAGACTTCGAGCGGCGTGCCGGTGGTGCCGGAGCTATGGCATATCTGGCGCAACTCTAACGTGTCGGAAACCATGGATTCGAGATTTTCGACGACAGTCCTGCGGTTGATGACCGGCAAAGCAGTCAGATCGACGGGGTCGCCTGGCGTGATCGCCGGAAGCTCGGTATAGGCGGGATGCTCCCGATAGTAGCGTGAGTTGGCGCGGGCCTCGCGCAGCGTATAGCGCGCAAGCCAGTCATGCAGACAATTTAGCGTCGCGCGGTGCAAAGCGGATGCGCCGTTGGACCTGTAGAACAGTTCGGGAAGAGCCGTCGCCGATGGTGTCTCGACCATGGACAGGCGACGTGCGAGTTCGCCGGCATAAGTCTCTGGCGACGGTTTCTTGGATATCGCCGTCATGCGGATCTGACCCCGGGAATCATCTGGCACGTTCGCCTGGTGAAGAAACAAAGATCAAGCAGCCCGCTGAACCCGCCCGCGTGCCGAAATTTGCGCATGGCGGACCCCACGGTGCAATAGTTCCGGTCGCGGACGACGCCGCACGGGCAACCAAAGATTTCAGTCGCGTCGGAACGGCCGGCGGCACCCGTCGTGTCTCAAGGGTAATATTTGGGCGTTGCTGTTTTGCCATCCCGTGCACGACAAGAAATCTGTCCGCCGGCGTTCCAACGGCCTGCATGCTATGACGATTAACGGCCGAACCGGAAGGCCCCTGGTATTCCTGCCTCTGAGGCGGCTTCCGATGCCGCTTCCGACGCTACCTCACTGGCAGCTTCGCTGGCGGCTTCCATCGATGCTTCGGCAGCCGACTCGGCTGACACTTCGGCCGAGACTTCGGCCGAGACTTCGGACGTTAGGTCCGCCGCTAGCTTCGACGCCGAGTCCTTGTCCATTTTCTGCGCAACCAGAGTGTCAGTAACCCATTTCACCACTTCTTCCATGACTTCCTCCTATGGTAGGCACGGACAGCATACATCTTCCATATGTCTCTAGCAACCTGCTGTGACTGCAATAAAAAACTTTTTTTAAGAAAATAGGCCGTACTTTGAAAGTCGACACGAAGTGCAGTCGATCAGCGAAGTGCCTGTGTTCGTTTGTTTTTCTGCACGATGCTTTTGTAGCATCTTCTAATCATAGCCGGTTTGCGTCAGCACCAGCGTTTCCGCCGTGGCTGACGAATCCGCGGGCAAGGCGCAGCGCCCTGGCAAGGATGATTGCCTTTGCTCGCTAACCGGCGTTGTCACGGTAACTTCTTGTGAGGAGGCGTTGGGGTAGACGCCGGTTCATGAACGACGCGCTCATCAGCTACAAACGCCACCGCTTTCCCGCCGAGATCATCGCCCATGCGGTGTGGTTGTATTACCGGTTGGCGTTGGTGCATGGGTCTGGACTTGAGCGGATGTCGATCTTTGAAGCGGCAGACTATGCCGTGGCCGCCTTGCGGCGGGCGGATTTCGGGCGTGCGCAGGCAAGCATGCGGTTGAGGACGGCGCAGCCGATGGCGACTTCGGTCTTCTGAACGGGAAGCGACCGTGCCCGCAAACGCCGCCCAATGGTGGACTTGTATCGCCCTATGGCGGTCTCGACCAGCGAGCGTTTGCCCCGTTGGAGACCTGCCATTTCATCCGGCCGTCTCTGCCGATTGCGGCGGCTGGTATTGTGTTTGAAAGGCATGGCTACGCTACAAAGCCTATTGCGGTTACCGCTTGCACACACCAATAAAAGATCCGTGCACCAACGCCATTAGAAAGTGCTAAACTAATGGTCGGCCACGTGGTCGATGACCGGTAGCTTGAGGCACGCCAGGAATGCCGACCCTCTATGGATAGCCGCAGGCATGCGTTTTAAAGGGCTTGATCTGAACCTTCTCGTCGTGCTCGACGCCCTGCTGGCCGAGCGCAATCTCTCGGCGGCGGCACGCCGCATCAACCTCAGTCAGCCGGCCATGAGTGCGGCCGTCGCCCGGCTGCGCGATTTTTTCGGCGATGAACTGTTCAGCATGAGCGGCCGAGAACGTATTCTGACATCACGTGCAGCAGCACTTGGCCCCGCAGTCCGCGAGACTCTCCTAAACATCCAGTCCTCGATTATGTCGTCGGATCCGTTTGACCCTGCTAGATCCGATCGCCGCTTCAGGATCATTATTTCCGATTTCGCCGCGCTCGTGTTTTTTGAAACGGTCGTGGAGCGTGTTGCCCGGGAAGCCCCCGCCGTCAGCTTCGAATTGATGCCTCTCCACGGCAGCCCCGATGAGGTCCTCCGGCGTGGTGAGGTCGATTTTTTGATCACTCCGGATGTGTTCATGTCGAACGCGCATCCAAGAGTGGCGCTTTTCCACGAGAGGCTCGTATGCGTAGGCTGTCCCACGAACAAGCAGCTGCCACGGCACCTTACATTCGAGAGATACATGTCGATGAGGCACGTCTGCGTCAGGTTCGGACGTTTGCTGAAGCCCTCCATCGAGGAAGGGTTCTTGCTTGAGCATGGTCTTAAAAGACGTGTCGAAGTCGTCGTGCAGAGCTTCAGCATGATCCCGCCCATGGTGTCCGGCACAGCTCGTATAGCGACCGTGCCCCTCCGGCTGGTGAGGCATTTCGAAAACACGTTTCCCCTTCAGGTTGTCGAACTTCCGCTGCCGCTTCCCGGTTTCACCGAAGCCGCCCAGTGGCCGGCTCTCCACAATAGCGATCCGGCAAGCATCTGGTTGCGAGAGATAATGATGCAGGAGGCAGAGCTGGATCGGGAAATTTGGACAGGGGTTATAAGTGGAATTTCTGCCTGAACACGGCGTTGGTACACGGATCTTTTATTGGTGTGGCTCAACTTGAGAGACATCGCCAGTGTCCTGATCAGTCAGGGTATGGGCAATGATCTCGCCGCTGTCGGCATCCAGTGCCAGATGCAGCTTGCGCCAACTGCGACGGGATCTGGCGCCGTGCTTCTTCCTCCAGCCACTGACCCGCGCCGTAGACCTGCAGGTCGGTGCTGTCGACAAGAACATGCACCGGTCCCTCCGGCGCAACCTGGCGATCATGCCGTTTGTTGGGCGATTGCCATTTCCGCGCCTGACGGCTCAGGGTGGTATGATCGGGGACAGCGAGCGCCAGCCCCATCAGTTGCAGCACCGATTCCAGCAAGCCTTCTGCCTGGCGCCGCCGCAGGCCAAACACAAGGCCCAGCGTCAAGGTGGTCTCGATCGCCAGATCAGAATAGCGGGGCTGGCCGCCACGTGTCTTGCGTCTTGGCGCTTGCCGCTAACGCGCACCTTTCAGCGATATTCCGGCGATGCATTCCTCAAGGCAGTCGAGGCGGAGCTTCGCATTGCGGAGTTCATGTCCGGCTTCGAAACGTCGATGGCGCCCTTGTGGTGTGGTCGCCATGAGGTCGCGCTCCAGTTCCGCAATGCGCGCACGCACCTGCCGAGCGTCGTCCTGACGCAATGCCTTGATCCATTCACGCCCGCGCATCGGTCTTCCTGCCAGTACCCCAAAAGCCATGCGGATTTATCCACCGAGACCCTAATTTCCGCCAAGCCGAAACGCTCGAAATTTAACTTTGGCTATTTTAGCGAAGACAAAGAGGTTCTTGGGAAAAGGGCGGCGGCGCTTGGGAGGACGAACGAAGTGGTATCAGAAGGTCGTCCGTCCTATCGGCCATCTTCGGCTCTGATGCCTGCGCAATCTGTTTGAGGAGCGCTGCAACGGCTTTGGGCATGCCGCGGACAAGCGAAGTAGCGCCGGTCAAGCGCAGTTGCGATGTAGGCATCGGGAGCGCGGTTGGTGTGTGGATAGTCAGCCCTGGCCTATTGTCCATTGAGCCAGCCGGCGCGCATTTTCGCAGCCATGGTGGCGGAGCATGTTGAATTGGCATTGTTTGAGCAGTCACTCGGCAATATCGAAGGCCTGCATCGGCCGTTCTGTGATCGTGTGGCTGACGCTGCGGAGAAAACCGCTGGATCGGTTCTTTTCGATGTCCGTGTCGACGGCGATATCTGCGTTCAGCGCATGGCTGCGATTGGATATGGCGTGACCGGTACGGCAATAATCGTGATGGAGAAGAATGGACAACTTAGATGCGCATCGGTAAACGGCGACACCGCCCTTTTGGTGACAGAGTTGGCTGCCTGGGATGCGTCTCCGCTGCGTGAGCAAGCGAAGATTGACCCCTGCGGAACGGCCATCACCCTGCTAGCGAAGCTTCGGAGCTCAGGTCACTTCGCCCTTTTCTGACCGGCTGAGCGCCGCTTCCTTCCTTGCCGGCCAAGCAGCGGAGAAATCATGTCCGGTTGCAAGTGTGCCTGGCGTCCAACTCGTCAATTTCACCGGCTATCGAAAACGTTCTAGGCAGATGGCGCGGCGGCGATAAGGAAAGCAGGCGCGCGAACGGCGGCCAGCAGCAGCCTCTCGGCAGTGAGACCCGGCTTCGTCTCCGTCCTCAAACCGCTCACGTTGAACGCGGGACGCGACGGGCTCCGGCGGGATCGATCCGAACCACCCTGGCATCACCTTCGGGCCAAGAAACCTGCCGTGACCCGAGACCCTGGCGCATCCTAATTTCAAAGGTTTACGGTCACCTGCAGGACTATGTGTTGCGGCCAATGCGCCGGACGGCTGTCCTCGGAGGAGATCATAGCCATAGACATGGCTCTGCTAGGCTTCAGATCCCGCGGTTGTTTTGGGCTATGTGAGCGGCGGAAACGCAGGACGATGATAGGGTCATGATGAAGCGCGCGAGTTGCTGCCGGCCGATCAAACCGGCCTTGCAAATTTTTCGTTTTTGCTGCGCCTAACTCCAGATTTTCGGTTATGAATCGGGACTGGCCTAACGGCCTGCCCACGTTGCAATTGTTACAAAGGAACACACATATGGCGACCGGAACCGTGAAGTGGTTCAACAGCACCAAGGGATTTGGATTTATCCAACCCGACAATGGCAGTCAGGATGTTTTCGTCCACATTTCCGCCGTTGAAAGAGCGGGCCTTTCGACCCTCGCTGATGGTCAGAAGATCAACTATGAAGTCGAACAAGACCGCCGCACTGGCAAGTCCTCAGCTGGCAGCCTCAGCAAAGCTGGCTAATTTTTGCCTGCCTGCTGGCAACCGCCGAATGGACGCGTTACGGCGAGGAAGGACTGATGGCCGCTCAATAAGAAGCGGGCGAGAACAAGGCTCGACCGGAACGCTGGAGCAGGAGATGGCTGCAAGCCGGCGCGAATCCTGGGGAAACCAAGCTGTTTGAAAGAGAAGGCGGGGTTGGTTCCTCGCCTTTTCATATTCCGCGCAGACCGCGCAGACTTTGTCTGTTGCGCGCGCCACAACGAACCTCGAGAGATAAAGTCAGGCGGCGGCTTTCTTGCGGGTCTTCGCCGGCTCCGTTTCCGGCTCTTTCGGTTTGCGGCCGAGCCCCATCGTCTTAGCCAACGCCGAGCGCGCTGCGGCGTAATTCGGCGCGACCATCGGATAATCTCCCGATAGACCCCATTTGGCGCGATATTCGTCCGGCGTCAGCCCATAGTCGGTCGACAGATGGCGCTTTAGCGATTTGAATTTCTTTCCGTCCTCAAGGCAGATGATGTAGTCCGGGGTCACCGACTTCTTGATCGGGACTGCAGGCTCGAGAGCCTCCGGCTCTTTTGCGGAAACGCTGCCGGCCGTGCCGTTCAGCGCTGTGTGCACCTGGCCGATCAGGGCAGGGAGTTCACCTACCGGGACCGGATTGTTGGAGACATAGGCTGAGACGGCACCGTAATCTTAACGCTGTGAAGACAAGATCTGGGAGTGAGGCTTTGGTTCATTCGGCGTGAAGGCGCGCGATTTGGCGCCATGCTTGCATGGCAGTTGCTCGCAGTTCTCGATGGTGGGTGGATGGAATATCGTGGCGGGGAACGTTAAAGAGGTTGGCGATCGGGTCGTGGACGGAAACGAACGCTGAAGATGTCGCGCTGACTTGAAGCGCTTCATGATCCTCTCCCGCCGTCGGACGGGTTGATGAGAGTTCTCCGCCCGATTGTTCAGGCCCTTGTGCGAGCGATGCTCGACGCCTGGCATGATCTCCCGCTTCGCCGCACCGTAGGATCGAAGCTTGTCGGTGATCATCACACGCGGCGAACGGCCTTGCCCTTTCAGAAGCTTTCGCATCAAGCGCTTTGCCGCCTTGGCATTGCGACGGCTTTGCACCAACACGTCGAGAACAAACCCGTCCTGATCAACGGCGCGCCAAAGCCAGTGTTTCTTTCCACCGATGGTGATGACAACCTCATCGAGATGCTCATCCAGATTGATGAGGTGGAACGGCCCGCTCCGACAGCATCAAGTGCTAACGTGGCCGTTGTTTCAACGCCACCAAGGAGGGACCGTTCCGTGACGCAGATTAACACCATCGGGCTAGATTTGGCCAAGCAGGTTTTCCAAGTTCACGGCGCAGACGCCGAAGGCGCGCCGCTGTTCAACAGGCGGTTGCGCCGGGCCGAAGTGCTGCGCTTCTTCGAGAAGCAGCCAACCTGTCTCGTCGGCCTCGAGGCCTGCGGCGGGGCACATTACTGGGCGCGTGAGATCGCAGCACTCGGCCATGACGTCCGGTTGATCCCGCCGGCCTACGTCAAGCCCTTTGTCAAGCGCGGCAAGACCGATGCTGCCGACGCCGAGGCGATCAGCGAGGCGGTAACCCGCAAGACCATGCGCTTTGTGCCGATCAAGTCGGCCGAGCAACAGGCGGCGGCGATGGTGCTGAGGACGCGAGCTCTGCTGCTGCGCCAAAGAACACAAGTGATCAACGCCTTGCGCGCTCATATGTCCGAATTGGGCATCATCGCGGCTGCCGGCCCGGCGAAGGTGGCGGCATTAGCCGCGATCGTGCGTGACCCGACAGATGCTCGCCTGCCTGCGGCGGCGCGCTTCGCCCTGACGGCCCTTGTCGACCAGTTAGACACTCTGAGCGAACAGGTCGAACGACTTGAGCGCGAGATCGTCACCGAGGCAAAGCATGACGAAGACATGCGCCGTCTGACCACGATCCCGGGCGTCGGCGCGATCACAGCGGCGACCGTCAAGGCGCTGGTTCCCGATCCGGACGGGTTTAGGTCGGGCCGTCACCTTGCCGCTTGGCTTGGGCTTACGCCGAGGTCGCATTCGAGCGGCGGCAAGGAGCTGTTGGGCGGCATCTCGAAGATGGGCAACACGGAGCTTCGATCTCTCCTTGTAAATGGCGCTACCTCTGTCCTGCGCCATGCCAGAAACAACGACAGGGCACTGCCCTGGTTGACCGCGTTGCTAGCGCGTCGGCCCTTCAAGGTCGTCGCCATCGCGCTTGCCAACAAGATCGCGAGGATCATCTGGGCCCTGCTAACGAAGGGCGGGACCTATCGGAAACCTGGTGTGATGGCGGTTCGTGCGGCAAACGCCTGAGGGCAGAGTACCGACACGAGCTACCGGAGAAGAGCCAGGAAGAGGCGAGGTGCATTGAGCAGACGATGATTCCACGGGACGAAATCCCGACGCGGGAGAGGCTTGCGCGACAATGTGCTTCGAGCACGTCAGATTGATCAGCCACCCGCTTCGCGGACTTCATCGAGGCCAGCGGTCATGGGCCGCGCTGAAAGGCCGGACATATGACTGCACCGTTCCCGCGTGATGAAATCGACTAAAAAAGCCCTTGCAACGCGGGCCGTTCCACATATGTCGCGCTATACGCAGAGCAGGGCGGGGAGCCACAATAGGTCAGAACAAGGGCGATGTCACGTTGTCTGCACATAAATGCCAGGGCAATCGGGTGAATGAGTTCGTGACAAAGTGTTGATGTGGTGAATCTGTCGATGTCTTCTGATTCGATTGAGGAGGACGGCGATGGAAGCTGGCAGATGGGACAGTGGAGCGATCGAGGAGACGGTCGTTTTTCTACGATATTTCGAGGATTTGCCGGACCCGCGGCAACGCGGCAAGGTGGTTTATCCTCTCACCGGGGTTCTTTTGTTGTGCCTGCTCGGCGTGCTG
The DNA here is from genome assembly GCF_059683585.1 of Mesorhizobium sp. RCAM 06353. Lineage (NCBI taxonomy): Bacteria > Pseudomonadati > Pseudomonadota > Alphaproteobacteria > Hyphomicrobiales > Phyllobacteriaceae > Mesorhizobium > Mesorhizobium sp. RCAM 06353. The sequence goes on along the minus strand of NZ_JCASIY010000001.1, from coordinate 13,596 downwards.
GCCGGTGCGGAGGCGATCACCGATATCGCCCGGTTCGGGGACAAGAAACTGGAGCTGTTGCGGCGGGGATGTCACATTAACGAGAAATACTACTATCTACTCGTCAAGCGGAAAAGTTTCGGGCAAAGAAATCAAAGGGTTAGGGCGTCAAGAATGTAACCGGGGCAGATTACCGGGCGGTGGGGGTTTGCAGGCGCGTGCGTTCGTGATTCACCCTTTGCGTGACGCGGCCTTTATCAACCAAAGACCGCAATATCCTTGTGATCTATGGCTTTTCATGCGATTCTTCGGGCTGATCTGCAGGAGATGAGAATGCCTGAAATGCTTGCGGCGCTTTCTAACATTCGGACTGTTGAAGAAATGATCGCGGCCTTCCGGGATGAGCAGCATTGCCGTCGGTTGCTGGAAAGCATGGTGTGGCCGGATGGCCGGATCTGCCCCGCCTGCGGATACAAACGTTCGATTGCGATTGCCGGCCGCGATACCGGCAAGCGTCGCGCCCGACCGGGTCTTTATCAATGTTCCAGCGGCGATTGCCGGTTCCAGTTCACGGTGACGACACACACGCCTCTGCACTCCACGAAGCTTCCCTTGCGTGTTTGGCTGAAGGCAATGTGGCTGTTACTGCAATCCGACAAGGGCTTGTCGTCGGTGCGCCTGGCCGAGGCGCTCGGGGTGAGCCAGCCAACGGCCTGGCGGATGGGACATGCACTGCGTCTCATGGTGGCGCGGGAGAACATGCTCGCCGGCACGGTGGAGATCGACCATTTCCATCTCGGTGGAAGGCCCAGAAAGAATCCCGACGACCCGCCTCCGGGCCGCGGCCGGAAAGGCCAGGCGAATACGGACAAAACGCCAGTCATGGCGATGGTGCGGCGGCCGACTGACGTCATGCCTGGCACTCTGGCCGGTGACGCGCGTGCCGCGGTCGTGACCAGTCTCTCGGCGCGAGCAAGCGAACGCGTCATTGAAGCGCAGATCGAATTGGGAGCTCATTTGATGAGCGACGAGTGGAAGGCATTCATAGCCATTGGTAAGAGCTTTGCCAAGCATGAGACAGTGAAGCATTCCAGCGGTGAGTATGTGCGCGACGCCGTCCACGTCAATTCGGTGGAGGGAGGCTTCAACTCCCGCGTCCGCCGTACCATCGCCGGCGTCTTTCATCATATCAGCCCGCAGCATGCCGACCTGTATTTCCACGAGATCGGCTTCCGATGGTCGCAGCGCGTCGTCACAGGAAACGTCATTCGCAAAACCCGGCATGGCCGGGAGAGCGTGCGAACCCTGTGGTCGCGCGTGCCGCCTGCGCTGCAATTGACGAATGTTTTTCGCACCGCCACGGGTCGTCAGATGCGCCGAAGGTGCTGTCACATTGATTTTGGCTTAACGGTTTGACGATAAGTCAGGTTGGCATGGTCGAAGCATGCGCCACCTACAAGAACCATCGCTTCCCGATCGAAATCGTTGCTCATGCCGTCTGGCTTTATTACCGGTTCGGGCTGAGCCTGCGCGATGTTGAAGATGCTGCTGGAGCGGGGGATCGTCGTCTCCTACGAGACCATCCGCCGCTGGGGAAAGAAGCACAGTCCCGATTATGCACGTCGCCTGCGCCGCAAGGCGCCATCGAAAGACGATGTCTGGCATCTTGATGAGGTAGCCGTGCGCATCAACGGCAGGCGGTGCTGGCTGTGGCGCGCCGTCGACCAGGACGGCTATGTGCTGGATGAGATCGTGCAGACCCGCCGCAATACCAAGGCGGCCAGGCGTCTGCTCATTCGTCTGCTGAAGAAGCAAGGCCTGTCGCCGAAGCGTATCGTCACCGATAAGCTGCGCTCCTATTCAGCGGCAAGACGTCAGGTCATGCCCGATATCGAGCACCGGTCGCACAAAGGCCTCAACAACCGGGCGGAGAACTCTCACCTGCCGTTTCGAAAGCGGGAGCGAATTCGGCAAGGCTTCCGCAGCATTGGCTCCCTTCAGCATTTCGTCTCCGTCTTCTCCGCCATACGCAATCTCTTTGTCCCCTCCCGCTCAAACAGGTCCGCCACGCAGATCCGAACTCACCGCCTCAATGCCATGGCAGAATGGAAGGCCGCGGCGTTGCAGATTGCCTGAAAACAGCTGTGGGCTTCCGCGCGTCCACCCTTCAAACAATGTGACAGCGCCCAGGGGCATGCTGGTGAAGTTCGGCATGGTTCTGTCCGTCAAGATCACGTCGGCCAAGGTCATCCAGGCGCAGCGCACGGTGATAGGCGCGTCGGAACGAATTCCCGAACTTGGCGCGCGGTTTTACGAACGCGGCTCCAAACGCGGCCATGACAAGGTCATGGAATTCCTCAATGCCGCCATCGAACGCGGCCTGCTTCGGATCGACGATGTCGATCTGGCCGCCTATCAATTCACCGAACTGTGTCTGGCCGGCCTGTTTCGCCAGTGCATATTTGCGTATCGCACCAAGGCGCCAAGCCCCGCTGAGATCGAGAATGTTGTCAGGTCGGGTGTCGAAATGTTTCTGAAAGCCTACGGCACCGAACAGCTCGCTGCGGAAGAGCGCGGCTCGAATTCGGCTGATCTGCAGCGCCGCGTCTAGGAGACCTGTGCGCGGGAAGCATTTTGCATTGATTTTGTTTGATCTTTTCCGCTTCCGGGTAAAGGGTGCAAAGATACCAGCGCTGACGTCGTCGGCTGTGTCTTCGAATGATTATTGAGGAGGAACTCCATGGCCCGCCGCATCATCGATCTCTCCATCGCCCTCGACAATGAAACGCCAGCGGACCCGCCGCCGATCCGCCCCGCAATCACCTATGTCGGGCATCGCGAAAGCGCCGAAGGCATGGTGACGTTCTTTCCCGGACTCGGCGTGGATCAGCTGCCCGGTGGCTATGGCTGGGCAGTGGAAGAGTGCAAGGTCAACACGCACAACGGCACCCACCTTGATGCGCCATGGCACTATCACCCCACCATGAACGGTGGAGAACGGGCAATGACCATCGACGAAGTACCGCTGGACTGGTGTATGCAGCCGGGTGTGAAGCTGGACTTCCGTCATCTGCCAGACGGTTATGTGGTGACTGCCGCCGACGTTGAGGCCGAGCTTGCCCGCATAGACCACACGTTGAGCCCGCTGGAAATTGTACTGGTCAACACTTCGGCCGCCGCCGCTTATGGCAGCCCGGCCTATCTGGGCAAGGGGTGCGGCATGGGCCGTGAGGCCACGCTTTTCCTGACCTCACGCGGCGTGCGGGTGACCGGCACGGACGCATGGAGCTGGGATGCCCCCTTCCCCTTCACCGCCAAACGTTACGCTGAAACTGGCGACGCCAGCATCATCTGGGAAGGACACAAGGCGGGAGCCGAGATCGGCTATTGCCACCTCGAAAAACTGACCAACCTCGACCAGCTTCCGGCCAAGGGCTTTACGGTTACCTGCTTTCCGGTAAAGATCAAAGGCGCCTCTGCCGGATGGACGCGGGCAGTGGCCCTTCTCAAAGAGGGTCCGACCATTGCGCAGCAGGGCCTTCCGTAAGAAAATTCGACTGTGTGACGTTTGACGATGGCGCGCAGCCGGAGTTCGGACGCCCATCGCTGTTCACGGGCGTTGGTGCACGGATCTTTTATTGGTGTGGGTTTAGGCAAGCGGTAACCGCAATAGCCTTTGTAGCGTAGCCATGCCTTTCAAACACAATACCCGCCGCCGCCATCATATTGAGAAGATGAAGTTCAGGGTGACGAACTGGCCAGAATATGAGGCAGGACTTCGTCATCGCGGCAGTTTGACCCTGTGGGTGACGCCGGAAGCCCTGTCCGGGTGGCAAGCGCCAAGACGCAAGACACGTGGCGGCCAGCACAGCGTTGGTGCATGGATCCTTTGTCAACGGTTTGGCGATAGGCAGGCAGGATCGAAATCAGCTTGATGCGAGAGCCATGCCGTACAAACACAACGCAGATCGTCGTCATCACGTCGGAAAGATGAAATTCAGGGTGACGAATTGGCGTGACTATTAAGCAGGTCTGCGCCGCGTGGTAGCCTGACCTTATGGGTAACGCCGGAGGCACTGGCGGGATGGCGCGCTCCGCGACGCAAGACCCGCGGCGGCCAAGCCCGGTATTCCGATCTCGCCATTGAGACAGCGCTGACGCTGGGTCGCGTCTTCGCAATGCGGCTGCGCCAGACCGAGGGATTGCTCCACTCGCTGCTGGATCTCATGGGGCTGAAAGTCCCAGTTCCAGATCATACGACGCTGAGCCGTCGGGCACAGAAGTGGGAGCCATCAGCCCGACGAAACCCGCCGCTGCCGGACGGCCCGCTGCATGTGCTTGTCGATAGCACGGGATTGAAAGTCTACGGCGCCGGGCAATGGCTGGAGCAGAAACATGGCGCCAGATCACGTCGCAACTGGCGCAAGCTGCATCTGGCAGTGGATGCCAAAAGTGGCGCGATCATTGCCCAAAGGCTGACAGATCAGGACACGGATGATCCTTCCCAGGTGGCACCGCTGCTCGATCAGATCGACGGCGAGATCGACCAGTTCACAGCCGATCGGCAAGCCAACCTATCGGTCTATCCTGCAGCACAGCGCAACCGCGAACATCGTCATTCCACCGCGTTCCACGGCGGTGGAAAGCGGTGATACCGGACCGCCTGGTCAAAGGGACAAGCACATTGCCGCAATCGCAAGCGACGGTCGGCTGAAATGGCAGGCAGCCACCGGCTACGGCAAGCGGGCGCTGAGCGAAACAGCCATCGGACGATACAAGGGGCTGATCGGACGGCGCCTGCGAGCACGCTCTCTTCCGGCTCAACAGACCGAGGTTGCCATCGGTTGCATCGTTCTCAACCGCATGCTGGCATGGGCACGCCCGGAGTCTATCCGGCGTCAAGTCACGCAGGCATAACCAACTACATTAAAGATCGAAATGCGTTCGATTTCTTATCCGCGCACCAACGCCCGTTGCAGCCCTTCTCCGTATCTGCGGCCCGGCCCTCTCGGCCTTTTAGTCGGGCTTCCGACATTCTTGTCCACCTTCGGACACAAGAGGGTTTGCGGAAAGACACGCACGGGGGCCAAAGGAAGACCCGAGCCGAAGCGAACACTTGGCTTGCGAATGACGTTCGATTTGGCATTGGAGCTCTCGGCGCGGCCCCAGTACTCGCGTTTGCAAGGGCTGGCAAAGGGTTGTTATCGGAACAACCAATCAGGAGACCTTATAAAATGAGAACTTCGGCCCAACTCGGCCAAGTTGGCACGAGTCTTGAAACCCTTCGGTGCGAGGCGGCGAGAGCTGCCGACCGGCATTCATGTCGCGGGCAGCCGCGATGAATCGAACAGAAGAAGGAAAGCTACATGTCAGGCCGGCACAGTTTCGAATCGGAGCAGACAAACGAGCATGGCGGACCAGGTTCTCATGCTCGCGGCGGGACTTCCAGATTCCCGCCTCGGTCGGCGACGAATTCCACCATCAAGTCCAAGAATAGAAGATACGACAAGTACTACACTTTTATAAAGCACATTTCACAAACCTTATCGGTAACGTTACCTACAATCGACCCCCTCTATGCTAAAACTTAAGGGCTTCAACTCCAACAGGATATTTTCGGAAAGGATAGCGTCATGTCAGAAAAGATTATTCGGTGGCTAGATAACCCCAGCTACGGTTTGGGCGTTAGTGATCAGTTCGTCGGCGCAGCCGTGGGGCTCTGGCCCCTCAGTGGAGGACACGGCGCTAACCTCGTTTGGGATATTGATGTGAGCAAGAATGCCATTCTGCTCCATGCGGGCGGCAAAGCCTTGGCCCTTGATTTCAAGAATGAAAGGATTGCCTCCAATGTTCCGCTGGTGCTTTCCGAATATACGGGCACGCCGACGAAGTCCCAGAAATGGGACCTCATCACCCGTCCAGGCTACATCACCTCCGTCGCCGACCGGACCCTAGTTGTGGACAACGAAGGGCGAGTGACCAAACCGGGAAATCCCGGGTTGGGCTTTACCTTCAATGGCGGCAGGGCGCAGCAGTGGAGAGTCACGGACCTGTTCGAGGTCGTCCGGGAGTTTGCTGACGACGCGTCGTAATACTATGAGCGGCAGGGCGCTGATGATAGCAGCAGCGCCCTCGTTGGCTTGGTTAGCGACCACATAGGTCATGGCGGCGCTGTCACATTGTTTGAAGGGTGGACGCGCGGAAGCCCACAGCTGTTTTCAGGCAATCTGCAACGCCGCGGCCTTCCATTCTGCCATGGCATTGAGGCGGTGAGTTCGGATCTGCGTGGCGGACCTGTTTGAGCGGGAGGGGACAAAGAGATTGCGTATGGCGGAGAAGACGGAGACGAAATGCTGAAGGGAGCCAATGCTGCGGAAGCCTTGCCGAATTCGCTCCCGCTTTCGAAACGGCAGGTGAGAGTTCTCCGCCCGGTTGTTGAGGCCTTTGTGCGACCGGTGCTCGATATCGGGCATGACCTGACGTCTTGCCGCTGAATAGGAGCGCAGCTTATCGGTGACGATACGCTTCGGCGACAGGCCTTGCTTCTTCAGCAGACGAATGAGCAGACGCCTGGCCGCCTTGGTATTGCGGCGGGTCTGCACGATCTCATCCAGCACATAGCCGTCCTGGTCGACGGCGCGCCACAGCCAGCACCGCCTGCCGTTGATGCGCACGGCTACCTCATCAAGATGCCAGACATCGTCTTTCGATGGCGCCTTGCGGCGCAGGCGACGTGCATAATCGGGACTGTGCTTCTTTCCCCAGCGGCGGATGGTCTCGTAGGAGACGACGATCCCCCGCTCCAGCAGCATCTTCAACATCGCGCAGGCTCAGCCCGAACCGGTAATAAAGCCAGACGGCATGAGCAACGATTTCGATCGGGAAGCGATGGTTCTTGTAGGTGGCGCATGCTTCGACCATGCCAACCTGACTTATCGTCAAACCGTTAAGCCAAAATCAATGTGACAGCACCGGGCAGACAGTCCCCGGAGTGCCGGCAGTATATTTCGACCGAGCGGCTCTATCAGGATCCGCCGCGAAGCCCACGACGGTCTCGCCGAGTACAAAATGCCTCGGATGGGCGTCGACATTGGGTGAGTATCGATAGACCCTGCCGTCAGGCGTCCTGGGCACTGGGATGCTCAGCTGCATCTTCGTTCGCGTACCGCCCATGCGCATTTTTTCAAGTCGTTTCAGTTTCACCGCGCCCCCCTGCAACGGTATTGGTATCCACTTCTACACGATTCCGAGGCAGTGGCGTAGCATCGCGCAAAGTACAACCGGGGCTCGCGGGCCCTGTTCCAAAATGCTCAGCGGGAGCCGCAGCATCGAACCTCCTATTCGTCCAATCCTGTGAACTGCTATCTCGCCGCGTCTTGATCAGTGGTATGGACACACTCAAAGCCATGCTCGTAAGAATTCAAGCTGGGCTTGGGCGAGCGCGCGGTAGGATCCGTTGGGTCGCCACGATCATCTTGCCGCCGAGCGGCGAGGGTATCCGAGTTACGATGGACTCGACCCGAAACGCCCGGTGCTTGCGGACAAAAGGGAGAAGCCAGTCTGTATCTGCATGGTAGAGCACCACCGACTCCGCCGCGCGCACCAACTCACGGTTGACCTCTCGCATCTCTTGTGGCCGCAACGTGCGGAAACGGGCCCTAAACCCTGGAAATGACAAGTCAGGCTCCTTCCCCCGCTCACGCAATTGCGGATGAAGCGACATCGGACGCCAATGGGACCGTCTTGCTTACGACACGATTATCGTACGACGGGCCGAGCGCCACGGGGAAGTCGCTGGTAAAGAAGCCGCCATAGGCGGGGTCGGCAAACATGACATCCCATAGCGCGTTTCCAAATATGGCAACACGCGCCTCAATCCCCGATATGCCTATCGCTTGAGGATACTTCTCATCTACGTTGATGCGAACCATACCGTCATCGAGCAAATCCGATAGGCTCCGACCGCCAAGTCCTTCCGGCGCGGGCGGAAGAAGCCCGTGTACATCCAACATCTCCGCTCCCGATTGCAGCGTCGCCGCAATGTGTGGCGTGCCTATCCGCATGGCCGTTGGCGAGCAGGACATGACGTAGGCCACGAAACCGGCGATGACATAGACGGTCTCCGCGTCAATTTCCCGCCGGCGGATGGCATCCAGCGCCATGTTGTAGTTCGGCTCTATGCGCTTCAGGAATTCCTCGATCACCCGTGGCTCGGTGAGATAGCCATTGGTGTTTCCATCAATCCGACGACACACATCCTCCGACTTGGCGTAGAATTTCTTTAGGTCGTCCTTCTTCACGCCCACCAAGCGGCCACGGTCGGTGTAGAAATTCTTCAGGTGAACCTGTGAAACGAAATGATCGAGTGGCATCAACCGCCGCCTGTGTTGCGCGCGATCTGAATCGCCGCGTCCCGCGAACCCCGGTTGCCCTGGAAATAGGTATCAAGTGTTTCGCCATCGGCGAATAGCGGCTCACCGCCAAGCGCGTTCCAATCTCCCTGCACCATATCGCCGACCCTGACGGTTCCTTCATCTCCAAGGAGTTCGACAACGGCATATCCGTCGTCGTGATGCACGACGACCATGCCGCCGTTCATGGATACAAAGATTACTTGGCCATTGCTGCGCATGTCCGCCCTCTAGAAAGGAATCTCGTCGCCGATCGCCATCGCCGTGACGATATAGAACAAACATCGAACATCAACAACCTTGGAAGCGGTTAACCGGGGCGCGCGAATGCACATCTCGCGTTCATCCGCTGCGTAGGCAACACGCCGTGCGTTCGAGCTAAAAGCGATCTGACAAGCACGACGCATCCCGACATGCGGCAGTTCTGTCGGGAGGAACGACAAGGGCCGCTCTCGCATAGAGGTCCGACCTGCTTGTCTCATATCGCGATAGGGATTTCCGGCCTTTCCGGCGATACCGGGTGCGAAAGGGCGGCGCGACCCGTTGGATTGTCCGAAACATGTATACGAGTTCCGGACACCATCGTTGTCAAACGTCCGAAAAAGAGGTACAAATTTCGGACATGAGCAGCAGTACCTCGCCCGACCTGAAGACAGCCATGCTTGAGCGCATCCGTACGGGCGCGCCGCGCAAGGTGTGGACGCCCAGCGATTTCGTTGATCTCGCCTCGCGGGATGCGATCGACAAGGCATTGCAGCGGCTAACGAAGGCCGAAACTATCAGGCGGATTGATCGCGGGCTGTACGATCAGCCTGGCTTCAACAAACTCACCCAGAAACCTAACCCGCCTGATCCGCGCTCAGTCATCGACGCTGTTGGGCGGCGTGACCAAACCCGGATGCTCGTCGACGGCATGACCGCAGCAAACGATCTGGGTCTGACCGACGCAGTTCCGGCGAAAATCGTGGTTCATACTGACGCGCGGCGACGCGCGATCAAGCTCGGCAACGTGACGATCATCTTCCGTCCGACAGCGGCCAGCAAATTGTTTTGGGCCGGACGGCCAGCGATGCGCGTCGTCCAGGCGCTTCACTGGCTGCGCGACCTCCTGGTTCGTGAAGGGGAGAGCGACCAGGTGAGGCGCAAGCTCGCCAAGCTTTTTGAGGACCCGATGATGGGACCTCCTCTAAGAGCGGATCTCGTTGCCGGTATGACAGCGCTTCCGACATGGATGTGGGTGTTCCTCAAGCCACTCATTGATAACAACGCAGGCGCTCATCATCGGCATGCGGATCGTGTTCGTCATCGGCAAAGACAGACTGATGGCGATGATGATCAGCCTCGCACTTCCCTCCCGACCAAGCGGAAGCCCCTCTCTACCCAGAAGACACAAACCGCCAAGCGCGGCGCAACCGCAGCGGCGAAGGCATGAATCCGGCATTCGACGAAGTTCTCGCGGCCGGGTCGGACGCAATGCTGAGCGCCTTCGATACGACGGCGCAACGCCTCGGCACATCGGCCCAGAACATCGAGAAGGATTTCTGGGTCTGTTGGACGCTGGATGCTTTGTTTAATGAACTGAAAGAAGACGGTCCCCGCCTTCTTTTCAAGGGTGGCACTTCCCTGTCCAAAGGGTTTGGTCTGATCGAGCGTTTCTCTGAAGACATTGATGTCACAGTGTTTCGTGACGATATCGGCGAGCCGGCGACCATCGAGGAGCTAGAAGGGCTCAGCGGCAAAAAACGCAAGGCACGTCTCGATGCGATCAAGGGCGCTTGCAGAGCCTACATCAACGGCCCCCTTCGCGATGAATTGATGTCGATTCTGCAGACCAGGTTAAAGGCCGCCGGGATGACGGCTGGCACCGCGCGAGTGGAAGCCGATGATGCCGATCCCGACGGTCAGACCCTGCTGCTCTGGTATCCTTCTGCGGCGCCGCGATCGGAGTATGTCCGTGCCGCGATCAAGATCGAGTCCGGCGCGAAATCCGCGCTCGACCCGAACAGCGACGTCTCGATCAAGCCCTATGTCGATGAGGATCTGCCAGGGCTCGACCTGACCGTGCCGGCCGTTCGCACGGTCGATCCCGAACGCACCTTCTGGGACAAGGTCGTCATCCTCCACGGGTTGCGGCGCTGGTTCGACAAGCGTGGCGGGCTGCGCGGGGGCGGACAACGCGTGTCGCGTCACTATTATGATCTGCACCGGCTCGCCGCGGCGCCGGTCGGCGCGGCCGCGATCGCCGAGACTGCGCTCGGCGCGGACTGCATCGCGCACGCGCGAATGTTCTTCGATCGTCCGGATTTCGACCTAGTAAGCGCCGCGCCCGGTTCGTTCGCGCTTGCCCCGCATCACGCTATGATCGAGCAACTGCGTGTCGACTATAGGGCCATGCAGGGCATGATCTTTGGCAATCCTCCGCATTTTGCGGCTGTGCTCGAAAGCATCAGCTCGCTGGAGACGCGTCTGAACGGAGGCCGGCATGACTAGCCTCGCTGTTCGGCTGATGGAGATCGACGACACGCAGCTCGAAGAATTCATCGAGGTGTGGGTGGAGCGTCGTTCCCAGCAATACGATCGGGTCGAACGAATTGGCGCCGCAAACGACAAGGGCCGCGACGTGATCGGCTTCTTGACCCGCGCTCGGCACGAAGGGCCTTGGCATCTCTTTCAGTGCAAACGCAAGACGCGAGGTGGCAAACTCGGAAAGTCCGAGGGGCTCGCCGAACTAGGCAAGGTGTTTTTCCATCATTGTCAGGGGGCATTCAAAACCCTGCCCGAAAAATATGTGTTCGTCGCACCGCGCGGCATCGTCGGCTCGTTGATGGATCTGATCAACAACCCTTCGACTCTGGGAACCGCGTTGATCGATGGCTGGGACGAGCACTGCTCCAAGAGCATTACTCGGCGCGAGACGGTTGCGCTAACCCCGGAAATCAGAGCGGCGATCGAGGGCTTCGATTTTTCGCGCGTCGAGCACCTGACCGCCCCGATGCTGGTGAAGGACCAGGCCGCGGGACCAGCCTTGTCCAAGGTGCTTGGTTTGGTGCCGGACGAGGCCCCCGTTGGCGAAGCGCCGCAGGCCATTCAGCCGGAGGAGGCGTACTATGTCGACCAGCTCCGGCACGTCTATGGAGAAGCCAGCGGCGGCGCCTTCATATCGGCCGACGATGTCCTGGCGCATGCGGATCTCGGCGAGCACTTCCGCGATCAACGCACACGCTTTTTCGAAGCCGCCTCGTTCAAGCGGTTTCACCGGGACAATACGACTCCAGGCGCGATTGGGACGTTCGAGGACGACGTGTATCACGGCGTCATCGAGGTGCACCGCGATCGGCACGAGACGCTTCTCCGGCGTGTCGACGCGGTCATGAAGCACGCATCGATCCTGCCGGCAAGTTTGATCGGCCGCACGGTGCGCGTCCCCGTAAAGCAGGGGATTTGCCATCACCTCGCGAATGAAGGGAGGCTGAAATGGGCGCCGTGAGCGGGAGCGATTTCGGCGGATTATTCAACTCTCCTCTCGAGGCGGGCATCAGGGCCGTCGTAGTGCTGGAACATTTGCGGCCGGAGACGCTGGACCTCGCCGAGATGGTCCTGTTCGATCATGTCGTGGTACACACCGCTGATCTTGGCGGCCCCCCTAGCCTGCATCCCGAGGTCCCCGGCCGGAAAGGTGAGCTTCTCGTCCGGCGGAGATTGATCGAGGCGAGCTTGCAGCTCATGCAACGATGCCATCTCGTTGACCAGGAGAGCGCCGAGGAAGGCATCGTTTATCGCGCCTCCGAGGAGGCCGCGGCCTATGTCGAACTGCTCGAAACGGACTACTCCGTGCAGATGAAGGCCTGTGCTCGTTGGCTCGCCGAGCAGGTGAAGACCCACAGCAAGGTACAGTTCAAGCGGCTGGTGCGGGAGCGGATCGGCGATTGGACCGACGCCTTCCAGACAGGCCCGATATGAGCACTTCCGATCCAGCGCGCTTCCTCCTTCGCCGTCTTGCAATTACCGGGCCTGGAAAAAAGCTCGTCACTCTCATGTTCGGAGAGCGCATCAATGTCATTTGGGGCGCCTCGAACAGTGGCAAGTCCTATATCGTCAAGGCGCTCGACTTCATGTCTGGCGCCAAGACGCCGCTGCCGCCGATCACCGAGGCCCAGGGTTACGACAAATGCTGGCTCGAGCTTGAGCTTCCTGTAACTGGCACAGTGACGCTGGAGCGGGCGATGAAGGGCGGGGATTTCGGTCTCCACATCGGTTCGGTGGATCCGGAGTCGGCTGGTCGGCCCGATCGGATGCTATCCTGGGATCATCGCGCCAAGGGCGAGAACCTGTCGAGTTTCCTGCTCGGCGAACTCGGGGTTGGCGCGAAGGAGATCGCTCGAACGCTAACCGGCGACAAGAGCGTTTTCACGTTCCGGCACTATGCCGCCTTCGTTTACACCGAAGAAACGAACATGATGGGGGAGTGGAGCCCCATCCGAATTTCAGACCGCAGCGGCGAGACATTCGACAAGAACGTTCTCAAATTCATCCTGACCGGCGTCGACGATTCCGCGATCGTCACCACCCAAAATCCCGATTCCCAGCGAACCGCGAACTTGGGCAAGGTCGAAATCATCGACGAAATGATTGCGGGCGCGCAAAGGGAATGGGAGCGAGATTATCCCGGCGACCCGGACCTGAACGATCAGGCCGAAAAGCAAACCGCAGCGATCCGCGACCTCCAGCAGACGATGTCGGATCGCCAATCGCTGTTGGACGATCTTCGCCTGGATCGCCGGTCGACGATGGAATCTCTCAGAGACGCCCAGGAGCGTCAGACCGAGATATCGCTCTCGCTGCAGCGCTTTGCTTTGCTCAAGAGCGTTTACGAAAGCGACCTACAGCGACTCGCATCGCTTGAGGAAGGGGGCGCAGCTCTGCTGGCAGGAGCGCGCAGGCCCTGCCCCCTCTGCGGCGCGGATCCATCGCATCAGCTTCACGCGCATGGCATCGACGAGGTCGAGATAACCCAGAGGGCGGTTCGGGCCGAGATGGCTAAGATCGCGTCGGAGCGGGCCGACCTTGCGAAGGCAACACATTCTCTGGAGGCCGAACAAGAAGGATTGCTGAAACGCGCCGAGCGGCTGTCAGGCGAAATCGAAGACATCGACCGACAGCTCGATGAGGTGAAGCCGCTGGAAGTCGCCACGCGCCGCACCTACGA
>NZ_CM185031.1:2182500-2185000 GCF_059683585.1 Mesorhizobium sp. RCAM 06353 | reverse complement strand
ACAGATCCTTTCAATATTCCTACACCCACGGCAGATAGGGACCGAACTGTCTCACGACGTTCTGAACCCAACTCACGTACCGCTTTAAATGGCGAACAGCCATACCCTTGGGACCTGCTCCAGCCCCAGGATGCGATGAGTCGACATCGAGGTGCCAAACAACCCCGTCGATATGGACTCTTGGGGGTCATCAGCCTGTTATCCCCGGCGTACCTTTTATCCGTTGAGCGATGGCCCTTCCACGCGGGACCACCGGATCACTATGACCGACTTTCGTCTCTGCTCGACTTGTCAGTCTCGCAGTCAGGCAGGCTTATGCCATTGCACTCAGCGAACGATTTCCGACCGTTCTGAGCCCACCATCGCGCGCCTCCGTTACTCTTTAGGAGGCGACCGCCCCAGTCAAACTACCCACCATACACTGTCCCGGACCCGGATAACGGGCCGCGGTTAGACATCCATAGTAATAAGGGTGGTATTTCAAGGGTGGCTCCACCTGAGCTGGCGCCCAGGTTTCAAAGCCTACCACCTATCCTACACATGCCACTACGAATGCCAATGTAAAGCTATAGTAAAGGTGCACGGGGTCTTTCCGTCTAACCGCAGGAACCCCGCATCTTCACGGGGAATTCAATTTCACTGAGTCTATGCTGGAGACAGCGGGGAAGTCGTTACGCCATTCGTGCAGGTCGGAACTTACCCGACAAGGAATTTCGCTACCTTAGGACCGTTATAGTTACGGCCGCCGTTTACTGGGGCTTCGATTCAGAGCTTGCACCCCTCCTCTTAACCTTCCAGCACCGGGCAGGCGTCAGACCCTATACGTCGTCTTGCGACTTCGCAGAGCCCTGTGTTTTTGATAAACAGTCGCTACCCCCTGGTCTGTGCCACCCTCCTCTACTTGCGTAGAAAAGGGTCACGCTTCTTCCGAAGTTACGCGTGCAATTTGCCGAGTTCCTTCAGCATAGTTCTCTCAAGCGCCTTGGTATACTCTACCAGACCACCAGTGTCGGTTTCGGGTACGGTTTATAAGGAGGAGCTATTTCCTGGAACCACGCAGCAGCCCGTTCAATCCGATAAGATTGGACTACCTCAATGATCCGTCACTACCTCCAAGCCCACGAATATTAACGTGGTTCCCATCGACTACGCGTTTCCGCCTCGTCTTAGGGGCCGGCTAACCCTGCTCAGATTAGCTTTAAGCAGGAACCCTTGGTCTTTCGGCGGGGGAGTCTCTCACTCCCCTTACGTTACTCATGTCAGCATTCGCACTTCTGATACCTCCACCACCCCTCACGGGTATGGCTTCATCAGCTTACAGAACGCTCCGCTACCGCTTGGCCCTTGCGGACCAAACCCTAAGCTTCGGTGTATGGCTTTAGCCCCGTTACATTTTCGGCGCAAAGACCCTTATTTAGACCAGTGAGCTGTTACGCTTTCTTTAAATGATGGCTGCTTCTAAGCCAACATCCTGGTTGTTTTGGGATCCTCACATCCTTTCCCACTTAGCCATAACTTGGGGACCTTAGCTGTAGGTCAGGGTTGTTTCCCTTTTCACGACGGACGTTAGCACCCGCCGTGTGTCTGCCGACTAGTACTCCCAGGTATTCGGAGTTTGGTTAGGTTTGGTAATCCGGTGAGGACCCCTAGCCCATCCAGTGCTCTACCCCCTGGGGTATTCGGTCGACGCTCTACCTAAATAGATTTCGCGGAGAACCAGCTATTTCCGAGTTTGATTGGCCTTTCACCCCTAGCCACAAGTCATCCCGAACTATTGCAACAGTTATGGGTTCGGTCCTCCAGTAAGTGTTACCTTACCTTCAACCTGCTCATGGCTAGATCACTCGGTTTCGGGTCTAATGCGACGAACTGAACGCCCTATTCAGACTCGCTTTCGCTGCGCCTACACCTAGCGGTTTAAGCTTGCTCGTCACACTAAGTCGCTGACCCATTATACAAAAGGTACGTGGTCACCCAGGACGAACCTTGGGCTTCCACTGTTTGTAGGCAATCGGTTTCAGGTACTCTTTCACTCCCCTTGTCGGGGTGCTTTTCACCTTTCCCTCACGGTACTAGTTCGCTATCGGTCATGCACGAGTACTTAGGCTTGGAGGGTGGTCCCCCCAATTTCAGACAGGATTTCACGTGTCCCGCCTTACTCGAGGACGATTGATTGCATTACGCGTACGGGGCTGTCACCCACTATGGCCCTACTTTCCAGAAGGTTCCGCTTGTCTCTCAATCGCCACTGGCCTGGTCCGGGTTCGCTCGCCACTACTTCCGGAGTCTCGGTTGATGTCCTTTCCTACGGGTACTTAGATGTTTCAGTTCCCCGCGTTCGCCACTTTATCCCTATGTATTCAGGATAAGTTACCTATTATCGATACTTGGAAACCACAGCAGCAAGTCACCCTGCTGCTCTGATTTTCCAAGTACCTTAGGTGGGTTTCCCCATTCGGAAATCTACGGATCAAAGGGTATTCGCACCTCCCCGTAGCTT